>NZ_JBVKAI010000015.1:0-195589 GCF_055639495.1 Streptomyces sp. NPDC039424
GCTGAGGTGCTGGACCGGTACCTGCACCACCTGCGGACGCCCCCTGCCCCGCCCTCGGAGCAGCCGCAGACAGCCCACAACCTAACGAAGCACTACTAGGCAGTTTCGTTTGGATCAGTCGGTCATTGGTCTGGTTGTGCGTTGACCGACGCGCAGTGGGCGCGGATCGAGCCGTTACTCCCGGACCGAACACCGAGACGGGGTGGCCGCTGGCGTGACCACCGCGAGGTGATCGACGCGATCGCCTTCAAGTTCCAGACCGGAACCCAGTGGGTCCACCTGCCGGAGAAGTACGGCAACTGGAGGGGCGTCTACAACCGGCTGCGCATGTGGGCAGTCGACGGCACCTGGGAGCGGGTGTTCACCGCGCTGATGGCCCAGGCCGACGCTGATGATGCCTGGCCTGGGCCGTGTCGGTGGACTCCACGATCGTGCGGGCTCACCAGCACGCGGCCGGGGCCCGCAAAAAGGGGCTCCGGCCGGCGAACCGGCCGACCACGCCATCGGCCATCCCGCGGCGCACTGACCACAAAGGTCCACCTCGCTGAACGGAGATCATCGAGTCCAGGAGGGAGGACAAGCCGTTGTCGGAGGCGATGGAGCAGGGTCAGGGCCTGGACTGATGGCCGCTGTGCAGAGTCGGTGCGCAAGGCTCCCCGGGGCCGCGGCGCGCGTAGCCGCAGCCCCCTGCCCGTACGGGCAGCGCGGACACGGTCCTGCAGCTCCTCAGGGAGGCGCACGGTGAGCGGCACACCTGCCCAGGCCGTCCGAGGCTTTACTGAACGCCACAGCACTTCGCAGCACTGGCCGACAGACCGCAGCCCGCCTGGTCCGCGGCCGTGGGCCGGGGGAGCTGTCGCCGGCGCAGTGCGGGCTGTACGTGGGCGTTGCCGGGCCCTGCGCTAGAAGGTCAGGTTCCAGGCGTCGATCTTGCCTGTGTCGGAGGCGGCGTTGTCGTTGACGCGCAGCTTCCAGGTGCCGTTCGCGACCTCCGAGGAGGCGTTCACGGTGTAGGTCTGGGCGATGTTGTCGGCGCTGCCGCCGGCGTGGTTGTGCAGCGTGTAGACGGTGCCGTCCGGCGCCACCAGGTCGACCTTCAGGTCACCGATGTAGGTGTGCTTGATGTCCACACCCACCTTGAGGGTGGCCGGGGCGTTGCCGGTCACGCCGGTGACGGCGATCGGGCTCTCCACGGTCGCGTTGTCGTTGATGGCGAAGTCCGACAGGTTCTCGAAGTACTTGCCGGGCGGCGGGGTGGTCCCGACGGCCTTGAGAGCGTCGACCTGTCCCTCGCCGAAGAACGAGTTGTTGGCCGTCGTGCCCGTGCAGCGGCTGTCCGAGGGGCAGGCGATGTCGTTGGCCTGCTCGGCCAGCTTGGCGCGGAGCTGCGCCGGGGTGATGCCCGGGTTGGCGCTGGCGATGAGCGCCGCCACGCCGACCACGTGCGGGGTGGCCATCGAGGTACCGCTCTTGCTGCCGTAGCCGCCGCCGGGGACGGTGGAGTACACGTTGCTGCCCGGCGCCGCGACGTCGATGACGCCCTGACCGTAGTTCGAGAACGAGGCCTTCGTGACGCCAGTGCCGTTGGCCGCGACCGTGACCACGCCCGGCAGCTCGGTCGGGATGTCGAGGCAGGCGTTGGTGATGGTGCGGGTGACCGGCGTCGAGTCGTTCGGGCTCGCGGAGTCGGTGGTCTTGTGGGCGAGGTCGTAGTTCTCGTTGCCCGCGGCGGCGATCTGGAGGGAGCCCTTGCCCTCGGCGTACTCCTGGGCGCGCTTGACGCCCTCGATGATGGCGGACTGGTCGATGTTGTCCGGGCAGTTGAACTGCCACGGGTCCGTGTAATAGCTGTTATTGGTGACCTTGAAGCCGTGGTCACCGGCCCAGACGAAGCCGCAGATGGTGTTCTCGGCGAAGAAGAAGGAGTTGCCCGGCTCGGCGACCCGGACCGCGGCGATCTTCACCCCGGGTGCCACGCCGACGACGCCCTTGCCGTTCTTGGCCGCGGCGATGGTGCCCGCTACGTGGGTGCCGTGCGTGTCGACGTCCCGCCAGGCTCCGGCACGGGTGTCGGGCTTGCCGTAGGCGCAGGAGACCGAGTCGGCCGCGTCGAAGTTGGGCGCCAGGTCCTGGTGCTGGTCGTCCACACCGGTGTCCAGGATGCCGACCGTGACGGAGGCGGAGCCCGGGTTCACGGCCCATGCCTGGTCGGCCTTGATCTGGCTCATGTCGGCCCGGACCGGTTCTCCGGCCGGGGTCGAGGCCTGGGCCGGATTGGCCGGGAGTGCCGGGTTGTAGGCGTCGGCCGGGACGTCCGAGGTACGCGTGGCGCCGACCTGCTGCACGCCGGCGACACCGCGCATGGTGGCGGCGAATCCGCTGGACGCCGAGTGGGCGACGATCACGCCGATGGCGTCGAAGTTCGAGAAGACGGTGCCGCCGTTGGCCGTGATCGCCGAGCGGACCGCCGAACTGTCACCGGGGGCGGTGATCACGAGGTAGGCACGCGTCCCGGCCACCCAGGCCGCACTCCGGGATGCCGGCACGGCGGCAGGAGCGTGGGCCTTGGCGGCCGGCGCGGTGGAGGGGGCGACGGGGAGCGTGCCCGCGAGGGCTCCCGGGGCGCCGAACGCGAGGGTGGCGCCGAGCGTGGCCGCCAGCACCAGCGTGCGTCTGGGTCGGCTCGATATGTGGGGTATCAATGCGTCCTCCGGAGACGGCCCGGCCGTGCTGAGGGCACCGGCCGGGCCGTACGAAACGAGTGGTGGATGCAACATGTCAGGTGCATGCTCCTGTATGGAAGTGCCTTTCCGTGCAGGGACGTTAGAGAGGCGTGGCTGAAAAGAGACGTACTCCGGGCGTCGAGGGTCGGGATCCACCGAGAGCTCGGCGACGTCGACCGCGTCCTGGCGTACGCCGCCGGCCTGGTGGGCCGTGCTGCCCGCACCAGAGCGCCGGACCCGCGCGGCGACCGACACCGCCCGCGCCCTGCTGGCCGTCGGCGACGTGCCGGCCCCGTCCGTCCAGCTGCGTCGCCCGGTGGGTCAAGCGTCTGGCCGGAGGCGTCGCCGTCGCCCCTGACCGTTCCGACGTTCAGCCTCCCGCCCGTCATGCCGGCCGGCCCCTGCACCGCGATGCCGCTCGTGCCCGTGAAGTACGCGGCGCGAGCGAAGTGCGCCAGACGGACGGCGAGGGATCCCCGTGTGGGTGGGGCGCGCATGCGGGTGCGACCATCGAGGGGGTCGTGAAGCCACAGGTGCCGGCACCCGCCGCTGAGCGCCTGCAGCGCGACAGGTTCTGCCGCCTGCCGGCGGCCGACCCGGGGTCACCCCAAGCCGTCACCCAGAGAGAGACTCCCACGATGAACTCGTTGGACCGCCTCGCACACGGACCCGCGCCGGTCGACCACCGCGCCGCGATCGCGGTGGAGACCGCCCGACTCGTCGCAGCCCTCCAGGATGCCGACCTGACGACCGCCGTGCCGAGCTGTCCCGGTTGGAGCCTGGCAGACCTGGTCAAGCACACCGGTGGCGTCCAGCGTTGGTTCTCGAGTCTTCTGCACGCGCGCATCCAGGAGCCCCCGCGCACGCGCGAGGTGGAGCTGCGGCTCCCGGAGCGGCGGGAAGAGTACCCGCACTGGCTGACCGACAGTGCGACCGTGGCAGCGCAAGCCTTCGCGGCCACCGACCCGGACCTGCCCATGTGGGCATGGGGCGTCGATCAGCACGCCCGCTTCTGGGCACGCCGGATGCTCTTCGAGACCCTGTTGCACCGGGTCGACGCCGAACTGGCCCTGGGCCGCCGGCCCACGATCGACCGCCCGTCGGCCGTGGACGGGGTCGACGAGTTCCTCGTCAATCTGCCCTTCGCCACCTCCTTCGCGCCCCACGTCGCGAACCTGCGCGGTCCCGACAAGGCCATCCGCTTCCGCGCGACCGACGGTGAGGAAAACTGGCTTGTCCGCCTGCGGCCCGACGGCTTCGGGCTCGACACGAACCCGGGTGCTGCCGAAACCGCCGACTCGACCGTTCATGGAACCGCCGCCGATCTGTTGCTGCTCGTCTACGGCCGACTGCACCACGACGCGGCGAGCTTCGCACGTGACGGAGACGACGACCTGCTGAGTCACTGGTTCGCCAACTCCGCTTTCTAGGACGGATTTACGTCGTCCTGGTCTTCGTGGACCGGCGGCGGAGAACTGGCAGCAGGGCAGTAGTCGCCGGAGCCGCACTCCGATAGGTTACCGACCAGGCGGTACGTTTCGCGGGGTGTCCCGCCGCCTTCATGTGCTCGATGAACACCAACGTTTCATCCGCAACAGGACGGAGAGCCGCTCATGGCGCAGGCGCAGGCACAGAACCTGACCCGCGACAGCCTCGCCTACGCGCGCGAGACCTGGAGAACCCTCGAGCCCTACCACGGGGCCGTCTACTTCTCGCCCGAAGCGGCAGGCCGGTACGGCGAGTTGGGCGTGGACGCCAGGACGGGGTACTTCGCGTCCCGTTCGGCCGCGCTCGGCGCGGCTTCGGCGGAGGTGGTCATCGCCACGTTCTACAACTTCAGTCCACAACTGGTGCGCCGGGCCATACCCGCGGCATGGGAGGCCGCTACGCCGCAGCAGTTCACCGCTGCCCGGCTCGCGGGGATCGGTGCCACGCTCCGCCGCATCCTCGGCGCGGAGGTCTTCTCACCGGCGATGGCCCGCGCGGCCGAACTGGCCCGTACTGCAGCGGAAGTGACTGTGCACCACCCGCAAGGCCGCCCACTTTTCGCCGCGCACGCCGCACTGTCGTGGCCGAGCGAGCCCCACCTCGTGCTCTGGCACGCGCAGACTCTGCTGAGGGAGTTCCGTGGCGACGGCCATGTGGGGGCACTGCTGACCGCCGGACTGAGCGGGATCGAAGCTCTCGTCACGCATGCCGCCGCAGGCGACGTCGATGCAGGGGTCCTGCGCGACTCGAGGGCATGGACGCCGCAGCAGTGGGGTGAGGCCGTGCAGAGCCTGCGTGAGCGTGGATGGCTCGACGACGGACCGGACCTGGCGCTGACCGAGGAAGGGGTGCGGCGCAGGGCGGAGATCGAGCACACCACCGACAGGCTGGCCGCCCTCCCGTACCTCACGCTCGGTCCCACGGCCTGCGCCGAACTCCGCTCATTGGCCAGGCCGTTCAGCCTTGCTCTGGCGAAGGAACTCTTGCCGTGGGCGGTCGGCCGCCTGAACGAAGAGAGCGCAGGAGAGAGGGCGCCGAGGGCGGGAACGCCCGATGGTGCCTGAACCCCTGTGGAATTCGAGAAAATCAGCTGGCAGCGGGCCGTACGGGACCGCAAGAGGCCTGGCATGCTGGACCGGCGGCGCTTCGAGACGTTGGTGTTCACCTACCTGGCTGAGCACCTGCGGACTGTGGCGTGTGGGAGGCCGTGTACATCATCGACGAGCTGCTGAAGAACGCCTCCGAGATGAAGCCGGACACGATGCACGCGGATACGCAGGGGCAGTCGCTCCCGGCTGCCCCTCGTACAGCTCCGAGATGTACTCCGGGTCGCGCTCTGGCGGGCCCGCGCGGGCGCCGGCGCGTCCGGCACCCGCCGGTCCTCGCTGACCGCCTCGAACTCCAGCGTGCCCACCAGGTCGAACATCGGCGCCCGGTCCGGCTTGTGGAAGCGGGCGACCAGCACCTCGTGGCTGTTGCCGTGGTGGGCGGCCACCGCCTCGATGTCGGCGAACTTCGTGTCGAACGAGCCGGAGGTCAAAACCGCCTTCTGCTCCAGTGCCAGCGCGGCGGCCCGCTACGTGGCCGGCGCCCGCGACACCTTGCGGCGGGCCTTCTTCCCCGCATCTCGGGGGAACCTCAGAGCAGGGCGCTGCAGTAGAACCGTGTGCCCTGCGAGCCGCCGGCCTCACCCGCGTGCTTCATCCACTCGGAGACCATCCACCCCGACCTGCGAGCCGCCAGGTCAGTTACCGGCCTTCTTGTCGAACCATCCGAGCGACTGGGCGACGGACGCGCCGAACAAGAGGATGCCGGGAGGAACGATCCTGAACCAGACGGCATCGGCTTTCATGGCCGCGAGCAGGGCGATGGCGCCGATGGCCAGCGCCAGGAGCACGAGCATGCCCAGAAGGACACGAATCTTGGAAACCAACGGAGGACTCTCCAATGTTCAGCTGGGCTCTATTGACTAGACAGCGTTCGCTCCCCGTTGGACCGCCGGCGACGGTTGCCCAGTAGGGAGGCAGCAAGGTCCCCGGGGTGACACCACGGCTCCGTCAGAAAGCTCATGGGCAAGCTCCCGACGCAAGGTACCGCTGACTACGGCGATGAGCAGGGGTACGACGTGAGCACCCGGTCCACGAAGAGCCACAACAGGATGCCCCCGGTCGCCAGGCAAGCGATGGCGGTCAGGAAAGCGGCGATGAACAGTCCGCTGCGCTTCTCCTGCACGTCGGCCTCCTTCCTCGGCAGGAAGGTGTGTTCGAGTAGGCCGAAGTTTTCACGGGAAGCCAGTCCGGCGACTTCAGGGGGCGGGGAACCCGGCACGCTCATGCAGGGGCCTCGGTTTCGTATCGGAGCGGCCTCGTCAAGGCTGCTTCAGCCGGTCGCGTGTTCAATTGGCCGTGTGCTCGATGAGTCGAGCGAGCAGACGGGCGCGGGGGACCATCCGCGCAACCTCGACGTACTCGCTGTCCGCGTGGGCGCCTGCGCCCACGGCACCCAGGCCGTCCAGCGTCGGACAGCCCACCGCCGCGGTGTAGTTGCCGTCCGAGGCGCCGCCGACGGCGATCCCCCGCAGCGGTTCCTGGCCCGACTCCGTGGCGAGCCGGGAGGCGAGGGCGAACAGTTCGGCGGACGATTCCGGTGTCATGGGCGGCCGTTGCCTGCCGCCCAGCACCTCGAGCCGGGCTCCGGGAGTCCGGGCGGTGAGCCCCCGCATGAGCTCGTCGACCCGGTCCTGCGCCGCAGGCGTCGGCACGCGCACGTCCACCGACACCCGGGCCAGCGCGGGCACCGTGTTGCGGGCAGTGCCGGCGGACAGCAGGGTGGGCGTGACGGTCGCGAGTCCCAGAACGGGGTGGGCGCCGCCGTCGGCACCCGACGAGGCTCCGAGTAACGAGGCTCCGAGGTCGGCGATGGACAGCACCTGATGAGCGGCCTCGACCGCCGCGTTGACTCCTTTCTGCGGTTCCAGACCCGCGTGCGCGGCCCGGCCGCGCACCACGACCTCGTACCGCGAGGTGCCCTTGCGGGCGGTCTTGAGCGCACCCCGCTCGTCTGCGGCCGCCTCCAGTACGAAAGCGGCCCTGCACCCCCGCGCGGCTTCCTCGATCAGCTCTCGGGATGTCGCGGAGCCGACCTCCTCGTCCCCGCTGACCAGTACGCACACCCCGTCCGAGGAGGGCAGGGAGGCCAGCGCGTGGAGCATCTGCACCAGGCCCGCCTTCATGTCCAGGACCCCGGGGCCGCGGGCGATTCCGTCGGTCACCGACCAGGGGTGGTTCTGGAGCGAACCCATGGGCCACACCGTGTCGTGGTGTCCCACCAGGAGGACCCGCGGGGTGCCGAAGGTCCACCGCAGATGGGTCACTCCGTCGATCGCGATGGTCTCCGGCCCGGTTCCCAGAAGCGTCGTCCCGAGGGCGCCGACCACCTCGGCGCTGCGCGCCACCGCCGCGTGGTCGGCTGAGAAGGACTCGCAGAGCACGAGTGTCTCCAGATCGGCCAGCATCGTCGGCAAGGAGAGCGCGGCCCCCCGGGTCACCGGTCCCACCCCGTCTGGACTTCCTGTCGCAGCGACACATTTCCCCCTCGGATCTCGTGGGCCAGGGTGCGGCGGGGCGCATCCCCCTGCAGAGCCCCGCCGCGTGAACGACGTTATGGCCGGACATGGCATTCCACCAGCGACTGGATTGCATGGGATCTATGCGATGAAGGAATGTGTCATGAGAGGATGGTGATACGGGGAGGCGGATCTCGGAGGGAGGAACGTGTTCGAGATCGACGCGCTGCGGCTGCTGGTGGCCGTGGCCGATACCGGGTCGTTCACGAAAGCGGCGGTCCAACTCAACTACACACAGTCCGCGGTGTCCCGGCGGATCGCCGCGCTGGAACAGCAGGCCGGCGGGCCGCTGTTCCAGCGCCTCCCTCGGGGCGTACGGCTCAATCCCGCCGGCCGCACGCTGCACCGGCACGCCATGGAGGTGCTCGACCGGTTGTCGCGGGCGGAGCGGGAGCTGGCCGTGCTGCACGCGGGGCTCGGCGGACCGCTGCACGCAGGCGCGTTCGCCACCGCCAACATCTCGCTGGTGCCCACCGCCCTCCGGGCGCTCCGGGACACCAGGCCGGATGTCGAGGTCGTCGCGGTGGAGGGCTGGACCGACACGCTGATGCAGCGTCTTGCGGACGGGGCGCTGGACCTGGCCGTCGTCAGCGACTACCCGTCCGGTCTGCCGTCGGCCGACGGTGTCACGACGACCGTGCTGTGCGAGGACGAACTGTTCGTGGCTCTCCCACGCGGGCACCGCCTGGCCGGAGCAGGGGCGGTCGACCTGCGTGAACTGCACGACGAGGCATGGCTTCACAGTGCGTACGGCGACCGTCCCACGATGCTCGCCGACGCCTGCGCACGGGCGGGCTTCACGCCCAGGAAGATCATCCGGATCGCGGAGTGGACGGCGAAGTTCGGTTACGCGGCTGCCGGGTTGGGAGTGGCGCTGGTGCCCTCGCTGGCCGCACGGGCGGTCCCCGACGAACTCGTCCTGCGCCGCCTCACCGACTCGGCCCTGCGCCGTACCGTCCATGTGGCGCTGCCTGTCGCCCCGCTACCGGCGGCACTGAAACTGCGGGATCTGCTGCGCGACGCCGTCGACTGAACCGTCACGGAGGTTGTCCTCGACGGTGCTCCGACCGGCCACCGGCGGTTCACCGGCGCCAGTCATGACGGTCGTGACGTGCGCGTGCAGGGCTTCGGCGAGGAGTTCTTCCTTGGCCGCGAAGTGGTTGTACAACACGCCGTCGGCGACCTTGGCCTCGCGGGCGATGCCGCGCACGGTCAGGCCCACGCTCCCGTGTTCGGCGATGAGGCGTGCAGCAGTGGCGATCAGGTGCTCGCGGAGCTTCTGATCGCCTCCGCCGTCCCGCAATAGTGCGGGTTTCCTAGGTGACATCACGTCGCAGTGCAGTGAGGCTCGCAGCGGTGGCGATCACCACGGCGTACATGGCCGGCATGACGCGCCACCCCGCAGAGGCAGCAGGCCGTCCTTCACTCGTGGGCCCTCGACAGGTTGCGTACTGATCGCGTTCGGTAGGCACCGGGGGTCGCACCGGTCCACCGGCGGAAAGCGCGGATGAATGCCGCTGCGTCGGCGTACCCGAGACGTACGGCGATCTGGTCGACCCCGAGTCCGAGGGTGGACAGCATCTCGACAGCACGAGTGTGCCGCGCTGCGTCGACCAGACGCCGGTAGGACGTGCCCTCCACTGCCAGACGCCGGCGCAGAGTGCGGGTGGAGACGTGCAGCGCGGCTGCGGCAACGCCCATGTCGGGGATGCCGTCCGGCCACTGCATGAGCAGTTCCCGTACCCGCGCTGCGAATCCGGTGTCGGTGCGCCGGGCCAGCAGGAGCCTGCACTCGCGTTCGCACACCTGCATGGTGTGCTGGTCCGCCTGCGGCAGCGACTGCTCCAGTACCGCCGCGAGGGTGACGATCGCGTTGCGCGGCGCCCCGAAGGCGATGGGCACGTCGTCAAACGTCTCATACGGCGCGGACGTTTCAGGCCGTGGAAAGCGCAGATCCAGTCGGAGGGGGGTGAAGGGCCGGCCCACAATGGTGTCGAGGATGGCCCGGATATTGGCTATTTCCCGCTCGATGAAGAAGTGCCGGACGGGCGGGGGCACCAGCCCGTCGTCAAGGACGAGACGGACCTCGTTTCCGTCCTCCTGAAGGTGGATCCCGACCATGGCGAAGGTGAGTTCCAGGTAGCGCAGTCCCACAGCCGCGGCCTCGCGCAGCGTCGGGCTGGCGAGTAGTGCGAAGCCCAACACGCTGTACGTACGCAGCGGAATCCGGCTGCCGACCTCGAGTCCCAGGCCGGGAGCGTCGCCCGTGGCGCGGACCAGGTTCTGCGCCACAGTGAGCTCCTGCCAGGCCCGGACATGTGCGGCATCGTCGGCAAGAGCGTTCTCGTCCACACCACTGCCGTCGAGGCATACCGGTACGGGCACTCCACGCTCGACGCCCACGTCCACCATCGCGCGCACACCTGCGATGCCTCGGTTGAACAGCCGTGGAGCTGTGGAGACTTCCTCGGCCGCCGCCCTGTGGCCGGAGCGGCCAACAGCATGGCCGCCATTGCCTGGAACCAGCACTGCCAATCCCCCTAGCATCGGAAGGGATCGATGCGGCGGATCCCGCCGTAGGCTCCCATTCAGCCTAGTCGGGATGTGCGTGCGGGCCAGGGGGCGCACGCGTTATCAGCCACCGCGGTCTGTAGCGCTCAGCGCGGCCCGCGGTCCTCACGTGCGCGACTGCTGCACCGGAAAACATTCTCGAGCACAGCCAGTGAAACGCACAGTTCCGGTTGCTGGTTACCGAAGGCAACGGGGGCTTCCGAATTGCACGGGAGGAGCGAATGATGGACGACTTCAGCACGTTGGAAGTAATGCTGGTCGACAATGAGGATCTTGTGCGCCGCGGATTCCGGCAGGCCCTCGGGGAGGAGCCGGACATCACGGTGGTCGCCGATACGAGGGTCGGTGAGGAAGCATTACGCATGGCCGAGCTGCGGCGACCGCAGGTCGTCCTCGTGGATGCCGAATGCGAATTTGTCCGGAAACTCGCCCGGCCCTTGGGGACGGCAGTACCCGGAGTCGCGCCGGGGATAATTGTCCTGACCAGCAACGCCCTTGACAGCCATCTGCTCGGGTCGCTGAAGGCGGGCGCACGTGGTTTTCTGCTCAAAAGTGCCAGCCAGGACGAGCTGATCTCAGCTGTCCGTGCGGTTGCTGACGGCGCGGCCTTCTTGTGCCCCACGATGACCCGACGGCTGATCGATCGGTTCGAGATTCTGCCGCCGCCACATGAGCGGTCTCACGCGGTCGCCCTGGCGAGCCTGAGCGGCCGCGAGACCCAAGTTCTCTGCGGTATAGCCATGGGCAGGTCGAACCAGGAGATCGCCCACGAGCTGCATGTCACGCTCGCCACCGTGAAGTCCCACGTCTCGCGCATCCTCGCCAAGCTCGAGTTGCCGAACCGGATGCACGCGGCGCTGATGGCCCAGCGGAGCGGTCTCGTGCACCCGCCCCCGCCACCGCGGGCCAAACAGGCCGCGGTACGCCCCCTGTCCTCCTGCCGCCCGTCCCAAGCCCGTGGTCAGGCGGGCTTGGTGAACGCGAGGACCACGTTGTGACCGCCGAAACCGAAGGAGTTCGAGATGGCCGCGGTGACCCTGATGCGCTGCTGGGTTCCCGTGACGATTTCCACCTTCACCTCGGGATCCTTGTCGTCGAGGTTCCTGGTCGCGGGAATCACGTCGGTGAAGACGCTCAGGACCGTGAAGATGGCCTCGATCGCGCCGGCCCCGCCTATGAGATGGCCGGTGATCGACTTGGTCGCCGTCACAAGAGCATGCGGACCGAGCGATTCCAGCAGTGCCGCCGCCTCGATACGGTCACCGACGGGCGTACCGGGAGCGTGGGCGTTGACGTGAACGATGTCCTGCGGGCCGAGACCGCCGGAGCGCAAGGCCTCGCGGATCGCACTGATCTGACCGTCCGCTGACGGAGATGTCATGGTGTGCGCGTCGGAGCTCATCCCTGTACCGGCGAGCGTGGCATACATCCGCGCGCCACGAGCTTTCGCGAACTGGGTCCGCTCCAGCACGACGGCGCCGCCGCCCTCGGACATGACGAAGCCGTCACGGGCACTGTCGAACGGCCGCGATGCGTTCTGAGGGTCCTCATGACGGCCGGACAGGGCTCCCATGCGGGCGAAAGCCGCCATGGACAGCCGGCCGATGCATGCCTCGGTGCCGCCGGCGACAACGACATCGGCCCGCCCGTCACGCAGTAAGGCGAGCCCCATGGCTATTGCCTCCGCTCCGGAGGCGCAGGCGCTGGTCGGCGCGTGGGCGCCGGCCCGCGCGCCGAGAGCCAGACTGACTGCGGCGGCCGAACCGTTGGGCATCAGCATCGTCACCGCGAACGGCGACACGCGGCCCGGCCCCTTGGCCAACGACAGGTCGTGCTGGTCGACCAGTGTCCCTCCGCCGCCGAGACCGGTGCCGATCACCACGGCCAGCCGCTCCGGCGCCACCTCGGGCGCGCCGGCGTCGGTCCATGCCTGCCGGGCGGCCACCATCGCGATCTGCTGGCAGCGGTCCATCCGTCGGGCCTCGACCCGGTCCAGTACCTCGGTCGGTTCCTGACTCAGCCGGCCTGCCAGTCGTACGGGCAGATCGCGAGACCACGGTTCGTCGAGCACGGTGATCGGGGATTCGCCGGCGAGCAGCGCCTTCCAGGTGGAGTGGACGTTGCCGCCCAGCGGCGTGGTCATTCCCAAACCGGTGACCACCACGCCGGTCGTACCCAGGACCTCCCCGTCCGGGCGACCGGGGAGACCGGGGAGTTCGGGGAGCTTCGGATAACCCAAGAAGTAGTCGTCAGATGCGTCGTAGGACATCGAGGTTCCCTTTCTGAAGCCTTCTGGGGAATGTTCTCCCTTGGATACGGGCCATTCGTCGTCCACTGGCCGTCGTCACGACGGTATCCAGTACGAGGCACTTTCCGTAACGGCCGACGGACCGAACCGTGACGGCGACCGGAGGATGGCTTTCATCCGTCTTCCGGCCTACTCGAAGCTCGCCTCCGGTAGGGGGATGGACCCATCCCGCGGCGGATACCCGATATTTCTCTGCCGACCTAGCATCTCCTCGAGTGGAACCACCAAGACGCACACGTACAGCAATGGCTGGATACGTGATCAAGTCCCGACGGGCCAGCGGGGAAATGGCAGGGGCAATGCCAATGGCCGAGTCGAACAGGAGGACCACGATGTCAGAGGATGCCGTCACAGAATCCCGACCGGAGCCGACGACCTTGGTCGAGCTCTGCAGGTATCGCGCGTCCAGGGAGCCGGATCGACGGATGTTCGCCTTCCTGGAGAACGGCCTCGAAGAGTCCGACTCGCTCACCCTCGCCCAACTGGACACCCGGGCAAGGGCAATCGCGGCGCATCTGAGCAGGCAAGCCCCGCAGGGCGCCCGCGCCGTGCTGAGTTACCCGCCCGGCCTGGACTTCGTGTCCGCCTTCTTCGGCTGCCTGTACGCCGGCCTGATCGCGGTGCCGGCTCCTCCGGTGCTGCGCGTCGGTGTCGACGACCGGTATACGCGCTTCCGGTCAATCGTCGACAGCTGCCAACCGGATGTGCTGCTGTCGAACGGGTCGAGGCTGAACCGTGTCGACGCGTTGCTGAAGAACATCTCCACACCACGCCGGCCGACCTCTGTGGCGACCGACGAGATCAGTGAGACGGACGCGTACGGCTGGAATGCCCCCGACATCGGCGAGGACACGATCGCGTACCTGCAGTACACCTCGGGCACGACCGGTCCGCCCCGGGGTGTGGAGCTCACCCATGGCAACGTTCTGCACAACCTCTCGTTGATCTTGGCCAACGGTACCCGCGCCACGGACGACTTCGACCGGCTGCCGCCTGTTGTGTCCTGGCTGCCCGTGTTCCACGACATGGGACTGATCACCGGGGTCCTGCAGCCGATCTACGTCGGGTACGACGCCGTACTGATGCCGCCCTCGGCGTTCACCCAGCATCCGGTCAACTGGCTCCGCGCGATGTCGGACCGCGGGGCGGGTATCAGTTCAGCACCCGGTTTCGGGTACGAGTTGTGCCTGCGGCGCGTCTCCGAGGAGCAGTTGCGTTCCCTCGATCTCAGCGCCTGGCGGATCGCGGTGGTCGGCGACGAGCCGGTGCGTGCAGAGATGATTGACCAGTTCAGTGCCATGCTCGCCCCGTTCGGGTTCCGCCGCGAGGCGTTCTTCCCGAGTTACGGCATCGCCGAGTCCACTGTCATGCTCAGCGGCGGGCCGGTGGAGCCCGAACCGGTGATCCGCCGGTTCGACGCGGTGGCGCTGGCGAAAGGCAAGGTGCAGCGAGCCAGTCGCGAGGACGAGGTGCGCCGGCTGGTCGGCCTGGGCCAGGTGCACCCGTCCATGACCATCGCGGTGGTGGATCCGGCCACCGGCGATCCCTGCGCCCCGGACGAGACAGGGGAGATCCTGGCGTCCGGACCGAGTATCGGTGCCGCGTACTGGAACGCCCCGAAGGAGACGGCGCGTACGTTCAACGCCACCGTGCGCGGCCACGAGGGCCGCCGGTTCCTGCGCACCGGCAGCCTGGGCTTCCTGGACGGCGGTCAGCTCTTCGTCACCTGCCGTGTGGACGACCTCATCGTCGTGGAGGGCATGCAGTACTACCCGTACGACATCGAGGCGACCGCGGCAGCAAGCCATCCCGCCATACGGGAGGGCTGCTGCTGCGCCTTCACCGCCGAGGACGGCGGACGCACACGCCTCGTCGTCCTGGCTGAGATCAACAGCCGGTACCGCGTCATGACCGGCCCCGTCCCGGACACTCCGCCAGGTGCCCGCGCGACCCACGCGGCGGATGAGGTCGAAGAAGCCGTCCGGGAGGCCGTCTTCGCCGGGCACGGCCTCCGGGCCGACGACGTCCTCCTGGTCAAGGCCGGTGCGCTGCCGTTCACCACCAGCGGCAAGTTGCAGCGTGCACAGTGCCGGTCCAGGTACCGGGCGCGGGCATTCGCGACAGTCTGAACCTCGCTCCATGCAGGGGACGCGCGAACTGTCCGCCGCCTTCTTCCTCTTCCTCCGTTTGGAGTGGTCATATGCGAACCAATCCCGAGCACGGTGTCCGACTGCCCGAGGCGGTGGCCGGCGAGCACGGCGCACTGCTCACGCTGATCGACCTGTGCCGCACTCGTGCGGCAGCCGAGCCCGACCGGAAGAACTTTGTGTTCCTGGGCGACGGTGTCGAGGAATCAGAATCACTGACCCTGGCCGAACTCGACCGCCGGGCGCGGGCGGTCGCCGTGACGCTGCGACAGCAGGTTCCTGCCGCGCGCGCCCGCGCGCTGCTGAGTTACCCGCCGGGACTGGACTTCCACGTCGCCTTCCTGGGCTGCCTCTATGCCGGTCTGATCCCGGTGCCGGTGGCTCCGCTCGACGGGACGCGGAGCAATGCCAAATGGACTCGGGTGGAGTCGATTGCCGCGAGTTCCGAGCCCTCGCTGTTCCTGTCGACCGGCCCCGTGCTTGCCGCCGCGGAGCACGTCCTCAGCGACGCCGACGGGCTCGCCCAACTCAACCGGGTGGCGACCGACGAGGTACGCCTGGACCTGGCCCAGGAGTGGACCCCACCGGTGGCCGCCGCTGAGATGGTCGCCTATCTGCAGTACTCCTCGGGCTCGACCGGTGTGCCGAAAGGCGTCGCGATCAGTCACGGCAATGTGCTGAACAACCTGTCGCTGATATACGACAATACGCGCCGGTCTGCCGACGACGCCGGGCTGCCCCGGCCGTCGGCGGTGTCGTGGCTGCCGCCGCACCACAACATGGGCCTCATCTGCAATGTCCTCGACCCCCTCTTCTCCGGCCGGGATGTCACCCTGCTGCCGACGATGACCTTCGTGCAGCGTCCGCTCACGTGGCTGCGGGCCATCTCCCGGCTCGGACGCGCGGACAGCTGCGCACCGAACTTCGCCTACGACCTGTGCGTCCGCCGGGTGACGGACGCTCAGCGCCGGGAACTCGACCTCAGCCGCTGGGAGATGGCGCTGGTCGGAGGCGAGCCCGTCCGCTCCGACACGCTCGACCGCTTCAGCGCGGCATTCGCGGAGGCCGGCTTCCGGCGCGAGGCGCTGTCCCCCGCGTACGGCCTCGCCGAGGCGACAGTGATGGTCACGGCCGTACCGGTCGGCCAGGCCCCGGAAGTCCTGCGGCTGGACCCCGAGTCGCTCGCCGCCGGAAAGGTGCGCCCAGCCGCGTCGGCACAGGACAGCCGTGAGCTGGTCGGCTGCGGCCCGATCCATCCGTTGAGCACGGCTATCGCCGTCGACGTGGAGACAGGCAAGCCCTGCGGGGAGGACGAGGTGGGTGAGATCTTCGTATCCGGCCCGAGCGTCGCAACGGGGTATCTGAACGCTCCCAAGGAGACTGCCGAGACCTTCATGGGGTCCATTCCCGACCAGCCGGGGGAGCGGTTTCTCCGTACTGGTGACCTCGGATTCGTGCTGAACGGGGAGCTGTTCATCACCGGCCGGGCAAAGGACGTCATCATCATCGCCGGTGCCAACCACTACCCGCAGGACATCGAGGCCACCGTTGAGGCCAGCCACCCGGCAGTCCGCGAGTTCGGCACCTGCGCGGTGTCGGTCGACGACGGCGCACACGAACGGCTCATCGTGCTCGCCGAGACGACAGCCGGAGGCGAGACCGGTGAGCAAGTGACCGCCCAGGAGATCAAGCAGGAGATCAGGCGCGCGGTCCATGCCGGACACCGCATCCAGGTACACGATGTCGTCCTCCTCAAGCCGGGGACGCTGCCGCTCACGACGACCGGCAAGCTGCAACGGCGCGACAGCCGGGACCGGTACCTCGGGGGTTCCTTCGAGGCGGCCCTCATCGAATGACGGTGCGTCCTCTGCGCATCCGGTGCCCTGGCGGGCCTTGCCCGGCCAGGGCACCGTGCAGGTGCGCCGACGCAGGATCCCGGCGCCGGGTAACCGGTGCCGGTCGGCACTCTGCTCTCAGGCCGCAGGCCCGTCCCTTCCTCCTTCAGCATGTGGTGATCGACATGCACCGGCGGTGTCCGGGTCGAGGCGTCGCTCTCGGGTACGAGGAACGGGCGGCTTCCGGCCGTCCGCCGGACCATGTTGAGGGCTATGCTGCTGTACGGACGTCCCAGACCCCGGCGGCTTGTCGTTGCTCGATACAGATGGCTGCGGGGAGCGGAGCTTTCGTCCGTCACCCGGCGCATCCCTGGAGGGAACTGGGTGGGTCCGCTGTCCTGTCGCACAGGCTGCCGTGCCGGCCGTTGCTCCGTCTCCGTCGAACGTACGCCCCTGTCAGGAGCGCGCCTGGAGGCCCGGGAATGCCGGCGTCACCGCGTGCGCTGCCGGATGGTCTTCTGAACCGAGGCGTCATGCCCTTCCCACAGCTCACCATCTACCGCCGTGATCGACGGAACGGGGCGCTGATCACCCTGGCCGGTGAGATCGACCTGGAATCGGCCCCGCTGGTCCGCACGGCACTGGCGCGGTGCCTGAGCGACGGCATTCGCACCGTCGATGTCGACCTCACCCCCGTCACCTTCTGCGACTGCAGCGGCCTCAACGCCTTCCTGTACGCCGCGCAGAAGGCCGCCGAGGCCGGTGGGACCCTGCGACTGCACCACCCGCCACCGACCCTGGGCCTGATACTCGACCTCACCGGCTCCGGGTTCCTGCTCCTCGGCCCTCCGCCCGGGCATCTGGCACCTCCTCTCGGGGATGTCCCAGCCCCGACCACCCAAGCCCCGCCACACCGGCCCGTTCCGCTGGACTCCGTCCTCTCGGGTGATGCGCGGTGACGGCCCCGTCGGAGCGGGGGCAGCAACGAGAGCCCCGTGGCAGTGAGTCGGCCACCATGGACGCGGTCCTGTTGCGTCGGGTGAACCGCTGGCAGGCGCAGGCCGTGAGCGGGGAGCTCGCGGATCTGTACGTGGACTCCCGCGAGACGTCTCCCCGTGAGCCGTACCGCCCTCCCGGCCGCCAGGACTTTCTGAACCGTCTCACCACCGAGATCCGTCGGCCGAGGTTCGCCATGGTGATCGCGGAGACGGACGGCCTGGTGGGATGCGCTTTCGGATTTCCGGTCCGCGGCGACGGCTTCTGGTGGCTCGACTTCGAAGGAGCACTGCCGCGCGGCATCGAGCAACTCACCGAGTCGGGCGGACTCTTCGCGATCACCGACATCCTGGTCCGCCCGCACCCGCGAAACCAGGAGCATGACGTGGCCCGCCGGTTGCAGGATCGGCTGCTGACCGACCACCAGGCATCACTCGGCGCCACCTTGGTGCACCGGGCCGATCACCTCGTCATCACTGCGCTCCGTTCCTGGGGATGGCTGGACGTGGGAGAGATCTGGGGGCCGATCAGCGCCACGCTGCTCCGGGTGCTGGTCCTTCCGGTCCGGGAGCGAACCGCGGCGCGGCTGGAGGGACTTGCGCACGGTGCCTGGACACGGTGGCCCGGATGAGGTCCGACAGCCGCTCGGCCCGCATTCAGGTGCTGGTGGCCGAGCAGGCGGCCCGGCGCGGTGTTCGGGTCGGTGTGGCGGACGTGTGCACCGCGGCCGTGGCCGCGCTGCCGGTCGGCGGGGCCGGGCTGTCGGCGATGTCCAAGGCCGCGCCGAGCCATCCGTTGTGCAGCACCGACGACATCAGCGAGCAACTGGAAGAGCTCCAGCTCACGCTGGGTGAGGGGCCCTGTGTGGACGCCTTCCTGCACGGCTCGGCTGTCCTGACACCCGATCTGCTCATCCGTGACCTGCAGGACCGTTGGATGGTGTTCGCGGATGCGGCCCTGGAGGCCGGGGCACGCGCGGTGTTCGCGCTCCCTCTGCAGATGGGGGCGATCAGCCCGGGAGTCCTGGACCTGTACGCCGACGTGCCGACCGTGCTGGACGCCGAGGAACTGGCCGACGCGCTGGCCTTCGCCGATCTCGCGACGCTGCTCCTGCTCGATGCGCGGATCGAGGAGACGGGCGCGCCGGCCGGCGGACCGTCGCCGGACCGCGGCTTCGAGGACCTGGGTGAATACCGGGCGGAGATCGACCAGGCAACCGGCATGCTCACCGTCCAGCTCGGCGTCGGCATCGACGAGGCCTTCGTCCGGCTGCGCGCCTACGCCTTCCTACAGGGACGCCGGCTCGCCGACGTGGCCGCCGACGTGGTGGCCCGCCGGCTCCGCTTCTCCCCGGACACGGAACCCAGACGGACCGACGAGGAGCCCTGATGTACGGGTGCCTTCCGACAAACGTGCCGCACT
Source organism: Streptomyces sp. NPDC039424 (assembly GCF_055639495.1). Classification (NCBI taxonomy): domain Bacteria; kingdom Bacillati; phylum Actinomycetota; class Actinomycetes; order Kitasatosporales; family Streptomycetaceae; genus Streptomyces; species Streptomyces sp. NPDC039424. The sequence goes on from NZ_JBVKAI010000015.1 coordinate 19,116, forward strand.
TCCCGCCCCTTCCCGGCGGGAATAGTCTCCATCGAGGGTGACACGATGAATCAGCAGCTCCTGGCCAAGACCTTCGTCGAGCTGGCGGACAACCTGGTCGCCGACTTCGACCTCATCGATTTCCTGCGCCTGCTCACCGACCGCTGCGTAGGGCTGCTCGGCGCGAGTGCCGCCGGGGTGCTGCTCGCGGACCGCGACGGCGAACTCCGCGTGATGGCCGCCTCCGACGAACAGGTACGGCTGCTGGAACTCTTCCAGCTCCAGAACGACCAGGGCCCCTGCCTGGAGTGCTTCCGCACCGACACCCCCGTGGTCGTCCCCGACCTGACCCGGGAGATCGACCGCTGGCCGCGCTTCGTCACGGCGGCCCACCGCAGCGGCTTCGGGGCGGTCCAGGCGCTGCCCATGCGCCTGCGGGAGGAGACCGTGGGCGCTCTGAACCTCTTCCGCGCGGCCCCCGGCCCCTTCGACCCGCTCGCCACGCACATCGCCCAGGCCCTGGCCGACGTCGCCACCATCAGCCTCCTGCAACAACGCACCGCTCAGCGCAGCAGCGTCCTGAACGAGCAGTTGCAGACCGCGCTGAACAGCCGCGTACTGATCGAACAGGCCAAGGGCAAACTTGCCGAACGCCAGGGCATCGACATGGAGCGGGCGTTCACCGCGCTGCGTGGTTACGCCCGCGCGCACAACCGGCGCCTGTCCGACCTGGCCCGCGCCTTCATCGACGACTCCGAACCCTTCCCCGGTCTGGGATCCTGACCCACTCCGCGCCGCACGCGGCCCCTGCACCCGGGTTCGCGGTCCGTACGGCCGCCGCCGCACTGCGGCGGCGGCCGTACGTGGCGCGAGGATGGGAGGCCCCCCTCCACCGTGTCCTCGCGCGCTGTCCTCCGTGGCGGCGGGACATGGTGGGAACACCCCGTCTGGAAATGCCTGGAGGACGGAGGCTGGAGCCGCGCACTGCGGCGATGCGGCTCCGGCCGGGCCTGGTCCGACTCGGGGGCTGGGAGCCTGGACGGGGAGACCTGCTGGTAACTGAAACGGTCGCAGCCCCGTCTTCCCTGCGTGGAGCCTAGAGCAGATACAGGCGAAGCGGAACAGGGCCGTTCGCAGGGGCCGCCCGTGCACCCGGGACGTCGTCAGGCGGTCCTCCTCGGAACACGGGGGTCGGCCATCATCTGGTCGTGCGGTCGTACGGGGAAGGCGACGCGAGCGACGACACCCGGTCGGCACACTCACCGTCCAGCTGCCTGGGCCACAGTGGCCCCGTGCCCCCAACGGGCCCCGGCGCGGCGCCGATCCGGGGCTATGCTGGCGTACAGACGTCCCGGACCCAGGCGCCGCACCGCCCATCGGCCACGATGGCACTCCCGTACATCTCCTGGTCTTCTGAACCGAGGCGCCCCATGAGCAGCCCGCGGTACCCGCACGAACCCGAAGGTTCAGAGCGTCCCTTCCTGGACACGGTGCGGCTGCGCCGGCTGAACCGCTGGCAGGCCGAGGGCCTCCGGGAGGACCTGGCGGATCTGTACGTGGAGTCGTCCGTCACCCCGCCCGGCGAGGAGTTCCGCGGTCGGCAGGAGTTCCTGCGCCGGCTGGAGCACGATGTACAACTGCCGGGATTCGACATGCTGGTCGCCGAGGCAGTGGGCTTGACCGGCTGTGTCTCAGGGATCCCCGTGCCGCGCGACGGCTCCTGGTGGGAGGGGGTCGACGGGCTGATGCCGCAGAACCTGGAGCAACTGACCGCATCCGGGCATGTCTTCGCGATTCTCGAAACCGTCGTCCATCCGCACCGGCACGCCCACGGGCTCGCCCGCCGGCTCCAGGAGCGGCTGCTCGCCGACCACCAGTCCTCGCTCGGTGTCACCTTGGTGGATCGGTCCGCCCGCTCGGCCTGTGCCGCCTTCAGGGACTGGGGCTGGCAGGAGGCGGGGCAGATCCACCGCCTACCTGGCCCAACGGCTTTGAGCGTACTGGTTCTTCCTCTTGGCGAGCGCACGGAGGACCATCCGGACGGCCTCGCCCACAACGACCGGACCCAACGGCCCGAATAGCCGCCCGCAGCGGCCGGACACGGCGCGTACCGAGGCGTGGAGGAGCGGGTGGATCTGTCTCCGGAGCAGGAGGCGCGGCGGATCGCCGCGGTGCGTCGTTACGACATCCTGGACACTCCGCCCGACGGTGCCTTCGACCGGATCGCCGCGCTGGCCGCCCGCCTGTTCGACGCTCCGGCCGCCACGGTGACGATCGTGGACACCGACCGGGTCTGGTTCAAGGCCGCGTACGGTCTGGCGGGGGTCACGCAGATCGGCCGGGACCCGGGTCTGTGCACCTCGACGATCCTCACCGGCGGCCCTCTGGTCGTCCCCGACACACTCGACGACCCGGTCGCCCGCGCCCACTCCCTGGTGACCGGTCCGGCCCGGGTGCGCTTCTACGCCGCCGCCCCGATCACCACCAGCGACGGTCACCGCCTGGGCACCGTGGACGTCCTGGACACCAGGCCGCGCCGCATCACACCGGACCAGGCCACCGCCCTGACCGACCTGGCCGCGCTCGTGATGGACGAACTGGAGCTGCGGTTGTCCGCGCTGCGCATGCTCCGTGTCGAACGGGAACTGGTGGAGGTCGAGCACGCGGCACGGGAGCGCGCCGAGCGGGACCGGTCGGAGATCGCCGCGTACACCTCCACCCTGCAGCGCACCCTGCTGCCCCCGGCACTGCCGGAGGTGCCGGGCCTGGAGGCCGTCTGCCACTACACCACCGCCTCGGTCCACGACATCCGCGGCGACTTCTACGACGTCTTTCCGCTCGGCGCCGGGCGGTGGGCGTTCTTCCTCGGTGACGTCAGTGGCCGGGGCGCACCGGCAGCCGCGCTCACCTCGCTGATCCGCTATACCCTGCGCTCCACCGCCCTGCTGGAGCGCGACCCGTGTGCCGTACTGCGGGCGCTGAACTCCGCCCTGCTGTCGGCATCGTCCGACGGCAGTGGCCTCTGCACCTTGGTCTTCGGCACCCTCGCCCCGAGCCCGCGGGCGGTTTCGCCCTCACCCTGGCCGGCGGCGGGCATCTCCCCGCCCACCATCTGCGGCCCGCCCGCCGCGACGGGCCCGACCGGGCGGTCGCCCGAACCGAGCCGGTGAGCCTGGCCGGAGGGATGCTCGTCGGCGCCCTGCACCACGCGGACTTCGTCTCCCGGGCCGTTCAACTCCTGCCCGGCGAGATGCTCTTCCTCTACAGCAACGGACTCACCGAGGCCCGTACCTCCCAAGGTGCCCGGTTCGGCGAGCGTGGCTTGACCGCCCCCTCACCCACCATGCCGCCACCGGGCCCTCGGCGCCGCCGCGATCATCAGCGACCTCACCTTGCTGCTGGACACCTTCCCCGCGGGACCCGCCGACGACGTCGCGCTCCTCGCCCTCAGCGCGACCTCGGCAACACCCGCCACGGCACCCTCCGGAGCCTCGGGCACCGCGCACACCAGCCTGTCTTTTCCGCTCCCCGCCCCGGACACCGCAGCGCAGACCGAGGCACAGGTTGCGCCCAGCGCCGGGGAGCCCGGGGTGTGTCGGGCCGCACGGGCACTGACCCGGCGTGCGCTCAAACGGGATTCGGCCATGGTGCCGTGGACGGGTGCGGAATGTGTACGCCTTGCTTCCGAGGTCCTTCCGCGTGCGCCGGGCGGGATCGCCCCTGTCGCCCGGCGCGAGTGGAAGGAGGGGCGGGTGAGGTGGCGGAATCTGGTTCCGCGTCCGCCACGGGCCGTGTCGTTGTGGTTCTCTGGCGGGACGCCGGCTGAGGCCCGCCACCCGGGGGCCGATGTACGTGACCGAGGCGATCCCGAGTACATGATGCGGGGATGCGCCCGACGTGTCCGACGCGCCCTGCCCCTGCGTGCCCTGTGCGAGAGAAGGGTTCCCCCATGCCGGTTCCGCGCGCGTCGATCCCGGCGATGCCGTCGGCCGCTTCCGGTACGACGGCCGTCTTCTTCGCCGCTCTCGTGGGTCTCGCCGACAGGCTCGCCGAGTGGAGCGGCGGCCGTGTGCCGACGGCGGCGGGCCGGATCACCGGTGCTCTCGTGAGCCCTCTTGCGAGTCCCCTCGCTCCGGACGACTACCTGGGCCTGGTCGACCCGCTGCTGTCCGCCCGCCATCCCTCGGGCCGGGTGATCGCCGTGCGGCCGGAGTGCGCCGGGGCGGCCACGCTGGAGATCCGTCCAGGGCGCGGCTGGGCGGCACACAGGCCCGGACAGTACCTGCCGGTGGGGGTGGAGATCGACGGCGTACGGCACTGGCGTACGTACTCGATCACCTCACCCCCCGAAGCGCCGGGCCGGACACTGACCATCACGGTCCAGGAGCAACCCGGCGGCCGGGTCTCCCCGCACCTCGTGCACCGGACCGGTCCCGGCACCGTGCTCCGACTCGGCCCGGCGCGGGGCGAGTTCACGCTGCCAGAGGATCCGCTGCCGCCGCGGATGCTGATGGTGACGGCGGGCAGCGGCATCACCCCGGTGGCGGGGATACTGCGCGCCCTTGCGGGCCGCCGCTTCTCCGGGCCCGCCCCCGACGTCGTAGTCCTGCACAGCGCACCCGGCCCGGACGAGTTCCTCTTCCGGGCCGAACTGGCCGGGCTGGCGGCCCGGTTGCCCTGGCTGAGCGTCCACGCGCGGTACACCCGTACCGCGGGCCGGCTGGTCCCCGAGCACATGGGCGTGCTCTGCCCGGACTGGCACGACCGGGAGACCTGGGCCTGCGGTCCGGACGGACTGCTCGACGCACTGGAGAGGCATTACGCGGCGGCCGGCGCCGGTGAGCGGCTGCGCGTGGAGCGATTCCGGCTGACGCCCGTGCGGCCGCAGGACTCAGCTGCCTCCGGCGGCCGGGTCCGGTTCGAGCGCAGCGGCATCGAGGCCGACGCGTCCGCGTCCATGCCCCTGCTGGAGACCGGGGAGGCGGCGGGTGTGGCGATGCCGTACGGCTGCCGCCGGGGGATCTGCTTCGGCTGCCTCGTCCCGCTGGTCCACGGCCGCGTCCGCGATCTGCGGACCGGTGAACTGCACGGTGAACCGGGTGCGTTGATCCAGACCTGCGTCAACGGAGCAGCAGGTCCGCTCACCCTCGCCCTCTAGGCCCCTCAAGGAGGCCTGTGATGTCCACAACTGCCGTACTCGTCATACCCTTTGAGCCGCTCGAAGACCACACGGAGCTGCTCGGCGAGGAGCTCGACCGGATTCGCGCCGAGATCATCGCGGCGCGCGGCGCGGAGGACGCCCGCTACATCCGTACGGTGATCGCCGCCCAGCGCGGCCTGGAGACCGGCGGTCGCGCCGCCCTCGCCGTATCCCTCTTTCCGCCCGCCTGGCTCGCGGGCACCGCGATGCTGACCACCGCCAAGATCCTGGAGAACATGGAGCTGGGCCACAACATCCTGCACGGCCAGTGGGACTGGATGGGCGACCCGGCGATCCACTCCACCACCTGGGAGTGGGACTTCCTCACCCCCGCCGACGCCTGGAAACACACCCACAACCACCTGCACCACACCTACACCAACGTCGTCGGCCGCGACCGGGACCTCGGCTACACGATCCTGCGCATGAGCCCGGACCAGCCCTGGCATCCGGTCCACCTCCTCCAGCCGCTGTACACCGCGCTGCTCGCCCCCGTCTTCGAGTGGGGAATCGCCCTCTACGACCTGGAGGCGGAGGCCGTCCCGTCCGGCCGCAAGAGCGTGCGGGCCCTCCTGGGCGACCTGGCCGGCCTGGCCAGCAAGGCCGTGCGCCAGGCGGCCAAGGACTACGTCCTCTTTCCCTTGCTCGCGGGCCCGTCCGCGCTGCCCTGCCTGGCCGGCAACGTCACCGCGAACGGGCTTCGCAACATCTGGGCGCACACCGTGATCTTCTGCGGTCACTTCCCGGGCGACGTCCTGACCTTCTCGTACGAGGAGGAACAGCTGGACGGCGAGACCCGCGGCCAGTGGTACCTGCGCCAGATCCAGGGCTCGGCGAACATCGAGGGCGGTTCCCTCCTCCACGTCCTCACCGGCAACCTGAGCCACCAGATCGAGCACCACCTCTTCCCCGACCTGCCCAGCAACCGCTACGCCGAACTCGCGCCAAGGGTGCGTGAGATCTGCGCCCGGCACGGGATCACGTACGTGAGCGGGCCGCTGTGGCGCCAGTACGCGTCCATGTGGAGCCGCGTCCTGCGTCACTCGGTGCCGGACGGGTCCCGGCGTCGTGGGGCTTGGATCGGCTGACGGGCGCGGGCACAGAGGCGGAGAAGTGCAAGCCGCACCAGCCGCAGTACCATGGACAGTGGGTTGGCTCACTCTCACGTGCAGCCGCCCGGAAGGGCGACTCCGGCGTGTTTGCGCCGGAGTCGTTGTCACAGCCGCACTGCCGGTTCCACGACCTTCCAAGGGACGCGGCCCGCATCGACTGGTGTCCCGCTCAGGAGGGACAGGTTCGCCGTGCCAGGGCCATCACCATGCCGCGCGCCTGGTCGATCACCGCACGGCTGGCCAGTGCCCGCCCCAACTGCTCGTTTCTGGCGCGTAGTTCGAGGACCTCGGCCAGCAAAGCCGCGTCCCCCGCTGGAGGCACAGTTCTCAACGGTCGCTGTTCTTCACGGGGCGTGGTCACCTGGTGCATGGTGCGTACCTCACAGGGCAGTCATCCTGTCCGTAGGTGGTCAGCGGCGCGTCAGTTGCCGTTCGTCGGCCGCACCGGGCTGGTAGGGCAGTCCGTAGTGTTTGAAGATCGCTTCCGCCTGTTCGGCGGGCAGGACGTCGTCGGTGCCGATCGAAGGGGCCTGCTTCACCAGCGTTCTGACACAGCCGACCTTGAGATAGTCGGGTCCGGCGATCGCGTCCTCGAGGGGGACGAAGACCAGGCGGTGCCGGGTGGGCAGGCCGGTCCGTACCGTGGCCATGGCCGGCTCGTCGGTGATGGTGTCCACATAGAGGCCTCCAGGACGCCGATCTTGTGCGACTCGGTGTCGAGGACATCGCGGTTGCGCCATTCTCGGACGTCGGCTGCGTGAATCATGGCCTCTCCCTACCCGGGCGACTGGCCCGAGGGTCGCGAGTCGCACCCCTGGTTTTCTGCGTGAAATCGCCGCAGCGTACGTCACATTGCCCGCTGCGTGTGCTCCGGGAGCGGCTTGCCTTCCCAGGCGGCGACCAGGGCCGCGGCCACCTCCGGAAGTCCGGCGTCGCACTGCCGTGAGACATCCACCAGAAGCATCCTGGCCGCCCCGCGGCGGCAGAGGGTCAGGACCATCAGCATGCCGCGGGCCTGGTCGATGACCGCGCGCCCGCCCAGCGCCCGCCGCAGGCATGGACTCCTTGGCGATCGCGACGTGTCCGGCCTGGCGTGAGCCGTCCCGGAAGCCGTGGCTGCCGGTCCACTTCACGGTCACCTGTGGTGTTCGTGGTCTCGACGGTCCTCGCGCCGCCAGCGCGCCCGGTTCTGGCGGCTGTAGCGACGGTCCCAGCGTTCGCGACGGTCCCGGCGCTCCCGGTAGTCCCGGTAATCCCCGAGGTCGGAACCGCCGCTACGGCTGCGGCCTCTGCCGCGACCGCGGCCGTGGCGGGTGACGCCGTAGACCAGCACCGCCGCGGCCACCCACCAGAGGGGATCGAGGAAGCCGAAGCCGAACAGGACCACGATGAGGATGAGGAGCAGGACGAACACGGCGGGCCTCCCCGGGAGCGGGACACAGCTTCGATGCCGGGGACTGGGGCCTCACCCCACAGCGTAGTCCTGCCCAAAGGTTGCGGATACCGTGCGACGTCAGCCTGGGCGGCGCCCCGTTCGCGTGCGCCACCCGGCAGGCCACCGCGGAATTGGTGAGGACCGAGGGGATCACCGGATGAGCGGCGTGGCGGCCAGCGTGACTTGTGACGACTGACGGCCGGTCGACCCGGCCGTCACACTCCTTGACGAACAGCTACAAACCGCACTGAGCAGCCGCGTACTGATCGAACGAACCAAGGGGGCAGCACTCGTGAGCTGACGGCAACCGCGGCAGGAACCGGGGAACCCCTGCTGTCCGCTTGTGGGTTGGTCCGCTGTGAGTAGGCGTGCAAGGCCGAGCGGCAATGGTGGAATCCCGGTGGAGTACTAGCACGCCCCGTTCGGAGCATCTGCGGGCTACGCTGTGATCAGGTGGCTGACCTGCGAAAAGGTCGCTCGGCTCCCGAAAAGGTGAAGCGTATTGCCGCGACTGCGTGAGGAATTCGCCGGTTTCGGCTGAGGTGGTGTCCCTCAAGCCTTGAGGTTAATCATGTGGACCGGTTGCCCGGTTGTGCGGGCGATGGTTTCAAAGTCACGGTCGTGATGGAGTAGGACGAGCCCCGCCTCTTCGGCCGCCGCTGCCACAAGGAGGTCGACGGTTCCCGCGCTGCGGTGTTCGCCCTTGGCGGTGAGTTGCTCCTGCACGACGCGGGCGCGCCGGTAGACGCCGTCGGGCATGGGGCACCACGCGTAGTGGCGGTCGAGAGCTTCCCGAATGCGCTCTCGGTCCGCGATGGAGCGTGCGGAGTAGAGGACTTCCAACTCCGTGACGTCACAGATTGCGACGAGCCCCGCGGTGATCCTGTCGTCCCAGTCGGCCGTTGTCCGGCCGAGCAGTACGCGCGCGAGCGCCGAGGTGTCGATGAGGTAGTCGGCGACGGGCACTGGTCAACCCCGGTACTTGCTCTTGTTCAGGAGGATCTCCATGTCCAACGCGCCGTCGGCGACCAGTTGCCGCGCTTCCTCCAGAGCGCGCAGCCGTCGGTAGCGGGCGGTCACCTCCCGCAGGGCGGTGTTGATGGTGTCCCGCTTGGTGGTGGTGCCGAGTTCCTGGGCGGCCGCTTCGAGGGCGTCGTCGTCGAGATCGATCACGGTCCGGCTCATGCCCCTCCTTCATGTATACAGGAGCGTATATCAATATACCTGATCGATTATGCATCGGCTGGGGGTGCACGCGTCGGCCGTTCGGACATCGGGTACCCGGTGCGTCGAAGAGCCGGCTGGGAGGTGCGCCATGAAAGGCTCGGTGGACCGGATCGCGGAGCCCTGGGGGGTGCGTACGCCCTATCGGGCGGGCGGGGAGTGGCCCGTGCGGATCGACACGCATCTGGCGGCCGGGGTCGGCGAGGACGACGTGGAACGGTGGGTGCGGGCCGCGTCGCTGTTGCACTCCAACGGGGACGCCATGGACATCGCGGTGCGAGGCGGGCGGATCGTCGGGGTACGGGGGCGGGCGGCGGACCGGGTGAACCGGGGGCGGCTCGGGCCCAAGGACCTGTTCGGGTGGCAGGCGGGCGGTTCGCCGGACCGGCTGACCCGGCCGCTGGTGCGGGAGCGCGGCCGGCTGGTGGAGTGCGACTGGGGACACGCCATGGGGCGGGTCGTGAGCCGTACCGAAGACCTGCTGGAGCGGCACGGGCCCGGCGCGATCGGCTTCTACACCACCGGGCAGCTGTTCCTGGAGGAGTACTACACCCTCGCCGTCATCGCCCGCGCGGGCATCGGCACCCCTCACCTCGACGGCAACACCCGGCTGTGCACCGCGACCGCCGCGGAGGCGCTGAAGGAGACGTTCGGGAGCGACGGACAGCCCGGTTCCTACACGGACGTGGACCACGCCGACGTCATCGCCCTGTTCGGGCACAACATGGCCGAGACGCAGCCCGTGCTGTGGATGCGCGTCCTGGACCGTCTGGAGGGGGCACGGCCGCCGCGGCTGATCTGCGTCGACCCGCGGCCCACCCCCGTGGCCCGCCGGGCCGCCGTGCATCTAGCACCCCGCGCCGGCACCAATGTCGCGCTGCTCAACGCCCTGCTCCACGAGATCATCCGCACCGACCGGGTCGATCACGAGTACGTCCGGGCGCACACCGTCGGGTACGAGGAACTCGCCGCCCGGGTCGGCGACTGCACCCCGGCCTGGGCCGCGCGCGTCTGCGACGTACCGGCCGCCGCCATCGAGGAGGCCGCCGAGATCCTCGGCGGCGCCGAGCGGCTGCTGTCGACCGTGCTGCAGGGCGTCTACCAGTCGCACCAGGCCACCGCCGCGGCCGTCCAGGTCAACAACCTGCACCTGATCCGCGGCATGCTGGGCCGGCCGGGCGCCGGGCTGCTCCAGATGAACGGCCAGCCCACCGCGCAGAACACCCGCGAGTGCGGCGCCGACGGAGACCTGCCGGGCTTCAGGAACTGGCAGAACGACGAGCACGTCGCCGAGCTCGCCCGGCTGTGGAACGTCACCCCCGAGACCATCCCGCACTACGCGCCGCCTACCCACGCCCTGCAGATGTTCCGCTACGCCGAGCAGGGCTCCCTGCGCATGCTGTGGATCACCGGCACCAACCCGGCCGTCTCCCTGCCCGAGCTGGCCCGCATCCGGTCCGTCCTCTCCCAGGAGCGGCTGTTCACCGTCGTACAGGACCTGTTCCTCACGGAGACGGCGCAGCTCGCCGACGTGGTGCTGCCCGCGGCCACCTGGGGCGAGAAGACCGGCACCTTCACCAACGCCGACCGCACCGTGCACCTGTCCGAGAAGGCGGTCGAGCCACCCGGCGAGGCCCGGCCCGACCTGGACATCCTGCTCGACTACGCCGCCAGGATGGACTTCCGCGACCAGGACGGCGGGCCGCTGGTCACCTGGAGGGACCCGGAGTCGGCGTTCGCGGCGTGGCAGCGGTGCAGCGCCGGACGGCCCTGCGACTACACCGGTCTGAGCTACGACCGGTTGCGGGGAGGTTCCGGCATCCAGTGGCCCTGCACCGAGCGGGCCCCCGACGGCACCGAGCGCCTCTACACCGACGGCGTCACCTGGGCCCACCCGGACAGGTGCGAGAGCTACGGCAAGGACCTGGTCACCGGGGCCACCGTCGAACCGGTGGAGTACCGGTCCCTCAACCCCGACGGCAAGGCGGTCGTCAAGGCCGCCGAGTACCTGCTCCCGCACGAGGACACCACGCCCGAGTACCCGCTGCAGCTCACCACCGGACGTACGCTCTACCACTTCCACACCCGCACCAAGACCGGCCGCGTCCCCCAACTCAACGGGGCCGCCCCGCAGATGTGGGCCGAACTGTCCGCCGGGGAAGCCGCTGCCCGGGGGCTGGCGGAGGGCGACCTGGTGGAGGTGGCCACGCCCCGCGGCGCGGTCCGCGCCCGGCTGCGCGTCACCGCCATGCGGGACGGCATGGTGTTCCTGCCCTTCCACTACGGCTACTGGGACACCCCCAAGGGCCACCGGCCGCCGGACCCCGTCACCGGCCGGGCCGCCAACGAGACCACGATCACCGACTGGGACCCGGTCTCCAAGCAGCCGCTGTTCAAGACGGCCGCCGCCTCCGTCCGCCTGTTCGCGCGCGGTGACGGCACGCCCGCACCCGCCCCCACCACCACGGCCTCCGCCCCGGCCCGCGCGGACGGCGTCCCGCCGACGGCCGGCGGACCGCAGGCGCACGCCACCCACGTCGTCGCCGACCGCGAAGGGAGCGGCCCGTGAACGGCCTCACCCTCACCCTGCGGGCGCTGCACCACGGCGAGCGCAGACTGGAGAAGGAGCTGCTGGCCACGGCCGAACGGCATCGCACCGAGCACGAGGTCCACCACGTCGCGATCGACCTCGCCCGCTGGTCCCACGAGCACGCCGGCCGGCTCGCCGAGACCGGCCACCACTACGGCCTGGACCTGTCGAGACCGCCCGACCAGCTGCCGTACGGCGTCATGGCCGCCCTGCGCGAAGCGGCCGCCGGCACCCTCGCGCGCCGCCCCGAGACCGGACTGCTGCTCCTGCACGACCTGCGCGACCTCTACCTCGCCGCCTCCGGCAACTCCCTCTACTGGGAGATGCTCGCCCAGGTGGCACAGGCCACCAGGGACACCCGGCTCCTCGAACTGGTCTCCTCCTGCCACCCCCAAACCCTCCGGCAGATCCGCTGGGCCGACACCACGCTCAAGAACCTCTCCCCGCAGCTGCTCACCGGCGGCCGCATCCTCCCAGGGGAGTAGCCGGACCCGCTCGGCTCACTCCCGGGAGCCAGAACAGGTGCCCCCGTACGGGCGATGTGCCCGGCGGGCGCTAGGGCGACGCTGAAGGGGCAGGTTCGACGCAGTGGTTCGGGGCAGTACTTCGAGACAGCACTCAGAGACAGTACGAGACATGAGGAGGGCGTCATGGACCGCCGGATCCGTGTTCGTGTCAGCCGTCGGCCCGCGGCGCCCCGGGGCCAGGAGATCGACCGCAGGACGCCATCGGGGCGGATCCTGCCGTACTGAGCATCGATCACTCGTCGGCGGTCTCGGCGGTCGCGGGGGCATGGTGGAGGACCGCCGTGCGCAGGGCGCCGCGCAGCTCCGCCGGGAGGGGCGGACCGCCGGCCGCGGCGCTGGCGGTGACCGCCGCCGCGACGGCGTGCAGCTTGGTGTTGGACCGCTGGGAGGCCTCCCGCAGGATGTCCCACGCCTGGTCGGAGGTGCAGGCGTGGGTGGCCATGAGGATGCCCCGGGCCTGGTCGATCACCGGACGGGAGACGATCGCCCGGCGCAGCTGGCCTATCTCCTCCTGTAGGAGACGCAGCCGCTCCGCGCGTTCCAGCGCCACCGCGGACGGACCGGGAGCGGAGGCGGGTGGCTTCGGTTCCGATGGCTGGAGCGTGGTGCGCAGCGGGTCCGCGGTGTCCAGGGCGGCGAGTTCCAGGATCCGGCGCGGCTGGCCGTTCCAGGCGGTCGCCGAGGCCGGGATGCCGTGGTGGCGGCCGTACGCGTTCAGCAGGTCCAGGAACTCCAGCCCGGCCGTGTCCATGAAGTCCACCCCCGCCATGTCCAGCTCCACCCGGCGTACGCCCGCCGGCAGGGCCGCCAGTGTTCTGGCGAGGGTGTCCGCGCAGCCGTGGACGAGCTCGCCGCGCGGGGTGAGCAGCGCCCGGCCCCCCGCCACGCGGCAATCGATGACCAGGGTGTTCAGCCGCCCGGAAAGAGGTGCGTGTGCCACTGAGGTCATGTGTCCGCCTTGTTGGTCCCCGACAGTCTTCGTTGCGGCGCGTGGCGCGTGTGCCGCACCACGTCACCGGGCTCCGGGCCCGAAGACCGCGGACGAGACTCCGCGGGGGCCCGGCGCGGCTCGCCGTTCGCCTGCCCCTTGCCCGGCGGGCTACACCCCGGCGAGAGCGGAAGAAAGGGATGGAAACGGTAAATCCCGGAGGCCCGCGGGACTGGAGGGGTGGCGACGACGCATACTGGGCACCCGTGGCCCTGAACACCGAGGAGACGGCGTGAGCATCCCCGAGCCCGCGCGGTACGCCCCGCCGGGAGCCGCCGCGCCGGCGGCACAGGCGCCGCAGCTGAAAGTCCGTCCGTTGCCCGGGCGGGCCGGCGTACAGGCGGTGGGCGAGGTCAGTCTGGCCACGCGCGGGATCTGGGAACGCGCGCTGGAGCAGGCTGTTCGCGAGGACGAGGATGTGTATTACTTGGAGCTCTCCGCGGTGACGTTCATGGACGTCGCGGGCGTCGACGCGCTCGCGGGCGCCGCCCAGCGGCTCCGGGACGGCCACCGGATCGTCGTCGACCGGCCGCCACCCGCGCTGCCCCGCATCCTGGAACTCTTCTGGCCCGGCCTCCGGACGATCGAGGTGGCGAAGTCATGAGCGCCGTGGCCGAACCCTTCGTGCACCCCGCGCTGTTCTACGCGGACGAGCCCGAATACGTCGCGGGCACCGTGTCCTTCATCCGGGACGCGCTCGCCGCCGGCGATCCGGTCGCGGTGGCGGTGCCGGGCGAGAACCTGCGGCTGATCCAGGGCGAGTTGGGCACCGACGGCGAGTCCGTGCGGTGGCTGGACATGCGGGAGGCCGGGCGCAACCCCGGCAGGATCATCCCCGGGGTGCTGCGGGCCTTCGCCGACGCCCAGCCGCCCGGCCGACGGGTGCAGATCATCGGCGAGCCGATCTGGGCGGGCCGCAGCGCGACCGAGTACCCGGCCTGCGTCCAGCACGAGGCGCTGATCAACGCGGCGTTCCAGGGCCGCGAGGTCACCATCCTGTGTCCGTACGACACCGTGCGCCTGGACGAGCAGGTCCTCGCCGACGCGTACGCCACCCACCCGACCGTCATCCCGGCCGGCGCCGCCGAGCAGCGGGCCAGCGACGCGTACGCCCCCTTCGCCGTCGTCGCCCGCTACAACGAGCCGCTGGCCGCCGTCCCCGACGGGCTGGCCCTGGACTTCCACGCCGAGACCCTCTCCCAGGCCCGGCACACCGCCACCGCCGAGGGCGCCCGGCTCGGCCTCACCGGCATCCGCCTGGAGGACCTGGCACTGATCACGGCCGAGCTCACCACCAACAGCGTGGTGCACGGCGGCGGTTCGGGCCGGCTGCGGGTGTGGGCCGAGGACGGGTACGTGGTCTGCGAGGTGCGCGACAAGGGGCGGCTGACCGACCCGCTGGCCGGCCGCCGGCCCGCGAGCCGGGACCAGCGCGGCGGCCGTGGCCTGCTGCTGGTCAACCTGGTCTCCGACCTGGTGCGGCTGCACACGGGGGAGGACGGGACCACGGTCCGCTGCTACCTGGCCCGGTGACGTCCTCCGGCTGAGGCTCTCAGGCGGCCAGCGGACCCAGGGCCAGCGGCTCGATCCGGCCCTCCAGCATGGCGCCGATGCCCTGGACGGCGCACACGTCGGGGCGTTCGGCGATGCGCACCGGCATGCCCGTCGCCCGGATCAGCATCTGGTCCAGGCCGGGGAGCAGCGCGGAGCCGCCCACCATCATGATCCCGCGGTCGGCGAGGTCGGCCACCAGGTCGGGCGGGCAGTCCCGCAGCACCCTGCCGATGCCGTCCAGGACGGCGGTCAGCGGGGTCTGGATGACATCGCGTACGGCGGCGGTGTCCACCAGCACGCTCCGGGCCAGGCCCGTGACCACGTCCAGCCCGTGGATCTCGGTGGACGACGGGCCGTGCGCGCTCAGGCCGTTGCCGGACAGGGCGAGCTGGAGCGGCCGGACGGACTGGCTGGGCAGCATCAGCGCGTGCCGGTGGCGCAGGTGCTGCACGATCGCGTGGTCGACGGCCTCACCGCCCACGGGGATCCGGGCGGCGGTGACGATCGACCCGAGGGAGAGGACGGCGACCTGGGTGGCGGCGGCCCCGCACATCATGATCATGGTGGCCTCGGGCTGGTCCACGGGCAGCCCGCACCCCACGGCGGCGGCGATGAGGGTGTCGACGAGCTCCACGCGCCGCGCACCGAGCCCGACCAGGGTCTCGATGGTCGCGCGCTGGGCCAGCGGGTCGGCGTCGTGCGGCGTGCAGGCCGCCGCCCGCAGCCGGGGCTTCCGGCGCAGGGAGCGGCGCGTCTTGTCGCCGAGCAGGTGGCGCAGCATGCGCTGGGCCATCTCGATGTCGACGACCGTGCCTCCGGAGACGGGCCGTACGACCCGGATGTAGTGCGGCGTGCGTCCCGTCATCTTCTCCGCGAACTCGCCCACCGCGATCAGGGCGCCGGTACGGGTGTTCACCGCGGCGACCGACGGCTCGTCGACGGCCAGTCCCACGCCCTTGACGTAGACCCGGGTGCGGGCCGCCCCCAGGTCGACGGCGAAGTGGCAGCGGCGCAACTGCTCCAGATCGACGGTCACGGCAGATCCTCCCGAGTGCGCTGGGCTTCCCTCCTGTGCATCCTGCGGGGGACACGGGGGCGGGCGCCTTCTGGAGGGGGCCGGGCGGGGTGCGGCCGAACGGGGGTATTCGTCCGCCGCCTCCCCGGCGAAGTCAGGATCGCGCGGTAATCTCCGCGCCGGCCGGAGCCGGATCCGGTGCCTGCTGCTCCGACGACCAGCTGAGCCGGACCACCAGCTGCCCCTCCGCCGTCCCCTTGGCGATGACGGCGCCGGCCTCCGCGCCCAGCTTCACACCGAACTCCAGCTCCACCGAGTCCGGCCGCAGCGCGCCGTCGCGGAAGACCCGCAGCGCGGACTGGGCCGCCGAACGCACACCGTCCAGGGCGGACTCGAAGGTGCCGGTGATCCGCTCCGCCGGGTCCTCGCCGCGGGAGACCAGACGGGACCCGCCCACGCCGTCCGCCGTCTCCACGACGACGACCGCGCCGTCCTGCGTCGTGAACTCCACCAACCTGCCCATGGCGTGCCCGCCCCCCGTGACTCTCGTTCCTCGACGCCCCATTGTCGGCGGAAACGAGCCGGGGCGCCAACCCGCCGCTCCCGCCCAACGCCCTTGCGGCACGGGCGACTCAGAGGTGACGCGCGATGCCCCGGATCACGCCCAGCTCCAGCAGGTCCTGCGGGCGGATGCGCAGTTGCTCGGCCGTCGCCTCGATCTCCTCCGGGGGGCGTTTGAGGATCGCGGCCGCCAGTTCCGGGGCGATGACCGAGAAGTAACTGTCCGGGGTGGCCCAGGTGTTGCCGGGCGCGGCCAGCGCGAGCGCGCCGCCCGAACCGCCCTCGCCGATGACCAGGGTGGTGACCGGGGTGCGGGCGGCGGCCACCGCGCCGAACAGGTCCGCGATCGCCGCGCCCGCGCCCTGCCGCTCGGCCTCGGCGTCGTTGGCAGCGCCCGGCGTGTCCACCAGCGTCAGCACCGGTATGCCCAGCCGGTCCGCCAGCCGGACCAGCCGGGCGGCGGTCCGGTACCCGGCGGGCCGGGTGGCGGTTCCCGTCTGAGCGGCATACGCGACGGTACGACCGTCCCGCTCACCGAAGCCGCACCGCATGCCCTCGGCGTCGGTCCCACCGCAACGGTCGCCGGAAAGGCCGACCCGACGGCTGAAGTAGGCGTCCAAATAGGCCCGCGCCCGGGGCCGCCCACCGTCCCGGGCCCGCTGAACAGCGCCCCAGCCGGTCCGGGGCAGCTCCACGGCCCCGAGAGCGGCCGGCACGGGGGCGGGCTCGGGGAGACGCCCGGTCGCCCCGGTCGGCCGCCCCGTCGTCCCCGTCCCGTCCGTCAGCAGCCGCAGCCACAGACCCAGTACCCCCCGCAGCTCCGCCGGAGGCACCACCGCGTCGGCCGCGCCCGCTGTCACCTGGGCCTGGGCCGTGTATGCGGTGGGGTCGGTGTCGGGTGGGCGGACTCGGGAGCCGGCGAAGCCGACCTGGGCGTCGGGGAGGGCGAGGATCACGTCGGCGCCGGCGCCGAGGGTGGCCCAGCCGCCGCCCGTGGTCGGGTCCCGCAGTACGGCGATCTGCGGCAGGCCCGCCTCACGGGTGAGCGCGGACTGGCGGGCCACGCGCTGGAGTTGGGTGAGGGCGAGCATGCCCTCCTGCATCCGGCTGCCGCCCGTGGCGACCAGCGGGACCACCGGGAGCCGGTGCTCGCGGGCGTGTACGTAGGCCGCCTCCAGCCGGTCGCCGGTGCGCTCGCCCAGCGAGCCGCCGAGGAAGCCGAACTCGAACGCGATCAGTACGGCCCGGGTGCCCTCGACGCTCGCGGTGCCGCACACCACGGACTCCCGCTCGCCGGTGCGGGCGGCGGCGCGGGCGCGCGAGGCGTCGTACCCCTGCCAGGAGAGGGGGCCGTCCGGCTTGGACTGCCGCGCCGGGTAAGGGAGTTCGGTGAAGGTGGAGTCGTCCGCGAGCAGGGCGAGGATCTCGCGGGCCGAGAGGCGCTCAGACATCGCCCAGCGCCCGCTTCATGATCTTCCCCATGTCGTTGCGGGGGAGGGCGTCCAGGTGGCGGACGACGCGGGGGCGCTTGTGCGGGGCCAGGCGGCGGGCCACGTGGTCGGACAACTCCTCGAGGGACGGCGGCTGCCGGGGGTCCGTCGGGACGATCCACGCCACGATCCGCTCGCCGAGGTCCGCGTCCGGTTCCCCGGTGACGGCCGCCTCGCGTACCGCCGGGTGTTCGAGGAGGGCGTTCTCGATCTCCCCCGCCCCGATCTTGTAACCGCCGCTCTTGATCAGGTCGGTGGCCTTGCGGCCGACGATGCGCACGTAGCCGTCGCTCTCGCGCACCGCCATGTCACCGGTGCGGAACCAGCCGTCGGCGGTGAAGGCGGCGGCGGTGGCGTCGGGCCGGTTGAGGTACTCGGTGAACAGGTTCGGGCCGCGCACCTGGATCTCGCCGACGGTCTCCCCGTCGAACCCGCTCACCTCCGTCCCGTCCTCCTCCACCAGCCGCAGCTCCACGCCCGGCAGCGGCACGCCGACCGTCCCCGCGCGCGCCTCTCCGTCGGCGCGGACGCTGGTGTTCATCAGCGTCTCGGTCATGCCGTACCGCTCGATCACCCGCCGCCCGGTCGCGGCCAGGATCCGCTCGTGGTCGTGCACGGGCAGCGCGGCCGAACCGGAGACCAGCAGCCGGGCCCGGCCGAGCGCCTTGGCGAGCTCCGGGTCGCCCGGCAGGGCCTCGGCGACGCGGTGGTACATCGTGGGCACCCCGAACAGCATGGTCGCGCCCTCGTTGAGCTCCCGGGTCACGCCCTCGGTGCCGAAGCGCCCCAGGTGCCGTACCGAGCCGCCGCGCCGGAGCGGGCCCAGGACGCCCAGCACCAGTCCGTGCACATGGAACAGCGGCAGCCCGTGCACCAGCACGTCGTCCGCGGTCCACTGCCAGGCGTCGGCCAGCGCGTCCAGGGTCGTGGCGAGGGCCCGGCGGGGGATGACCGCGCCCTTGGGCGGGCCGGTGGTGCCGGAGGTGTAGACGATCAGCGCCGGGTCGCCCTCGGAGGTACGGTCCTCAGGGACGGCCCCGGTGCCGTGCGCGTCGATGTCGACCCGGGTCGATTCCGCGACGGGGGAGGGGAGTTCGGCGCCGGGCGCGGCCAGCACGAGGGCGGGCGCGCTGTCCGAGAGGATGTGCGCGAGTTCCTTCCCGCCCGACTTCGGGTTCAGCGGCACCGCGGCCACCCCGGCGAGCAGCGCGCCCACCACCCCGACCGCCGTCTCCAGTTCCGGCGTCGCCCACACCGCGACCCGGCCCGCGTCCCGGATCCGCTCGGCCACGGCGCCCGCGGCGGCGCCCAGTTGCCCGTACGTCAACGACCGGTCGCCGAACCGCAGGGCGACTCGCTCGCCCGGGCCGCCCGTCAGGGCCGGAAAGAGGGAGGACACGCGGCGCACTCCTTGGTTGTCTCGGGGACCGGCAGGGACTGTCGGTACGAACAAGACCCTTCCTACCCCAGGCGTCGCCCCGACACGACCGCGCTCAGCCCGGACCCGAGCCGCGGTCCGGGCCCGTGCCCGCCGTGGGTCAGGCCGCCGCCTCCACCACGTCGGCGACCACACAGCTCACGTTGTCCGGGCCCCCGGCGGCGTTCGCCGCGTCGATCAGCGCGTGCACGGCGCGGTCCGGGGCCGGGCCGGCGGTCAGCAGCCGGCGGATCTCGTCGTCCGGTACGACACCGGACAGTCCGTCGGAGCACAGCAGGTACCGGTCCCCGGGCAGGGCGTCGTGCAGCCGCAGGTCGGGCGCCGGCAGCGTGGCGCCGGTGAGGGCCTTGGCGAGGAGGGCGCGCTGCGGGTGGCTGGCGGCCTCCTCCGGGGTCAGCCGGCCCTCGTCGATCAGCGACTGGACCACGCTGTGGTCGTGGGTGATGCGGAAGAGGTCCCCGTTCCGCAGCAGATAGGCGCGGGAGTCGCCGATGTGCACCAGGGCCAGCCGGGAGCCCGTCCACAGCATGGCGGTGAGGGTGGTGCCGACCTCGTCACCGCCCGCCGCGAGATCATGGATCGCCTGGTGCGCGCCCTGCACGGCGTCCTCCAGCAGGTTCAGCACCCGGCCCGCCGCCAGGTCCTCGCCCTCCAGGAACTTCAGCGCCTCCACGGCGGCGCCGCTCGCGGGCCCGCCCGCCGGGCCGAAGCCGTCGGCCACGGCCAGCAGCCGGCGGCCCGCGTAGACGGTGTCCTGGTTGGCGGGGCGGACGTGACCGGTGTCCGTGTGGGCCCAGTAGCGCAGTTCGAGCATCGTGGTGTCCTTCCTCGACTCCGTTGACAGGTGGTCGACCAGGAACGCGGCGAGGTCCCGCCGTACGGCCGTCTCCGTCTCGACCCGCGCCCAGTAGGCCCGGATCTCGCGCGCGGCCTCGCCCGGCGGCAGGGCGCACACCGTGCGGATCCCGGCCAGCGGCATCCCCAGCCGCCGCAGCCAGGCGACGAGCCGGGCCCGCTCCAGCTGCGCGACCGCGTAGTAGCGGTAGCCGCTGCCGGGGTCGACCCGTGCGGGCCGCAGCAGGTCGAGCTCGTCGTACAGCCGCAGCGCCTTGGGCGACAGCCGGGACGCCCTGGCGAAGGCGCCGATCGTCAGCATCTCCATGTGCACCTCGAAGTCCTCCGGTTCCCGCCACCGATGCTGGGGCCTCACCGAAGGGGAAGGTCAACGCCCTGTCTGCGGTTGCGGGGCGGTTGTTAGCCTGCGAGCCGACCGCCCGACGTCCCGGAGGAGCCCACCGTGCCCCGCATCGCCCTCGCCACCTACGACCCCGGAGCGGAGCCGAGCAAGGACAGCGACCTCCCGGTGCTGGTACGGGCGCTGCGCGCGGCCGGGTCGGACGCCGTCGCCGTGCCCTGGGACGACCCGGCCACCGACTGGGCGGGCTTCGACCTGGTCGTCATCCGTTCGACCTGGGACTACAGCTGGCGCCCGGCGGAGTTCGTGGCCTGGGCCGAGCGGTGCGCGAAGGTGACGCGGCTGGCCAACCCGGTCGGCGTCGTGCGCTGGAACACCGACAAGCGCTACCTGGGCGACCTCGCGGCGGCGGACGTGCCCGTGGTCCCGACCCGGTACCTCGCGCCCGGCGACGCCGTGACCGTGGCCGGCCTCCCGGCCGGCCACGACTTCGTCGTCAAGCCCACCTTCGGCGCGGGCGCCCGGTTCGCCGCCCGGTACACGCCCGCCGAGCGGGAGACGGCCGTACGGCAGCTCGCGCGGATGCACGCGGAGGGGCTGACCGCGATGGTGCAGCCGTATCTGACGAACATCGACGTCAGCGGTGAGCGGGCGCTGCAGTTCTTCGGCGGCCGGCTGCTGCACGCCAGCCGCAAGCGGGCGGTGCTGGCGCCGGGCACGGCGTACGACGCGGACAAGGTGGCCCACCCCGACCTGGAGCAGTGGACGCCGACCCCGGCCGAACTCTCCGTCGCCGAGCGCGCGTTGGCCGCCGTACCGGAGGCGGCGGAGCTGCTGTACGCGCGCGTCGACCTGGTCGACGGGCAGGACGGGGAGCCCTGTGTGATGGAGCTGGAACTGGTCGAGCCGAACCTGTTCCTCTTTCTGCACCCGGGGTCGGTGGACGCGGTGGTGGCGGCGATCCGGCGGGCCGCTACTCGCTGACCGCCGTCCGCTGCAGCAGCCCCCAGGTGAACTCGGCGACCACCTTCCGTGGCACGCCCCGCGCGTCGGGCGCCGTGAAGGCCAGGCCCCACCGGGTGGGGGCGGTCCCCTCCAGGGGGCGGGCGGGGGCGAAGGCGCGGGCCGCCTCGTCGACCGTGCAGGACCAGGGGGCGAGGTCCTCGACGGTCCGCAGGGCGGGGGCCTCGGCTCCGGGGGCGCGGACCAGCCACTCGTTCCAGGCGGTGCCCTCGGGCGAGACCAGCACCTCGAAGCGGAGGTCCGGCCAGAGGGGGAGCGGCCACTGCCAGACCCGGCACTCCAGGTCGCCGATGGTTCGCCTGCCCTCGTACTGCGGGGGGCCGAGGACCGAGCGATAACGCGAGGCCGCCGGGCGGGACCGCGGCGAGCGGGCCATCGCCTGCCACCGCTTGTTGGCCTCCCGCATCTCCGCGACCGACACGCCCAGCTCCCGGCGGGCGTCCTCCACCAGGTCCGGATTGTGGTCGGCCATGCGGCGCAGCAGCACCAGCTGGAAGTCGAGATGCATGGGACCCATGGTGCCGCGTACCGGTCAGGCCCATTGCCCAGGCAACTCTCCATGACTAGCCTGTGTTCGTCATGCCGATCGTCTGTTGAAATCTCGAACGCAGGCGCTTAGACCCAAGGGAGGGGGCCGGACATGGGACGCCTCGTACCTGCCGTGACCCGGGCTCTCGACATTCTGGAGCTCTTCCTCGACGGGGACGGGACGCTCTCCGCCCCCGACATAGTGCGCAAACTGCAGCTGCCGCGCACCACCGTGCACGAACTGGTCACCACCCTCGCCGCCCGGCAGTACATCGTCCCCGTGACCGGCCAGCCCGGACGCTACCGGCTCGGCGTGCGCCCGTACCAGCTCGGCAGCCGCTACGCCGAGCAGCTCGACCTCGCGGCCGAGGGCCAGCAGGTCGCCCGGTCGGTCGCCGAGACCTGCGACGAGACCGTCCACGTGGCGATTCTCGAGGACACGGACGTCATCTACATCGCCAAGGTCGACTCCACGCACGCGGTGCGCATGGTGTCGGCGGCCGGCCGCCGCCTGCCCGCCCACTGCACCTCGGTCGGCAAGATGCTGCTGGCCTCGCTGCCCGAGCCGGAGCTGACCGCGCGGATCCCGGACGGCACCGAGCTGGCCGGGATGACCCCCAACAGCATCACCGATCCGGTCGCCCTGCGCGAGGTCCTCGCCGGGATCAGGCAGCGGGGGATCGCGGTGGAGAACCGCGAGTCCAACCCGGACGTGTCCTGCGTGGCCGCGCCGGTGCGCGACCGCACCGGGCAGGTGGTCGCCGCCCTGTCCATCTCCGTGCCCATGATCCGCTGGAGCGAGGAGCGCCGGGAGGAGCTGGAGCAGCTCGCGGCCAAGGGCGCGGCGGAGCTGTCGGAGCGGCTCGGTCACCGGGGCGTGGCATGACGGCGTACGAGGTCGCGGTACGGGCCGAGGCCGAGCTCGGCGAGGGGCCGACCTGGGACGCGGCCACCGGCCGCCTGGTCTGGATAGACATCCTCCAGTCCCGGGTGCACACCTACGACCCGTCGTCGGGTGTGCGCACGGTCCGTACGGCACCGCAGCACGTCGGCGCCGCCAAGCCCCGAGCGGACGGCGGTCTGGTCCTCAACCTCCGCGACGGCGTCGGCCTGCTGGACCCCGACGGAGCCTTCCGCTGGCTCCACCACGAGCCGGTGCCCGGCCGCCGCGCCAACGACGCGGCGATCGCGCCCGACGGCTCCCTCTGGGCCGGGACCATGCGCTACGACGAGGCGGCCGGGGGCGGCACGCTCGCCCGGGTGACCGGGGACGGCGCGGTGACCACCGTGCTGCCGGACGTGGCGGTGAGCAACGGTACGGGGTGGAGTCCGGACGGCCGCCTGATGTACTACATCGACTCGCCCACGCGGCGGGTGGACGTCTTCGACTTCGACGGGGAACGGGTGTTGAATCGGCGGCCGTTGGCGCAGGTCGAGGAGGGCGCGGGTTTCCCCGACGGGTTGACGGTGGATGCCGACGGGTGTGTGTGGGTGGCGCTGTGGGACGGCGGGGCGGTACGGAGGTACACCCCCGGCGGTGAACTGGACCGCGTGATCGCGGTGCCGGCGCCGCGTACGACCGCCTGTGCCTTCGGGGGTGCCGACCTGACCGACCTGTACATCACGACGGCCCGTACGGGGCTGGGGGCGCCGCATCCGGTGTCCGGGTCGGTGCTGGTGGTGCCCGGGGTGGGGAAGGGGCTGCCGCAACCGGCGTTCGCGGGCTGAACGGGGTTGCTCAGGCGGGTTCCAGGCCCGCCGCCTTCCGCTCCTCCGCGGTCAGCGGTGGTCCCGCCAGTGACGGCTTCAGCGGGCCCACCGCCGCTGCCAGGAGAACGCTCGGCGCCATCAACGCCTCCGCTCCCCGTTCCAGCGCCGTCACGTCCGTCACCCGGCGGGCGATGCGGCCGTTGCCGGTCGCGGTGTGCAGCAGGCGCCCCACGTACGCCGCCGTCAGGCGTTCCCGCAGGGTGGGCCCGGTCTCCGTGGCGCCGGGGTAGAAGACGTCCGCGCCGATGGCGAGGTCCCAGGCGGCGCGGACGGGCCGGCCGACCCCCTTCTGGACGTGCCGGGACAGCCCCGGGGAACCCCAGCCCTGACGGCCGATCACCTCACGCATGGCCAGCGCCCCTTGGGCCGCGACCGACATCCCGTGCCCGTACACCGGGTTCAGCGCGCACACCGCGTCGCCGAGGACCACGAGGTTCTCCGGCCAGGCGGGCATCCGCTCGTAGAAGTACCGCCGGTTCGCCGTGGCCCGGGTGAAGGCGACGTCGCCCAGCGGCTCCGCGCCCGCGATCAGTTCGCCGATCACCGGATGCCGCAGCTCCTCGCGGGCGTACCGGACGAAGTCCCCGGCCTCGGCGGACGGTTCCGCGCCCCGGCTGCCGAACAGGGTGACGATCCACTTGCCGTCCTCGACGGGCATCAGCACCCCGCCGCGCCCGGGACGGCCACCGCGCGGGTCCGCCTGCACATTGACCACCGGGAAGCCGTCCCGCGCGGCGTCCGGCGCGCGGTAGAGCCGACTGGCGTACGCGATACCGGAGTTGACCTCGCGCGGCTCGGGTGCGGGCAGCCCGAGGCCGGTCAGCCATCCAGGGGTGCGGGAGCCGCGTCCGGTGGCGTCGACGACCAGATCGGCCGCCAGGGTCCGCCCGGCCCCGTCGGGTTCGTCGTGCGCCCGGATCCGCACCCCGCTCACCGCCGCGGCCGTCCCGGCGAGCCCGAGCGCCTCGGTCCGCTCCATCAGCTCGATCCGCTCGTCGGCGAGCACCTCGGCCCGGACCACGGCGTCCAGCAGGTCCCGGCTGGACGGCAGCATGAACGTGGACTCGGCCCAGCGCCGGTACCAGCCGTACGGCGACAGCGCCACCATGTCCGTGGTCACAGCGAGCCGCCCCGCCCCGGTCGCCCGCATCCGGCCGATCAGGCCGGGCACCAGCCGCTCCAGCGCCCGCGCCCCGCCCGACCACAACTGGTGCACGTGCCGGGCCTGCGGCAGCCCCTTGCGCGGAGCGGGCCCGTCCGGCAGCGCGTCCCGCTCCACGACGACCACCCGGTCGGCGAAGCCGGCCAGCGCGCGGGCGGCGAGCAGGCCGGCCAGGGAGCCGCCGAGGACGACGGCGGTGGACTCGCGGTCACTCATGTACGGGCACGCTCTCTGCTGGGGCGGTCGCACGCGCGCGCACCGCCTCGATGTCGTCGGGGTGGCGGAGGGCTCGGGAGACGGCCCCGATCTCCTGGAGCAGGTTCGTCGTGTCGGGGGAGTCGGCCGTCTCCGGCGGCTCGGGCGTACGGCCGCGGGCCTCGACGGCGTCCAGCACGACCACCGCGGCGGCCAGCGCCCCGGCCCGCTCCGGCGGGTGGCCGAGGGCGAGCGCGGCCTCGTACGACCGCCTGCTCAGTTCCTGGTCGGTGCGCCGGGCCAGCGGCAGCAGCACGTCCCGGATGAACGTCTCGCGCCGGGTCAGCCGCAGCTCGGGCGTGGCGCGCAGCACGAACGGCACGCTCTCGCCGCTGACGCTCCGCATCAGCTGGTACAGCGGGCGCAGTTCGCGGTGGGCGAGCCGGACCCGCCAGCGGTCGTGCAGGTACTGGCCGGCGTGCGGCAGGATGAAGCCGATCGCGATCAGGATGGCGGACAGGGCGGCCACGGGCGGTGCCAGGTCGGTGCTCAGCCAGTCCAGGTCCCGCCCGGTCCAGCGGGTGGCGACGGCGACGAGCTTGGAGCTGTCGAAGACCAGGTTCAGCACATAGCCGGCGCCGAGCGACTTCAGTCCCCAGCGCAGCCAGGCGTCGAGGCCGTCGCTGCGCGCCCAGTTCCAGATCAGCCTGGACGTGATCACGCAGGCCACGGCGTGCGCGACGAGGTAGAGCAGGATCTCCTCGCGCATGAACGGGGTGTTGGCGTAGTACGTGTCGAGGTCCCGCAGCCGCTCCACGGGCGCGTCGGCGAGCGCGAAGAGCACCCACAGCGCGACGATCACCCCCGAGTAGGCGGCGACGACCCAGCCCATCGCGCGGCGCGTCGTCGCCGAGCGGTCGGACAGCCCGTTGCGCCAGGCGATGATCAGCAGCAGGCAGGAGCCGCAGAACGCGGTGATCAGCGAGTAGCACCAGGGCGCCGAGACGTTCGGTACGCCGGTCAGCCGGTTGACCCGGGCGATCGTCGACGGTGTGCAGAACACGAACACCGCGCAGGCGAGCAGCAGCAGTCCGCCGACCGCGCGCAGCAGGGGGTCCCGCCACAGCCGGATGATGGTGGGCAGCTTGATCACCAGGGCGGCGGTGAGCACCGCGGTGGGGATCCAGAAGGAGATGTAGAACTCGCCGAGGAGTGCGGAGGGGTCGAGCGCCAGTAAGGTCACCGGGCCGTTCCTCCGCGGCCTCGGTAGCCCAGGGTCCGCTGGACCGGGTCGAGCGGGGCGTCGGGGCCGTCACCGGAGACGTAGGGCCGGAAGACGGTGGCCAGCCGGTGCCCGAAGTCGTCGGCCTCGGCCTCGTCGGCCTCCCGGGAGCCGTTGCGCGCGGCGACCGTCAGGGCGAGGTCACGCCAGCCGGGTGCGTCGGCCAGGGCGCGGGCCGCCGCGGCGCCCACCTGGTGGTGGTGGCGGTGACCGGCGTGCAGGTGCCACAACTCGTGGCCGAGGATGACCAGTTGCTGTACCGCCTCGGCCCGCTCCTCCACGATGACCAGGTCGAAGTCCTGGAACTCCACCCACAGGCCGGTGACCTCGATCTCGTCGGGGAAGCGTTCGAAGCGCAGCTCGACGGGCCGCCCGTCGCGCCGGGCGCTCATCTCCTCGCACAGGGCCCGGCACAACTCCCGTACGCCGGAGGGGGCCTGGGGTCTCGCGCGGACCGCGCGGGCGAGGTCGGCGGCGAGGCCGCGCATCGCCGAACCGGGCCGAATGCGCCGGAGCGCGCCCGCGATGTCCATCGCTCCCCCTTCTCACCGCCGGACGACGGCTTGTCCGAGATTACGCGTCGGGATGTGTCCGCGTCATGCGCTCGGGCGACCGTGGTTCAGCCGTGAACGATCGAAAGTCCCCTGTGAAGTCCTGTCCTACCCATTGACGCGGAAGCGCTTCGATTTTACGGTCCCGTTCGAAGTTACGTGCATCATTCGGTATATCGAACAGTTAGGGCGGGGTATGGGACAACCTGGCCTGAACCGCAGGCAACTTCTCGCCGCCGCGGGCGGACTGGCGGTCGCGGGCAGCTTCGGCTTCGCGGCCCTCGGCACGGGCGCCGACGCCCTCGCCTCCGGCGCCCGCACCCGGGTGCGGTACTGGAACCTCTTCCAGGGCGGCGACGGCTCCAACCAGGTCGCGATGGTGGACGCCTTCCGCGCGTCGCACCCGGACATCGCCGTCAAGGACTCCACCCTGACCTGGGGCGGCCCCTACTACACCAAGCTCGCCATGGCCGCGGCCGGCAACCGCGCCCCCGACCTCGCCGTCATGCACCAGGGCCGCGTCCCGGGCTTCGCACCCGGCCGCCTCCTCGACCCCTGGGACGTCGACCTCCTCGCCAGGTACGGGGTCCGGGAGTCCGACTTCAACCCGGTGCTGTGGCAGCGCGGCATCGTCGACGGCGAGCTCTACGCGCTGCCCCTCGACATCCACGTCCAGCTCTGCTTCTACCGCAAGGACGTGTGCGAGAAGGCGGGTCTGCTCGACGCCGACGGCAGGCTCCCCGCCGCCACCTCCACCGACGAGTGGTTCGACATCCTCAAGTCGGCGAAGAGGCAGCTGAAGAACGGGCAGCAGACCCTCGGCCTGCACGCCAACGACCAGAACTTCTGCTGGTGGTTCTTCGTCGCCTTCTACCAGCAGCTCGGCGGCACCTATTTCAACGACGCCCAGACCGAGGTCACCTTCGACACCGGCAAGGCCACCGAGGTCCTGGAGTTCTTCCGCAAGCACGTCACCGACGGCTACGTCACCGTCGGCGCGACCGACGGCGAGGCCTTCCTCGCCGGATCGCCCTTCACCTGGGAGGGCAACTGGTCGGTGCCGTACTTCAACGGTGAGAAGGTCGACTTCGGCGCCCAGCCGCTGCCCCCGGTGTTCGGCAGGCCGGCCACCCACGCCGAGTCCCACTCCTTCATCCTGCCCCATCAGGCGGGTCGCCGCGGCGCCGCCGACGAAGGCGCCTACCAGCTCGCCGCCTACATGGTCACCCACGCCACCACCTGGGCGGCCGGCGGCCACGTCCCCGCCTACCTGCCCACCTTCAAGGACCCCGCCTACCTCGAACTCAGCCCGCAGAACGAGTACTCCCAGCCCGCCATGGAGCACCCGGCCACCGAACCCCACATCTGGTTCGCGGGCTCCACCGGCATCCTCGCCCAGCGCGTCGGCCCCATCGTCGCCTCCTCCAACCTCGGCTCCACGAGGCCGGACGCCGCCGCCCGCCGTATGAGGTCCGCGCTGGAGCAACTGCTCGCCATGAAGAACCCGATGGACGGCCGCACCGCCGCCCAGGAGCTGAAGGGAACCGGCGCATGAGCAGTACGACCACCACGGTCGCCCCCGCCCTGCCACGACCCCGCGCTGCCACCGCCGCCGACACGGCCCGGGCCCGCTGGAGCCGCCGCTTCCAGCACGGCGGCTGGTTCGTCGCCCCGTTCTTCCTGCTCTACGGGCTGTTCGTGATCCTGCCTGTCGTCCGCGGCCTCTACCTCAGCTTCACCGACGCCAACATCTCCGGCGACCACGCCAACTTCGTCGGCCTCGCCAACTACCGCGAGGCACTGGGGGACGACCTCGTCTGGTCCTCGCTCTGGCACAGCGTCAAGTTCACCCTGTGGGTCGTCCCGATGATCGTCGTGGTGGCCCTGCTGATGGCGCTGATCGCCCACCACACCGTGCACTTCAAGTGGCTGTGGCGGCTGACTTTCTTCGCTCCGTTCCTGCTGCCGTCGGCCGTCGTCGCCAACCTGTGGAAGTGGCTGTTCCAGCCCACCAACGGCATGGTCAACCACGTCCTCGGCCTGGACACCCCCTGGCTCACCCAGAAGTCCACGGCCATGCTCGCCGTCGTCATCGCCACCCTGTGGTGGACGGTCGGCTTCAGCTTCCTGCTCTACCTCGCCGCGCTGCAGAACATCCCGCAACACCTCTACGAGGCGGCCGAACTGGACGGTGCGAACGCCCTGCAGCGCATGCTCCACATCACCGTGCCCAACCTGCGCAACATCACCGGGCTCGTCTTCGCCCTGCAGATCCTTGCCTCCCTCCAGGTCTTCGACCAGGTCGTGGTCATGTACGACTTCAACTCGGGACCGGAGGAAGCAACCCGCACCTTCGTCCAGTACACCCTCGAACAGGGCTTCACCAGCTACCGCGTGGGCTACGCCTCCGCGATCTCCTTCGTCCTGTTCCTGATCATCGCCGTGGTCGCCCTGGGCCGGATGTGGCTGCTGCGCAACCGTGAGGAGGCCGCCCGATGACCAGGCGCTCCACACGATGGACCCCGGGCCAGATCGCCCTCACAGCCGTGGCGGCGGGCCTCTCGCTCGTCTGGCTCGCGCCGCTTGCCTGGGCTCTGTCCACGTCCCTGAAGTCACCGACCGAGTCGGTCGCCTCGCCCCACTGGATCCCCGACCACATCACGTTCGACGCCTGGCGGAAGGTCTTCCAGGCGGGCAACATCCCCAACTGGTTCGTGAACTCGGTGGTCGTCTCCGTCTGCGTGACCTTCGTCGTGCTCCTCGTCAGCGCCCTCGCCGGCTACGGCTTCGCACGCACCGAGTTCCGCGGCAAGCGGGCGCTGATGGCCCTGACCATGGCGGGCCTGATGTTCTCCCCTGCGATCCTCGGCGTCCCGCTGTTCACCACCGTGCAGTCGCTCGGCATGGTCGACACCTACTGGGGCATGATCCTGCCGCAGTGCGCCCCCGCCGCAATGGTCTACATCCTCTACAAGTTCTTCCAGTCCCTGCCGCGCGAGCTGGAGGAGGCCGCCTTCATCGACGGCGCGGGCCGCTGGCGGATCTTCTTCACCATCGTCCTGCCCCTGTCCAAACCGTCCCTGTCGGCGGTCGGCATCTTCACCTTCATCGCGTCCTGGAACAACTTCCTGTGGCCGTACATGGTGACCAACAACCCCGACCTGATGACCATGCCCAACGGCATCGCCACCGTGCAGAACGCCTTCGGCATCGTCTGGCCCCAGCTCATGGCCGGCGGCCTGATCGCGGGCCTGCCGCTGATCATCGTGTTCGTCTTCTTCCAGAGCCAGATCGTGCGGGGTGTGGCCCACACCGGTCTAGCGGGGCAGTAAGGAGCCCCCGTGCGCCGCAGACTCGCGACCCTGCTCACCGCGGCCGTCGTGGCCCTCCTTCCGAGCACGGCCCAGGCCGACGTCACCTACCCCGACCCCCAGCCCATCACCGGCCTGCAGATCATCCACGACCCCACGGTCATCCGGCTCAGGTCCGGAAGCTACGTGGCCTACTCGACGGGCGGAGTCATCGGGGCCCGCACCTCGAAGGACCGCGTCCACTGGGACGACGCCGGCAACGCCTTCCCCACCCCGCCCGGCTGGTGGTACGAGTACAACTCCACCGGCGACCCCTGGGCCCCCGACCTCTCCTACCGCGACGGCCGCTACTGGCTCTACTACGCCGTCTCCTCCTGGGGCACCAACCACTCCGCGATCGGCGTCGCCACCTCCCGGACCGGGATGCCCGGCACCTGGACCGACCGGGGCAAGGTCCTCACCTCCGAGACCACCGACGCCTGGAACGCCATCGACCCGGCCGTGATCCGCGCCGACGGCAGGCTGTGGATGGCGTTCGGCTCGTACTGGACCGGCATCCGCATGGTCGAACTGGACCGCCGGACCGGCAAGGCCGTCCCGGGAGCCACGGTCCACCACCTGGCGACCCGCCCGGACGCCCCGTACGCCGTCGAGGGCGCGTACGTCCTCAAGCACGGCCGCCACTACTACCTCTTCGCCTCCTACGACGCCTGCTGCGCCGGGGTGAACTCCACGTACAAGATCCGGGTGGGCCGTTCGACGTCGATCACGGGTCCTTACGTGGACAGCACCGGCACACCCCTGCTGGACGGCGGCGGCGACCTGCTCCTCGCCTCCCACGGCCGCTACGTCGGCCCCGGCGGCGAGTCGGTGTTCCGCGCCCGCGGCACGGACTGGCTGGCGTACCACTACTACGACGCCGACGACGACGGCACGCCCAAGCTGGGCCTGAACAGGCTGAGCTGGACGCGTGCCGGCTGGCCCACCCTCAAGTAGCACCGTTTTCCGAAAGGACCCCATGAGCAAGCGCACCGCCCGCTTCACCCTCGACCCCGCCTTCACCGTCGGCGAGGTCAACCCCCGTCTCTTCGGATCCTTCGTCGAACACCTCGGCCGCTGCGTCTACACGGGCGTCTTCGAGCCGGACCACCCCTCGGCCGACGAGGCGGGCCTGCGGACCGACGTCCTCGACCTGGTCCGCGAACTCGGCGTCACCGCCGTCCGCTACCCGGGGGGCAACTTCGTCTCCGGCTACAAGTGGGAGGACTCGGTGGGCCCGGTCGAGGACCGCCCCCGCCGGCTGGACCTGGCCTGGCACTCGACCGAGACCAACCACTTCGGGCTCTCCGAGTACATCGCGTTCCTCAGGAAGATCGGCCCGCAGGCCGAGCCCATGATGGCCGTCAACCTCGGCACCCGGGGCGTGGCCGAAGCCCTCGAACTGCAGGAGTACGCCAACCACCCCGCCGGGACCGCGCTCTCCGAGCGGCGGATCGCCCACGGCGACAAGGACCCCTTCGGCATCAGGCTCTGGTGCCTGGGCAACGAGATGGACGGCCCCTGGCAGACCGGCCACAAGACGGCCGAGGAGTACGGCCGCATCGCCGCCGAGACCGCCCGCGCCATGCGCCAGATCGACCCGCACGTCGAACTGGTCGCCTGCGGCTCCTCCAGCCAGTCCATGCCCACCTTCGCCGAGTGGGAGGCGACGGTCCTGAAGGAGACGTACGACCTGGTCGACTACGTCTCCCTGCACGCCTACTACGAGCCGCACGACGGCGACGTGGACTCCTTCCTCGCCTCCGCCGTCGACATGGAGTCCTTCATCGAGAACGTGGTCGCCACCTGCGACCACGTCGGCGCCCGCCTGAAGTCCAAGAAGAGGATCAACCTCTCCTTCGACGAGTGGAACGTCTGGTACCTCTCCCGCTGGGAGGAGTACGCCCGCACCATCGACCAGCGGGACTGGCCTCAGGCTCCCCGCCTGCTGGAGGACAACTACAGCGTGCTGGACGCGGTCGTCTTCGGCTCGCTCCTCATCGCCCTGCTCCGGCACGCCGACCGCGTCACCGTCGCCAACCTCGCCCAGCTGGTCAACGTCATCGCCCCGATCATGACCGAGCCGGGCGGCCCGGCCTGGCGGCAGACCACGTTCTTCCCGTTCGCGCAGGCCTCGAAGTACGGCCGCGGGCGGGTCCTGGACGTCCGGGTGGACTCACCGACCTACGCGACGCAGAAGTACGGCGAGACCGACCTGCTGCACGCCACCGCCGTCCGCGCCGACGACGGCACGGTCACCGTCTTCGCCGTCAACCGCGACCGCACCCGGGCCCTGCCCCTCGAAGTCGCCCTGAACGGCCTCGACCTGACCTCGGTCGTCGAGCACAGCGTGCTCGCGGACGCCGACCCCGACGCCCGCAACACGCTCGACGCTCCCGAGCGGGTCGCCCCGCACCCGGCCGAGGGCACCGCCCTGGAGGACGGCAGGCTCACCGCCGTACTGGAGCCGCTGTCCTGGAACGTGATCCGGCTCGCGTAGGCCGCGCGGGCCTCAGCGGCCGGGGGAGGCCACCGGTGTCACCGGTACTCCTCCGGCCGCGCCGCCCAGCAGCGCCAGCCGCACCTTCCCCGGGCCCGACTCCGAGGTGAACTCGGACAGGACGGCCAGGGCCAGGGTGTTGGTGCCCCGGGTGCGCAGGATGCCGTTCGGCAGGACGAAGGTGTGCTGCGGGCCCACGTTGTTGATGTACTGGCCCATGTTCCAGCCGTTGAGGAACAGCTGGATCCGGTAGGCCCGGTACGGGTCGTCCTCCAGGGTCAGACCCACCGAGGCGTCGATGCCGTCGGGGACCGCCAGCTTGAACGTGGTCCGGTACCAGGTCACGCCCTGCCGCCGCTCGGCCAGCGGGAAGTCCACCGGCTTCCAGTCCCGGTCGGCGAAGCCGGGCAGGTGCCAGCCCTCCCGCTCCCCGTACAGCCCGCCGTTGTTCTGCGGCCCGCGCACCGGATCGGGCGCCGCCTCGCCCTGCAACCGCCAGCTCACCTTCGGCGAACCGCCCTTGAAGGTGACCGCCGTCAGCCCGCGCGCCACCTTGTGGGTGTCCAGCGCCTTGCCGTCCTGGTCGTGCTGCATCCGCCGCACGAGGACGGACAGCACATGCCGGCCCGGCCCGCGCCGCGGCTCCCGTACCGGGAAGACCGCCGTGTCCGCCCAACTGCCCTGCCGGACGGTCTGCTTGTCCGGCACCGGCATGCGGTGCGTGCCCAGCGGCTCGCCGTCCAGCCACGCCATCAGCAGGCCCTGCGTGCCGGTGCTGTAGGCGAGCGAGACCTCCTCGACGCCGGTGGAGTCCGTGAACGTACCCCGGTACCAGACGTCGCCGTAGTGGAAGCCGTAGTCGTCGGCGAAGAGGACCGGCTGCCCCTCCGGTACCGGCGTGGTGCTGAACGACGAGGTCCTGTCGGCGGCCTTCCACCGGGAGTCGTCGAACATGGGCCCCGCCTCGGGGTTCTCCGTCCGCGTCCGCCAGCCGCCCAGCTCCGGCAGCCGCACCCCGGGCACCCCCGGCAGCAGCCCCTGGGCGACCAGGCTCCCGGACAGCGCCAGCCGCGTGGTCACCGGCCGCCCGTTCCACACCACGCTCTCGATCCCGCGCGGGCCCCACACCTCCAGGCCGGTCTCCTGGACGGTGTCGCCGGTGAGGCGGACCTCGGAGCCGCGCAGCTCGGCGTGGCGCAGCAGCGCCGGGCCGTAGACCAGCAGGGTGCCGGACGGGGTGTCGTACGGGAACAGGCGCACCGAGGTCGCCTCGTCGGCGAAGAGCAGCAGCAGCGGCGTGTCGCTCTCCCCGCGCTCCACCAGCACCCGGGTCAGCCCGCCGAGGCCGAGGGGCACCGTCACATGCAGTTCGCCCCGGTCGTACGACCAGCCCGCCTCCGCGTCCAGCCGGGTCACGTACGGCTCACTCGGGCACTCCAGGACCAGGTGGGCCATCTCGCCGTGCCGGCCCGTGAAGACGGCGATGTCCTGCCGCCCGGCGGTCAGGCACATCATGGGCTGGGCGGTGGAGTACTTCAGCGTCCGGTGCCCGAGGGAGAGCCCCGTCGTCAGCAGCCGGGCGTCCCTGGCGGGCACGGTGACCTTCACCTCGCCCGCGTCGGTCGGCAGGGCGGAGGTGACCTCTTCGGCTCCGTCGTTGCGGGCCACGTACACATGGGCGCCGGTGTCCGGGTTCGTGAGGTGGTACACCTTCAGCCCGGCCGCCTTCACGTCCGCCGCCCGGTCCAGCTTGGCGAAGTCCGGTACGCGCTGCAGCAGATGCCCGAGCTGGTGCATCGGCACGATCTTGTCGGTGACGTTCCGGCCCTCGTCGAGGGCGGCCCCGTAGTCGTACGACGTGTACACCACCGGCGCGGGCAGCCAGCCCCACGAGGTGCCGCCGAAGGTCATGTAGACGTTGTGCAGCGTGATGCCGTTGGCCAGGTTGGTGAGGTAGAAGCGCCGCTCGTACGCCGCGTCCCGGGTGCGCCGCGACTCGGCGTACCCCTTGCCGTCGAACCAGGCCCCGCCCCACGGATCGAACCACCCGCCCCCGAACTCGGGCACGAACCCGGGCGTACGCGGGCTGGCGGTGGCCCCGCCCTTGAGCCCACCGACTCCGAAGTGCCCCCAGTCCGGCGGCACCTGGGACGGCGACGGATACCCGTCGAAGCCGTACAGCCACTCCCCCTTCTCGCCACCGGTGTCGAAGGAGCCGGGGATCCAGTACCCGTTGCGCCCCTTGTCGTTGTGGAAGAGGGGTACGTCGATGCCGTCCGCCCGCACCTTCCGGTACAGGTGGGACATGTAGGTGCGGCCGGCCGCCTCGTCGACGTGGGAGTCGTACTCGTTCTCGATCTGGTAGAGCAGGACCGTGCCGGTGCCCCGGGTGAACAGGTGCCGGCGGGCGATCCGGTTCACGGCGGTCAGCCACTCGTCGACGTGCCCGAGATAGGTCGGGTCGTCGGTCCGTGCCGTGCCCTTCGTCGCCGTCAGCCAGCCGGGGAAGCCGCCGCCGTCGATCTCGGCGTTGATGTACGGCCCCGGGCGCAGGATCACGTACAGCCCGGTCTCGGTGGCCATGCGCAGGAACAGGTCCAGGTCGCGGACGCCCGTGAAGTCGTAGGTCCCCGGAGCAGGCGAATGGTAGTTCCACGCCACATAGACACTGACCGCGTTGTAGCCGTGCGCCCGCATCTTCTGCAGCACGTCCCGCCACAGCGACGGGCTGGGCAGCCGGAAGGGGTGCATCTCGCCCGACCACAGCACCAGCCGCCGGCCGTCGACGACGAGCGAGTAGTGGTCGTGCCCGACCGTGTGACGCTCCCCGTCCGCGCTCGGCGGCGCGGGCGGCGGGCCGGTCGGCACGCTGCGCGCCGCGTACGCCGAGGGCGCCCCGGGGCCGCCGCTGCCGCCCAGGGCGAGCCCGAGCGCGGCGGAGCCGGCGAGGGCACTGAAGGTACGTCTGCTGAGCGCCAAGGGACCCTCCCGGGCGATCTTACGGGGCGCGGTTCCGGCCATTCTCCATGGAGCCACGCCCCACAATGGACGCATGAGGATCTCGGCACGGGCGGATTACGCGGTACGGGCGGCACTGGAGCTCGCCGTACGGCAGGGTGGCGGCCCGGTGAAGGCGGAGGAAATCGCCGCCGTACAGGATATTCCGCACAAGTTCCTGGAGGGGATCCTGGGGGATCTGCGGCGCGCCGGGATCGTCGACAGCAGGCGTGGCGGAGGCGGTGGCTACCGGCTGGCGCGGGAGGCGTCGGACATCACCGTGGCGGACGTGATCCGGGCGGTGGACGGTCCGATCGTGTCGGTCCGGGGCGAGCGGCCCACCGGACTGGCCTACACGGGCACCGCGCAGCCCCTCCTGCCCCTCTGGATCGCCCTGCGCGCCAACGTCCGCCGCATCCTGGAGGGCGTCACGGTCGCCGACCTCGCGGCGGGCGCCCTGCCGGACGCGGTGCGGGAGCTGGCGGCCGAGCCGGCGGCGTGGGAGAACCCCTGAGGGTCGGCCGGGGGGCTGTGAAATCCGCGGTTGTGAATGGCCTGAGTTCGCCCTGACCGGCTCGCCTGCGGCTTCCTACGATGCGAACGCCTCCGGCCTTCACAGGTTTCACACAGATCCTTCAAAGGCCTCGGCGTCTCACCCCCCACTGAACCGGATGGGAGAACCATGCCTGGTGGCCTGCTCCTGAGCGGCGCGATCGCCGCGCTCGTGACCACGGCACTACCCGCGCACCCCTCGTCCCCCGTGGTCACCGACCCGCCCCCGGACAAGATCGTCATCGATGTCGCCACGGTGAACGGCTCCGGCTGCCCCCAGGGCACGGCCGCGGTCGCCGTCTCCCCGGACAACACGGCCTTCACGGTGACCTACAGCGACTACCTCGCTCAGGCCGGCGGCAACTCCGACCCGACGGCGTTCCGCAAGAACTGCCAGCTCAACCTGATCGTCCACGTCCCGCAAGGGTTCACGTACGCCATCGCCAGCGCCGACTACCGCGGCTTCGCCTCGCTCCAGTCCGGCGCGAGCGCCACGCAGAAGGCCTCGTACTACTTCCAGGGCTCCTCGAACACCGCGTCCAAGACCCACCCCTTCAGCGGCCCCTACAACGACGACTGGCAGGCCACCGACACCACCGACTGGGCCCAGCTGGTCTGGGCTCCGTGCGGGGTGCTGCGCAACTTCAACATCAACACCGAGCTCCGGGTGAACGCGGGGAGCACCGCGCCGGGCAAGGTCAGCTTCATGACCATGGACTCGACGGACGGCGACATCAGCACGGTGTACCACATGGCGTGGAAGACGTGTCCGGGCTCCTGACGGCCCGGGTCCCCGCGTGAGACGACCCCGGCTCGCCCGGTACGGCCGGGCGGGCCGGGGCCGGTGTGCGGGGGCTGTCAGCCGGAGACACCCAGGGCGAGGGTCCCGCTGTAGCCGGAGGAGGCCGAACTGCCCAGGGCGGTGAGGGCGAGGAGGCCGGACGCGGCGCCTCCGCCGTCGTAGATGGAGTCCTGGGAGAGGGTGGTGCGGGTGACCGTGTTGGTCGAGTACGGCGAGACCTTGGCGACCGCCGTCGTGATCGTCTCGTTGAAGAACAGCTGACCGGTGTGGACGGTCTTGCCTCCGGTGAACGAACCGTCGGAGGTCAGTGTGACGCCCGTGTGCACCTTGACGTGGATGTGGATGCAGCGGCCCCGGTACCAGCCCGGGTAGATGGTCGTGATGCTGGCGACCCCGCTGGAGTTGGTGAGCACGCCGCCGCGCAGGAAGGTGCCGTCGTCGGGTTCGCTGTGGCCGTTGCTGCCGACGTAGCCGGAGTACTCGCCGAGCGCGTCGGCGTGCCAGATCTCCACCAGGGCGTTGCTGATGGGGGTGCAGGCGGAGTTGACGACGGTCAGCGCGAGCTTGAGCGGGACGCCCGCCTTGCCTTCGGTGATGTCGGTGCGGACGAGCGCTCCGTCGAGGTAGTAGGGGCCTTCGGTCATCTCCTTCGTGAGGCTGCAGACCGCCGCGGCGGCGACCGGC
Source organism: Streptomyces sp. NPDC039424 (assembly GCF_055639495.1). Classification (NCBI taxonomy): domain Bacteria; kingdom Bacillati; phylum Actinomycetota; class Actinomycetes; order Kitasatosporales; family Streptomycetaceae; genus Streptomyces; species Streptomyces sp. NPDC039424. Next base: position 56,820 of record NZ_JBVKAI010000015.1, read on the forward strand.
GCGGTGTCCGGTGTCTGCGCGGTCCGTTCGGTCTGCGTGGAGGCGGCTCCCACGGCCAGCGCGGCTGCCGTGGTGCCGGTGGCGATCAGTACGGTCCGGCGCCTGACCGAGTGGGCGGTGGGGGTGTCCGGGGTGCCCGGCGTGTGTGGGGTGTCTGTCATGGACACGGCACCGTAGGAGGGGATGCTGTCGATTCCCTGTCAGTTGGGCAAAGTCGCGGGGCGTCAAGGCCGAGGCCGGACAAGGGGGCCGGGGGCGCCCGCGACTGTCGAAGACTTTCGGGTCACCGCGAGCACCGTTGACGCGTCCGGGACCGGATCCTACGGTCCGCCGCATGACCCCCCACCGGACCCTCCTCGCCCTCCCCGCAGCCCTCCTCCTCGCCCTCGTCCCCACGGCCGCCTCCGCCTACCCCGCCCCGGGGAAGGTCACCGGCAGCGTCGTCGTGCACGATCCGACGATGGTCCGTACCCCGTCCGGCCGTTACCTGCTGTACGCCACCGGCGGCGGTCTGGGGTACCGGACCTCGACCGACCGGATCGCCTTCACCTCCGGCGGCGACGCCTTCGCCACGAAACCCGCCTGGTGGTCGTCGTACGCGACGGAAGCCTGGGCGCCGGACATCTCGTACCACGGCGGGAAGTACCTGATGTACTACGCCGTCTCGGCCTTCGGGTCCAACAAGTCGGCGATCGGGCTGGCCGGTTCCAGCACCGGGCTCCCCGGCTCCTGGAGCGACTACGGAATCGTGTACACCTCCACCACCGCCGCCGACTACAACGCCATCGACCCGAACCTCTTCGTCGACGACGACGGCACGTGGTGGCTGTCCTTCGGCAGTTGGTGGACCGGCATCAAGATGATCCGGATCGACCCGGCGACCGGGAAGCAGTACTCCGGGGACACCACCCGGTACTCGATCGCGTCCCGGCCGACCGGCAGCAAGGCCGTGGAAGCCCCGTACGTCGTGAAGCGGGGCGGCTATTACTACCTCTTCGCCTCCTACGACGTCTGCTGCCAGGGCACCGCTTCGACGTACAAGGTGAAGGTGGGGCGGGCCACGAAGGTCACGGGGCCCTACTACGACAGGAGCGGCGTCGCCATGACGAGCAACGGCGGGACCGCGGTCCTGGAGTCGCACGGCAGTGTGATCGGGCCCGGCGGGCAGTCCGTCATGAACGACACCGACGGGGACCTGATCGTCTACCACTACTACGACGGCAACGACAACGGCACACCCAAGCTGGGGATCAACCTGCTGAACTGGAGCAGCGGCTGGCCCGTGGCCTACTAGCCTTCCCGGCCGCTGCTCAAGCCGCTACCCGGCCTGCCCCATGCCCGCCGCGTTCGGCCAGCTCTGCGCGTTGGGCCAGCCGGTGGCCGGGGCGGGGGAGAGGCCCTGGGCGCCGGGGGCCGGGGCGGTCATGCCGCGGACCTGGGCCGCGGTGAGGCCGCCGCGGGCGGGGACCCCGGGCGGGGTGGGGCCGGTCATGGCGGCCGGGGCGGGTACCGGGGCAGGGGCCGGGGTCGGGGTGGGCGTCGGGAACGGCGCCGGGGTCGGCGTGGGGAACGGTGTCGGGGCGGGCACCGGCGCCGGGGCGGGTGCCGCCGCGACCGGCTGGGGGGCCTGCTGCGGCATCTGCTGGGGCATCATCTGCTGCGGCATCTGCTGGGGAACCTGCTGAGGGACGGCCTGGGCGAACGCCTGGGCTGCCGCCGGCATCGGCATCCCGCCGCCGACCGACGGTGCGGCGGCGGGGAGCGGCATGCCGGTGCCGGCGGCGGGGGCGGTCGGCAGACCCGGGGCGGGGCCGGCACCGACGGCCTGCGCGGCAAGCCCCAGCATTCCGGCTCCGTTGGTCTCGCTGACCAGGCGGTCGACAGCCGCCGTACCCGAGCTGTAGTTGGTCCCTGTACCCAGCTCGGGCACGGCGGCTCCCCTCCTGGTCCCGTAGAGCACCGACTCCAGGCCGGATACCAGGCGACGCACGTCGACCTGGGGGCGCACCACGAGCCGCAGGAAGCGACTGGACGAACCGATCTTGTTGCCGCACTCACGGACCAGGATCCGGTGCTCGGTGAGCATCCGATCCCGGACCACGGTGCCTTCGGCGCCGACGGGAAGGCGCACGAAGAGGAAGTTGCCCTGTGAGGGGTAGACGGTGAGGCCGGGCAGCGCGGAGAGCTGGCTGGCCATGTCGAGGCGGTCGCGGCGGACCTGCATCAGGCTCTGCGCGTACTCGGTGCCGTGCTCCTTGAGCATGAACACCACGTGCTCGGCGAAGGAGTTGAGGTTCCACTTGGGGAGCATGGAACGGACCTTGGTCGCGAGCGACGGGTTGGCGACCAGGTAGCCGAAGCGTATGCCGTGCAGGCCGAAGTTCTTGCCCAGGCTGCGCAGGACCACCACGTTGGGCCTGAGCATCGCCTCCTGGACCACGCTCGGGTCGGCCTCCGCGTCGGCGAACTCCAGGAAGGACTCGTCGATCACCACCAGGTCCAGGTCGGCCATCGCGTCCATGAACTGCACCACCGACTGCTTGCGCAGATAGCCGCCGTCGGGGTTGTTGGGGTTGCAGATGACCGCGACCCGGGTGCCGCGGGCCCGGATGAACTCGGCGTACTGGGCGAGGTCGAGGGCGAAGCCGCTGGACTCCTGGAGCGGGAACATGTCGACCCGCTTGCCGGTCTCCATCGGCTGGTCGGTCCAGCGGCCGAAGGTGGGCACCGGGATGGCGAGGGACTCGCGGACCAGGAGGTGGTCGATCCAGGTGATCAGCTCGGTCGAGCCGTTGCCCATGGCCACGCACTGCGGCGGGAGCTGGAGGAGGTTGCACAGCTCGGCAGTGATCGTGTCGGCGCTGCTGGGGTAGTACGTGATGATGTCGCGCAACCGGGCCGCCATGCCCTCGAACATGGCGGGGGTGGGGAAGTACGGGTTGCACGGGATGCAGAAGTCCACCGGGCCTGAACCGTCGCCCTCGCGCGTCAGCGCCGCCATCGAGGGGCTGTGCGCCGCCGTGTTGCGGAACAACGAGGTGACGTTGTCAGCCAAGGGAACCTCCGTCTATGGGTGGCCCGTGCGGGGGAGCACGGGCCACCCATGGATACGCGGACGGAGGTGACCGCGTTCAACTCAAGTGAAAGAAGTGTGACTTCACGCGCCGAACGAGTGGATGGTCGTCGTCCGGTATGTCTGCCCGGGCCGCAGCACCGTCGACGGGAACGACGGCTGGTTCGGCGAGTCCGGGAAGTGCTGCGTCTCCAGGCAGAGGGCGTCGCCCTGGCGGTAGGTGTCGCCACCGGTGCCGGTCAGGGTGCCGTCGAGGAAGTTGCCCGAGTAGAACTGCAGACCGGGCTGGTCGGTGGCGATCTTCAGGGTGCGGCCGGAGCGCGGGTCGCGCAGGGTGGCGACGTGCTCGGGCTTGGCGGTGATGCCCTTGTCCAGGACCCAGTTGTGGTCGAAGCCCTTGGCCTGCACCTGCTGGACGTGCCCGGCCCGGATGTCCCGGCCGATCGTCTTGGTCCTGCGGAAGTCGAAGGGGGTGCCGGAGACCTTCGCCAGCTCGCCGGTGGGGATCAGGCCCGAGTCGGTGGGCGTGTAGCGGGAGGCGGCGATCGTGAGCTCGTGGTTCTCGATGGTGCCGCTGCCCTCGCCGGCCAGGTTCCAGTAGACGTGGCTGGTGAGGTTGACGACGGTGGCCTTGTCGGTGGTGGCCGCGTAGTCGATGCGCCAGTCGCCGTGCTTGGTGAGGGTGTACGTCACCTTCACCTTGAGCGTGCCGGGGTAGCCCATCTCGCCGTCGACGCTGGTGTAGTACAGGTGCAGGCCGACGTCGGAGCCCTTGGTGAACGGCTCGACGTCCCAGGTGTGCTTGTCGAAGCCCTTGGTGCCGCCGTGCAGGCTGTTCACACCGTCGTTGACGGAGAGCTGGTAGCTCTTGCCGTCCAGGGTGAACTGGCCCTTGTCGATGCGGTTGCCGTAGCGGCCGATCAGGGCGCCGAAGTACGGGGTCTTGGCGACGTAGTCCTCGATGTTGTCGAAGCCCAGGGAGACGTTGGCCAGGCGGCCGTGCCGGTCGGGGATCTCCAGGGACTGGACGACGCCGCCCCAGGAGAGGACCTTCAGCCGCGTGCCGCCGTTCTCCAGCGACCAGCGGTACACCTTCGTGCCGTCGGCGAGCTTGCCGAAGAGCTCCTTCACCGGCTTCCTTCCTCCCGAGGAGGACGAGGCCGGGGAGGCCTCGGCCGTGCCCGTGCCGAGGGTGGTCGCGGCTATGCCCGTGGCCGCGGCGCCTGCGATGACCGTACGTCTGTTCAGTTCCACTTGCGGCTCCTGCAAAGGGAGGGGCCCCGCCGTTTCCGGCGGGGCCCGAGCTGACTTACGAACCGGACTTGCGCTTGTTCCATACGTCGAAGCCGACCGCCACCAGAAGGGCGAGGCCCTTGATGACCTGCTGCCAGTCGGTGCCGACGCTCAGGAGGTTCATGCCGTTGTTCAGCACGCCGAGGACGAGGCCGCCGATGATCGCGCCGAGGACGGTGCCCACACCGCCGCTCATGGACGCGCCACCGATGAACGACGAGGCGATCGCCTCGAGTTCGAAGTTCAGGCCCGCCTTCGGAGAGGCCGCGTTGAGGCGGGCGGCGACCACCAGACCCGCCAGGGCCGCGAGCACGCCCATGTTCAGGAAGACGTAGAAGGTGACCTTCTTGTCCTTGACGCCGGACAGCTTCGCCGCCGGCAGGTTGCCGCCGATCGCGTAGATGTGGCGGCCGAAGACGGCGTTGCGCATGACGTAGCCGTAGCCGACCACCAGCGCGCCGAGGATGATCAGGACGATCGGCGCGCCCTTGTAGCTGGCGAGCAGCATCGTCACGACGAGGATCGCGGCGACGATGGCGACGAGCTTGAGCAGGAAGATGTTCGTCGGCACCACGTCCAGCGAGAACTCCTGCTGGCGCTTGCGGTCGCGGAACTCCTGAAGGACCGTGAAGACGATCAGGGCGAGGCCCAGCAGCAGCGTGATGTTGTGGTAGTTGGTGGTCGGGCCGACCTCCGGGAGGAAGCCGTTGCCCATCTTCTGCAGGCCGTCCGGGAACGGGCCGAGGGTCTGGCCCTCCAGGAAGATCTCCGTCAGACCGCGGAAGATCAGCATCCCGGCCAGGGTGACGATGAACGAGGGTATGCCGAAGTAGGCGATCATGAACCCTTGCACCGCGCCCGCCACCGCGCCCACCACCAGGCACAGCACCAGGGCGACGGGCCAGGACACACCGTGTTCCACCGTCAGTACGGCCGCGAAGGCGCCGATGAACGCCGTCAGTGAGCCGACCGACAGGTCGATGTGGCCCGCGATGATCACCAGCATCATGCCGATCGCGAGGATCAGGATGTGGCTGTTCTGCAGCACCAGGTTGGAGACGTTGCGGGGCAGCAGCAGGTCGCCGTCGGTCCACACCGCGAACAGGGCCACGATCAGGCCGAGCGCGATCAGCATGCCGTACTGCCGCATGTTGTTGCGCAGGCCGTCCAGCATCAGCTGCAGCAGGCCGCCGGAGGCCGAGTCGCCGCTCTTCCCGGGCGGCGCCGGGGCCGGGGTCTTGGCGGTCACGTCCGTGCTCATCGGGTTACCTCTTTGTCCTTCGTCATCTGTCGCATCAGCGATTCCTGCGAGGCCTCGGCCCGTGAGAACTCGCCGGTCAGCCGCCCCGCGGCCATCGTGTAGATGCGGTCGCACATGCCGAGCAGCTCCGGCAGCTCGGAGGAGATGAAGACGACGGCCTTGCCCTGGGCCGCCAACTGGTCGATGACCGTGTAGATCTCGAACTTGGCGCCGACGTCGATGCCGCGCGTCGGCTCGTCCAGGATCAGCACGTCCGGACCCGCGAAGATCCACTTGCTCAGGACGACCTTCTGCTGGTTGCCGCCGGAGAGCTTGCCCACCGGCTCGAAGACGGTCGGCGCCTTGATGTTCATGGACTTGCGGAACCGCTCGGCGACCTGGCGCTCCTCGTGCTCGTCGACCACACCGCGCTTGGCCACCTTGTTCAGGGAGGTCAGCGAGATGTTGCGGTTGATGGTGTCGATGAGGTTGAGGCCGTAGTGCTTGCGGTCCTCGGTGACGTAGGCGATGCCGTGCCCGATCGCCTCCGCGACGGACTTGGTACGGATCTCCTTGCCGTCCTTGAGGACCGTGCCGCCCGCGTACCGGCCGTAGGAGCGCCCGAAGACGCTCATGGCGAGTTCGGTGCGGCCGGCGCCCATGAGGCCCGCGATGCCGACGATCTCACCCCGGCGCACCTCGATCGACACGTCGTCGACCACCTTGCGCTGCTGGTCGATCGGGTGGTGCACGGTCCAGTCGCGGATCTCCAGGGCCGGGGCCGCGCCCTCCTCCGGCTGGTGCGGGGTGCGCTCGGGGAAGCGGTGGTCGAGGTCGCGGCCGACCATGCCGCTGATGATCCGGTCCTCGGTGGTCTCCGCGGCCTTCACGTCGAGCGTCTCGATGGAGTGCCCGTCCCGGATGATCGTCACCGAGTCGGCGACGTGGCGGATCTCGTTGAGCTTGTGGGAGATGATGATCGAGGTGATGCCCTGCTTCTTCAGCTCCAGGATGAGGTCGAGCAGCTTGCCGCTGTCCTCGTCGTTCAGCGCCGCCGTCGGCTCGTCCAGGATGAGCAGCTTCACCTTCTTCGACAGCGCCTTCGCGATCTCCACGAGCTGCTGCTTGCCCACGCCGATGTCGGCGACGCGGGTCTCCGGGTGGTCGTTCAGACCGACCCGGCGCAGCAGTTCGGTGGCGTGCTTGAGCGTGTCGTTCCAGTTGATGAACCCGCGCGTGGCGTGTTCGTTGCCGAGGAAGATGTTCTCGGCGATGGAGAGGTACGGCACCAGCGCCAGTTCCTGGTGGATGATGACGATGCCGTGGTGCTCACTGGCCCGGATGTCCTTGAAGTTGCAGAGCTCTCCCTCGAAGAGGATCTCGCCCTCGTAACTGCCGTGCGGATGGACACCGGAGAGCACCTTCATCAAGGTGGACTTTCCGGCGCCGTTCTCGCCGCAGATGGCGTGGACCTCGCCCTGACGAACGGTCAGTGTGACGTCCGAGAGCGCTTTGACACCGGGAAAGGTCTTGACGATCGAGCGCATTTCCAGGACGGGTCCCGCCATGGTCGTGCCTTCCAGTCGTGTGCGGTCAGGGGTGCGGCGGTTACTTGAGCTGGCCGTCCGTGTAGTAGCCGCCCTTGACCAGCACGTCCTCGTAGTTGGTCTTGTCGACGCTCACCGGCTGCAGCAGGTAGGCGGGGACGACCTTGGTGCCGTTGTCGTACGACTTGGTGTCGTTGACCTCGGGCTTCTTGCCCTTCAGGACGTCGTCGACCATCGTCGAGGCGACCTCGGCGAGCTTGCGGAGGTCCTTGTAGATGGTCTGCGTCTGCTGACCGGCGATGATCGACTTCACCGAGGCGAGCTCGGCGTCCTGGCCGGTGATGACCGGCAGCGGCTTGGTCTTGGAGCCGTAGCCGTCCGACTTCAGCGCCGAGAGGATGCCGATGGAGATGCCGTCGTACGGCGAGAGGACGGCGTCGACCTTCTCGCTCTTGTACGAGGAGGTGAGGATGTCGTCCATGCGCCGCTGGGCGGTGGCGCCGTCCCAGCGCAGGGTGGTGACCTTGTTGAGCGCGGTCTGGCCGGAGCGCACGACCAGCTGCTTCTTGTCGATGTACGGCTTCAGGACGCTCATCGCGCCGTTGAAGAAGTACCGGGTGTTGTTGTCGTCGTTCGAGCCGGCGAACAGCTCGATGTTGAACGGGCCCTTCTTGCCGCTGTCCAGGCCGAGCTTGTGCACGATGTACGTGCCCTGCAGCCGGCCGACCTTCTCGTTGTCGAAGGACGCGTAGTAGTCGACGTTCTTGGTGCCGAGGATCAGGCGGTCGTAGGAGATGACCGGGATGTTGGCGTCCGCGGCCTGCTGCAGCACGCTGTTCAGGGACTTGTTGTCGATCGCCGCGACGATCAGGCCCTTGACGCCCTGGGTGATCAGGTTCTCGATCTGCGAGACCTGCTGCTCCGGGTCGTCCTCGCCGTAGACCAGCTTGGTCTTGTAGCCCTTGGCCTGGAGGTCCTTCTCGACGTTCTTGCCGTCGTTGATCCAGCGCTCGGAGGACTTGGTCGGCATCGCGATGCCGATGGTGCCGCCCTTGCTGCTGCCCGTCTTCTCCTTGCTGCCGCCCTCGCCGCTCTGGCCACAGGCGGACAGGGTGAGGGCGAGGGAGGCGGCTCCGGCTATGGCGGCGAGTGCGGCTCTGCGGTTGCGCATGATGAATCAGTCCTTGGTCGTCTCGTCGTTGAGAGGGGTCACGCGTTGGTGGGGAAGCGGTTGAGCGGGCCGGGCAGCCGGGAGCCGAGCGGCGCCATGTCGCCGTCCGCGCCGTGCCGGGCGAGCAGGTCCAGGGCGAGACGGCCGCGCCGCACCCGCTCCCGGGCGGTGTCCAGGGTCACGTCCCGCAGGTGGGTGCCCCACGGGTAGATGCCGGGAGCCTTGGACAGGCCGAACTTCAGGTAGAGCGGTGCGCCGCGCCGGATCAGCTCGGCGACCTCGTACATCCGGATGTATCCGCCGAGGTCGTCGGGGGCCTCGATGTACATGTCCATGGGGGCGCCGGAGACCCGTCTGATCTCTGTGAGGTGATCGAGCGTCAGGTCACTGGGCACGTTGACGGAGTCGGCGCCCAGCCCCTCGTACACCGCATACGAGGCGGGGTTGACCGGCCCGATCAGCGCCGACACCTTCAGGGTGGTGTCGGCCGGGATGATGCCCTCCCGGCGCGCCCGGTGCAGCGTCCACAGCACGCCCTCGTCGGCGACGAGGAGGCACTTGACGCCCAGCTCGGTGGCCCGGACGGCGTCCTCGACGCAGCCGGCGACCGCGTCGTGGCCGCGCGCCCGAAGGCCCGCGCCGCGCGAGTCGGTGCGCACCGAGCCGCCGATGTCCCAGGTGCCGCGCGGGCCGGTGAACAGGCAGAGTTCGATGTCGCGTTCGGCCGTGGAGTCGACCATCTCGGTGATCTCGGCGTCGGTCAGCATCCACACGCCGCTGCCCTGGCTGATGCGGTGGATGGGCACGTCGAGTCGCGAGGCCTCCTTCAGGACGACCGCCAGCGCCTCGGGACCCTCGCACGAGGGGATCTCGGTGCGCCAGCGACCGCCGCCCGGGAAGGAGTGGGGCGAGGCGTCGGCGGGGTCGAGGGCGGGCGCGCCCAGGCCGAGGGCGGCGAGCGCCTGCTCACCGGGCCTGCGGGCTGCCGTGGCGGAAGCGTCGGTCACAAGCTGTCCTTAGTGTTCGGTATGTCGGACGAGGTTCGCGGCTCGGGGTACGAAAAAGCCGGATGTACACCGGTACGGGGGTGGTCAGGTCACCCCCGTACCGGCGTACGGCTAGGGGCGGAGCAGTACCTTGCCGACCTTCGGGTCGCCTGCTCCCACCAGCTCGATGGCCTGCGAGAACTCGGTCAGCGGCAGCTCGTGCGTGACCAGTGGCGACGGATCCAGCAGTCCGGCGCCGAACACCCGCACCGTGTGCGCCCAGGCGTCCGGCGGCGCACCGAAGACGGTGTGCACCTCCAGCTGCCGTACGACGAGGTCGGTCGGGTCGAGACCGTCGGCGCCCGGCGCCGGGATCCCTGTCAGGACCAGGCGTCCGCCGCGCCTGAGCAGGGAGGCGGCGGTGCGCGCGGCGGACGCGGACCCGGCGGTCTCGATGACGACGTCGAAGTCGTCCGGGAGCTCCTGGTCCTTGAGGCGGAAGTCGGTGGCGCCGAACTGCCTGGACAGCGCCTCCCGGTCGCCCCGGGTGCCGACGACCAGCAGTTCGGCCGGGGAGACCGCCTTCAGGAACTGCACGGCGAACATCCCGAGCGTCCCGGTGCCCACCACCGCCATCCGCTCGCCCGGCTGGGCGTTCGCCTTCAGCGCGGCGGCCGCGATGCAGGCGGCCGGCTCCAGCAGGGCGGCGGCGGTCAGGTCGGCGTCGTCCGGCAGCGCGTGCAGCAGCCGGGCCGGGAGGGTGAGCGTGGTGGCCATGGCGCCCGGCTGGGTGAAGCCGGTCTCCTCGTACCCCGCGCTGCACAGGGTGGTCTCACCCGCGTGGCAGCGGTCGCACACCTGGCAGTTGCGGAAGCCCTCGCCGACCACCTTGCGGCCGACCAGCGACGAGGGCACCCCGGCGCCCACCGCCCGCACGGTCCCGGACCACTCGTGGCCGGGGGTGAGCGGGTAGCGGACGTATCCCTCGGGCCGGTTGCCCTGGTAGACCTCGCGGTCGCTGCCGCAGATGCCCACGGCGTGCACGGCGACCAGCGCCTCGCCCGGACCGGGCTCGCGCGGCTCGTGCGGGACGACCTGGTGGGCGCCCGGTGCCTCGATGACGACCGCGGTGCTCACTTCTGGGTGCCCTTCGGCTTGCGCTGCTCCCAGCCCTCGGCCCACAGGTCGAACCGGGCCTGCTGCTGCGGGAACTCGGCCGCCGCGTCGGTGTCCAGCTCGACGCCGAGGCCGGGCTTGTCGGAGAGGTGGAAGTAGCCGTCCACGACCTCGGGGGCGCCCTTGACGACCTTCTTGATGTCCGCGTCGGCGAAGTCGTTGAAGTGCTCGAGGATCTTGAAGTTGGGGGAGGTGAAGCCGACCTGGAGGCTCGCGGCCGTCAGGACCGAACCGCCCACGTTGTGCGGGGCCACCAGCATGTAGTGGGTCTCGGCGGTCGCGGCCAGCTTCCGGGTCTCCCAGATGCCGCCGATGTGGCCGACGTCCGGCTGGATGATGTCCACGGCCTGGCTGTCGAAGAGCTCGCGGAACTCGATCCGGTCGTGGATCCGCTCACCCGTGGCGACCGGGATGTCGACCTTGGCGGCGACCTTCTCCAGCGCCTTGAGGTTCTCCGGCGGCACCGGCTCCTCCAGCCAGGCCGGCTTGAAGGGGGCCAGCTCCTTGGCCAGGCGGACGGCGGTGGCGGGGGAGAAGCGGCCGTGCATCTCCAGCATCAGCTCGGCGTCCGGGCCGATGGCGTCCCGCACGGCCTCGATCAGGGAGACGGCGTACAGGCTCTGCTCGTGGTCGAGCTCGAAGTGGCCGGTGCCGAAGGGGTCGATCTTGAGCGCCTTGTAACCGCGCTCCATGACCCCCTGGGCGGCCTTGTGGTAGGCCTCCGGGGTGCGCTCGGTCGTGTACCACCCGTTGGCGTAGGCCTTCACCTTGTCGGTGACCTTGCCGCCCAGCAGCTGCCAGACCGGGACGCCCAGCGCCTTGCCCTTGATGTCCCAGCAGGCCATCTCGACGACCGCGATGCCGGACATCACGATCTCACCCGCACGGCCGTAGTCGCCGTACTTCATCCGGCGTACGAGGTCCTCGACAGCGAACGGGTCGGAACCGAGAATGTGGTTGGCCTCCGCCTCGCGGAGGTAGCCGATCAGCGCGTCGGTGTGACCGAGCATCCTGGTCTCGCCGACTCCGGTGATTCCCTCGTCGGTGTGCACCTGGACGTAGGTCAGGTTGCGCCACGGCGTCCCGACCACGTGTGTGCTGATTCCGGTGATGCGCACGGCGGTTGCCCCTCAGCTGTTCGAGATTTCGTCACACGTTCGAAATGCTGGCGTGACAGTAAGGACGGGGCGGTCGGGGTGTCAATGGGTCGAACGGATAACGGTTTCGACAAGGCTTTCGAGAATTCTTTCGGTCCCCCACGAAACCTTCACAGTGGCGCCTAGGAACGTGACCCGCCGGGAACTTAGTCTTCCCGCGTCATGGACTACTGCCACCCGTGCCGACGGCACCTCAACGGCGCCCTCGCCTGCCCGGGGTGCGGCGCACCAGCGCAGACGCTTCGCGCGTACGCGTATGTTCCTGAGGGCGCCGGAGCGCCGTACGCGCCGCACGGAGATGCCGTAGCCCCCTACGCGCACGAGGAAGCCGAAGCGCCCTACGCCCAGGCGGACTTGGCGGACGGTGACGAGTCGGCGAACGCCGTGGACACCGCGGACGACGAGCCGCGGGGCCGGGCGGCGGACCGGCGCCGGTCGCGCGGGCGCGGCGGGGATGACGAGGGTCCGGCGGGCGCGGCGGCGAGTCGTCGCGACCGCAAGGCCGCGGCGCACCGTCGCCGGCGGCGGCGCACCCTCCTGATCGCCGCGGGCTTCGTCCTGGCGGCGGGCGGGCTGAGCCTCGCGGAGCTGGGCATCGACGCTCCCGGATTCCCGGGTCAGAAGCCCGCGGCGTCCGGCGACGAGTCCGCGGACGGCGGTACGTCCTCCACCGGCCCGGAGCAGTCGGCCCGGCCCCTGGAGGGCGCCTCACCGGGCACGGGCACGGGCACGGCCACGCCGGACGCGTCCGCGTCGCCCTCGGCCTCGGCCTCGAAGTCCGCCAAGGCGTCCGAGTCCCCCGACGCCAAGAGCACCGACAAGTCCCAGCAGTCGGCGACGACAACCCCGGGCGGAGCCGCCCACGCCCCCACCTCCCCCGCCACCACCCAGCCCACGGCCACCCCCACCACGGCCCCGACAACCTCCGCCCCGACCCCCGAACCGTCCCCGTCGCAGACGTGCAACCGCTTCCTGTGGTGGTGCACATGACCTGACGGCCACCCCTGCCCCGGGCGTGTCCCCGGCCGGGGTTGTGACGCTGGGTCACCGTCCCGGGCGTGTCCCGGGTGCGGGTGTGACGCTGAGCCACCGGCCCGGGCGTGTCCTGGGCGGGCTGTTACGTGGGGGTCACCGCCACGACCACCCCCCGGTCGACCGCGGGGCTGACCGCTGCTGACAGCCGGACCGCTGCGGCACGGGTGGCCCGGCCGGTGTGGGAGGCGGTGGCGAGGAGGAGGGGCTGGAGTTGCTCCAGGCTCGCCACCAGCAGTTCCTCGCCCGCGACCAGCAGGGGACGGGCGGCCTTGGTGGTGGCCGCGGCGGCCTCCGTGAGGTCGGCGAGGGGTGGGAGCGTGGCGCGGGCGAGGCCGGCGCCGACGGTGGCCGCGCGTTCGGCGAGGGCCACCTGGAGGGGCAGCAGGGGAGCGAGCGCCGCGGTCAGCGCGTCGGCGATGCGGCGCAGCTCGGGGGTGGAGTCGCGCAGGACCTCGGCCGCCGCCCGGAGTACCGGGGTGAGGGCCAGGAGGGCGCCCGCGGCGAGGCCCGCGGTGGCGGGCAGCAGCGGGGACAGCGCCTCGGTCAGCTCCCCGGCCACCGCCGCGCACTCCTCCACCGCCGGCTCCACCGCGTCCAGCACCGGCAGCAGGCTGTCGCCGAGGGCGGCGAGCAGGGCCTGGGCGGGTTCGCTGACCGGGTGCGTGGCCAGCGGGGCGCCGGTCGCGCCCAGGCGGGTCAGGGTGTCGAGGACGCGGTAGAACGCCTCCTGAGCCTGCGGTGAGGCGCTGACCTCGGCCAGTTCGGCCGTGGTCCGGCGCAGCACCCGCAGCAGCTCGGTGCCCGAACCGTCCCGTGGGTCGAGGGTGTTGACCGCGATCTTGGTGATGTTCCCGGCCGTGTCCAGGAGCTGGCCGGTGATGTCGGTGCCGCTGCGCACCATGCGCAGCACGGCGCCCCTGCTGGGGAGCGAAGGAATGGTCGCCACGGGCCCCTCCCGCCTCGCCTGTGCCCGCCCCGGGCCCTGTCGTCACCAGCATGCCCCCTGCGGCGCCTGTGCAGGGGCTGTTGAGTCGAAGGGACGCGTCCCGCCGTATTCGATCTAGGGAATCACCCGGAGGAGGCACGCGGATGACGCAGGAGATCACCGTCCATGGCACGGTCGCCGACGGCTTCGAGGCGGTACGCGAGGAGTTCGCCGCGTTCGTCGCCGAGGAACGCGGCGACTACGAGGGGCAGTTGTGCGCGTACGTACACGGGCGGCGGGTCGTCGACCTGTGGGCGGGCGAGTCCGCCGGCGGGGACTCGCTGTACGGGGTCCACTCGTCCACCAAGGGCGCCGCCCATCTCGTGGTCGCGCTGCTCGTGCAGGACGGCACACTGGAACTGGACCGCAAAGTCACCTACTACTGGCCGGAGTTCGCGGCGGAGGGCAAGGGCTCGCTGACCCTGCGTGACGTACTCGCGCACCGGGCGGGCCTGGTCGGCACCGACACCGGCTTCACCCCGGCGGAGCTGGCCGACGACCGGGTGATGGCCGAACGCCTCGCCGACCAGCGGCCGTTCTGGCGGCCCGGCACCGGCTTCGGCTACCACGCCCTGGTCATCGGCGCGCTGACCGGCGAGGTCGTACGGCGCGCCACCGGCCGTACGATCCAGGAACTGCACGAGGAACGGGTGCGCGCCCCCTACGGCCTGGACTTCTACCTGGGCCTGCCCGCGTCCCGCGAGTCCCGTTTCCGCACCGCCCAGCCGATGCTCCCGACCGCGAAGCAGCAGGCGCTGCTGGACGCGCTGCCGACCGGGCCGCACACGCTGGCGTCGATCGCCTTCAACCGGCACGCGGCCGAACCGACCGACCTGCAGACGCTGCCGAACGACCGGTGCGTCCGCGCCAAGGGCCCGGCGTCGGTCGGCGGGGTGGCCTCGGCGCGCGGCCTGGCCGGGCTGTACGCGGCGGTGATCAGCGAGGTCGACGGCAAGGCGCCCCTGCTGAAGCCGGACACGGTGGCGGAGTTCGGGCAGCTGCACTCCGCCGGGTACGACCTGGTGGCCCGCTCCCACAAGTCGTACGGCCTGGGCTTCCAGGCGACCGCCGACACCTGGCACCCCTTCCTGGGTGCCGGGGCGTTCGGGCACAGCGGCGCGGCCGGCTCCCAGGCCTTCGCCGACCCGCTGAGCGGTCTGGCCTACGGCTACGCCCGGCGCCGGTGCGCCTTCCCGGGCGGGGCGGCACCGGAGAACGACCGGCTGGTCGGGGCGGTGCACAGGGCGGCGCTGGCGGGCTGACGCCCGTACCGCCGTGATCGCCGAGAGGCCGCACCCCACGTCCAGGGGTGCGGCCTCCGCCGTACGCAACGACCGCGGCCGGACCGGCGTCACGGGGATGTCAGAGCTTGACGATCATCTTCCCGGTGTTGTCCCCGCGCAGGACGCCGAGGAACGCCTCCAGGTTGTTCTCGATGCCCTCGACGACCGTCTCGCGGTACTTCAGCTCGCCGGAGCGGACCCAGGCGCCGACCTCCTGGACGAACTGCGGCTGGAGGTCGTAGTGGTCGTTGACCAGGAAGCCCTCGATGCGGCCCCGGGTCTGGATGAGGCGGGCGAGGTTCTTCGGGCCGGGGGCGGGCTCGGTGTTGTTGTAGATCGAGATCATGCCGCAGACCGCGATCCGGCCACCCTCGTTGAGGGAGCCGATGGCCGCCTCCAGGTGGTCGCCGCCGACGTTGTCGAAGTAGACGTCGACGCCGTCGGGGGCGGCCTCGCGCAGCTGCTCGCCCACGGGGCCGTTCTTGTAGTTGAAGGCCGCGTCGAAACCGTACTCCTCGACGAGCAGCTTCACCTTCTCGTCGGACCCGGCCGAGCCGATGACCCGCGAGGCGCCCTTGAGCTTGGCGATCTGGCCGACCTGGCTGCCCACGGCACCGGCCGCGCCGGAGACGAAGACGGAGTCGCCCTCCTTGAAGGAGGCGGTGCGCAGCAGGCCGGCGTAGGCGGTCAGGCCGGTCATGCCGAGGACGCCGAGGTACGTCGACAGGGGCGCGGCCTCCGGGTCGACCTTGACGGCGGTCTTCGCGCCCACGACCGCGTACTCGCGCCAGCCGAGGAAGTGCAGCACGTGGTCGCCGACGGAGATGCCCTCGGCGTTGGAGGCGACGACCTCGCCCACGGCCCCGCCCTGCATGGCCTTGCCCAGCTCGAAGGGGGCGACGTACGACTTGGCGGCGCTCATGCGGCCGCGCATGTACGGGTCGACGGAGAGGTACTTGTTCCGCACCAGCACCTGGCCCTCACCCGGCGTCGGTACCTCCGCCTCGACCAGGGCGAAGTCCTCGGGCTTCGGCCAGCCGACCGGGCGGCTGAGCAGGTGCCATTCGCGGTTGATCATGAGTTGCGCCTTTCCATGTGCGTCATTGACTCTTTGCGACTCTGAAATTTACTTCAGTACCTGAAACAACCATGCTCCTGAATATTTCAGGATGTCAAGTAACCGGGTACCCTGGAGGACATGTCCACCCCATCGAAGACCCGCCGCCCCGACGAGCTGTCCATGGAGGTCGTCGAGCTCATCGGGGACGTCGTGGCCCGGTTCTACGCCGACTACGAGGAGGCGGCGGGGGAGCACACGCTCACCGGTGCGCAGGCCCGTCTGCTGAGTCTGCTTTCCCTGGAGCCGCTGCCCATGCGCAAGCTGGCGCAGAAGCTGAAGTGCGAGCCGTCGAACGTCACCGGGATCGTGGACCGCCTGGAGTCTCGGGGCCTGGTCGAGCGCCGCCCCGACCCGGCCGACCGCCGGGTGAAGCTGGCCGCCGCCACCGACGAGGGCCGCCGGGTCGCCCGGGACCTGCGCGAGGGCCTGCGCTTCGCCCGTGAACCGCTGGCCGGACTCTCCGACGAGGAGCGGCTCGCCCTGCGGGACCTGCTGCGGCGGATGCTGTCCGCCTGAGGCCCGAGCCGGGGCCCCGACCCGCCCCGATAGGGTTTCCCCATGCGTGATCTCGGGGCGGGTTTCGGTTATCTCCTCAAGGGCCAGCGCTGGGTGGCGAGGCACGGGAAGCAGTACGGCTTCGGGCTGCTCCCCGGTCTGATCACCCTGGTCCTGTACGCGGCGGCGCTGGTCGCCCTCGCCGTGTGGGGCGAGGACTTCGTCGGCTGGGCGACCCCGTTCGCCGACGACTGGTCGAGCCCCTGGCAGGGCCTGTTCCGCGGCTTCCTCACGGTGGTCCTGGTCGCGCTGAGCCTCCTGCTCGCCGTCGTCACCTTCACCGCGGTGACCCTGCTGATCGGCCAGCCCTTCTACGAGAGCCTGTCCGAGACGGTCGACCGGGACGTCTCGCCCGACGGCACGGCCCCCGAGTCGGACCTCCCGCTCTGGCGCGAGCTGTGGATCTCCGCCCGCGACAGCCTCCGGATCGTGCTCCGTGCCCTCGTCTGGGGTGTGCTGCTGTTCGCCCTCGGCTTCCTGCCCTTCGTCGGCCAGACGGTCGTCCCCGTGATCGGCTTCTTCGTCACCGGCTTCTTCCTCACCGAGGAACTCACCGCCGTCGCCCTCCAGCGCCGCGACGTCGACCTCCGCACCCGCCTCGCCCTCCTGCGCTCCCGCAAGACCCTCGTCTGGGGCTTCGGCACCCCCCTGGGCCTGGCCTTCCTCGTCCCCTTCGTCGCCGTGTTCCTGATGCCCGGCGCGGTCGCGGGCGCGACCCTGCTGGCCCGGGACCTGCTGGGAGAGGAGACCGACGAGGAGGAGTCCGCCCCGGAGGAGCAGGACGTCGTCCGGTGACGCGGACATTCGCCGTCGCCGTCAGCACCGTGCGACTGTTCGGCCTGTTCATGTCACCGGCCGGCCTCGGCGTCAGCCTCGCGCTCGCTCCGTCTCATTGATCGCGACGGTCACGATCGCCCGTACCTGGTCGATGATGTCCAGCCGGTTCCGCACGAACTCCGGGTCCGTGACCGTGCCGGTCGCCGGGTCGGTGTTGCCGGTGCCGAACTGGAGGACCGGGGTGTGCACATGGCCGCCCGGGAGGGTGTCGTGGAGGCCGAGACGGTCGCGGAGGAGGGTTGCGCGGTAGGCGATCTCGTTGGAGAGGTAGTTCCCGCCGCCCCCGGCCCGTGCGGTGGAGCCGGGGGTGGGTCCGTCGGGCCGTACGACGGGGTCGGTGCCGCCCGCCGGGACCTCGGTGACCTCCGTGTGGTCGTACACCGGGAAGCGGCCGGTGCCGGCAGCCGTGACGGCGGCGTACGGGAGGGTCGTGGTAGTCCACTGGGGCTGCGAGGCCGGGTCGGCGACCGGGACGGTCTCCGTGCGGGAGACGTTGTCGTTGTCGGGGTAGCCGCCCCGCCAGGCCCCGTTGGCGCGCTCGATGTCGAACCGGCCGGTCCGGCCCTGGCTCACGGTGGCGAACAGGTCCACCTTCGGCAGGTACGGCCGCAGCGTCCGCTCGACGACCCCGTCCGCGAAGTCCTGCCAGCGCACCGGGAAGACGGCCGTCTCCACCCGCGCCGGCCCGTCCGCCGTCTCGATCACCGTGCCGTCCAGGGCGAGCGCGGTCGCCCCGGACGGGTTGGAGATGCGGATGTCACGGTCGAGGGTGAAGGGGTCGAAGCCGGTGACGAGGACACGCTTGAGGCCCTTGCCGCGCGCCGGATACCGGATGTCGGCCCGACCGCGTGACGTGCGCTCCAACTCGTCCAGCAGCGCGGCACGTTGCGTGTCGCCGAGCCCGAACCCCGGCTCCCAGGTCCGCAGCTCCCGCGTCATCCCCAGCCGCGCCCAGTACAGCGGCCGGTCGTCGTCCCGGCTGAGGTCCCCGCCCAGCGGCCACCGCCCCTGCGCCCGGTCCACCGCCCGCCGCCACAGCGCCGACCCCTCGCGCACGACGAGGTGGCGGGCCTGCGCGTAACTCCGCGTCCGGCCCAGCGCGCGGGCGAAGTCCGGGGCGACGCTGTCGAATCCGGAGCGCTGGAGGATCTCCCGGGGCACGGCCTTGTCGAGCCGCTGTTCCTCGACCGTCGGCGCGGGCGCCGTCGCGGCGGAGGCCGTCGTCGCGGGGGAGGCCAGCCCCGCGAGCAGGGTCAGTCCGAGGATGCCGATCCGAAGGCGTATGGCAGTCAAGGCGGTTCGGGCCCTTCCGTCGCAGTGGGGTGCGGTCGTACCGGACGGGCGAAGTATCGCGTGACGGAAGTGGGCGACGCCATGGGGCAGTTCACGTGATACTGCCCCCATGAAGGCAGTCAACCTCGGCGGATTGTTTCTCATCGAACTCGGCGCCCTGGCGGCCGCCGCGTACTGGGGGTTCACCCTCGACACCGCCGCCCCGCTCGCCTGGCTGTTCGGGATCGGCGCGCCCGCGGTGCTGGTCGTGCTGTGGGCGCTGTTCGGGTCCCCGAGGGCGACGTACAAGACGCGCGGCGCGGTCCGCGTCGGCTTCGAACTGCTGTGGTTCGGCGCCGGCGTGGCCGCGCTGTTCCTCGCCGGGGCGTGGGGGTGGGCCCTCGCCCTCGCCCTCGCCTGTCTGCTGAGCAAGACGCTGGCCGTCGCCTGGGGGCAGTAGAACGGGCCGGTGGCCGCGCCGCGCTTTCGTGATCCGGGGAGAACGGGTGGGCCTTTGTGAAAGGTTCGTACGAAATCCAGGCAGGCCGCTCGATCGCCGACCGCAGGCACTCCGCGGCGATTAACGTCTCACCCGGGACACCCCCCCACGAGCAGCCCCGGCCCGGGACCCTGACCCCTGGGCCGGGGCTCGGGTGTCCCGGATACGTGTGGCAGACTCCCGGGCCGCGAGACACCGCAAGTCGCCGGCACACGCCGGTTCGGGGGAGAGAAGCCACGCCATGCATCCAGGCCAGGGTCAGCAGCAGCCGGGGCCGTACGGTCAGCAGCCGTCGTACCAGCCGTATCCGCCTCAGCAGGCGTACAACCCCTACCAGCAGCAGCCCCCGCGGCAGCCGTACCCGCCCCAGCCTCCCGGGCAGCACCTCGGCGAGGGCCGGATGCGGCCCGACCCGAACCTGACGCCGGGGCAGCGCGAGCTGGTGGTGAAGATCCAGCAGCAGGCCAAGTTCATGGCCTACGGGTTCGTCCTCGGCATCCCGCTCACCTTCGGCGGCGCCCACTACGGCGTCACCCGCGCCCCGATCGGCTTCGCCGGTGCGGCCGTCGGGCTGGCGCTGGTGGCCGTGGGTGTCCTCACCCTGCTGCGGATGCAGGCGATGAAGCGCCGGCTGCGGCTGATCACCCCGGACGCCTGGCGCTCCCCGGCCGCCCACCTGCCCGGCGCCCGCATGGCGGCCACGCAGGCCGCGTACGTCAACGGCCTGCTGGTCCTGCTGTCCTTCGGCGCGGCGGGCTATCTGCTGGTCAAGGGCGCCGGGTGGGGCGCGTACGGCAACTCCTTCGGCTTCGGCGCGCTGATGCTCGGCGCCGCCGTGCCCTTCGGCATGGGCCTCGCCGCCGCGACCACCGTCCCGCAGTTGCTCCAGGTGATCCCGGCCGGCGCCAGGGTCGGCCGGAGCCTGTACTCGGTCATCCTCGTGCTGGCCACCACCGTGACCGGCGAGGGCATCAAGAGCCGCACGCCGCTCGCGGTCCTGATCGGCGGCGCGACCCTGCTGGTCTGCCTGGGCGCGATGGCCGTGCTGGGCAGGGCCGTCAAGAGGATGCGCGGCGAAGCCGCCTAGGCGCGGACGCCGAAGCCGTACACCGTCTCCGAGTGGTACACCGCACCCGGCCGCAGCTCCGTGCCGGGGAACTCCGGGCGGTTGGGGGAGTCGGGGAAGTGCTGGGTCTCCAGGGCGATGCCGTCGCCGGGCGAGAAGGGGGCGTCCAGGTGGTCGGCGGTGTAGAGCTGGAGGCCGGGCTCGGTCGTCGCGACCGTCAGCAGGCGTCCGGACGCCGGGTCGTGCAGCTCGGCGACCTCGACGGGGGTGTCCGTGACGCCCTTGTCGAGCACGAAGTTGTGGTCGTAGCCGGCGCCGACCTCGCGGGCCGTGCGGAAGTCGAAGCGGGAGCCGGTGACGTCCTCCAGGACGCCGGTCGGGATCAGGTCGGCGTCGACCGGGGTGAACCGGGAGGCGGCGAGCCGGAGTTCGTGACCGCCGGGGTTCCGCCCGGCGCTGAGGTCGAAGTAGCTGTGGTTGGTCAGGTTCACCACGGTCGGCGCGTCCGTCACCGCCTCGTAGGCGATCCGCAGCGCGCCGGAGGCGTCCAGGGCGTACGTCACCGAGACGTCCAGGCGGCCCGGGAAGCCCTCCTCCCCGTGCGGGCTGACCCGGCTCAGGCGCACCCCGTGCTCGACCGGCTCCGCGTCCCACACCCGCTTGTCGAAGCCGCGCTCGCCGCCGTGCAGGGAGTTGGGGCCGTTGTTCGGGGCGAGCTCGTGGGTGAGGCCGTCGAGCGTGAAGCGGGCGCCCCCGATCCGGTTGGCGTACCGGCCCACCAGGGCGCCGAGGTACGGTCCCGGGTGCGCGAGGTAGCCGTCCAGGGCGGCGAACCCCAGCACCACGTCCGCCGGGTGCCCCTCCCGGTCCGCCACCTCGACCGACTGGACGATCCCGCCGTACGTCAGGACCCGCACCCGTGTCCCGGCACGCTCCAGCGTCCAGCGGTGGACCTCTGTGCCGTCGGAAAGTGTGCCGAAAAGTTCACTCATGTGGGAAACCCTAGGTCACCGGCTCCTTCGCGGTGACCGTCCGGTACGCGATCGCCGCCAGCCGGGCCTGGCCGTCCCTGCTGGGGTGGAACCAGTCCCAGTGACTCAGCTGGTCGGTGCCGAAGCGGTAGTCGAAGACGGCGCCCCCGTCGAAGCGGCACCGCCGGTCCTTGGCGCAGACCTCCTCGAGCACCTTGTTGTAGGCCTCCACCCGATGCTGCACCGTGTCCCTCCTGAGGGTGGCCGCCGTGTCCAGGGCGTCCGCGTCACCCAGCATCGACGGGCAGATGCCCAGCTTCCACACCTGCTTGCCCAGAGGGTTGGTCCGGCCCTCGGACCACAGCCGTTTGAGGTTCGGCACGCTCGCCACGTACACCTGTGTCTTCGGCAGCGACTCGCGCAGCGTGCTCATCGCCTCCTCGAAGCCGGCCCGGAAGTCGGCCACCGAGGTCATCGCCGAGGGCGTCGCCCGGCAGGCGTCGTTCGCCCCGACCATCACCGTCACCAACTGCGGCGCGCGCGCGACCGCCTGGGCCATCTGCCCCGGCAGGTCGGCCATCCGGGCGCCGGTCACCGCGTAGTTCCAGCTGCGCTCGGCCGCCCGGGCCCGCCCCAGCAGCCGTACCGCCAGGCTGTCGACCTGGGCGCTGGTGCCGGTCGCCCAGGACACCTCGGGGCAGTCCGACAGCACCGTGCACGCGTCGAAGCCGCGCGTGATGGAGTCGCCCACGGCGGCGATCGAGGAAGGGCTGCGGTCCCACACCGGGGCCGGCCGGGAGGCCCGCGTCTTGGTGCCGCCCCGGTCCGGGGAGTCGCCGCCCAGGGCGTCACAGCCGGCCAGGCCCAGTGCCGCCGCCAGCAGGACGGCGCAAGCGGCCTGTGAACGCCGGCGTCGGTTTCGCATGCCCAGGCCCATCCCCTTGTCGTGTTGTCGTGCCGTCATGCTCCCCAACCCATAACAACGTGCGAGGGTTCCCGGTAGGTGGCATGGAACGGCTCACACCCGTACAAGCGTCCCCCTGGGTGAATGGCGGGCGTTTCTGGGCAGTGGGACCGACGGTACGTCACACTCCCTGCCCCGCCGCACGGTAGCCTCGCCATCAACGCGGCCGTCGTGCCACTGCCGCCAGCCAGCAAGCAAGATGTCCCGCTCTGCCCGGAGGTTCCGGTGACGACACGTGGAGTTCTGTACGTGCACTCCGCGCCGCGCGCGCTGTGCCCGCACGTCGAGTGGGCCGTCGCCGGGGTGCTCGGCACCCGCGTGAGCCTGGACTGGATCCGGCAGCCCGCGGCGCCCGGCACCTGGCGCTCGGAGTTCTCCTGGCAGGGCCAGGCCGGCACCGCCTCCAAGCTCGCCTCGGCGCTGCGGGGCTGGCACCTCCTGCGCTTCGAGGTCACCGCCGAGCCCTGCCCCACCGCCGAGGGTGAGCGCTACAGCTGCACCCCCGACCTCGGCATCTTCCACGCCGTCACCGGCATCCACGGCGACATCCTCATTCCGGAGGACCGGCTGCGCGCGGCGTTGACGCGGTCCCAGCGCGAGGAGACGGACCTGGAGGCCGAGATCGCCAAGCTCCTGGGCAAGCCGTGGGACGACGAGTTGGAGCCGTTCCGCTATGCCGGCGAGGGAGCCCCGGTCCGCTGGCTGCACCAGGTGGTGTGATCTCCGCTCTCCACGCACGAAAGGGCCCCCACCCGCTGGTGGGGGCCCTTCACGTTCGTACGGGCGTTTCTCAGACGGTCCGGAACGCCAGCACCACGTTGTGGCCGCCGAAGCCGAACGAGTCGTTCAGCGCGGCGATCCGGCCCTCGGGGAGCTGACGGGCCTCACCGCGCACCACGTCCGCGTTGACCTCGGGGTCGACCTCGTCGAGGTTGATGGTCGGCGGGGCCAGCCGGTTGGTCAGGGCGAGGATCGACGCGACGGTCTCGATACCACCGGCGCCACCGAGGAGGTGACCGGTCATCGACTTGGTCGCGGAGATCGCCATGTGGTCGACGTCGTCGCCGAACACCTTGCGCAGCGCCTTGATCTCGGCCACGTCACCCTGAGGCGTCGACGTGGCGTGCGCGTTCACGTGCACGACCTCGGCCGGCTTGAGGTCGGAGCTGTCCAGCAGGTTCTGCAGCGCGTGCGCGATGCCGTTGCCGGACGGTTCGGGCTGGGTGATGTGGTGGCCGTCGGCGGAGATGCCCTGGCCGACGGCCTCGACGTAGATCCGGGCGCCGCGGGCCTTCGCGTGCTCCTCGGACTCCAGGACGATGACGCCCGCGCCCTCGCCGAGGACGAAGCCGTCCCGGCCGGAGTCGTAGGGGCGCGAGGCGCCCTGCGGGTCGTCGTTGTTCTTGGACATCGCCATCATGTTGCCGAACGCGGCGATCGGCAGCGGGTGGATGGCCGCCTCCGTGCCACCCGCGACGACGACGTCGGCGCGGCCGGTGCGGATCATCTCGATGGCGTAGCCGATGGCCTCCGCCCCCGAGGCGCAGGCCGAGACCGGGGTGTGCACACCGGCGCGGGCGCCCAGCTCGATGCCGACGTTGGCCGCCGGGGAGTTGGGCATCAGCATCGGCACGGTGTGCGGGGAGACGCGGCGTACGCCCTTCTCCCTGAGCACGTCGTACTGGTCGAGCAGGGTCGTCACGCCGCCGATGCCGGAGGCGATGACCGCACCCAGCCGGTCGGGGTTCACGGACGCGTCCTCGCCGGCCTTGGCGGTGAAACCGGCGTCCTTCCAGGCCTCCTGAGCGGCGATCAGCGCGAACTGCGCCGAGCGGTCCAGCTTGCGGGCCTGCGGGCGGGGGATGATCTCACCCGGTTCGACGGCGATCTGCGCGGCGATACGGACCGGCAGTTCGGCCGCCCACTCCTGCTCCAGGGGGCCGACGCCGGACTTGCCGGCGACGAGGGCCTCCCAGAACGAAGCTGCGTCGCCACCCAGCGGTGTGGTTGCGCCGATACCGGTGACGACCACGGTGTGATTGGTCGGGCTCACGGGAATTCTTTCTCCAACGGATACGGGATTCAGCGGCGCCACCGCCGGGTGGCGGGGCATTGCAGCCTGCGGGCCTAAGCGGTGACTCAGGCCTGGTGCTTGAGGATGTAGTCGGTCGCGTCGCCCACGGTCTTGAGGTTCTTGACGTCCTCGTCCGGGATCTTGACGTCGAAGCGCTCTTCGGCGGCGACGACGACCTCGACCATGGACAGCGAGTCGACGTCCAGGTCGTCGGTGAAGGACTTGTCCAGCTGGACGTCCTCAACCGGGATGCCGGCGATCTCGTTCACGATGTCGGCGAGACCGGCGACGATCTCTTCCTGAGTGGCGGCCATGTCAGGCGCTCCTTCTTAGATATCCAGACGGTTTGTGGCGATTGTTCCCGTACCGGAAGCATGATCCGGCACGGAGTGCCTAGGGGAGGGTAACGACCGTGGCGGCGTAGACGAGACCCGCCCCGAATCCGATGACGAGCGCGGTGTCGCCGCTCTTCGCCTCGCCGGTCGCCAGGAGCCGCTCCATCGCGAGCGGGATCGAGGCGGCCGAGGTGTTGCCGGTGGTGCGCACGTCGCGGGCGACCGTGACGTGCTCCGGCAGTTTCAGCGTCTTCACCATCGAGTCGATGATCCGCTCGTTGGCCTGGTGCGGAATGAAGACATCCAGGTCGTCCGAGGTGATCCCGGCCGCGTCCAGCGCCTGCTGGGCGACCTTCGCCATCTCGAACACGGCCCAGCGGAACACCGCCTGGCCCTCCTGCGTGATCGCAGGGAACCTCTCGACCGTGCCGGACCGGTAGTCCGTCCACGGCACGGTCTGCTTGATGGTCTCGGACTTGTCGCCCTCCGAGCCCCAGACGGTCGGGCCGATCGCGGGCTCCTGGGAGGGGCCCACCACGACCGCGCCCGCGCCGTCGCCGAACAGGAAGGCCGTCGCCCGGTCCTCCAGGTCGGTCAGGTCGGACAGACGCTCGACACCGATCACGAGGACGTACTCCGCCGAGCCCTCGACGATCATGCCCTTGGCGAGCGTGAGGCCGTAGCCGAAGCCCGCGCAGCCCGCCGAGATGTCGAAGGCCGCGGCCTTGTTCGTGCCGAGCTTGTCGGCGATCTCGGTGGCGACGGCCGGAGTCTGCTTGAAGTGCGAGACCGTCGAGACGATCACGCCGCCGATCTGCTCGGCGGTGATCCCGGCGTCGGCGATGGCCTTGCCGGACGCCTCGACCGACATGGCGGCGACGGTCTCCTCGTCGTTCGCCCAGTGCCGGGTCTCGATGCCGGAGCGGGAGCGGATCCACTCGTCGGAGGAGTCGATCGTCTCCAGGATCACCTCGTTGGGCACCACCCGGGTCGGGCGGTAGCCGCCCACGCCGAGGATGCGCGCGTACGGGGCGCCCTTGCTGGGCTTGATCTTCGCCATCAGGGCTCCTTGTCAGGCACCGTGCTCGGCGATGAGCTCGCGAGCGGCGTCGAGGTCGTCGGGGGTCTTCAGCGCCAGCGTCCGCACGCCGGGCAGAGCGCGCTTGGCCAGGCCGGTCAGCGTGCCGCCCGGGCACACCTCGATCAGCGCGGTGACGCCGAGCTCCTTGAAGGTCTCCATGCACAGGTCCCAGCGGACCGGGTTGGCGACCTGTCCGACCAGCCGTTCGAGCACCTCGGAGCCGGAGGCGACCGCCGCGCCGTCCCTGTTGGAGACGTAGGTGACCTTCGGGTCGGCCGGCGCGAGGCCCGCGGCGGCCTTGGCGAGGGTCTCCACCGCGGGGGCCATGTGGTGCGTGTGGAAGGCGCCGGCGACCTTCAGCGGGACGACCTTGCGGACGCCCTCGGGCTTGTCCTCGCTCAGCGCGGCGAGCTGCTCCAGCGTGCCCGCGGCGACGATCTGGCCCGCGCCGTTGATGTTGGCCGGGGTCAGCCCCAGCTTCTCCAGATGCGCGACCGACACCTCCGGGTCGCCGCCGAGCAGTGCCGACATACCGGTCTCGGTGATCGCCGCGGCCTCGGCCATCGCCAGACCGCGCTTGCGTACGAGGTCCAGCGCGGCGGTGTCGTCCAGCACGCCCGCGAAGGCGGCGGCGGTGATCTCTCCCACGCTGTGTCCCGCCACCGCGCCCGGGTGAGTGTCACCGAGTGCCGTGGCGGACAGGAGCCCGGCCGCGACCAGCAGCGGCTGAGCCACCGCGGTGTCCCGGATGGCGTCCGCGTCGGCCTGCGTGCCGTAGTGGGCGAGGTCCAGTCCGATGGCGTCCGACCAGGCGGCGACGCGGTCGGCGGCACCGGGGAGTTCGAGCCAGGGAGTCAGGAAGCCGGGCGTCTGGGCGCCCTGGCCGGGAGCGACGAGTACGAGCACTCTCACACTCTCTCTTGGGGACGGCCACGGCCGCCCGTGAGGACAGGGACGAAGAACACGAGGGGGTTTTGTGGGCCCCCGACAAAAGCCTAGGGTTGGGCATCCCCATCGGCCAGACGCCCCAGGATCAGCGCGATCCGCAGCGTGAACGCGGATCGTACATCGGAGGGTGACCAACCGGTGACATCAGTCACACGTCGAAGCCGGTAGCGCACGGTGTTGGGGTGAACGAACAGCATCCGTGCGGCGCCTTCCAGGCTGCTCGCCTGTTCCAGATAGACGGCGAGCGTCTCCAGGAGGGCCGAACCCGCCTCCTCCAGTGGTCTGTAGATCTCCTCCACCAACTGCTCGCGGGCACCCGGATCGCCCGCGATGGCCCGCTCCGGCAGCAGATCGTCCGCCAGCACCGGCCGGGGCGCGTCCTGCCAGGCGGAACAGGCCTTGAGCCCGGCCGCCGCGGCCTGCGCGGACCGGGTCGCGGCCAGCAGATCGGGTACCACCGGCCCCGCCACGACCGGCCCGGCGGCGAACGGCCCGATCAGCGACCGGGCGACGGCCAGCGGATTGTCGCTGCCGCCCGCGATGACCACCAGCCGGTCCCCGAGCACCCCCGTCAGCACCTGCAGCTTGGCGTGGCGCGAGGCCCGCCGGATGGCCTCGACGGTCAGTTCGCTGTCCCCGTCCGGGGCGGTGCCCAGGACCACGCACACATGCTCGGGCGCGTTCCAGCCCAGCGCCGCGGCCCGGCTCAGCGCGCCCTCGTCGGCCTCGCCGCTGAGCACGGCGTTGACGACCAGGGACTCCAGACGCGCGTCCCAGGCACCGCGTGCCTCGGCGGCCTGGGCGTACACCTGGGCGGTGGCGAAGGCGATCTCCCGGGCGTACACGAGCAGCGCCTCGCGCAGCACGCTCTCGTCCCCCGGAGCCGCGACCTCGTCGATCGCGCTCTCCATGACCTCGATGGTGGTGCGCACCATCTCCACGGTCTGCCGCAGCGTGATGGCCCGGGTCAGCTCGCGCGGGGCGGTGCCGAACACGTCCGTCGAGATGGCCTGCGGGGCGTCCGGGCGCCGGAACCACTCGGTGAAGGCGGCGATGCCGGCCTGGGCCACGAGCCCGATCCAGGAACGGTTCTCCGGGGGCATCGCCCGGTACCACGACAGCGTCTCGTCCATCCGCGCGATGGCCTGCGCCGCGAGACTCCCGGAGGACTTCTCCAGCCGCCTCAAGGTCGCCTGGTGCGGGTGGATGTCGTGCGCTGCGTGTTGGATCTTGCTTGTTTCGGGTTCGGGCACGTGGACAAGACTGCCTTATCGGGACGGGACCGTGCGCCGCCGGGTCGGGACCGAGGTCTACGGTGGTGTGCGTGATGGACGTGAGGCGCGCCGCGCAGCGCTACCCAGGGGGCGACCCGGACGCCGGGATCGACTCCCGCCACGCCTTCTCCTTCGGGCCGCACTACGACCCGGACAATCTCCGCTTCGGCGCCGTGATCGCCTGCAACGAGGAGCGGCTCGCCCCCGGCGCCGGCTTCGACGAGCACTCGCACAGCCACACCGAGATCGTGACGTGGGTGGTCGAGGGGGAGCTGACCCACCGCGACTCCACGGGCCACGAGACGCGCGTCCGGCCCGGCGACGTGCAGCGCCTGAGCACCGCGTCGGGCGTCCGCCACGTCGAGCGCAACGCCGCCGGCACCCCTCTCACCTTCGTCCAGATGTGGCTGGCCCCGCTCGACCCCGGCGGCGACCCCGCCTACGAGATCGTGCACGGCATCGCCGACTCCACCCCCTACGCCGTCCCCGAGGCCGCCGCGATGCTCCATGTACGCCGCCTGGCACCGGGGGAGCGCACGGCCGTACCCGACGCCCCTTACGTGTACGTCCACGTGGTGCGCGGCGAGATCCGGCTGGCGGGCGAGGAACTGGGCCCCGGCGATTCGGCCCGGCTCACGGACGAGCGGGAACTGGAGGCGCTGGGGGTCACGGCGGCGGAGCTGCTGCTGTGGGAGATGACGGCGTAGCCGCCGGCCGGCTTCAGCCGCGCGACTCCGCCAGCACCGAGTCCGTGAACGCCGGCCACGCCCCGATCGCCCACGGCCCGAACGCCCGGTCCGTGAGGGCGACCCCGGCCACCCCCGCCTCCGGGTCGATCCACAGGAACGTACCGGCCTGCCCGAAGTGCCCGAAGGTCCGCGGAGAGGACGAAGCCCCCGTCCAGTGCGGCGACTTGGAGTTCCGGATCTCGAAGCCCAGCCCCCAGTCGTTCGGGTTCTGGTGCCCGTACCCCGGCAGGACGCCCTTCGTCCCCGGATACTGCACGGTCATCGCCTCGGCGACCGTACGGGGATCCAGCAGCCGCGGCGCCTGCACCTCGGCCGCGAACCGCAGCAGATCGTCCACCGTCGACACCCCGTCCTTCGCGGGGGAGCCGTCCAGCGAGGTCGAGGTCATCCCCAGCGGCTCCAGCACCGCCTGCCGCAGATACTCCGCGAAGGGAATGTCCGCCGCCTTGGCGATGTGGTCCCCGAGCTGCTCGAACCCGGCGTTGGAGTACAGCCGCCGCTCCCCGGGCGGGGCGGTCACCCGGTGCTCGTCGAAGGCCAGCCCCGAGGTGTGCGCGAGCAGGTGACGGACCGTCGAACCGGGCGGCCCCGCCGGTTCGTCGAGCTCGATCGCCCCCTCCTCGTACGCGACGAGCGCGGCGTACGCCGCCAGCGGCTTGGAGACCGAGGCCAGCGCGAAGCGCCGCCCGGCCGGCCCATGGGTGCCCAGGACCGTGCCATCGGCCCGCACGACACCCGCCGCCGCGGTGGGCACGGGCCAGTTCTCGATCAACGCCAAGCTCTTCAACGCCATGGCCCGAGCCTATGCGCCTCAGAGCGCCAACCGCATCGAGGGGTCCGGCTTGCGGACGAAGCCCAGCGCCGCGTACAGCGGCTCGGCCTCGGCGGACGCGTTGAGGTCGACGTGCCGGGCACCCCGCTCCCGGAACCAGTCGAGCAGCTCCTCCATGCACGCGCGCGCGTACCCCCGGCGCCGTGCGTCGGGGTCGGTGGCGACGCTGAAGACGTACCCGACCCGCCCGTGCGGGTTGTCCGCCCGCCCGATCCGGTACTCGAGTGTCCCCACCGACAGCGCCGCCAGCGCGCCCGGCCGTTCGGGACGGTCCACCACGAACGCCGCGAAGTCGCCGTCGGGCTCGGCGAGACGGGCCCGCAGGCTCGGCAGGGACTCCCCGTGCCAGTCCGCGGAACCGGCCGCCGGGAAGACGGAGTCGATCATCACCTGACGCAGCCGCAGTACTTCGGCGGCGTCCTCGGGCGTGGCACGGCGTACGAGACTCATGCCCCGCACGCTAGCGACCGCGTCCCCGGCCCGTCGTGCGGATTTTCTTACCGGTATCCGCTTGCTTGGAGTGCACTCGAAGGCCATAGCGTGGGGCCCATGACGGTGATGCAGACCCCGCCAGCGGCCGCCGAGCGACAAGCCACCCAGCCCGCCCCCATCTGCTCCGCCCCACCCCGGCGGCACCCGCGTCCCGAGGGCCAGGACAGATACACGATCAGCGAGGTCGTGGCGTTCACCGGCCTCACCGCCCACACCCTGCGCTGGTACGAGCGGATCGGCCTGATGCCCCACATCGACCGCTCGCACACCGGCCAGCGCCGGTACTGCAACCGCGACCTGGACTGGCTGGACTTCGTGACCAAGCTGCGGCTGACCGGCATGCCGGTGGCGGACATGGTCCGGTACGCGGAACTGGTGCGGGAGGGCGAGAGCACCTACGCGGAGCGGCGCGCGCTGCTGGAGTCGACCCGGCGGGACGTGCTGGGCCGGATCGCCGAACTGCGGGACACGCTCGCCGTGCTCGACCGGAAGATCGGTTTCTACGCCCAGGAGGGGACAACTCGATGACCGACGCCAGGATCCCGACGGTACGACTCGGCGAGGGCGGACCGGAGGTCGGCGTACAGGGCCTCGGCTGCATGGGAATGAGCGCCGCGTACGGTCCCGCCGACGCGGGGGAGTCCCGGGCCGCGCTGGAGCGGGCGCTGGAGCTGGGCGTGACCCTCTACGACACGGCGGACATGTACGGCTCCGGGGAGAACGAGCGGTTCCTCGCCCCGTTCTTCAAGGCGCACCGGGACGAGGTCGTCCTCGCGACCAAGTTCGCCCTGTCGATCCCGCCGGACGATCCGACCCGGCGGGTCATCCGCAACGACCCGCCGTACATCCGGCAGGCCGTCGAGGCGAGCCTGCGGCGCCTGGAGGTCGACGTCATCGACCTCTACTACATGCACCGCCGCGATGTGAACGTCCCCATCGAGGAGACCGTGGGGACGATGGCCGAGCTGGTGCGCGAGGGCAAGGTCAAGCACCTCGGGCTGAGCGAGGTCACGGGCGACGAGCTGCGGGCGGCCCGGGCCGTGCACCCGATCGCGGCCGTGCAGTCGGAGTGGTCGCTGTTCAGCCGGGACATCGAGGCGAAGGTGGTGCCGGCCGCCCGTGAGCTGGGCGTCGCGCTGGTGCCGTACTCGCCGCTGGGCAGGGGCTTTCTGACCGGCTCCTTCGGCAACGCCGAGACGGATCTGACGACCGACGACTTCCGCCGTCTGCAGCCCCGCTTCACCGGCGACAACGCCGCCGCCAACGTGGCCCTGCTGGAGCCGATCCGCGAGGTGGCCGCCGCCCACGGGGTCTCCCTCGCCCAGATCGCCCTGGCCTGGGTCCAGCAGCGGTCGGCGGTGCACGGCCTGCCGGTGGTCCAGATCCCCGGTACGACCAAGCGGCGCCGGGTGGAGGAGAACGTGGCGGCGACCGCGATCGTCCTCACCGAGGACGAGCTGGCCCTGCTGGAGCCGATCGCCGCGAAGGTGGCGGGCGCGCGGTACGCGGACATGTCGTTCGCGTCGGCGGGGCGGGAGTAGGGGAGGCCCTCCCCTACAACTCCGCGAGGAGTTCGGCCTTCTTGAAGGAGAACTCCTCGTCCGTCACCAGCCCCGCCTGGTGCAGCTCCCCGAGATGACGGATCCGCTCGGCGATGTCGGCGGGGTCGCGGCGCCCCGGCGTGGCCGGTACCGCGGCCCCCGGCCTCTTCGCCCGTACCGCCGCCAGGACGGCCGCGGCGAAGGGCAGCGACTCGTGGACGGGGCCGTACCCGAGCCCGAACACCACCGTCGCCGGATCCTGGTCCGGCGGCACGGGCCGTTCGGTCGCGGCGTCGCGCGGTACGAGACGCAGGTGGCCCTCCAAGACCTCGGGCGAGCGCCACTCCACCCCGTTCAGGTCGGCGACCGCGAAGCTCTGGTCGCCGGCCTTCCACTTGGCCGAGGACGCGCCCGTCCAGAACCAGCGGAACCGCACCGAGGTCCCGTCGAAGTACGCCTTGCCGTCGTAGGCCTTGAACTGCAGCGGTCCCGACGGCGCCGCGACCAGGTGCCGCTCCGTCGGCCCGGACTCGGTCAGCAGCCCCCGCAGTTCGTCGGCGTAGTACTCCGCGAGCGTCTCCCGCTCGGCCGGCAGCACCAGCCGGTAGGGGTCGTAGGCCTCCTTCAGCTGCCCGGCCGCCGCCTCGATCAGCGGATCGGCGCCGGCCCGGGGCTCGGCCCGCAGGACGACGGTCCCGCGCTTGCCGGGGCTGAGCGTCACGCCTTCGAGCGCGGACAGCGGGATGCGCCGTTCGCCGAGCGCCTGGAACAGCTTCGGTGTTCGAATCCCCCGTTCATAACGGATGAGCACGGAGTCGGACTCGAACTCCCAGGCGGCATGAAATCCGGCCAGTACGTCACCCATGCGGCTCATCGTATGGGGCATCCGCTTCTCACGTCCCTCCCCGCGCGGACCGCACTTCCTGCTGTTTCTACGCGCGTCCGGCCGTCATCGCACCGGACAAACCCGCCCGGCACCCGTCATCGTCATGTGCACAGTCCACCGCGTCGTACGCGCCGACCCCGATGTCGGCGAGGTTGCGCAGGCTGTCCGTGCCCGGCTCGAAATAGCCGCTGTGTCCCTTGGCGTCCCGTGCCGACAGCACCCGCGCGCCGAACGAGGAGGACACGGGGTCGGCGCCGTGCCCGAGCCCGCCGACCTCCAGGTACGGCACGTCCTGCACCCAGTCGTCGGCGTCCCGCATCGCCCACACCCGGGCCCCGGTGCCCAGGCGCGAGGCCCGGGAGACCCGCATGCCGGGGCTGGCGGCCACCGCTATGTCGGCCACCCGGCCGGGCATCTCGCGCGCCGCCACACCGCAGACCACGGAGCCGTAGCTGTGGCAGAACATGGAGACCGGCGCGTTGCCGGGCAGCGCCCGCAGCAGCCCGTTCAGGCGTACGGCCCCGTCGTCGGCGCGCATCGCCGTGGCCGCGTCGACGCCGAGCCCGCTGGGCGCGGTGTAGTCGGCCCAGGCGATCACGGCCGTACGGGTGGTGGGGCTCGCCGTGTGCTCGGCCGCGTACAGGGCCTTCGCCATGCCGACCGGCGCGGAGTACTTGCGGTACGTCCGCTGGAAGGTGAGCAGGTCGGTGTCGACGCCGGGGACGATCACGGAGATCCGCTCGGCCCTGTCGAGGTCGCCGAACACCTCGGCGATCCGGCCGGAGCCGTCCGGGTCGAAGGCGAGGATGTGGCGGTCGCCGCGCATCAGCGCCTCGAAGCGGTGCATGAGGCGGCCCGCCTGCTGCTGCCCGGCCGGCGAGAGCCGGCTGTCGTGCATGCGCTTCTTCTCCGCCTTGCGCGCCTTCTTCAGCGCGATGCGGTTGGCCCGGTAGCGCAGCTCGACGGGAGCGCCGTTCATGTTGCCGACCGCGAGCGGGTAGCTGTGGGCCAGTTCGGCGCGCTGCCCGGCGGTGAGCGAGGCGAAGAAGCGGCCGAGCCGGATGGGGCCCGCTTCCGGGTCCGGCAGCCGGCGCCCGTCGACGCGGCCGTGTTCCCAGGCGGTGAGCGAGGCCCGCAGCGGGGTCGTCTCCCGGTGGGTGCGCAGGGCCGTCCAGCCGGTGGTCGCGAGCATGACGAACACGACGGCCAGAGCGAGCAGCGCTCGCCAGACGTTGAGTTGCGGGGAGGTGTCGAAGGAAGTCACTGGGAGGACACACTAAGAGAACGGGAGGGTCTCGCGGTAACCGAGTGACAGGGATCACGTTTCGGTGTGCGTGATGGTCGCCTCAGTCGGTTCGCCAGGTCCCGGCCAGTGCCGGGCCCACCTGGTCGAGGTGGGCGACGGTGAGTTCGCGGATCGCCTCGACGCTGCACTCCTCGCCCACCGACCAGGCCCGTTGGGTGACCCGCATCACCGCGCCGAACAGGGCCACCAGGAGGCGTGGTCGCGGGTCCGCGTCCACGTCGAGGCCCTCGCGCTCGGCGATGATCCCCGCGATCTCGCCTTCCAGTTCCTCCTGGCGCCGCAGATGGGCGGCGAGCAGCGCGGGCGTGGCCTCGATCATCCGCTGGGCGCGCAGGTGCAGTTCGACCGGGACGACCTGCTCGATGGCCTCCCCGATGGTGTCCCAGCTCGCCATCACGGCCTGCCGCAGCGCCTCCAGCGGGGCCTCGTGCGGCGGACGCTCGCGCACCGCCCGGACGTAGTGCGACTCGGCGAGCCGGAGGACGAAGAAGGCCGCGTCCTCCTTGCCGGCGAAGTAGCGGAAGAAGGTGCGCTGCGAGACGTCGACGGCCTCGGCGATCTCGTCGACGGTGGTGTGCTCGTACCCCTGGGTGAGGAACAGTTCGAGCGCGGCCCGCAGCAGGGCGTCCCGGGTGCGCTGCTTCTTGCGCTCGCGCAGCCCATCCATGAGTGTCTCCTTATAACTGAAGCTGTTTGTCAATTGTCAGCGGCTGACACTAGCCTCGCGCGTATGACTAGTCAGACCATCGACGCGACGGGGCCGGGGGACAAGGCGCCGGACGCCCCGTCGGGCCCGACCCCGGCCGGGGGGCTGCGCGGTCACCCGTGGTTCACCCTGATCACCGTGGCGGTCGGCGTCATGATGGTGGCCCTCGACGGCACCATTGTGGCGATCGCCAACCCGGCCATCGCGCACGACCTGCACGCCAGTTTCGCCGACGTGCAGTGGATCACCAACGCCTACTTCCTCGCCCTGGCCGTCTCCCTGATCACCGCGGGCAAGCTCGGCGACCGGTTCGGCCACCGGCAGACCTTCCTCATCGGCGTGACCGGCTTCGCCGCCGCCTCCGGTGCCATCGGCCTGTCCGACAGCATCGCGATGGTCGTCACCTTCCGGGTCTTCCAGGGCCTGTTCGGCGCGCTGCTGATGCCGGCCGCCCTCGGGCTGCTGCGGGCCACCTTCCCGGCCGACAAGCTCAACATGGCGATCGGCATCTGGGGCATGGTCATCGGCGCGTCCACCGCGGGCGGCCCGATCCTCGGCGGTGTGCTGGTCGAGCACGTCAACTGGCAGTCGGTGTTCTTCATCAACGTGCCGGTCGGCCTGATCGCCCTCACCCTGGGCCTGCTGATCCTCAGGGACCACCGCGCCGAGAACGCCCCCCGCTCCTTCGACGTTTTCGGCATCGCCCTGCTCTCCGGCGCGATGTTCTGCCTGGTCTGGGCGCTCATCAAGGCCCCCACCTGGGGCTGGGGCGCGGGCAGGACCTGGGCGTTCATAGCCGCGTCGGTGGTGCTCTTCGCCGTGTTCTCCGTCTGGGAGACGAAGGTGAGGGAGCCGCTGATCCCGCTCGGCCTGTTCCGTTCGGTCCCGCTGTCGGCGGGCGTGGTCCTGATGGTCCTGATGGCCATCGCGTTCATGGGCGGCCTGTTCTTCGTCACGTTCTACCTCCAGAACGTGCACGGCATGAGCCCGATCGACGCCGGACTCCATCTGCTCCCGCTCACCGGGATGATGATCGTCGGCTCCCCGGTCGCCGGTGTCCTGATCACCAAGCTGGGCCCGCGCATCCCGCTCGCGGGCGGCATGGCGGCCACCGCGATCGCCATGTACGGCATGTCCACGCTGGAGACGGACACCGGCAGCGCCGTGATGTCGCTCTGGTTCGCCCTGCTGGGCCTCGGCCTCGCGCCCGTCATGGTCGGCGCGACGGAGGTCATCGTCGGCAACGCCCCGATGGAGCTCTCCGGTGTGGCCGGCGGCCTCCAGCAGGCGGCGATGCAGATCGGCGGCAGCCTCGGTACGGCGGTCCTCGGTGCCGTGATGGCCTCCAAGGTCGACAGCGACCTGCCGGCCAACTGGGCCGGCGCGGGCCTCCCGAAGCTCACCCCCGACCAGCTGGACAAGGCCTCCGAGGCGGTCCAGGTCGGTGTCGCGCCGGTGGCCAAGGGCACGCCCGAGCCGCTGGTCGCGAAGATCACCTCCGTGGCCCACGACACCTTCATCTCCGGCATGAGCCTGGCGTCCCTGGTCGCGGCGGGCGTGGCGGCGGTGGCCGTCCTGGTCGCCCTGCTCACCAAGCGGGGTGCGAACACGGAGGCGGGAGCGGGCGTGGGCCACATCTGAGCCCGCTGTCCGGGCGGAGTTCGCCTATCAGGGTGACGCCGCCGAAGATTCCTCGCCCCTGGCACGCGCCGCAGGTCACAGTGGGTCAAGTCCTCCGCAGGGCATGGGGGGCACCCGGGCCGCGGCGCGCTGCCGGAGGGGGGCGGCGCGCGGGCAGGTCTGGGACCGCGGAACAGGGGTACCCGAGCATCGAACCCGAACTGTCCATGAAGGACCAGGGAGTTGATGATGGCGGGATTCGGGCACGGAACGCGCAGGTACCCCCGTTCACGCGGCCGGACGTGGTCTCGGAGCGGGCCGGATCGCGCGACGCTCGGAATCATCGGAACCATCTGTGCGGTCGCCGGCTTCTTCACGCTGGGCATCATCCTCGGCCCGGCGGCCGTCGTCTGCGGCTGGCTGGCGATGGGCCGCACATGGTCCTCCGACCGCAACATCCCCGCGCTGGTGGCTCTGGTCCTGGGCGCCATCGACACCCTGCTGGCCATCATCTGGCTGGCGGGGTCGGCGACTATGGGCAACGGGATGTTCTAGAGGGTTCCCCGGGCGGTCTCCGGGGGCTTCCCCCCGGACCCCCGTCCGGCCTCAACGCGGCTGCTCCTGCGCGACCTGCTCCCGCGCGGACAGCGCCGCGACCTCCGCCCGCAGCAGACGGACCTCCTCGGTCAGCGTCTCGATGGCCTCCGTCTGCCGCCGCTCCTCCACGTCGTCCTTCTCGAACCGCGCGATGAACCACGCGGCGATGTTCGCGGTGACGACACCCAGCAGCGCGATGCCCGACAGCATCAGCCCGACGGCGATCATCCGCCCCAGCCCGGTCGTCGGGGCGTGATCCCCGTACCCCACGGTCGTCATCGTCGTGAACGACCACCACACCGCGTCACCCAGTGTCCGGATGTTCCCCCGCGGCGACTCCCGCTCGACGGACAGCACCGCCAGCGACCCGAACATCAGCAAGCCCACCACCGCACCGGCGACATACGTCGTCAGCCGGATCTGCGAGGCCATCCGCGCCCGCCGCCCCACCAGCAGCAGCGTCGACACCATCCGCAGCAGACGCAGCGGCTGCAGCATCGGCAGGACCACCGCGCACAGGTCTATCCAGTGCGTCCGCACGAACTCCCGGCGGCGCGGGGCGAGCGCGAGCCGCATCAGGTAGTCGACGGCGAACGCCGCCCACACCACCCACTCCGTGGCCGTGCACAGGGACGTCAGGAACCGGTCGGCGGAGCTGTCCACGATCGGCACGGCGTAGGCGACGGCGAACGCCACCGCGAGCGCCAGCAACGGACGCTGGGTGTGCCGTTCCCAACGGGCCTGCGCCGATTGTTCGTTCATGACCGTAATCGTAAAGAAAAGGTAAGGGCGGCGGAGCCGAGCCCGCCGCCCTTCACCCGTTCACGCGGCGTCGCGTCAGGCGTCGCCTCCGGCCGCCCCCGGGTCCGCCGCCGACACGTCCAGCAGCTGGTACCGGTCGATGGCCTGCTTCAGCACCGAACGGTCGACCTTGCCCTCCCGGGCCAGCTCGGTCAGCACCGCCACCACGATCGACTGCGCGTCGATGTGGAAGAACCGGCGGGCCGCGCCCCGGGTGTCGGCGAAGCCGAAGCCGTCCGCGCCCAGCGACTGGTACGTCCCCGGCACCCACCGCGCGATCTGGTCCGGAACCGACCGCATCCAGTCGGACACGGCCACGAACGGCCCCTCGGAGCCGGTCAGCTTCCGCGTCACGTACGGCACCCGCTGCTCCTCCTCGGGGTGCAGCAGGTTGTGCTCCTCGACGGCCACGGCCTCGCGCCGCAGCTCGTTCCAGGAGGTCGCCGACCAGACGTCGGCCTTGACGTTCCACTCCTCGCCGAGGATCCGCTGGGCCTCCAGCGCCCACGGGACCGCCACGCCGGACGCCATGATCTGCGCCGGGATCGAGCCCGAGGCGCCCTCGCCGATCCGGTGGATGCCCTTGAGGATGCCCTCGACGTCCACGTTCGCCGGCTCGGCCGGGTGCTGGATGGGCTCGTTGTAGACGGTCAGGTAGTAGAAGACGTCCTCGCCCTGCGGGTGCTCGGGCGTCCCGCCGTACATCCGGCGCAGCCCGTCCTGCACGATGTGCGCGATCTCGTACGAGTACGCCGGGTCGTAGGCGACACAGGCCGGGTTCGTCGAGGCGAGCAGCTGCGAGTGGCCGTCCGCGTGCTGCAGACCCTCACCGGTCAGGGTCGTACGTCCAGCGGTCGCGCCCAGGACGAAACCACGCGCGAGCTGGTCGGCCATCTGCCAGAACTGGTCACCCGTGCGCTGGAAACCGAACATCGAGTAGAAGACGTACACCGGGATCAGCGGCTCGCCGTGCGTGGCGTACGCCGAGCCCGCCGCGATCAGCGAGGCCGTGCAGCCCGCCTCCGAGATGCCGTCGTGCAGCATCTGCCCGGTCGGCGACTCCTTGTAGGCCAGGAGCAGGTCCCGGTCCACCGCCTCGTACTGCTGGCCCAGCGGGTTGTAGATCTTCGCGCTCGGGAAGAAGGAGTCCATGCCGAACGTGCGGTACTCGTCCGGCGCGATCAGCACGAACCGCTTGCCGAGCTCCTTGTCCCGCATGAGGTCCTTGAGCAGCCGGACGAAGGCCATGGTCGTGGCGATGGACTGCTGACCCGAGCCCTTCTTCACGGTCGCGTACGTCTTGTCGTCCGGCAGCGCGAGCGGCTTGGAGCGCACGACGCGCGTCGGGACGTACCCGCCGAGCCCCTTGCGCCGGTCGTGCATGTACTGGATCTCCTCGGAGTTGCGCCCCGGGTGGTAGTACGGCGGCGCGCCGGACTCCAGCTCCTTGTCGGAGATCGGCAGGTGCAGGCGGTCGCGGAAGCGCTTGAGGTCGTCGACCGTCAGCTTCTTCATCTGGTGCGTGGCGTTGCGGCCCTCGAAGTTCGGGCCCAGCGTCCAGCCCTTGATCGTCTTGGCCAGGATCACCGTCGGCTGGCCCCTGTGCTCCTTGGCCGCCTTGAACGCCGCGTAGATCTTCCGGTGGTCGTGACCGCCGCGCCCCAGGTGCAGGATCTGGTCGTCGGTCATGTTCTCGACCATCGCGCGCAGCCGGTGGTCGTCGCCGAAGAAGTGGTCGCGGATGTAGCCGCCGGTCTCGGTCGCGTACGTCTGGAACTGGCCGTCCGGCGTGGTGTTCATCTTGTTGACCAGGATCCCGTCCCGGTCCTGCGCCAGCAGCGGGTCCCAGGAGCGGTCCCAGACCAGCTTGATCACGTTCCAGCCGGCGCCCCGGAAGACCGACTCCAGCTCCTGGATGATCTTGCCGTTGCCGCGCACCGGGCCGTCCAGCCGCTGCAGGTTGCAGTTGACCACGAAGGTCAGGTTGTCCAGGCCCTCGCGGGCGGCGATGGACAACTGGCCGAGCGACTCCGGCTCGTCCATCTCGCCGTCGCCGAGGAACGCCCACACATGCGACTTGGAGGTGTCGGCGATACCGCGCGCCTCCATGTAGCGGTTCATCCGCGCCTGGTAGATCGCGCCGAGCGGGCCGAGGCCCATGGAGACCGTCGGGAACTCCCAGAAGTCCGGCATGGAGCGCGGGTGCGGGTAGCTGGACAGGCCGTCGGGGTACTTCGACTTCTCCTGGCGGAAGCCGTCCAGCTGCGCCTCGGTGAGCCGGTCGAGCATGTACGCGCGGGCGTAGATGCCCGGGGAGGCGTGGCCCTGGAAGAAGACCTGGTCGCCGCCGTCGCCCTCGTCCTTGCCCCGGAAGAAGTGGTTGAAGCCCACGTCGTAGAGCGAGGCGGAGGACGCGAAGGTGGCGATGTGGCCGCCGACGCCGATACCCGGCCGCTGGGCGCGCGAGACCATCACGGCGGCGTTCCAGCGGGTCGCGTTGAGGATCCTGCGCTCGATCTCCTCGTTGCCGGGGAAGAACGGCTCGCTCTTGGTGGGGATCGTGTTGACGTAGTCCGTGCTGCGCATCTCGGGCACGGCCACGCGCTTCTCGCGGGCTCGTTCGATCAGCCGGAGCATGAGGTAGCGGGCCCGCTCCCGGCCGCGCTCGTCGACGGCGGCGTCCAGGGAGTCGAGCCACTCCTGGGTCTCTTCGGGATCGAAGTCAGGAACCTGACTCGGAAGGCCGCCAATGATGATCGGGTTGCGATCGGATCCGGAAGCCACGCTGTTCCTTACCTGTCAGAGGGCCACTTTTTTTGCTCGTACCTACACCGTTCCCCATCGTGTACCTCGGGAAGGCGTACGTCATCTCTACCGTGAGGTAACCGAGGCATCCGTCTGGCCCCCCTCAAGCCATATGATTCCAAACCTCGCAAACAGGGCACAACGGTGTGGTGTACGTCCGCAGGGCTCGCGATACGGTGCCGTAAGTTGCGGCGACACGGCCGGGATCGTCACCGTTTCGGCGGTCCGAACCGCCGGGTACTTGCGCGATCCGCCCCGCCCGTGTGGACTACGGCCAATGCTTCGCGCACGCGCGTGGCTGAGATATTCACCAAGACATGATCAGGAGGCAACCCGTGAGCGCGACCGCGGACCACGCGGAGGAGCGGACGAGCCCTGCCGTCAGGCTGGGGTTCCAGCCCGAGCAGGTGGTCCAGGAGATCGGCTACGACGACGACGTCGACCAGGAGCTCCGCGAGTCCATCGAAGAAGTCATCGGCAGCGAGCTGATGGACGAGGACTACGACGACGTGGCCGATGCCGTCGTGCTCTGGTTCCGCGACGAGGACGGCGACCTGACGGATGCGCTGGTGGATGCCACCACGTACATCGAGGAAGGCGGCGCGATCCTGCTCCTCACACCGAAGACGGGCCGTGCGGGGTACGTGGAGCCGAGTGACATCTCGGAAGCCGCTGCCACCGCCGGGCTGACGGCGTCCAAGAGCGTCAGCGTCGGCAAGGACTGGAGCGGCTCGCGGCTGGCCACGCCCAAGGCCGCGAAGTCCAAGAGGTGACGTCCCGGCCGGGTCGGGCCGTGTGCCCGGCCCGGCCGCCGCATGTCCCGGGGTGACGGCTGCGTAGGGTGGGCCTGAGTTCTCGCACTCAGGTGCTCTCACCCGAACAGCCCACCGAGAGGGATGCAGAAACGATGGCGATCCAGGTCGGCGACAAGGCCCCCGACTTCGAGCTCAAGGACAACCACGGCCGCGCCGTGAAACTGTCCGACTTCCGCGGCCAGAAGCACGTGGTGCTGCTCTTCTACCCCTTCGCCTTCACCGGCGTGTGCACCGGTGAGCTGTGCGAGGTGCGCGACAACCTGCCGAAGTTCGCCGACCGCGACACCCAGGTGCTCGCCGTCTCCAACGACTCCATCCACTCCCTGCGCGTCTTCGCCGAGCAGGAGGGCCTGGAGTACCCGCTGCTGAGCGACTTCTGGCCGCACGGTGAGGTCTCCCGTGCCTACGGGGTCTTCGCCGAGGACAAGGGCTGCGCCGTGCGCGGCACCTTCGTCATCGACAAGGAGGGCGTGGTCCGCTGGACGGTCGTCAACGCCCTGCCGGACGCCCGCGACCTGAGCGAGTACGTCAAGGCGCTCGACACCATCTAGATCTTCACGCCATCCGGTCTCGACACCCGGCGATTGTCCGCCTCCAGGGACTGCGGGGGGCGGGAACCCGTTACTAGGATCGACTCGTTGATCCGGTATCCGACGCACGACGGGGCTCCCCGCCCCTGGACACCACATGGAGGACCCCGTGGGAGTCAGCCTCAGCAAGGGCGGCAACGTTTCGCTGACCAAGGAGGCCCCCGGCCTGACCGCGGTCATCGTCGGTCTGGGGTGGGACGTCCGCACCACGACCGGCACCGATTTCGACCTCGACGCGAGTGCGCTGCTGCTGAACAACTCCGGCAAGGTCGGCAGCGACGCGAACTTCGTGTTCTTCAACAACCTCAAGAGCCCGGACGGCTCCGTCGAGCACACCGGTGACAACCTCACCGGTGAGGGCGAGGGCGACGACGAGCAGATCAAGGTCAACCTGGCCGGCGTGCCGACCGAGGTGGAGAAGATCGTCTTCCCGGTGTCGATCTACGACGCCGAGAACCGCCAGCAGTCCTTCGGCCAGGTGCGCAACGCGTTCATCCGCGTGGTCAACCAGGCCGGCGGACAGGAGATCGCCAGGTACGACCTGAGTGAGGACGCCTCCACCGAGACGGCCATGGTCTTCGGCGAGCTGTACCGGCACGGCGCGGAGTGGAAGTTCCGCGCCATCGGCCAGGGGTACGCCTCGGGCCTGCGCGGCATCGCCCAGGACTTCGGCGTCAACGTCTGAGGCACCCCGACCGCTCAACGGCCTGTCCGGCGCCGCACCGTTTACGGTCGGCGCCGGACGCGCAGGACAACCGAAGAAGCATCACCAGGGGAGGACCAGCATCATGGGCGTCACGCTCGCCAAGGGAGGCAACGTCTCCCTCTCCAAGGCCGCACCGAATCTCACCAACGTCATGATCGGACTCGGCTGGGACGCCCGTTCCACCACCGGCGCCCCCTTCGACCTGGACGCCAGCGCGCTGCTGTGCAGCAGCGGGCGGGTGCTCGGCGACGAGTGGTT
The DNA here is from genome assembly GCF_055639495.1 of Streptomyces sp. NPDC039424. Lineage (NCBI taxonomy): Bacteria > Bacillati > Actinomycetota > Actinomycetes > Kitasatosporales > Streptomycetaceae > Streptomyces > Streptomyces sp. NPDC039424. Next base: position 99,466 of record NZ_JBVKAI010000015.1, read on the forward strand.
CGTCTTCTACAACCAGCTCAAGAGCCCGGACGGCTCGGTGGAGCACACGGGGGACAACCTCACCGGTGACGGCGACGGCGACGACGAGTCCATCCTGGTCGACCTGCCGAAGGTGCCGGCCGGCTGCGACAAGATCGTCTTTCCGGTCTCCATCCATATGGCCGATGAGCGCGGCCAGACCTTCGGCCAGGTCTCCAACGCCTTCATCCGCGTCGTCAACCAGGCCGACGGCCAGGAACTGGCCCGGTACGACCTGAGTGAGGACGCCTCCACCGAGACGGCCATGATCTTCGGCGAGCTCTACCGCTACGGCGGCGAGTGGAAGTTCCGCGCGGTGGGTCAGGGGTACGCGTCGGGGCTGCGGGGCATCGCCCTGGACTTCGGCGTCAACGTCTCGTAGCGCTCGGCGGCCTGGACGCCCCTCCTGGCCGGGCTCGAGAGGCACGATCTAGACTTCGGGGTCAACAGTGAGTAAAGCCGAGTACGGCGCGGGGCGGACCCGTACAGAGACGATGGGGTAAGCAGTGCTTCTCAAAACCTTCGGCTGGTCGTTCGCGATCACCGTGCTCGGCCTGGCCGCGGCGGTCTTGTACGGGGGGTGGGAAGCCTTCGGAATCGTGGCGATCCTGTCCATCCTCGAGATCTCGCTGTCCTTCGACAACGCGGTGGTCAACGCCGGGATCCTGAAGAAGATGAACGCCTTCTGGCAGAAGATCTTCCTGACGGTCGGCGTGCTCATCGCGGTCTTCGGTATGCGGCTGGTCTTCCCGGTCGTCATCGTCGCCATCAGCGCCAAGATCGGCCCGATCGCCGCGGTCGACCTCGCGCTGAACAACAAGGACCACTACCAGGAGCTCGTCACCGACGCGCACCCGGCGATCGCCGCTTTCGGTGGCATGTTCCTGCTGATGATCTTCCTCGACTTCATCTTCGAGGACCGCGACATCAAGTGGCTGAACTGGCTGGAAAAGCCCCTGGCCAAGCTCGGCAAGGTCGACATGCTGTCGGTCTGCATCGCCCTGGTCGTCCTGCTGATCACCTCCTTCACCTTCGCCACCCACGCCCACCAGCACGGCGGCGCGCACGTCGACAAGGCGCAGACGGTCCTGATCTCCGGCATCGCCGGTCTGATCACGTACATGGTCGTCGGCGGTCTCTCCGGCTACTTCGAGGACAAGCTGGAGGAAGAGGAGGAGCGCGAGCACGAGGAGGAGGAAGAGGCCGCCCGCACCGGAAAGCAGCGCTCGGCGGTCGTGCTGGCCGGCCAGGCCGCGTTCTTCATGTTCCTCTACCTCGAGGTCCTCGACGCGTCCTTCTCCTTCGACGGTGTGATCGGCGCGTTCGCCATCACCAACGACATCGTGCTGATGGCGCTGGGCCTGGGCATCGGCGCGATGTACGTCCGGTCGCTCACCGTCTACCTGGTCCGCCAGGGCACCCTGGACGACTACGTCTACCTGGAGCACGGCGCCCACTACGCGATCGGCGCGCTGGCCGTGATCCTCATGGTCACCATCCAGTACCAGATCAACGAGGTGATCACCGGTCTCGTCGGCGTGATCCTGATCGCCTGGTCCTTCTGGTCCTCGGTCCGCCGCAACCGCGCCCTCGCGGACGCGGAGGGAAAAGCGGGCAGGAAGGCTGAGGTCTCCTCCGGGGTGTGACGCACCCCCGAGTGAGGAACGCTCTGAGCGGGGCGGCCGTCGATGGCGGCCGTCCCGCTGCTGTTTTGACCTGAGTACCTGGGGGCGGGAATGGGCTTCTTCGACGGGCTGCTGGGCGCGCGTGCGGACGACTTCGACTCGGGCAGTTCCGCCACGAACTCCATCAAGCTCACCAAGCGGCACCACCAGGTGTCCCTCACCAAGCAGGGCGCGGCCACCGGGCACCTGCGCGTCAACCTGACCTGGCGGATGCGGACGTCCGACCTCGACGGCGGCCCGCGCCCGAGCCTGTTCCGGGACCCCTTCAAGGCGCTCAAGCCGCCGGAGGTCCTCGGACACGGGCAGAGCATGGTCAACGTCGACCTCGACCTGGGCTGCCTGTACGAGCTCATGGACGGCACCAAGGGAGTCGTACAGCCGCTCGGCGGCTACCTCGGGGACGTCAACGCGCCGCCGTACGTCAAGCTCAGCGGCGACGACCGGTTCGGCTCGGCGTCCGGCGAGACGATGTACGTCAACCTGGACCACCGGGAGAACATCAAGCGGCTGCTGGTCTTCGTCTACATCTACGACCAGACACCGGCCTTCGACCGCACCCACGCGATCGTCACGCTGTACCCCAGCAACGGCCCCCGGATCGAGATAGGCCTGGACGAACGGCACCAGCAGGCGCGCTCATGCGCCGTGGTGATGATCGAGAACGTCAAGGGGGAACTGGTCGTCCGGCGCGAGGTCAAGTTCGTGTACGGCTTCCAGGCCGAGCTGGACCGGCTCTACGGGTGGGGCCTGCAGTGGGGGCGGGGCTACAAGGCCAAGGCGGAGAAGTGACCCACCCGCCCGCCGGACACCGGCCCCCCGGTCAGCGGCCCGCCGGTCACCGACCGACGAACTGCGGCCCCTGCGGCGGCAGCCGGAAGTCCGCGTCCGGGAACGCCGCCGCCGGCGGGTAGCCGTACGCGGGACGGCCGGCCGGCTGGGGGTAGCCGTACGCGGGCTGCGTGGTCGGCGGCTGCATGGTCACGGGCTGCACGGTCGCGGGCTGCTGCTGGGGATAGCCGTACGCCGGCTGCGGCGGGACCGAGGTGGTCGGCTGCTCGGGGGGCAGGGGCTGCGACGGGGAGGACTCCTCCGCCGCCTCCGACTCGTCCACCGAGATACCGAAGTCGGTCGCGAGGCCCCTGAGGCCGTTGGAGTAGCCCTCGCCCAGCGCGCGGAACTTCCAGCCCTCGCCGCGCCGGTACAGCTCACCGCAGATCAGCGCGGTCTCCGCGCCGGTCTCGGGCTTGATGTCGAAGTGGGCCAGCGGCTCCCCGTCCGGTACGGCCGCGTCGTACAGCAGGATGCGCAGGGCCTGTACGTGGTCGAAGGGAACGCCGTCCGCCGAAGCGACGAGCAGAATCCGGCCGACGCCGGGCTCGACACCGGTGAGATCCGTCTGGATCGTGTCGGTGAGGCCCTCGGCGACCCGCTTCTTGCCGAGCCGCCACACCTTCCCGGAGGGGTGCCGGGGCTGGTTGTAGAAGACGAAGTCCTCGTCGGAGCGCACACGACCGTCGGGGCCGAGGAGCAGCGCCGAGGCATCGACGTCCGGGACCCCCTGCCCGGGCGCCCAGCGCAGCACGGCGCGCACCGTCGTGGCTTCGAGCGGGACGTTCGACCCCTTCAGCATGGCGTGCGTCATGCGATCATCCTGCCCTCTCGGTCCTGGCCACGACAATGCGGGGTGCCGCTGCCGTCACGGCCTTGCTCACCTGGCGTTACTTGAAATTCATGACCGGGGGGAACCCGTGACATGGATCCCTACGTACTATTACCGGCCACCTGTTTGCGGAATCCACAGGCTTACTTTGTGCCACGGGGGAGTTATATGCGTCATTTCGGGCACATCGCCCCTGAGGTGCGGCAGCGCCTCTTCCACCAGGAGCCGTGCGAGTTCACCGCCGACTCCCCGGCCCGGCTGCTCTCCGCGGCCCTGGGCGCCACGCTGTACAGCCCGGCCACCCGGGCGCGGCTCGCCGACGACATCGTCAAGCAGGCCGGACACGGCGTGGTCTCGATGGTGCTGTGCCTGGAGGACTCGATCGCCGACGCGGACGTCGTGGCGGGCGAGGAGAACCTCGTACAGCAGTTCGCCGACCTGGCCGGGCGGGACGGTGTGCAGCTGCCCCTGCTCTTCATCCGGGTCCGTGTCCCCGAGCAGATCCCCGACCTCGCCCGCCGCCTGGGGCCCGGCATCCGGCTGCTGTCCGGATTCGTGCTGCCCAAGTTCACCGAGGAGCGCGGCATCCCCTTCCTGGAGGCGCTGTCGGCCGCCGAGGCGGAGACCGGGCGCCGGCTGTTCGTCATGCCGGTGCTGGAGTCGCCCGAGCTGCTGTACCGCGAGTCGCGGGTGGAGACGCTGGAGGGGATCTTCCGCGCGGTCGACAAGTACCGCGACCGGGTGCTCGCCCTGCGCCTCGGTGTCACCGACTTCTGCTCCTCCTACGGGCTGCGCCGGGCCCCCGACATGACCGCGTACGACGTCCAGATCGTCGCCTCCGTGATCGCCGACGTGGTGAACATGCTGGGACGGGCCGACGGGACGGGGTTCACGGTGACCGGGCCGGTGTGGGAGTACTTCCGGGTGCCCGAGCGCATGTTCAAGCCGATGCTGCGGCACAGCCCCTTCCTGGAGGGGCAGGCCGTCGACCTGCGCGAGAGGCTCATCGAGCACGCCATGGACGGGCTGCTGCGGGAGATCTCCCTCGACCAGGCCAACGGCCTGCTCGGCAAGACCTGCATCCACCCCTCCCACGTGCTCCCGGTGCACGCGCTGTCCGTGGTCAGTCACGAGGAGTTCAGTGACGCGGCGGACATCCTGCGGCCGGAACGGGGCGGCGGGGGTGTACTCAGGTCGGCCTACACGAACAAGATGAACGAGGTGAAGCCGCACCGCGCCTGGGCCGAGCGGACCATGCTGCGCGCCGAGGTGTTCGGCGTCGCCAACGAGGACGTCGGTTTCGTGGAGCTGCTCGCCGCCGGGATACCCGGCTGAACACCCGGTTCGAACACAAGGGACGTATGAACAAGGCAGTGAACGACGGGGTCTGGTCCGGCGCCTGGGTCACCGAGCGGCTCGGGGTCGAGCTCACGGGCGACGACGCGCTGACGGGCCTGCTGGGGCTCGCGCTGCGGCGCAACCCCAAGCGGGCCCACCTCCTCGTCTCCAACGTGCTGGGCAAGCACGTACCGCAGTCCCCTTCGGTGGTGTACGGCCACGGGGTGGCCCTGGGCCGCCGGGTCCGCGACCTGCTCGGCGACGAGGAGGCCGCCCGCGCGGTCGTCCTGGGCTACGCGGAGACCGCCACCGGCCTCGGCCACTCGGTCGCCGACGGCCTGAGCCTCGCCCCGTACCTGCACTCCACCCGCCGCCCGGTCCCCGGCATCGCCCCGGCGGGCGGCTTCGAGGAGTCCCACTCGCACGCCACCTCGCACCTGCTGCTCCCCGAGGACCCGGCGCTGCTGACCGGCGACGGCCCGCTGGTCCTGGTCGACGACGAGTTCTCCACCGGCAACACGGTCCTGAACACCATCCGCGACCTCCACGAGCGCTACCCGCGCAACCGGTACGTCGTGGTCGCCCTGGTCGACATGCGCTCCCCGCAGGACCTGGGCCGCCTCACCGACTTCGCCCACGAGATCGGCGCCCGTGTGGACCTGATCGCCGCAGCCTCCGGCACGGTCCTCCTCCCGGAGGGGGTGCTCGCGAAGGGACAGGAACTGGTGTCCCGGTACGAGCCGGCCACACCGGGCGCGTCCGGCGCGGGCGCGGCTGAGGCGGGCGAGGGTGCGGGGGCCGGGGCGGGTGTTTCCGGTCGGGTCGTGCGGATGCGGGTCGACTGGCCGGTGGGGCTTCCCGACGGGGGGCGGCACGGGTTCACGCCCGGGCACCGGGGCCGGCTGGAGGAGGCGCTGCCCGCCATGGCGGCCAGGGTCGCCGAGGTGATACCCGCGGACGCCCAGCGGGTGCTGGTGCTCGGGTTCGAGGAGCTGATGTACGCCCCGCTGCGGCTGGCCGAGGCGCTGGAGCGGGTGGTGGACGCCGAGGTGCGGTACTCCACGACCACCCGCTCGCCCGTCCTCGCGGTCGACGACCCGGGCTACGCGATACGCAGCCGGATCGTCTTCCCCGCCCACGACGACCCCGCCGACGGCCCCGGCGAGCGCTACGCCTACAACGTAGCGGGCGCCGGCTTCGACGCGGTCGTCGCCGTCGTCGACTCGGTCGCCGACACCCCCGCACTGCACGCCCCCGACGGCCTGCTGGCCCAGCTCGCCGCGCACACGCCGCACGTCCTGCTCGCCGCCGTACCCTCGTACGTCCCCGAAAGGCCCTCCATGCTGCCCGAGCCCCTCCGCGGCCCCGCCTTCTCCTCGTACGCGCCCGAGGAGGTCGGCTGGCTGCTGCGGGACCTCTCGGACGTGACGCTGGAGGCGCCGACCGAGGAGCGCGAGGAGGCGATCCAGAGCGGCGGGGCGCACTACGCCGAGTCGCTGCCGGTGGAGTACCAGCCGAGCGAGCGGTACCAGGCGCTGTTCCACGCGGCGCTGGAGACCTCGGCCGCCCGGATCGCGCAGGCCGTCGGCGTGGTGACGGAGATGGTGATCGCCGAGCGGTCACCGCGGCCCGTCCTCGTCTCCCTGGCCCGCGCCGGCACCCCCGTCGGCGTCCTCATGCGCCGATGGGCCCAGTTCCGGCACGGCCTCGAACTGCCGCACTACGCCGTGTCGATCGTGCGCGGCCGGGGCATCGACGCCAACGCCCTGCGCTGGCTGGCCGCCCACCACGACCCGAGGGACGTCGTCTTCGTCGACGGCTGGACCGGCAAGGGCGCCATCACCCGGGAACTCGCCGACGCCATCGAGGAGTTCGAGGCCTCCGACGGCATCACCGGCTTCGACCCGGAGATCGCGGTACTGGCCGACCCGGGCTCGTGCGTGCGCACCTACGGCACCCGCGAGGACTTCCTGATCCCCTCCGCCTGCCTCAACTCGACCGTCTCCGGCCTGATCTCCCGTACCGTGCTGCGCGCCGACCTGGTGGGCCCGCACGACTTCCACGGTGCGAAGTTCTACCGCGAACTCGCCGGAGCCGATGTGTCCGTGGCCTTCCTGGACGCCGTCTCCGCCCGCTTCCAGGACGTCGCGGACGGCGTGGCCGAGGCCGTGAAGGACCTCGCGGCCGGTGACCGCTCACCCACCTGGGAGGGCTGGAAGGCGGTGGAACGCATCAGCGAGGAGTACGGCATCCACGACGTGAACCTGGTCAAGCCCGGCGTCGGCGAGACCACCCGCGTGCTGCTGCGCCGGGTCCCGTGGAAGATCCTGGCCCGGGCCGGGGCTGGCGCCGACCTGGACCACGTACGCCTGCTGGCCGAGCAACGGGGCGTACCCGTGGAGGAGGTGGACGACCTGCCGTACACCTGCGTGGGCCTGATCCACCCCAAGTACACGCGCGGCGCGACCGGCGCCGACGGCAAGGCGGTGAACGTCTGATGCCGGTGCTGGTGGCGAGCGACCTCGACCGTACGCTGATCTACTCCGCGGCGGCCCTGGCACTGACCATGCCGGACGCTCGGGCCCCCCGGATGCTGTGCGTGGAGGTGCACGAGAGCAGGCCGCTGTCGTACATGACGGAGACGGCGGCCCGGCTGCTCACCGACCTCGGCGACACGGCGCTGTTCATGCCGACGACGACCCGCACCCGCAAGCAGTACCAGCGCATCAACCTGCCGGGCCCGGAGCCGACGTACGCGATCTGCGCCAACGGCGGCCATCTGCTGGTGGACGGCGTGTCGGACGGCGACTGGCACCGCCAGGTCACCGACCGGCTGGCCGGCGAGTGCGCGCCGCTCGCTCAGGTGCAGGACCATCTGCTGCGGACCGCCGACCCGGTCTGGGTGCGCAAGCACCGCGTCGCCGAGGACCTGTTCGCCTACCTCGTCGTGGAGCGCGAGCTGCTGCCCGAGGAGTGGGTGAAGGAGCTCGCCGTGTGGGCGGAGAACCTCGGCTGGACGGTCTCCCTGCAGGGCCGCAAGATCTACGCCGTGCCGGGCCCGCTCACCAAGAGCGCCGCCGTCCGCGAGGTCGCCCGCCGCACCGGCGCCGAGCTCGTGCTCGGCGCGGGCGACTCCCTCCTCGACGCCGACCTGCTGCTGGCGGTGGACCGGGGCTGGCGCCCGGGCCACGGCGAGCTGGCCGACACCAGCTGGACGGCGCCCGGGATCACCGCCCTGCCCGAGCGCGGGGTGCTGGCCGGGGAGCGGATCCTGCGGGAGTTCCTGAGCGCGGCCCGGGCGCCCCGGTAGCCGCCGGCGCCCCGAAGGCGTCAGCCGCAGCAGCCCCCGCCGCAGCACCCGCCGCCACCGCCGCCGCCCGCGCGGGGCGCGGGTGCCGGGGCGGTGGCCGAGCCGCCGACCGCGACCGTGGACAGCAGCTTGACCGTGTCGTCGTGGCCGGCGGGGCAGCTCGCCGGGGCGGAGGACTCCGCCATGGGACGGCTCAGTTCGAAGGTGTCGCCGCAGCTCCGGCAGCGGTACTCGTAGCGAGGCATGGGCCCAGGGTAACCGGCGAGACCAAACACACACTGCTCTCCGTTTCTTATGTGTTGGTTTCTGTCTGGCTCTTGTGCGGAGAAATTGAAAAGATCGCTGATAATTTTGTAGGGCCGCGAGAGCCGCGAGGCGGCGGGGGATAATGGGGGCCGGCAGCCGTGTCTGCGGCAGCTGCGTCGACCCGCGCGAGCAACATGGAGTGCGGAGGGAGACGCAGTAGTGACCGAGGACGGGCAGGGGGAGGGCGTTGCGCCGGAAGGCCGCCGTTCCCGGGGGCGCCGTGCCGCGCCCGGGCGGCAGGGGGACGGGGCGCCGCTGCCGGCCGACGAAACGATGCAGCTGAAGGTCGACGCCCTACGTGCGGATGCCCTGCCCAAGGCCGACGAAACCATGCAGCTGAGCGTGGACGCCCTCCGCAAGGACGTCCTCCGCAAGAAAGCCCTCGGTAAGGACGCCCCCCAGGAGGACGCCCCGCCCAGGCCGGACGAGACCATGGCGCTGCGCGTGCTCCGGCCCAAGGAGCCCGCCCGGCAGCCCGCCCGGACCACCGGCCGCCGCAAACCGCGCCCCAAACCGGCACTGCCACCGGCCCTGGCTCGTGTCACCGCCACCGCCGCGCAGCACCTCGCGCCCTACGCCGCCCGAATAGCCCCGTACGCCCGGAAGCTGAAACCGGTCTACCCGCGCCCCGGCCGCACCGGCTGGCGCCGCTGGATACCCTCCTGGCGCCAGTGGCTGGGGGCCTGGATGACGGCCGTGGGCCTGACCGGCCTGTTCCTGGTCGTCGCCTACGCCGCCACGGACATACCCGACAACCTCAACTCCTATGCCACCCAGCAGGACAACGTCTTCTTCTGGTCCGACGGCACGCCCATGGCCCGCACCGGCTGGGTGCAGCGCCAGGCGATGCCGCTGAAGGAGATACCCGAGGACGTCCGCTGGGCGGTGCTCGCCGCGGAGAACGAGAGCTTCTACAGCGACCCCGGCATCTCCCTCAAGGGCATCACCCGGGCCCTGTGGCGCACGGTCGGCGAGGGCGACACCGAGGGTGGTTCCACGATCACCCAGCAGTACGTGAAGAACGTCTACCTGAACCAGAACCAGACGGTCAGCCGCAAGTTCACCGAGGCGATGATCGCCCTCAAGCTCGACAACAAGATGACCAAGGACCAGATCCTCGAGGGATACCTCAACACCAGCTGGTTCGGCCGCGGCACCTACGGCATCCAGCGCGCCGCCCAGGCCTACTACGGCAAGGACGTCAGCAAGCTCAACGCCTCCGAGGCCGCCTCCCTCGCCGCGCTGCTCAAGGGCGCCGGCCTGTACGACCCGACGCTCAGCAAGGCCAACCACAAGCGGGCCGTGGAGCGCTGGTCCTGGACCCTGGACCGGATGGTCAAGATCGGCAAGCTGTCGCGGTCCGAGCGGGCCAAGTACACGAAGTTCCCCGAGCCCCTGAAGACGAACCCGCTGTACGACACCGGCAAGCAGAGCGACTACCTGGTGGAGGTCGCCTCGCAGTACGCCAAGAAGGCGGCGCACATGACGGACAAGCAGTTCGACCTGGGCGGCTACCAGATCTACACGACCTTCGACCGCAAGCGGGAGACCGCGCTCACCGACGCCGTCGCCAAGGCCCGCAAGCAGGCGAAGAAGAACCACCCCAAGGAGGCGAAGACCGCGCACTACGGGGCCGCCTCGGTGGCCGCCGACGGCCGGATCCTCGCCGTCTACGGCGGCCCCGACCACCGTACACAGGGCTACAACGAGTCCAACGCGACCACCGTCAAGGCCGGTTCGGCGTTCCTGCCGTTCGTCTACGCCGCCGGTCTGGAGCACGGCGTCGTCAAGAAGCGCAACGGCCTCCCGACCCCCGTCACGCCCGAGACGGTCTACGACGGCAACGACGGCCACATCGTCACCACGCCCGAGGGGCCCTACTGGGACCGCAGCGGCAAGAGGGTCGCCGCCCACAACGACGACGGGAAGTCCTACGGGCCGATCAGCCTGGACAGTGCGCTCGCCCAGTCGGTGAACGCGCCCTTCATGCAGCTCGGGATGGACACCGGCCTCGACAAGGTGCGCCAGACCGCCGAGGCGTCCGGCCTGCTCCCCTCCAGCATGGGCCCGCAGATACCCGCGCTGTCCCTGGGCAACTCCACGCCCAGTGCCATCCGGATGGCGAGCGGATACGCCACGTTCGCCGCCTCCGGCAAGCACACCGAGCCGTACTCGGTGCGCCGGATCACCCGCAACGGCGCCCAGGTCGCCCTGGCCACCCCGCGCCCGCGGCGGGCGGTCGGCGCGGACGTGGCCCAGCAGGTCACCAAGGCGCTGACGGAGTCCTTCCGCATCGCACACCCGAGTGCGGCGCCCGCCACCGCCCAGGTGGCCGGAAAGGCCGGAACCACCGAGGACGAAACCGCCTCCTGGTACACGGGGACCGCCTCCTCCGTGTCCACCGCGGTGGTCGTCTACCGCATCGATCTGACCAAGTCCCTGGAGCCGCTGCCGCTCAAGGGACTGGCCGGCACCGGCGCGGACAGCGTCCCGTACGCCGTCTGGTCGGGTGCCACGGGGCTCGGCTGACCCCGGTGGCCCCCATGGAACCCCCACCTCCCTCGCAGAATGAGCCGCGCATGTCCCGCATGAAGTCGTCGACCGGCCGCCGCCGCAAGTCCCGAGGCCGCCCCCGGGCCACCCGCCCGCAGGTCATGACCCTGGCCGCCCTCCTCGTCGTGGCCTCCGTGATCGCGGGCTACCTGGTGCTGACCCGGCCGGACCGCACCGCGCCCACCGCCTCCGCCGGCGCGGGCGAGACCGGCAAGGCCGCCCCCAAGAGCACCGCGGAACCCAAGTGGGACGGGAAGACCAAGATCCTCGGGGACGGGTCGACCTCCTACACGGGCCCGCAGAAGGGGCAGTTGAAGCCGGTGCCCCTCAAGCCCGGTGAGCGGCCGCCCCAGTTCGTCGTCTTCTCCTGGGACGGCGCGCTGCAGGGCGACGACCACCTCTTCTCGCACTACCGGGAGCTGGCCAAGGAGTACAACGCCCACATGACCTTCTTCCTCACGGGCATCTACCTGCTGCCCAAGAGCAAGAAGGACCTCTACCACGGCCCGCAGCACAAGCCCGGCGACGCCGCGATCGACTACGCCACCGACGACCACATACGCGACACGATCGAGCAGCTGCGCGAGTCGTACAACGAGGGCAACGAGATCGGCACCCACTTCAACGGCCACTTCTGCGAGGCCAAGGGCGGCGGCGACTGGAGCGTGAAGGAGTGGAAGAGCGAGATAGACCAGTTCTTCGACTTCGCGGAGAAGTGGAAGACCAACACCGGCTTCAAGGACATCCCCGCGCTGCCCTTCGACTTCAAGAAGGAGGTCGTCGGCGGCCGGGCGCCGTGCCTGGAGGGCCAGCCCAACCTGCTGAAGGCGATCAAGAGCTACGGCTGGCGCTATGACGCCAGTTCCCCGGGCGAATTCCAGATCTGGCCGAAGAAGAAGAGCGGCATCTGGGACTTCCCGCTGCAGGGGCTCCCGTACACGGACAAGACCCAGGCCCTGTCCATGGACTTCAACTTCCTCTACAACCAGTCCAACGGTGAGACCCAGGGCGATCCCGCCAAGTACGCCGAGTGGGAGCAGCAGACCCTCGACGCCTACATGGCCGGCTTCAACCGCGTCTACTACGGCAGCCGGGCGCCGATGTTCATCGGAAACCACTTCGAGGACTGGAACGGCGGCATCTACATGAAAGCCATCGACCAGGTCATCAAGAACGTGTGCACCAAAAAGGGCGTCAAATGCGTGTCCTTCAAGGAGCTCGCCGACTGGATGGACGTGCAGAAGCCCGAAACCCTGGCGAACCTGCGCAGCCTGGACCCGGCGCAGGCGCCGGGAGACTGGTCGACGGTCGTCAAGTGACCTCTGTAACCCGTTGGTTCCACTTGTGCATCCCCTCTTCACAACCGACTCACGTGCCGTGCGAAGATGCCATCCCCCGGTAGGTGTACCGGTGTAGAGGGGAACAGCATTGAAATCTAGAAAACTGAGCCGCAAGCGGAGCCGCACCGCCATAATCACGGCCGCTGCCGCCTCCGTGGTCGCCGGAGTGGCCCTGGTGCCCAACTGGAGCGCCGGCGCGGCCGTCGTCGACGATCCGACCGTGGACACGGCGACCAAGGCGACCTTCCAGCGGCTGGCCGACGCGGTCTTCACCGACCGCACGGAAGCCCTGGTGAACGGGGGCGCCAAGAAGCAGGCCACGTCCGGTTTCTCCGGCGGCGTCAAGCTGTCCGCCGCCCAGTCCCGCGAGGAGAGCTCCGCGCTGACCGAGCTGCGCGGCCGCAAGTCCCGCCTCGCGAAGCTGGGCGAGAAGTACAGTGCCGGCAGCACCCGGGTCACGCTGGACGCGACGCGGGTGACCGGCCGCACCGCCAAGGCCGACGTCACCGAGACGACCTCGCTCACCTACGCGAAGGTCAAGGGCACCGAGCCGAAGACCACCGGCTTCCAGGCCCACCATGAGCTGACGTTCAAGGCCGACCGGCAGGGCAACTGGCAGCTGACCGACGTCCGGGACACCGACAACGGCTACATCGCGGTGAACCAGGTGGCCAAGCAGCCGACCGTCGCCGTGAAGGCCCCCGCCCCCGACGACGGCCCGCCCGACGCGCCCCGCTCGGCCACCACCTGGCCCGCACCGGCCAACGCCAAGAAGCTCACGGGCGCCGCCTACGACTACAAGGCGATGGTGACCTACGCGACGAAGTACTGGAACAACTACAACAAGGACTACCCGGACTTCAACGGAGCGGGCGCCGGCGGCGACTGCACCAACTTCGTCAGCCAGGCCCTGAAGGCCGGCGGCTGGAAGCACGTCCCCGGCGACGGGACGGACTTCCACAAGTGGTTCGGCAACTCCGAGATCCAGTCGGACTCGTTCGTCGGCGTCAACGAGTTCTCCTGGTTCGCCCTGTCCTCGAAGCGGGTCACCAGCCTCGCCAACGTCTACCAGGAGGACATCGGCGATGTCCTGCAGATGGACTTCAACAAGGACGGGTCCAAGGACCACACCATGATCGTCACCTACCGCAGCCCGCAGGGCGTGCCGTACGTGACGTACCACTCCACCAACACCTACAACAGGTCGGTGGCGAGCCTCGTCGCGTCGTACCCGAACGCGGCGTTCTACGCCTACCGCACCTGACCTCGCGGGGGCTGCCGGAACAGCGGCCCCGGCTCCTCCCGCCGCCCCGGCTCCTCCCGCTCTTCCTGCGGGGAGGGTTCGGGGTGGCGGGCCCGCCAGTACGGGTTGTCGTGCGGCAGGGACGTACCGACCCTGCCGTACATCCCGAAGACCATCAGCAGCAGGCCGACCACAAAGCTGAACAGCACGTTCTGGATCTTGAAGGCCAGGAAGTTGTACTCGGTGTCGAGCAGGCCGAGGTTCAGGAAGCCGTTCAGGATGAACAGCACGCCGAGGACCATGTTCATCCACGAGGCGAAGTTCCCGCCGATCACCATGCCGACGAACAGCACCAGCCCCACGACGATGGACAGCACACTGAGCGTGCCGTTGGTGTTCAGCCCGATGACGGTGTTCCCGCCGGTGTCGAAGAACCCGATGTGGTCGATGACGCCGAAGATCCCGAAGACCAGCAGGAACAGGCCCATCAGACCGGCGCCGATCCGGTAGACGGTGTTCAGCCGGTGGTCGACGGGCAGGTGCTCGTCGAACCTGATCCGCCGGCGGCCTTCCGAGTGCACTGCGTGTGAGGCCATCTCCGCCTCCCTGTCCGTGCGGGGCGCAGAACGTACGTATCTCCCAATATCCGCCCGCCGCGCCCCGGCGGCAACGGCTCAGTGGGCGCTGCCGCGCTCCTCGCGGATCTGCGCCACCACCCGCGCCACCGTCTCCCGTACCGCCTCGGTCTCGGTCAGGAAGTGCCAGTAGTCGGGGTGGCGGCCCTCCAGCGAGGCGATCGCGCGCTCCAGACGGGCCACGGAGTCGTCCAGCGGCCGGGCGTGCCGCGGGTCGGGCGTCGTCCGGCCCGTCATGGCCAGCCGCTGCGCGTCCCGGATCGCGAACCGCGTCCGGTCGATCTCCCGCTGCGGATCCTTCTGCACGGCGTTCAACCGCTGGAGCCGGTCCCCGGCGGCCGACACGGCCTCGTCGGTGGCGTTCAGCAGCGCCCGCACGGTCGACAGCAGCGAGGTGGCGTCCGGCCAGCGCTGGGCGTCCCGGGCGGCCTGCGCCTCGGACAGCTTCCGCTCGGCCTGCCGTACGTTCTCACCGGCCTGCTCGGGCACCTGCTGGAGGTCCTGCCAGCAGGCGGCGGCGAACCGGCGCCGCAGCTCGCTCAGCACCGGCTCGACCTGCCCGGCCCGGGTGGTCAGCGCCTGCGCGCGGGTCCGCAGGCTGACCAGCCGGTGATCGATCTCGGCGGCCTTCTCCGGCAGCCGCGCGGCCTCGGCGCGGATAGCCTCCGCCTCCCGCGCGACCCGCTCGGCCCGCTCCAGCGTCTGCGGCACGCCGTGCTGCCCGGCGCCCTGGTTCAGCTTGGTCAGCTCGGGGGAGAGGGCCGCGAGCCGGGCCGCGAGGTCGTCGGCCCTGAGCCCGGACTCCCGTACGGCGTCGAGGGCGTTGGAGGCGGCCAGCAGCGCCTGCCGGGCCCGTTCGACGGCCGGGGCCAGCCGGGCCAGCTGGGTCTCGGCCTTGCCGAGCAGCGGCCCGAGAGAGCCGCCGAAACGGTCCAGCTCCTGCTTGACGCCGACCAGCTCGTCCTTGGCGCCGGTCAGCTCGGTACGGGCCCGGACGGCGACGGAGGCCTCCAGGTCGTCCCGGTCGAGATCGTGCGCGTCCACCGCCTCGATATAGCGGCGGCTGGCCTCGTCGATCCGCCCCCCGAGCGCCTCGAAGTCGGCGACCGCGCGACGGGCCGCCGGGGAGTCGTCCACAGCGGTGATCGTCTCTATGGAGATCCGCAGGTCGCGCTGGGCGGTGTCCAGTTCGTAGAACGCCGCCGCGGCATCGTCCTTGGCCGCCTGCGCCTCCGCCCGCTGACTCTCCGCCCGCCCGCCGAACCAGCCACGGACCGGACCGGAAGTCCTTCGGGGTGTCGCCGCCACATCCCTCTCCTGTGCCGTGGTTGGCCCTGCGAGGAGACATTCTCCCACCCGTTGTAGACGAATACACGGGTCGATCAGTTCGCGGTTTCCGGAGGTTGCCCGTATGGGTTTGCAGGGCATGGCCCCGGGCAATGTAGGCTGTCGACTCGTCCCGGGTGCGTAGCTCAGGGGTAGAGCGCCTGCCTTACAAGCAGGATGTCGGCGGTTCGAAACCGTCCGCGCCCACCAGTTCTCAGGACGTGATCGAGGCCCAGGCCGTCGGGGTTGCCCGGTTGGCCCGGGCCTTGGTCTTTTTCCCTCCGCTGAGCGGGTGGATCACCCCCGCGGGCCAAGTTCGGGCTTCCCGGAGTGCGGGGTCCGGCGACCGACGGTCCGATGAACTCGCGGGCCCTCTCCGTAGTTCGTACCCCCTCGCACTCCGCGACAGCTGTGGGCCCGCCGCGGGGAAGGAAACCAGGACGTGGACAATCAGAGCATCACTCCTCGGCGGCCCCGGACGCGTCGTCGGGTCCTCTTCACCTCCGTCGCGGCGGCGGCGGCACTCTCCAGCCAGTTGCTGACCCTGGCGCCCGCCGCCCAGGCGGACGACAGGTCCACGGCGAGCGGGCATCCCCGTCCGCCTTCCGTGCCCCTGGTGATCCACGGGGTGCGGGAGTTCACGACGAACGGGTTCTTCACGCCCCCGGTGGGTGTCACCTCGGTGCATGTCCAGGCCTGGGGCGCGGGCGGCGGTGGCGGCGGTGGTGGCGGCGGTGCCAGTGCCCCGCTGACGGGTACCGGCGGTGTCGGTGGTGGAGGCGGCGGTGGCGGCTTCACCTGGTGTGTCATCCCGGTGCAGCCCGGGCACAGCTACCCGGTGACGCTGGGCATCGGCGGAGGCGGCGGTACCGGCGGTCCCGGCGGCCCGGCCGGCGGCAACAACGGATCGGCCGGTGGCGCCGGTACGGGCGGGACCGCGACGACGCTGTCCTCCCCGAGCAACACGGTCCAGCTCACCGCGACGGGCGGCACGGGCGGTGGCGCGGGTGGCGGTGGCACGTCCGGTGCCGGCAGCAACGGTGCCGGCGGTGTCGGCGGCATCGGCAGCTGCAACAGCGTCACCGCGGTGAACCGCAGTGGTGAGAACGGTGAGAGCGGCACGCAGGGCGGCGCGGGCGGAGGGGCGATCGACGGCATCGTCCAGCTGCCCCCGACGAACAGCAGCGAGGGCGGGGACGGTGGCGCCGGCGGCACCGGCAACACCACGCCCGGTGGTCCGGGCTCCCCCGGCACCGCCGGCGGCAACGGCTACCTCGTCGTGTTCTGGTAAGCACGCGAGCTGAGAAGACCCCGGCGGTCCTCCCGCCGGGGTCTTCGTCCTCGCCGCGGTCTCGCTACTCGCCGTCTTCCGGTGTCTCGTTGGCGTGTTTCAGCTTCATACGGGCGTCCACGCGGTCGCCCGCGGCCACCTCCGCCCAGAAGCGGTGACCGCTGACGAACACCGCCAGCTCGTGCTCCCGCTGCCGCAGCTTCTCCACCTCGGCCTGTTCGTCGGCCGTCCAGCCCGGGGAGGCCGGGCGCTCCACCTTGCGCCAGCCGCCCTCGTCGCTGAAGCCGTCCAGCGGTTCGACCGACCAGGGCAGCCGCTTGAGCAGGGCCGAGAGCTCGGCTCTGACCTGATGCAGCTCCTCCTGACCGGCGAGGAGGTCACTCGGAAAGTCATAGGTCGCAGCCACAGCTCAATGCTACGCCTGTTCGATTTTGGGTGGCGAGTTCGTTCGTGAGGTTCATGCGAACGAGTGCTCGGGCCGATTGAGGTGCCGCACCCTGGACCCGCACACTGGACCCATGTGCCGGAGCATCAAGACACTTCGTCCGCCCGCGCTGGCCGAGGAGGCCACGCAGGAGGAGATCCGGGCCGCCGCGCTGCAGTACGTGCGGAAGGTCTCCGGCTTCCGGGCGCCCGCCGCCCACAACCGTGAGGCCTTCGACCGAGCCGTCGAGGCGGTCGCCTCGGCGACGGCCGAACTGCTCGGAGGGCTGGAGGTACGAGGAGCGGCGCGCGCCCCGGAACGTACGCCCCGGATGTGACGTAGACGCCGATGCGCTTACGCCGCGAGGCCGGTGTTCATGCCGCGGGGCCTTGGGCCGGCTGTCGGCGCATCACGTACGCCGCCCCCGCGCCCGCGAGGAACAGGGCGACCAGGGACACCCCCGTCGCCAGCCAGGTCGCGCCCAGCCACTGGGCGCCGAAGTAGCCGAGGGCGACGCTGTAGGCGGCCCAGGAGAGGCCGGCCAGGGCGGACCAGGGGAGGAAGTCGCGGGCGCGGCGGTGGGCGGCGCCGGCGCAGAGGGAGACGACCGAGCGGCCGGCGGGGGCGAAGCGGGCGAGGATCACCAGGGCGCCGCCGCCCCGGGAGAGGGCCGCGCCGAGACGTTCCTGCGCCGTGGTGAGGCGCCGGGAGCGGGCGATCGCACGGTCCAGCCGTTCTCCGCCGCGCCAGGCCAGCCGGTACGCCACCAGGTCGCCGAGGAGCGAGGCGGTGGCCGCGGAGAGGATCAGGACCAGGATGTCCGGCACGTCCTGCGGGACGCCGCCCGTCGCCGCGTTGGAGCCGGCCGCCGCCGCGGTCGCCGCCGTGATCACCAGTACGCCGCTGGGCAGTACCGGCAGGAAGACGTCGAGCAGGACGGACACGGCCACCATGGCGTAGATCCATGGACCGGCGGCGGTCACTGCTGCCAGTGACCCCACGTTCTCGAACACGACGACTCCCCCGTTGTTCCCCCGATGTCAGCCATACAGCGTACGCCGCAGGTGTGACAGAAGGTGCGCAGGGGGTTGATGTGGTGGTCTGTTCAGGCCATCCGGGCACATGGCCGGCCGTACGGGCATAGGACTGTGCCCTCCCCGCGCAGCCGGGAGGAGGGCACAGTCGTCGTGCAGGGTGGTCAGGCCGCCACGGGGGTCCGCTCGGCGCCCTTCTCCGTGCTGGTCGTGCGCCGGGCCAGTACCCGGTCCAGGCCGAAGGCGCCCGAGCCGGTGAAGACGAGCAGGAAGAAGGACCAGCAGAACAGGGCCGAGAGCTCGCCGCCGTTCTGGATCGGCCACAGGGCCGCCTTCTGGTGGACGTCGAAGTAGGCGTACGCCATGGAGCCGGAGGCGAGCAGCGCGGCGCCGCGGGTGCCGAGGCCGAGCAGGACCAGGCCGCCGCAGACGAGCTGGATGACGGCGGCGTACCAGCCGGGCCAGGTGCCGGCGTCGATGGTGCCGCCGTTGGTGCCCACGGCGCCGCCGAGGACGCCGAAGAGCGAGGCGGCGCCGTGCACGGCGAAGAGGAGGCCTACGACGATCCGGAACAGGCCGAGGGCATAGGGCTGAGCGGCGTTCAGGCGTGCGGTCATGGGGGGTTGCTCCTTCGGTTTCGGTCGGACCGGTCGGGGACGGACCGGTCGGTGGGGGCGGCGGTACCGAACGAGCAACCCAGGCTAGGGGCGCCTAATCAATGCTTGCAAGTTCAACATCAGGCCACGGTTCCGGTTCCGTTCGCGGTTCCGTTTCGGTCGCCGCCGCACGTAGGGCGGCTCTCGCGACCGCGTCGGCGTCCGAAAGCGTGACCGAATCCACGCCTGGCCTGGCCCCCGCGGCGGTCACCCAGTGCACCCCCTCCGTCGGTACTCCAACGGCGAACCGCCGTGAGTGTGGGCATCCTTGACGATCTATCAAGTGGTATGGGCGCTGGGTCACGTCCAGCCCTCCGGTCACGTACCCGTCCACGGCGTGGGGGCGGCACTGACCGGTCCGCAGCAGCCGGGCGAGGAGCTCGTCGGCGGTGCGGCGCAGATCGGGTTCCGGAAGCCGGGCCTCCACGAGGGTCGTGACGCGGATCTCGGAGCCGGGCACGTCGGGGGAGCGCGCCACCCAGGCCCCGTCCGCCGCCCGTACCTCCAGGCGCGGCCCGAGCACCTCCACCACGCCCGCCCTCACCAGTGCGGCCAGCTCCTCGACGCGCCGCCGGGGCGGGCCGATGGACAGGAAGGCGTTGAGCGGGGTGTACCAGCGGTCCAGGTGGTCGCGGCGGGAGGCGCCGGTCAGCCCGCTGTGGTCGACCACCTGCCGTATCTCGTTGCGCAGGTCGCGCAGCACGTCCAGGGCCGCCTTCAGCGGACCGGCGACGTTGCCGAGCGCGGCCTGTGCCGCGTCCTCGCGCAGATGGCCGAGAAGCCACTCCCGCCAGTCGTCCGGACCCGTGAAGACCCGGCCCGCGTACGGCCGTGAAAGGCGCTCCCACGACCAGCGGTCGGCGGGCGCTATCCCGTACTCGTCGAGTATCAGCGCCTCTTGAGGACTGCCGTGGGCCACCGCCAGGAAGCGCTCCCTGAACTCCCGTTCCCCGTCCCCGGCCCCACTCCCGACCAGGGTCTCGTAGTAGACCGTCTCCACCTCCTTCGCCACCAGCGGCCACACCTCCGCGAGGAAGTCCGGCGCCTCCCCGGAGTCGGCGCGCTTGCGCAGGCCCGCTATGACCTCCGGGGTGAGGACCTGTGGGAGGTGCCGGCCGTACGGGCCCTTCGCGTTGTCGCCCCGCGCCTGGTACGGGACGCCGCGCCGCGAACCGGCGTACAGACGCGGCTCGTCGCCGGACGGCGTGTAGCGCAGGGTGCCGTCGGTGCCGTGGGTGAAACGGCCGCCGCGGCCGGTGGTCAGCAGGGCGAGGTGGTCGAAGAAGTTCAGGCCCAGGCCCCGCAGCAGCACCGGCTCGCCGGGTGCGAGCGGGGAGAGGTCGACGTCGGCCGGGTTGGCGGGCGGGATGTGGCGCAGGCCGTGGCGTTCGGCGTGCGCGGCGAGGTGCAGCAGGGCCGCGTCCGCGACGACGGGGAGGTGGCCCTGGGCGAGGACCACGGCGGACAGGTCCGGCAGTACGCGGCCGTCGTCCAGGGTGAGCACCTGGCGGCCGTCGGCGGCGTCCTCCAGCCGCAGCGCGCGGGCCGCGTGCGTGGCCACGCGCACCCCGGGCGGTGCCTCGCGCACGGTCCGGGCGTACACCCACTCCAGGTAGCGGCCGTAGTGGGCGCGGGTCGGGTAGTCGTCGGGGCCCAGCGTGCCGCCCGCCCATTCGTACAGGCTCGGGCCGGGCCGGGTCGGTCCGGAGCAGTCGACGCTGTCGTCGGTGAACAGGGTGACCTGGCAGGCCACGGTGTTCATCAGCAGTTCGGCCGACTGCGCGGTGCGCCAGACGCGTCCGGGGCCGGGCGGTGCCGGGTCGACGACGTGCACGGTCAGTCGTACGCCGGGCGGGAGGAGTTCGGGCGCGGAGGCGCAGAGGCGTTCCAGGACGCTGGTGCCGCGTGGTCCGGCGCCGACCAGGGCGACGGAGACCGGTATGGATCCCGCGGATTCGGCGGTGGGTTCCTCGGTCGGTGCAGACAAGGGTGTGACTCCCGGGCGTGTGGGGGCGCGGTGGAGTAAACAGAGCGAACCGCCCACGGGAAGCGGACGGTCCGCCTCATCATGCCGTCGGCCCTCCCAGAAGCCAACGCGCACCCCTCACGTCCCGGTTGTCCCGCCATGTGCCCTCATTGCGGGGCGATGACGGACTCCTCCGTGGTCTCCAGGGTCCCGTTCGCCCGTGCCTGCTCCAGCCGCAGCCGGGCCGAACGCCCGCGCAGCGTCAGCGTCATGAACTGGTTGCCGAACCACGGTCCGCCCGTCCTGCGCCACTTGACCGGCGGCCGGGGGCAGCCCCCGTGCCGGGCGAAGAGCCGGCCGAGGAGGCGGGCCGGGGCGCTCCAGCCGAAGCGGAAGCCCAGCCGGATGGAGAGCGGGACGGAGTTGTGGACGGGGGAGCAGGTCAGTTGCAGGACCCGGGCGTCGGGCGGGCCGGACCGCCAGGTCGGTTCGGCGGTGTAGGCGTGGTGGACGTCCCCGGACAGTACGCAGATGGTCGCCGGTGCCCCCGGCCCGGACCCGGCCTCGGCGAGCAGCCCCGCCAGGTCGGCGAAGGACTCCGGGAAGGCCGCCCAGTGCTCCAGGTCGGCCCGGCGGCGCAGCCACTCCCCGAACCGCGCCCAGCGCGCGCCCCTTCCGCCCCGGCACAGCACCGAGTCCCACGCCTCCGCGTCGTGCACCAGGTGCGGCAGCAGCCAGGGCAGCGAGGTGCCGACGAGCAGGTGGTCGTACGAGCCCGGGTCGTCCAGCGCCTGGGTCCGCAGCCACGCCGCCTCACCGGGGTCGAGCATCGCGCGGCGCCCCTCCTCCAGCACCCGCCCGGCCCGCGAGTCCACCATCAGCAGCCGTACCCGGCCGAAGTCGCGCCGGTAACTCCAGCGGACGGAGGCCGGATCGGTGTCGGCGCGGGCGGTGAAGGCGCGCAGCGCGTCGGTGCCGTCGGGGGCGTTCCGTACGGCTTCGTAGACGGGGTCGGCCGCCAGTTCGGCGGGGGAGAGGTTGCCGATGTGCTGGTGGACCCAGTACGACATCAGGCCGCTCAGCAGCCGTTCCTGCCACCAGTCGGTGGCGCGCATGTCGGTGAGCCAGGCGGCGGAGGTGTTCCAGTCGTCGATCACGTCGTGGTCGTCGAAGATCATGCAGCTGGGGACGGTGGACAGCAGCCAGCGCACCTCGGGGTCGAGCCAGGACTCGTAGTAGAGGCGGGTGTACTCCTCGTAGTCCGCCACCTCGCCGCCCGGCGGTTCGCCGAGGTCGCGGCGGCCGGCCAGCCAGCGGCGGGTCTCGGCCGAGGTCTCGTCGGCGTACACCTGGTCGCCCAACAGGAGCAGTACGTGGGGTCGTTCGCCGTCGGGGTCGGCGGCCAGGCGTGCGGCGAGGGAGTCGAGGGCGTCGGGGCCGACCGGGTCCTTGCCGTCGGCCGGGGGCGCGGCCCAGCGGCAGGAGCCGAAGGCGACGCGGATGCCCTGTTCCTCGGTGGACGTGCTGATGACGGAGGGCGGGAAGCGGGAGTCGGGGAGCGGCCACACGCGGGTGCCGTCGAGGAGCACCTCGTACGGCACCGAGGTGCCCCGTGTGAGGCCGGTCACCTCCACCAGGGCGTAGTGGTGGCCGGCCACCTGGAAGGTGCGGGCCGTGCCGCTCGCGCCGTCCGGGCAGCGCACCTCGGCGGTGCACGGCCGGCTTGCCTCGACCCAGACGGTCGCGCTGGCGCCGTCGGTGTAGCGCAGCACTGGTCCCAGGCGCAGTTCGGTCACGGTGATCGCCCTCCTCCGTCGCCCCGTACGGTACGGAACGGCGGAGGAGGGTGCGAGGTTTCGTCAGCAGCCGGCGAGGTAGTTCGTGAGCGCGCTCTTCTCGGCGGAGTCGACCGAGAGGTCGTAGTAGTACTTCACCTGGACCCAGGCGCGCACGTAGGTGCAGCGGTAGGAGGTCAGTGACGGCATCCAGGTGGCCGGGTCCTGGTCGCCCTTCGACTGGTTGACGTTGTCGGTGACGGCGAGCAGCTGGGGCCGGGTGACGTCGTTGGCGAAGGCCTGGCGCTGGGCGGTGGTCCACGCGCCGGCGCCGGAGTCCCAGGCTTCGGCGAGCGGGACCAGGTGGTCGATGTCGACGTCGGAGGCGGCGGTCCAGGTGGCGCCGTCGTACGGGGAGTACCAGCTGCCGCTGGTGGCGGTGCAGGCGGAGTCGGTGACGACGTTCGTACCGTCCCGCTTGAGGATGTACTCGCGGGTGTTGCAGGTGCCGCTGATGGTGATCCAGGTCGGGAACAGGTCGCGGCTGTAGCCGGTGCGGTTCTCGGTGGCCACGGTGAGCTGGGAGAGGTAGCTGCGGGCGGTGGCGGCGCTGACCGGGGTGGGGAGGGCGGCGGAGGCGCTCGGGGAGTTGAAGAGGGCGGCGGAGGCTAGCAGGCCCGTGAGGGCCGCGAGTATGCTCAGCCGTCGACGCGCGTAGAACCTTGGGCGGCGAGTCATGTGAACTCCCTTGCGGGGTGGGGGCGTTGGGGTGCGAGCGAGGGAATGCTCGCGGCGCGGCGTTGCGGGGAGGTGTGCGCCCGGTAAGAAGTTAATGACGCGTACATGACACGACAAGGTTTGTGGGCGAACTTTCACGCCCCGGAGTCGGTTGAAGCGTCACGTACCATGGAGGGCGTTGAAGGGGAGTAGCTCTTCGCCGGACCGTCGACATACTGCTCAGCCCGTCTGAGCCGGCGCCCGGAGGCGGACCTCGGATCCTCGTGATCGCGGGGTCGGCCAGCGAGACCTTCGGCAAGCAGTGCACGCCTGTGCCGTACGGCACGGGCGCCGTGTGTGCTGCCATGCCGAGGTGTCTTTCGTGTGACGTACAGCACTCTCGGCGGGGCGGCCCCGACCGATTGAGACATTTTGATCAGCATCACTGTGACGGCGCTCGTCTTCGGCGTCGTCTTCCTCGCCGAACTGCCGGACAAGACCGCGCTCGCCGGGCTCGTCCTGGGCACCCGCTACCGCGCCTCGTACGTCTTCGCGGGCGTCGCCGCCGCGTTCCTGCTGCACGTGGTGCTCGCCGTCGCGGCGGGAAGCGTACTGACCCTGCTGCCGCAGCGGCTCGTGCACGCGGTGACCGGTCTGCTGTTCCTGGGCGGCGCCGCGATGCTGCTGCTGAAGAAGGACGAGGGCGACGAGGAGATCCGCAGGCCCGCCGACCAGTCCTTCTGGAAGGTCGCGGGTACGGGCTTCATGCTCATCCTGGTCGCCGAGTTCGGCGACCTCACCCAGATCATGACCGCGAACCTCGCCGCCCGCTACGACGCCCCGCTGTCCGTCGGCCTCGGCGCGGTGCTCGGGCTGTGGGCGGTGGCCGGGCTGGGCATCGTCGGCGGGAAGGCGCTGATGCGGCGGGTGCCGCTGCGGCTGATCACGCAGATCGCGGCGGTGCTGATGCTGGCGCTCGGGGTGTGGAGCCTGTGGGAGGCGGTCGCCGCCTGACCTGAACGCCGGGTGAACGCTTCCCGGGGTGGTGGCGGGATGCCGGACTGTTTTGTACCGTGGGGGAACAAAGTGGCTCCCGCCCGCTCCCCCTGACCGGCGGGCGGGGCCGCCTTGTCCCTCCGCGGGTTCGCCGTGTCTCTTCCTCCGCCCCTCGCTTGGAGCTGCCGATGACGGCCACGTCCACGCCCACCGTCCTCACCACCCGCGCCCTCCTGCTCGACATGGACGGCACGCTCGTCAACTCCGACGCCGTCGTGGAGCGGATCTGGCGGCGCTGGGCCGAGCGGCACGGGCTGGACGGGGACGAGGTGATGCAGGTCGTGCACGGGCGGCAGGGGCACGCGTCGATGGCCGTACTGCTCCCGGACCGGCCGGTCGAGCAGAACCTCGCCGACAACGCGCGCATGCTCGCCGAGGAGACGGCGGACATGGAGGGCGTCGTGGCCGTGCCGGGGGCGGGGGCGTTTCTGGCGTCGCTGCGCGAGGTGCCGGTGCCGCATGCGCTGGTGACCTCCGCCGATGTGCCGCTGTCCACGGCGCGGATGGCCGCCGCCGGGCTGCCGATGCCGGATGTGCGGATCACCGCGGAGTCGGTGGGGGCGAGCAAGCCCGATCCCGAGGGGTTCTTGAAGGGGGCCGCCGAGCTCGGCGTGTCTCCTGGGGAATGTGTGGTGTTCGAGGACTCCGGGGCGGGGATCGCGGCCGGGCGTTCCGCCGGGATGCGGGTGGTCGGGGTGGGACCCCGGGCCGGTTCGCATGGGCCGGATGTGGTGGTGAGGGACTTGCGGCAGGTGCGGGTGGAGTCGCTCGGGGACGGGACGATTCGGTTGTACGTCGGCCAGTAGGTGCCGGTGAGCTGGTGCCGGGGGGTGGGTCGCGCGGCCCGGCGCTGACGGGGTGCCGCCGCGCCCACCCGTTGCCGCCCCAGCGGCACGACTGCCCGCAGCTGGGGCGCGGCTACGGCGGCTACGGCAGCTGGGCGGCTGCGGCGGCTACGGCGGCTGGGGCAGCCACGGCAGCCACGGCAGCCAGGGCAGTGCCGCTGGTCGTCAGGGTTCCGTCGTCTCCGACTCCAGCCTCGTTCGTGTCGCCGCGTCGTACACCCCGAGTTCGTCGGTCTGGACTCCGCGGGCCAACTGGTAGGTGCGGACGGCGTCCTCGACCTGCCGGCCGTAGGTGCCGTCGGTCTTGCCGGGGAAGAGGTTGAGCTGGCGCAGGCGGAGCTGGAGTTCGGTGACCTCCGAGCCTCGGTCGCCGGGGCGCAGGACGGGGCCGGAGGTCGGGTCGGCCGGGACCGGCGTGCTGGCGCGCGTGGCGGTCTGGGTGGGCGTGGGGGAGCGGGTGGGAGTGGGGGACCGCGGGGGTGTGGTCGAGGGCGAGGCCGACGGGCTCGCGGAGGGGCTCGGTGTGAGGGACGGGGTCGGGGACGTGGATGTCGGCGGGGCCGAGGGGGACGGCGTGGAGGGCGACGGAGCCGGGGCGCTCGTCGTCGTCGCGTCCGGGACGCTCTCGCGTACCTCCTGGGGCGCCGCGCCGTCCCGCGACGGCGTGTCGTAGGAGAACAGGCCGCTCGCGAATCCGGCGGCCGCCAGCAGTACGGCCACCGCTGCGGCGGCGGAGAGGAGCAGGCTGCGGCGGCGGTGTGGCCGCCCGGGGCCGTCGGCGGGTTCGAGGTCCCCGTCCGGCTCGCCCAGCGGCACGTCCCGCTCCGGCTCGAACAACTCCGGCCCCGCCGCACGCAGCGGCATCGTGGAGTCGGACGGGGCGCCCAGGTCGACGTAGGGACGTATCCGAATCGGGTCGAAGTCCTCCGCCGCCGCGGCCTCGGCGGTGCGCGCGTCGCGCAGGGCGTCGGCCGCCCGCCGGGCGCAGCCGCACGACGGATCGTTGCCCGGACCCTTCGGCGCGCCGCATTCCGGGCATGAGTGGCCCTTCGGTCCTGTCACGCGTTCGTTCCTCCCCTAAACGAGTCACCCACCCCAGGGCTCCACAGACTATGCAGATCTCCCTCACATCACCGAGAGGACTCAACAGGCCATAACGGGTGACACCGATCACGATGGAGGTGTCACACCAGCCCCGGGAGGTCTCCATGGCCCTGGACGCGCACGGCACGAGGAGGAAGCCGCAGAGTCCCGAGGACGCCGAGCACGTCCGCGGGAACGTACTCGTCTCGATCGGAGCCCTGCTCCTCGGCCTGCTGCTCGCGGCCCTCGACCAGACGATCGTGTCGACCGCGCTGCCCACGATCGTCAGTGACCTCGGCGGACTGGAGCATCTGTCGTGGGTGGTCACCGCGTATCTGCTGGCCTCGACCGCCGCGACCCCGCTGTGGGGCAAGCTCGGCGACCAGTACGGCCGGAAGAAGCTGTTCCAGATCGCGATCGTGATCTTCCTCATCGGATCCGCGCTGTGCGGGGCGGCGCAGAACATGCCGCAGCTGATCGGCTTCCGGGCGCTCCAGGGCCTGGGCGGCGGCGGGCTGATCGTGCTGTCGATGGCGATCGTCGGCGACATCGTGCCGCCGCGTGAGCGCGGGCGCTACCAGGGGCTGTTCGGCGCCGTCTTCGGCGCGACCAGTGTGCTGGGGCCGCTGCTCGGCGGGCTGTTCACCGAGCATCTGAGCTGGCGCTGGGTGTTCTACGTCAACCTGCCCGTCGGCGTCGTCGCCCTCGCCGTGATCGCCACCGCCCTGCACATCCCGCGCCGGGCCGCCCGCCACGTCATCGACTACCTGGGCACCTTCCTGATCGCGGCGGTCGCCACCTGCCTGGTCCTGGTCGCCTCGCTCGGCGGCACCACCTGGGCGTGGGGCTCGGCGCGGATCATCGGGCTCGCGGTCCTGGGCGTGGCCCTCGCGGTCGCGTTCGTCGCGGTGGAGCGCCGGGCCGCCGAACCCGTCCTGCCGCTGAAGCTCTTCGGTATCCGCACCTTCACGCTCGCCTCCGTGATCAGCTTCATCGTCGGCTTCGCCATGTTCGGCGCGATGACCTACCTGCCGACCTTCCTCCAGGTCGTGCACGGCATCTCGCCGACCCTGTCCGGCGTGCACATGCTGCCGATGGTGTTCGGCCTGCTGCTGTCCTCCACCGTCTCCGGGCAGATCGTCAGCCGCACCGGCCGCTGGAAGGTGTTCCCGATCGTGGGCACGGCGGTCACCACCCTCGGTCTGCTGCTCCTGCACCAGCTCGACGAACACAGCTCGACGGCCGAGATGAGCTTCTACTTCTTCGTCTTCGGCCTGGGACTCGGCCTGGTCATGCAGGTCCTCGTGCTGATCGTGCAGAACGCCGTGGCGTACGAGGATCTCGGCGTCGCCACCTCCGGGGCGACCTTCTTCCGGTCCATCGGGGCCTCCTTCGGCGTCGCCATCTTCGGCACCGTGTTCGCGAGCCGGCTCGCCGAGAAGCTCACCGACGCCTTCCGGGGCGTGCGGCTGCCGGGCGGCATCACGGCGGACGCGCTGGAGTCCGACCCGCGCGGCATCGCCGCCCTGCCGCCCGCGCTGCGCCCGGCGGCCCTGCACGCGTACGCGTCCTCGATCACCGATGTGTTCCAGTACGCGGCTCCGGTCGCCCTCCTCGGCTTCGTCCTGGCGTGGTTCCTGAAGGAGGACCGGCTGCGCGGCTCGGTCACGGCCCCCGACGTGTCGGAGACCATCGCCCCCAACCCGGTCGAGCGGTCCTCGTACGACGAGGTGTGCCGCGCGCTGTCCCTGCTCGGCACCCGGGAGGGGCGGCGCGAGATCTACCGGACGATCACCGAGCGGGCCGGGTACGACCTGCTGCCCGGGGCGAGCTGGCTGCTGCTGCGGATCAGGCGGTACGGCTCGGTGGAGCCGGGCGTCCTCGCCGAACGCAGCTCCGTCCCGCTGAACGTGATCCTCGCCGCCGCCCGGCAGGTCGAGGAGCGCCGTCTCGCCGTGCGGCAGGGCCTGGACCTCGTCCTGACCGACGAGGGGCGTGTGATCGCCGAACGGCTGGCCCATGCCCGTGAGGAGTCGCTGGCCGAGCTGCTGGGCGACTGGTGGGGCCCCGACCGGCCCACCGACCTGGACCGGCTGGTGAAGGAGCTGACCGGCGAACTGTGCGGCTCGGAGCGGGAGCGACCGCACAACGGGTCAGTCGTCAAGGCCGGTTGAAGTCCGGCCGAGGTCCTTGCGGAACCAGTGCTCGGCGTACGGGTCGTCGTTGTGCCGCACGGTCTCCGAGTAGCCCAGCCGGGCGTACAGGGCGCGGGCCTCCACCAGGTCGGTGCGGGTGTCGAGGATCATCCGCACGGCGCCGAGCGAGCGGGCCGCGTCCTCGGCGGCGGCCACGAGGAGAGGGGCGCCGCCCTTGCCGCGCAGCCCCTCCAGCAGGAAGACCCGGGTGAGCTCGGCGGTGGCGGGGTCCAGGAGCCGTACGCCCGCGCTGCCGGCCGGCTCACCGTCGTACCGGGCCACCAGCAACTGTCCTCGCGGCGGCGAGAGTTCCGCACCCGTACGGGCCGCGATCTCCCGCTCCAGCTCCTCGGGTTCGGTCCGCCGCCCCTCGTACCGCAGGTACCAGCGGTCGCTCACCTCCGTGTAGTAGGCCCGCCAAAGCGCTGCCGCTACCGGGGAGTCGAAGGGTTCCGGGGCGATGGTCCAGGTCATGCCCGCATTGTCGGGACGCGGCGGGCACCCGGCGCAACCGAATAAGCGCGGTCCGCACCGGTTCGCGGGTTGACGAACCGTTTGCCGACCGCCTTCCGGGCAACCCGATCGAGGAACCGGCCCGTTGGGCCGACAACCGGAAGGCACCCATGTCCACAGGCTTGATCATTGCTCTGATCGTGATCGTGGCGGCCGTGGTCGTTGTCGCGGCCGTCCTGACCTCGCGCGCCCGCGGCGGCCACAGCGGGCACAACCTGAAGCGGCGCTTCGGGCCCGAGTACGAGCACACCGTGGCCCGGCACGACGGCGACACCCAGGCTGCCGAGCGCGAGCTGACCGAACGGCTGGAGCGGCACGGCGGACTGCGTCAGCGGCCGTTGGAGCCCGCTGAACGCGAACGCTTCGAGGCCCGCTGGGCGGCGGCCCAGGAACACTTCGTCGACTCGCCGCGCGAAGCGGTGGCCGAGGTGGACCGGCTGATCGCCGAAGTGGCCGGCGCCCGCGGCTACCCGGACGGCGGACAGTACGAGGAGCAGCTCGCGGCGCTGTCCGTGCACCACTCCGGCCACGTCCACGGCTACCGGCGCGTCCACCGCGTCACCCAGACCGGCACCGGCACCACCGCCGAGAGCGGCTCCGGCACCGACACCGAGGAGCTGCGCGAGTCGATGGTGGAGGCGCGGGCCCTGTTCGAGGCCCTGACGCGCTCGGAGCAGCGCGCGCCCGTCTCCCACAAGGCGCAGCACTCCCACCGGTCGAACTGGTTCCAGCGGCACCCGGTAGCGGGGAGGTGAACGGCATGACCGACGTGACCCACAAGCACACGACGGCGTCCGGCATCGGAACGGACACCCAGACATCCGCAGCAGTGCCGCCCGGCACCGGAACGCCCGGCACCCCGGCACGCCCGACGGACACGCACGATGCGGCGACGCCCGGTACGGCGAAGCCCGGCACGGCGACGCATGACGCGGCGGGGTCCGGCACGGCGGTGCCCGGCTCGGAGACGTCCGCTTCCTCGCTGGTCCCGCACGAGGACGGCGACAGGTTCGGAGCGCGGCTGCACCACGCGGTCGCCGGGTTCGTCGACGGGCCCCGGGACGCCGTGGAGGAGGCCGACCGGGTGCTGGAGGAGATCGCCGCCCGCTTCACGGAGGCGGTCACCCAGCGGCGGCGCACGCTGCGCATGTCCTGGCAGGCCACCGACGGGGACAAGCCCGCCTCCACGGCCGACACCGAGCAACTCCGGCTCGCCCTCAGGGACTACCGGGAGATGGCGGAGCGCCTGCTACGCCTCTGACTTCCCGGCAGTACCCGCACCACCTCGCGTTTCCGCCGCCGCCCGGCGCTCCCGCCACTCCCGTACGACCGCCTCGACGTCGTACGGCTTCCGACCCAGCGGGGGGCCGGGCGGCGGCTTGTACATCATGTCGCGGATCTTGACGTTGACGTCTTCGAGGATCTTCCGCGCGATCCGCTCCGAGGGCGCCGCGTACGCCGCCGCGAGGGCGTCCTCGGCCTCCTTGCGCAGAGCCAGGGCGGGCGGCAGGATCGCCAGGCCCTCGCGGGCCATCTTGCGCTTCACCCACCACAGTTCGTCGTACGCGGTTTCGAGGTCCCTCGGCAGCGGTTTGCCCGCGCCGGGCAGCTGGTCGAACTCGCCGCGCCCCTCGGCGTCACGGATCTGTTTGTCGACCCAGGACTCGAACGGCACACCCGGTGGCTTTCGCTCGGTCATGAGGCCATTGTGCCGGACGCGGCCCGGCCGGGCGTTTTATCATGCGGCGGCGGAGCGCCAATCCGGCCGCCGTACCAGTTCATTCCAGGGGGAACGCACGTGCTCGAACTCACCATGGCCTCCGTCTCAGAGGCGGACGCGGGCGCCACGGCCGGTATGACCATGGCCGACGCGCCCAGCGAACCCGGTGCCGTGCTTCGGGTGGGCCGGGACGCGGCCGTGTGCCGTCTGGTGACGCCCGACGACTGGCTGTTCGTCTCGCGGGTGCACCTGGAGTTCCTGTGCGGGCCCGACGGAGGCTGGCAGGTGTCCTGGCTGCGCGGCTCGCAGGCCGACCCGTCGTCCGAGGTGCGGCTGACCGTCGGGGAGTACGCGCAGACCATCGCCTACGGCGGCAGCGTACGGCTGCCCCAGGGCGGCACCGGGGAGATCATCATCCAGGACCGCACCGGGCCGCGCAGTGTCAACGTGGGCTTCTACCACGAGGTTTAGGACAACCGGGCCGCCGGGCCACCGGACCGCCGGGCCGACGGACCAGGGCCCGGAGCGGGGCTACGCCAGCACCCGGGCCAGCGCGAAGCCGTCGTAGCCCTTGCTGCCGACCGTCTGGATCGCCGTGCCGCTCAGCCTCGGGTGCGCGGCGATCAGCTCGACGGCGGCGCGGGTGCCGCGTACGTCCGGCTCGATGCTCTCGGCGTCCAGGACCCGGCCGCCGCGCACCACGTTGTCGACGATGATCAGGCTGCCCGCGCGGGTGAGGCGCAGCGCCCACTCGACGTAGTGCACGTTGTTGGCCTTGTCGGCGTCGATGAAGACCAGGTCGAAGGGGGCCGGGTTCTCGTCGGCCAGCTTGGGCAGCGACTCCAGGGCCGGGCCCACCCGCACCTCGACGATCTTGTCCAGGCCCGCGCGGGCGATGTTGCGGGTGGCGACCTCGGCGTGCTTGGCGCTGCACTCCAGCGAGACCAGGCGGCCGTCGGACGGCAGGGCGCGGGCCAGCCAGATGGTGCTGTAGCCGCCGAGCGTGCCGATCTCCAGGATGGTGCGGGTGTCCTGGATCTGGGCCAGGAGCTGGAGCAGCTTGCCCTGGCTCGCCGTGACGTTGACATGCGGGAGCTGGGCTGCCTCGCTGTCGCGCAGGGCCGCCTGAAGCGCCTCGTCGTCCGGCGAGAGGTGGCTGCTGAAGTAGAAGTCGACGTCGTCCCAGAGCTGCGACCCGCTCATGCGCCCTCTGCCTTTCCGTGTCCGGTACTTGTCTGGTACCCCGGCGGCACCTCCGGCAGCCGTGACCGCCGTGACCGCCGTACGGCGAACCGGCGGCCACCGCCAGTGTGCCGCCGATCGTCAGCAGCCACGCCGGGATCCCGGCCACCATACGCAGCCGGTCCACGTAGATCACCCGCTCGTACGGCGTGTCCGTGCCGGTCCGCCGCGGCGGCTGGTCACGGGAGGGACGGGAACGTCCGGGCGAGGGCAAGCCGAGCGGGCGGGCGTTTCCGGGAGCCGGGGTCGCCGGTTGCCCGGGGTTGGGGTACCGGAGGTGGGGCGCTGCTCGCTATGAGGTGCCGCCGCGCCCACCCGTGCCGCCCCAGCGACACGACTGCCCGCGGCTACGGCGGGCTGCCGGGCCCCACCGCCGGGCGGCACCCGGCAGTGGGTGGGCGGGCGAGGCCGCCATGCGGTGCGTGGTGAGGACGTTCACGCCTGCGGTGGGCTGGCGGCGGTCCATCGCCGGGGCGGAACGCGGTGGGCTACCGGCGTTCCACCGCCGGGGCGGAGCCCGGCAGGGGGCGGTCGGCTGACTCTGTCATGCGCCAGACGGCGAAGCCGCCGATGACGGCTGCGGCCATCATGTAGTAGGCGGGCATCATCATGTTGCCGGTGGCGCCGATGAGGGCGGTGACGACCAGGGGGGTCGTGCCGCCGAAGAGGGAGACGGAGACGTTGAAGCCGATGGACAGGGAGCCGTAGCGGACCCGGGTGGGGAAGAGGGCGGGGAGCGCCGCGGGCATGGCCGCGGTGAAGCAGACCAGGAGCAGACCCAGCGCGCCCATGCCGAGGGCGACGGCGAGCAGGCTGCCCTGGCGGATCAGCAGCAGGGCCGGGACGGACAGCAGCAGGAAGCCCGCGCAGCCCGCGGCGATCACCGGGCGGCGGCCGATCCGGTCGGACAGGGCGCCCGCGAAGGGCTGGACGACCATCATCAGCGCCATCACGCCGAGGACGACGAGCAGGCCGTGCGTCTCGTCGTACTTCAGCTCACTGGTGAGGTAGCTCGGCATGTACGACAGCAGCATGTAGTCGGTGACGTTGAAGACCAGGACCAGGCCCATGCAGAGGAGCAGGGCCTTCCACTGGCCCGCCAGCATCTCGCGCAGCGGCACCTTCGGGCGGTTGGCCTCGGCCTTCTCGACCTCGGCGGCGAACGCCGGGGTCTCCTCCAGGCGCATCCGCAGATAGAGGCCGATGATGCCCATCGGGCCCGCGATCAGGAACGGGATCCGCCAGCCCCAGGTGAGGAGGTCGTGGGAGGACAGCATCGCCGTCATCACCGTGACCAGGCCCGCGCCGCCGATGTAGCCGGCCAGCGTGCCGAACTCCAGCCAGCTGCCGAAGAAGCCGCGCCGCTTGTCGGGGGCGTACTCCGCGATGAAGGTGGACGCACCCGCGTACTCACCGCCGGTCGAGAAGCCCTGCACCAGACGCGCGGCCAGCAGCAGCAGCGGCGCGCCGACGCCGATGGTGGCGTACGACGGGATCAGGCCGATCGCGAAGGTGCCGACCGCCATCATGATCATGGTGACGGCGAGGACCTTCTGCCGGCCCACGCGGTCGCCCAGCGGGCCGAAGACCAGGCCGCCGAGGGGGCGGACCAGGAAGGCCGCGGCGAATGCGCCGAAGGTGGACAGGAGCTGGGCGGTCGGGTTCCCGGAGGGGAAGAAGACCTTGCCCAGGGTCACCGCGATGTAGCTGTAGACGCCGAAGTCGAACCACTCCATGGCGTTGCCCAGCGCGGCGGCCTTCACGGCGCGTTTGACCAGGGCGGGGTCGGTTTCGGTGGGGGCGGGGGGACGCTGCACGGGCGTGGAGACGGGGACGGCTGTGGCGGTCGCCAAGACTTCGCTCGCCTGCCTTTCGACGGGGACACGGACGTGGTCCGCACGACGATGGGCGGCCCGAAAACGACCATAGGAGGACTTGTGACGCTTACGGGTCGTATGCACTTCGATGCATGCTGCAGCTAAACGTCGCTTGTACAGGTACGTCTGTCCGCCTGCGAGCCTTTTTTCGGCCACCCCGCTGTGATCCTTCTCGCTCCTCGCAAAGGCAACCCCACCCCCCTCGCACTATCGTCATCCGGACAAAAGGCGAGGGGACGACAGGTGAAGCGGGGGTTGCCTGCGTCTCTCTCCGGGGGCGGTGCGAGCCCTCATCGGGTTCGCAGGACGGGGCGGGAGGCCGACGAGGCGTGGCGAACGTGGAGCACAGCGGACCGGTGGACACCTTCGGGGCGACTGCCGACGGGGCCGGAGAGCGTCTGCGGGCGGCCCGGCTCGGCCTGTGGCTGGTGGCGGTGGTCCTGGCCGTACGGCAGGTCGCGGTCGTCCTCAGCACCCCGAGCGGTGAGCGGCTGACCGACCTGGAGACCTGGGTCGGCACGAACGGCGTCCTGCATGTGAAGGGTTCGCTGTACGACTCGACCCGCTTCACCGGCACCCCCTTCGGCGGGCTGGTCCTCAAGCCCCTGACCCGCGCGGCCGAACAGGCGCTCGGCTGGGGCTGGACCT
Organism: Streptomyces sp. NPDC039424; assembly: GCF_055639495.1. NCBI lineage: Bacteria > Bacillati > Actinomycetota > Actinomycetes > Kitasatosporales > Streptomycetaceae > Streptomyces > Streptomyces sp. NPDC039424. The sequence continues at coordinate 133,922 of NZ_JBVKAI010000015.1, forward strand.
TCGGCACACTGCTGCTGGTCGTCGCCCTCGGCCTGGTCGCCGCCCGCGCGCTGCCCCAGCCGACCGGCCGCCGCACCGCGCTGCTCGCCGCGCCGGTCGCGGTCAGCCTGCTGATGCTGTCGCTGCCGGTGCGCAACACGCTCTGGCTGGGCCAGACCAGCATCATCCCGGTCCTGCTCGTGCTGCTCGGCTGCTTCACCGTCCGCGGGGAACGGGCCGGCGGCGTCTGCGTCGGCCTCGCCGCCGCGCTCCAGCCGACCGTGCTGCTCTTCGCACCGCTGCTGTGGTTCACCGACCGCCGGCGCGCCGCCCTGACCACCGGCGCCACCTTCGCCATGAGCACCGCGCTGGCCTGGGCCGCCATGCCGCACGACTCCTACACCTACTGGGTGCACCACATGGCCGGCGTCGGGCTCGGCGGCAAGGCCGACGCCCTCGCCAACCAGTCCCTGCACGGCGCCCTGCTGCGGCTGGACCTCACCGGCCCGCTGGAGATAGGCCTCTTCCTGCTGCTGGGCGCGGCCGTCGCGACCCTGGGCCTCGCCCGCGCCGTCCGCTACGCCCGCGACGGGCAACTGCTGCTCGCCGTCGCGATCACCGGCTGCGCCGCGATCGCCGTGTCACCGACGACCTGGCAGCACCAGCTGCTGTGGGTGCTGCCGGCGGTGGTCGGCCGGGTGGGCAGGCGGGCGTCCGACCGCTATGTGTGGCCGGTGGCGGTGGTCCTGGTCACCACGCTCCCCGCCAAGATGATGCTGCCGAACATGGCGGCGATGTACCCCCTGCGCGACAACATCGTGCTGCTCGCGGCCCTGGCCGCCGCTACCGCCGTACCGTTCCTGCCGCGCACCTCCCCCTACTACCGGTCACCGGTCCCGACGGAGCACGCGGACGCCGTCCCCGCCCGCTTCGCACGCGTCCCGCTCCTGCCCTTCCTGCGCCGGGTCCTCACCCGCCCGAACCTCCTGCTGGAACTGCTGCTCATCCGGGTCACCTACGCCGCGTACCAGAAGGTCCGCCTGGCGGCGACCGGCGGCAGCAACTCGGCCGGCCGGGCGCGCGCGGAGCGGCACGGTCACCAGATCCTCGACCTGGAGCGCTTCCTGCACGTGGACATCGAGCACGCCGTCAACCACGCGGTGATCAAGGTCGACTGGCTGCGGGAGTTCTTCAACTTCTACTACGAGTCGTTCCACTTCGTGGTGCCCCTGACGATCATGGGCGTCCTCTACTGGCGCCGTCCGGTCGACTACCGCTGGGCCCGCTCCGCCCTCGGCTTCGCCACCCTCCTCGCCCTGGTCGGCTTCTGGCTCTTCCCCCTCGCCCCGCCGCGCCTCCTGCCCGGCCTCGGCATCGTCGACACGGTCCACGGCGTCCAGGACTTCTCCAAGCCGGACTACGGCACCCTCACCGCCCTCACCAACCAGTACGCCGCGATGCCCTCGCTCCACTTCGGCTGGTCCCTGTGGTGCGGCGTCGTCATAGCGGTCATCGCCCCCAGGTGGTGGATGAAGGCCCTGGGGCTGCTGCACCCGCTCTTCACGGTCTCCGCGATCGTCGCCACCGGCAACCACTGGGTCCTCGACGCGGCGGGCGGCGCGGTGGTGGTGGGCGCGGGCTTCGGCCTGGCCTATCTGTTCCAGGGTCCCCGGGCCCGGCTGGTCGCGGCGGAGGCGTCGGCCAGGGCCGGTGGTGAACGGCCCGTGCCGGTGAAGGAGGCGGCGTCCGGATGATGAGGCACATGGCCCCCGGGGGAGGCAGGAACCGGGCGTAGGGGTTGTTCCTGCCTCCCCGGGTCGGGCCGGCGGCGCCGGGAGCCGTCGGCCCGGGTCTTCAGCCGGTGCTGACCCGGAGTTCCTTCACGCCGTTGATCCAGGCGGAGCGGAGGCGGCGGGGGGCGTCGGCGAGCTTCAGGCCGGGCATCGCGTCGGCGATGGCGTTGAAGATCAGGTCGATCTCCAGGACCGCCAGGGACTTGCCGAGGCAGTAGTGGGGGCCGCCGCCGCCGAAGCCGAGGTGCGGGTTGGGGTCGCGGGTGATGTCGAAGGTGTCGGGGTCGGTGAAGACCTCGGGGTCGTGGTTGGCGGAGGCGTAGAAGAGGCCGACCCGGTCGCCCTTCCTGATCTGCTTGCCGCCCAGTTCCGTGTCCTCGGTCGCCGTGCGCTGGAAGGAGTTGACCGGGGTGGCCCAGCGGACGATCTCCTCGGCGGTGGTCGAGGGGCGCTCGCGCTTGTAGAGGTCCCACTGGCCGGGGTGGGTGAGGAAGGCGTGCATGCCGTGGGTGATGGCGTTGCGGGTGGTCTCGTTGCCCGCCACCGCCAGCATCAGCACGAAGAAGCCGAACTCGTCCGAGTTGAGGTTGCCCTCGTCCTCCGCCGCCACCAGCGTCGTCACGATGTCCTGCGCCGGGCACCGCTTGCGGTCGGCGGCCATGTTCATCGCGTAGGCGATCAGCTCGGCCGCCGATTGCCGGCCGACCTCCTCCGTGATCGCGTACTCCGGGTCGTCGTACGAGATCATCTTGTTGGACCAGTCGAATATCTTCGCCCGGTCGTCCTGCGGGATGCCGATCAGCTCGGCGATGGCCTGGAGAGGCAGCTCGCACGCGACCTGGGTGACGAAGTCGAAGGGCCCGGAGTGGGCGCGCGCCGATTCGACGATCGCCAGGGCGCGGGCGCGCAGCCGGTCCTCCAGGGCGCGGATCGAACGCGGAGTGAAGCCGCGCTGGATGATCTGGCGGACCCGGGTGTGCTCCGGCGGGTCCATGTTCAGCAGGATCAGCCGCTGCGCGTCGATCGTGTCCCGCTCCATGTGCTCGGTGAAGCGGATGATCGCCGTGTTGAGGTAGGAGGAGAAGATCTCGGGGTGCGTGGAGACGTACTTGACGTCCGCGTGCCGGGTCACGGCCCAGTATCCGTCGTCCGCGAACCCGGCCAGCCCGTGCGGCTGCGGGATCCAGCGGACCGGTTCGGCCCGCCGCAGTTCGGCGAACTCCGGGAGCGGGACGCGGTGGTGCAGCAGGTCGGGGTCGGTGAAGTCGAACCCGTCGGGCAGCGCGGGACAGGGCATGGGCGGCTCACTCCCACCATTCTGACGGTCCATCAGTAACTCAGGGTTTCGGTGAAGGTAGTAACGGGTTCTACAAGTCGCAAGGGGCAACGCCACCCCAATTACGTGCACCCCTCTTGCGGTTGTGGAGGGACGGTCCGCAGACTGCACAAGGAACTAGAACGCGTACTAGTTCTGCGTGGCGGGTGGCCGGGACGCCCGCGCCGCGCGGGTTGACCGGGCCTGCTCCGCCGGACAGGCCCTAGGGAGAGGACGCACCCCCATGGCCGCGGAACCCGTGATCGTCGAAGCCGTACGCACTCCCATCGGCAAGCGCGGCGGCGCGCTCGCCAACCTGCACCCCGCCTATCTTCTGGGCGAGACCTACCGCGAACTCCTCGGCCGCACCGGCATCCCCGCCGACTGCGTCGAGCAGATCGTCGGCGGTACGGTCACCCACGCCGGCGAGCAGTCCATGAACCCCGCGCGCACCGCCTGGCTGGCCATGGGTCTGCCGTACGAGACCGCCGCGACCACCGTCGACTGCCAGTGCGGCTCTTCCCAGCAGGCCTCCCACATGGTCGCCAACATGGTCGCCGCCGGCGTCATCGACGTGGGGATCAGCTGCGGCGTCGAGGCCATGTCCCGTGTGCCGCTCGGCTCCGGGTCCAAGCACGGCCCCGGCAAGCCCTTCCCCGACGAGTGGAACGTCGACCTCCCCAACCAGTTCGAGGCCGCCGAACGCATCGCCCGCCACCGTGGGCTCACCCGCGCCGACGTCGACTCCCTCGGTCTGCGTTCCCAGGAACGGGCCGCCGTCGCCTGGTCCGAGGAGCGCTTCAAGAGGGAGACGTTCGCCGTCCAGGTCCCCACCACCGAGGAGGAGCAGCACGCCGGGCAGGGTATGTGGCGGCTCGTCGACAAGGACGAGGGGCTGCGGGACACGTCCCTGGAAGCGCTGGCCCGGCTGAAGCCGGTGATGCCGACGGCCGTGCACACGGCGGGCAACTCGTCCCAGATCTCCGACGGCGCCGCCGCCATCATGTGGGCCTCGAAGCGGATGGCTCGCGCCCTGAAGCTGAAGCCCCGGGCGCGGATCGTGGCCCAGGCCCTCGTCGGTGCCGACCCGCACTTCCATCTGGACGGGCCCGTCGACGCGACGCGCGCGGTGCTGGGGAAGGCCGGGATGTCCCTGAAGGACATCGACCTCGTCGAGATCAACGAGGCCTTCGCCTCAGTGGTGTTGAGCTGGGCCCGGGTCTTCGAGCAGGACCTCGACAAGGTCAACGTGAACGGCGGTGCGATCGCGCTCGGGCACCCGGTCGGGGCGACCGGGGCCCGGCTCATCACGACGGCCCTTCATGAACTGGAGCGGGCCGACAAGGAGTTCGCGCTGGTGACCATGTGTGCGGGGGGTGGGCTGGCCACCGGCACGATCATTCAGCGGTTGTAGACGTCCAGGAGACGAACGTGGTGAACGCGGCGGGGTCGAAGGTGAGGATCGGTCCCGCCGGGTTCTTGGAGTCGCGGATGGCTACGGCGGTGCCGAGGGGCGCGCACTCGACACACTCGCCGCCCTGGTCGCTGCTGTAGCTGGACTTACGCCAGTTGGTCTCCATAGCGTTCCTCCGTCACGCGCCTGATCAACTCCGCCGAGTCCCGGAGGGACCGCGCGGCGGCTTGGAGATGATCGTAACGGAGCGAGCAGTTCTTGACGGTGTCCGGGTTTGCGGTTGGGTGCCCGCTGCCGTAGCCCTCTGTGTAGACAATGTCAGGGTCGGTGGCGAAGCGGAAGATGGTGAATGTACCGGTCAGTCCCGCGTGCGCTCCGGACGAATACGGCAGCACCTGGATGTTGATCCGAGGGTTCTCCTCGAAGGACAAGAGATGGGCCAGTTGGCCGCGCATGGTCTCCGGGCCGCCGATCTCCTGGTACAGCGCGGCCTCGCTGAGGACCATCCAGAAGATCGGTGGCTCCTCCTTCTCGAAGATGCGCTGGCGGGCGAGTCGTACGGCGGTGCGGTCGTCCAGATTGGTCTGGTCGAGCGCGCCGAGTGTGGCCCGCGCGTACGCACCGGTCTGGAGGAGACCGTGCACCATGCCCATCTGGAAGGTGCAGATGTCCGTGGCCCGTGCTTCCAGTTCCGCCGTATGCCTGAACCACGCGGGGAGTTGACTGCGCATCACCAGCTCGACCAGCCGGGTCAGCAACCCGTCCGACCCCAGCGCCGCGTCCGCCCGCTCGCTGAACTCCAGCGTGGGGACCTTCCTCGCCGTCTCGATCTGGCCGACCAGTGAGCCCGTGTAGTTGAGGATGTCCCCGAGCTGCCGCTGCGTCAGCCCCGCCGCCTCGCGAAGTCGCCGCAGCTCATAGCCGTAGTAATCGAGCGGCGACGCACCCGGATCGAGAACATTGATGTGGGCCACGCACGGTCCCCTCTCGCGCACCCGGGTCCACACCGGAACCCGTTGTATCCATCCCGTGGCCGAGAGTAGTCGCGCCGCGTCATCCTCGTCCCGTGAACGACTACTTTCCCCCCACCCTGGTGGGCCTGAGCCCCCGCCCGGCCCAGTACCGCATGCGCCTCACCGTCGGTGAGCACTCGGCGCGGCACATCCGCCGGATCGTGCGATCGTGCCTGGACGAATGGGAGTTGGCCGAGCTGACGGACACCGTGGAGCTCGCGGTGACCGAGCTGGTGGCCAACGTCGTACGGCACGTCCCGGACCGCCGCTGCACGCTGGTACTGCTGCGGCAGGGCGCGGGGGTCCGGGTGGAGGTGACGGACGGGTGCCCCCGACTTCCCCGCGTCACGGAGGACTTGGCGCCGGACGCGGAGGGCGGCCGTGGGCTGCTGCTGCTCGACGCCTTGGTGGGGAAGTGGGGGGTGGATCCCGCCGGGGGTGGGAAGACGGTGTGGTTCGAGTGCGGGCCGTGCCCCCGAGAGGGCGGGTTATGACCCTTCGATGCCCTTGGTGCCGATGTGGATGATCTGGTGGTTGCGGTTCATGTCGACGACGAGCTTGGTGGTCGCACCGTCGCCCCAGGTCAGCGTCACCCCGGCCTCCGTGTGGTTCGCGGTGCCGTTGTCCGTGACCTTCCAGCTCAGGGGCACGTTCTGCGCGTGCAGGACGCCGTCCGCGTGGTTCTTCGCCTCCCAGGCCTTCAGCTCCTTCAGGCCGGCGGGGCTGATGTAGTACGCGCGGAGGGCGTCCGCCAGCTTGCCGCCACGGTCCGGGTCGCTCTTGGCGTCGATGTAGGCGCCGTAGAAGTCGGCTATGCGGGTGACCGGGTCCGAGGGCTTGCCGCTGATCGTGCGCGGGGCGCCCGCGGAGGCCTGGGCGGTGACGCCGAGGCCCAGGGCGAGGGCGAGGCCGACGGCGAGGGCGGTGCGGCGGGTGGTGTTCTTGCTGGTCATGTGGGTGATTCCCCGTTTCTGCTCTGGATGGTCGGTTGTGGTCCGGTCGGTCAGTGGAGCTTGTTGACGGCCGTGGTCGTGGTCTTCTTGAACGCCTTCACCGGCGCGTCGCCGAAGTCGCCCATCTGCCCCCAGTCGACGACCGTCACGGCGCGGCCGTCCCGGCCGACGGACAGGAGGTGGATGTCGGTCGCGCCCCAGGAGGCGGCTGTGTGCAGGCCGTAGACGTGGGCGCCTTCCTCGACGGGCAGGGTGCCGTAGTCCTTGAGGGTGGCGTCGACCTCCGGGTACGTCCGCTCGATCCGCGCCGGGCAGGACCGGATGTCCTTGTTCACCCGCGCGGCCAGGCCCTTCGCCGAGGCGGTGTCCGGCAGGACGACGGTGATCTGGCGGGCGCCGGTGTCGAGGTCGGTGCGGAAGTCGCGGTGCCAGGATGAGGCGTGGCCCGGCAGTGCCCGGTCCAGGCAGCTGTTCAGGTCCTCCGGTACGCCCTTGGTGACCTTGCCGGCCGTCCAGGACGAGGACGGGTGCGGCGGGAGGTCCTTCGCGGCGAGGAAGCCGGGCACGTTGCCGGCGGCGCCCGCCGGTGCGGCGAGAGCTGCCAGGCAGGCGCCGGTGAGTGCGGTGAGCACGACGGCTCGGGTGCGTTCGGGCATGGGTGGTCCCCCGTGGACGAGTGCTTGGGTGTCGTGTCGGCCGGTGCGACACCAAGAGCTTCGGCGGTGCCGCCGACCCGGCGCAACGGCCAGGGCCGGTTGCGCGGGGATGGAACCATCCCACCCCTTCTGACGTGCAGGTACAGGGGTGCCTGGGATGCCCTGGCACGGGAGGGGACAGGGTGAGCGCGGGGGATCGGGTGTCGGCGTCGGGTGAACAGGTCGCGGAGTTCGCGGCGCTGCTCACGGAACTGAAGGGGCGTACGGACCGCAGTTACGGGTCCCTCGCGCGGCGCCTGGGCATGAACACCTCGACGCTGCACCGCTACTGCGCGGGCGAGGCCGTACCGCAGGACTTCGCCCCGGTGGAACGGCTGGCGGTGTTCTGCGGCGCGTCGCCGGAGGAACGGCTCGAACTGCACCGTTGCTGGCTGCGGGCCCTGGAAGCACGGCAGCGGCCTCGCGGGGGCGCGGCGGCGGAGGGGGAGGTGGAGGCGGAGGGGGAGCCCGCGCCGGACACCGCCGACGGCACCCCGGAATCCGCCCCGCCCGCCCCGTCCGCCCGGCCCTGGTACCGCCGTCGGCGCACCGCCCTCTCCGCCGCCGTCGCCTGCGCGCTCCTCGCCACGCTGGGCACGCTGCTGGCCCTGCCCGCCGACCGGCCCGACACCACCGGCCCCACCCGGACGACGGCCCCCGCGACCCCGGACGCGAGCCCCGGCCGTACCACCACCCCGCCCACGGAGAAGGCACCCGGCGGCGTCCCCCTCGCCTGGAGCGCGGACTCGCAGGTCTGGCAGCTCGGTTGCAGTCACGACTACGTCATCGCCAAGGAGCCGGGGCAGGTGCCCCCGCCCCCGGCCCAGCAGGACGCCGGGACCTGGGCGGCGACGCAGGGCGCGGTGCACGGGCGGCGGACGAACGTACGGATATCCGTGCGGGGGAAGTCCTCCACGGCCGTCGTCCTGGAGGCGCTCCGGGTACGTGTGGTGGGCCGCGGCGACCCCGCCCCGGCGAACTCCTACGCCATGGACCGGGGCTGCGGCGATGAGATCGGCCCGCGCCACTTCTCCGTGAACCTGGACGTGGACCGGCCGATCGCCCGCTCGGTCCCCGGCAGCGACATGGGCACGACGATCCCGGCGGTGCACCTGCCCTACCGCGTCTCCGCCACGGATCGGGAGGTGCTGCTGGTCACCGCCCGGACCGAGGACTGCGACTGCAGCTGGTACCTGGAGCTCGACTGGTCCTCGCAGGGCCGCACCGGCACGGTCCGGATCGACGACCACGGGCGCCCGTTCCGCACCCGCGGTATCAAGGGGCTGCCCCGGTACACGTACGACACCTCGGCCCGGCGCTGGAAGCCCTTCGGCTGAGCGGCCCCCCGCCTACTCCCGCCCCGACGTCACCACCGCCAGCACCCCCGCCGTCAGCGCGGCAACCAGCAGGGGCAGCGCCAGGCCGTGGTGGAGGACCAGCCAGGCGCCGAGCGCGGCGCCCGCCGCCATGGCGACGACGGCGGCGGTGCGGCGCGGGTGGCGGTGGCTGGAGCCGTCGCCGGCGGGGGAGTCGGAGGCCAGGCCGGTCAGGGTCATGGTCAGGACCGTGGTCGTCAGGTCGGATACGCCCAGCTTGCGGACGGTGGCGCTGCGCAGACCCATCGCGAGGGAGGTGAGGGCGATCAGCGCGTACGCGGTGCCGGTCGGGGCGACGAAGGCGACCGCCGCCGACCCGCCCACCAGCGCCGCCTCGGAGGCGAGCATCATCCGGGTCCAGGTCCGGCGCGACCCGCCGCCGTAGCGTGCCGCGAGCCGCCCGCCACCCGCCGCGCCCAGCAGAAAGCAGCCCAGCGAGGTCGCCGTGTGCGGCACGGAGAAACCCGGCGCCCCGGCGGCGGCGAAGCCCAGCACCACCACGTTGCCGGTCATGTTGGCCGTGAAGACCCGGCCGAGGCCCAGATAGCTCACCGCGTCGATCAGCCCGCTCACCGCGGTCAGCGCCAGCAACACGACCACCAGGCGCACTCCGCGCGCCTCGGGATCCTTCGTCCGGGTCCGGGTCCGGTCCGTCATGCGTCGTCCTCCGGTCAGCCGGACGGGCGGGGCGGTTCCCAGTCCATCACGGGAGACGTGCGGACATGCGCGCGCACCCTCGCCGGTGTGGGGCGAGGGTGCGCGCGCGGGTGTCGGCCGGGGGTGTGGCCGGGGTGGCGGGATCGGCTCAGTACCAGCCGTTGGCCTGCCAGAACTTCCACGCGGCGAGGGGGCTGCCGTAGCGGGAGTTCATGTAGTCCAGACCCCACTTGATCTGGGTGGCGGCGTTGGTCTTCCAGTCGGAACCGGCCGAGGCCATCTTCGAGCCGGGCAGGGCCTGGACCAGGCCGTAGGCGCCGGAGGAGGAGTTGGTGGCGCTGACGTTCCAGCCGCTCTCGCGCTTCACGATGTTGTCGAAGGCGTTGTACTGCGCGGCGTCCGGGATCATCCGGTGCGCGATCGTCTGGGCCTGGGCGACGGTGTTGCCGGTCGCCGCGTGAGCCGGGGCCGAAGCGGCCACCATGCCGGCGGTGGCGGCGGCCACGGCGGCGGAGGTGAGGATCTTCTTCGGGGAAGCGATGCGGCGGATGACGGAGACGGACACAGAAAACCTCTTCGGTCGGGGGCAGGACGGCCGCCTTGTATGCCTGCACCGCGTGGTGGGCGGTGGGGCCTACGTCGGCGCCGCGGCCCCTGAGGGCTCGTGGCGCTTGGCGACGTGCTCCACAGAAGCAGGCCGGAAACGTGTCCGCAATGACCCCTTTTACTAGTTGTGGCCGGATCGGGGGGAATAGCCCTTCGTGTGAACTGGCTCTCAAAGCGCAGGTCGGAGGGGGTGCGCTGGCGGACATATCGGACAAGGCGCACTACGAGGTCGTATCGTAGGTGACGTGCGTCATGTGGGGTGCTTCACCGAGTGGGCGCGTCGAATGTGACCGCGGTCTCGAACGCGGCCCGCCGGGTGGCCCGGCGCAGCGCCCGCAGGAGCGTCGGGCCGAGCGTCAGGGTCAGGACCACCGTGCACAGGGCCCGGCCGAGGTCCCAGCCGAGCGAGGTGGCCAGGCAGTACGCGAGGAAGCGGGCCAGGTTCGCGGGGACGGCGGCGTGCGGGTCGAAGGCGATGTTCGAGGCCAGGGCGCCCATGAAGGGCCAGCCCGCGAGATTCATGACCGTGCCGTAGGCGAACGCGGCCAGACAGCCGTAGACCGCGAGGAGGGCGAGCTCGCCCCGGCCGCGCAGCCGGTCCGGGCCCGGCAGCAGGCCCGCGCCCATCGTGAACCAGCCCATCGCCAGCATCTGGAACGGCATCCAGGGCCCCACCCCGCCCGTGAGCAGGGCGGACGCGAACATGGTGACCGAGCCGAGGACGAAGCCGAAGCCCGGGCCGAGGACCCGGCCGCTGAGCACCATCAGGAAGAACATCGGCTCGATCCCGGCGGTGCCCGCCCCGATCGGGCGCAGCGCCGCCCCGGTGGCCGCCAGCACGCCCAGCATCGCGACGGCCTTCGGACCGAGCCCCGACTCGGAGATCGCCGCCGCGACGACCGCGATCAGCAGCACCAGCAGCCCCGCGAACAGCCACGGCGCGTCCTGGGCGTGCGCGGCGATCCGCGAGCTCGGTGGCGCGAGGAAGGGCCAGCCGAAGGCGACCACGCCGACGGCGCCGACCAGGGCGAGGGCGGTGACGGAGCGGGGGCCCAGGCGGACGGGGCGCGGGGAGCCGGTCATGACAGGGCCTGCCGTATCTGGGCCACCGTGAGCCACCGCTGCGGGGCGAGGATCTTGGTCACCTGGGGCGCGAAGGACGGGGAGGAGACCACGATGTCGGCCGTCGGGCCGTCGGCGATCACCTCGCCGTCGGCGAGCAGCACCACCCGGTGGGCGAGCTCGGCGGCCAGCTCCACGTCGTGCGTGGCCAGCACGATCGCGTGCCCCTCGGCGGCGAGCCCGCGCAGTACGGCGACGAGGCGGGCCTTCGCCGCGTAGTCCAGGCCGCGCGTCGGCTCGTCCAGCAGGAGCAGGGGAGGCCGGGCGGTCAGGACGACCGCCAGGGCGAGCGCCAGCCGCTGGCCCTCGGACAGGTCACGGGGGTGCGTGTGGTCCGTGATGCCCGGCAGCAGCTCGGAGACCAGCGCACGGCACGTACCCGGCTCCGCCCCCGCGTCCCGGTCGGCGGCCGTGCACTCGGCGGCCACGGTGTCGGCGTACAGCAGGTCGCGCGGCTCCTGCGGGACGAGACCGACCCGGCGCACCAGGTCGCGGGGCCGGGTGCGGTGCGGGACGGCCCCGCCGACGCGCACCGATCCGGCGGACGGTGCGACGAGTCCCACCAGCGCGGAGAGGAGCGTCGACTTCCCGGCGCCGTTGCGGCCCATCAGGGCGACCGTCTCGCCGGGGGCGAGGGTGAGGTCGACGTGCCGGAGGGCCTGGACACGGGCCCGGCGGACGGCGAGGGAGTCGGCCTCGGCGACCCGGGCGGGGGCCGGGGCGGGGGCGGCGCGCTTGAAGAGCCGACGGCGGGGAGCCTCGGAGCTCACCGGCGGCGGACTCTCGGGGGCCGCGAGGCCGGCGAGCCGGTCCCGGAGGTCCCCCGCCCGGCGGCGCGCGTCCCGCACCGTCAGCGGCAGCGGGGACCAGTCCGCCAGGCGGCCCAGGTCCACCACCGGCGGGTACACCGGGGACACCGCCATCACCTCGGCCGGGGTGCCCAGCACCGGGGCGGCGCCGGGGGCGGGCAGCAGGACGATCCGGTCGGCGTACTGGACGACGCGTTCCAGGCGGTGCTCGGCCATCAGGACCGTCGTACCGAGGTCGTGGACCAGGCGCTGGAGGACCGCGAGGACCTCCTCGGCGGCGGCCGGGTCGAGCGCCGACGTCGGCTCGTCCAGGACGAGGACCCTGGGGTGCGGGGTGAGGACCGAGCCGATCGCCACCCGCTGCCGCTGGCCGCCGGAGAGCGTGGCGATGGGCCTCTCGCGCAGGTCGGCCAGACCGAGCAGGTCGAGGGTCTCCTCGACGCGGCGCCGCATCACCTCCGGGGCGAGGCCCAACGACTCCATCCCGTAGGCGAGTTCGTCCTCCACCGTGTCCGTCACGAAGTGCGCCAGCGGATCCTGGCCCACCGTGCCCACCACGTCGGCCAGTTCGCGCGGCTTGTGGGTACGGGTGTCCCGCCCGGCGACGGTGACCCGGCCGCGCAGGGTGCCGCCGGTGAAGTGCGGCACCAGCCCGCTCACCGCGCCCAGCACCGTGGACTTGCCCACGCCCGACGGTCCGACGAGCAGGACGAGTTCACCCTCCGGCACCTCGAAGTCCACACCCCGCACGGTTGGTTCGGCCGCTCCCTCGTACGTCACGGAGACATCCTCGAAGCGGATCACGACGGCTCCTTGGGTACGACGAAGGCGGGCAACAGGGCGAGGAGTACGGCCGCCGCCGGCCAGAGCGGAAGCGTGGGCGCGATCAGCGGGACCACGCCGGGGTGCAGGGCGGCGGGGTCCTGTGCCGAGGCCAGGGCCAGCAGCGCGGCGACGGCCGCGCCGGACGCCGCGACCAGCCAGGCGCGCGTGTCCCAGGCGTCCGGGCGGTACCGGGTGCGCAGTGTGCGGCGCCCGCCCAGGCGCAGCCCCGCCAGCGCGGCGGCCACCCCGGTGAGCAGCACCGGCAGGCCGTATGTGCCGCCCTCGGCGGTGAGCAGCCCGTACGTTCCCGCGCACACCCCGAGCAGCCCGCCGAGGGTGAGGACGGCGGTGGTACGGCGGACCCGGGCCGGTACGTCGGCGCTGCGGCCGTACCCGCGCGCGTCCATCGCGGCGGCGAGGGCGACCGACCGCTCCAACGCGCCCTCCAGCACTGGCAGTCCGACCTGCAGCAGACCCCTGACACCCCGGTCCGGTCGGCCGCGCAGGCGGCGGGCGGCGCGCAGCCGCTGCACGTCGGCGACCAGGTTCGGCGCGAAGGTGAGGGCGACCACCACGGCCACGCCCGTCTCGTACAGCGCGCCGGGCAGGCACTTCAGCAGCCGGGCCGGGTTGGCCAGGGCGTTCGCCGCGCCCACGCAGATGAGCAGGGTGGCCAGCTTCAGACCGTCGTACAGCGCGAAGACCAGCGCCTCCGCCGTCACCCTGCCGCCCAGGCGGATGCCCTGCGCCCAGTGCGGGAGCGGGACTTCGGGGAGGGTGACGATCACGTGCGTGCCGGGGACGGGGGAGCCGAGCGCCACCGCGAAGACCAGGCGGACGAGGAGGACGGCCAGGGCGAGTCGGGCGAAGGCGGTGTAGGAGCGGGACCAGGGGGCGGCCGTGCGGTGGGTGGCGACCACGTAGCCCGCCGTCGCTATGAGGAGGGCGAGCAGGAGGGGGTTGGTGGTGCGGGTGGCCGCGGTGCCGAGGCCCATGGACCACAGCCACCAGGCGCCGGGGTGGACACCCGCGGCGCGCGGCGCCCTACGCATCCCGGCGCCGCCGTGCCTGCCACAGCGCGGCTCCGCCCAGCAGCACGACGGCACCCGCGCCTGCCAGCAGGCCCACCGACGGACCGTGCTCCGGGTCGTCCTTCGCCTGGGCCGGCGCCTGGTCCGGCGCCGGGCGGGACCTCCCCTCCGCCACCTGCTCCCCGCACCCCTTCTCCGGATACCCCGCGATCGCACACAGCAGTGCGTCGGCGTCGTACCGCAGCGGCCCCGCCACCGAGGCCAGCGCGTCGGCGGCGGTCCCGTCGGAGGAGATGACCGCACAGGCCGTCCGGCGGGCGGGCGGGGTCTCGCCCGACGGCGCGTCCGCGGACGTACCGAAGTCGAGCACGAGCGCCACCCGCTTCCGGCCCGCCCGCGCGGGCGAATCGGCGCAGATCGAGTCGAAGTCCGCCGTACCGCGCGGGCGCGTCGCGTCGGCGGAGTCCGCACTCACCGCGAAGCGGAAGCCCTGGACGTCGCCGTCGGAGGGCCGGGCGGTCGAGGGGCCCTGCGTGGCGTAGGTCCAGTGGCCGCCGGTGCGCTCCCAGAAGGACCAGTACCGGTAGCCGGTGGCCCGCGCCTGACCCGCGAGCCCCACGCAGAGGAGGGCCGCCAGGAGCAGCGCCCCGGCACGGCGGACGGCGGTCACGGCTGCCGCGTCCTCTTGCGTCCGCTGAGCAGGAAGCCGATCCCGATCCCGCCGACGAGGCCGGTGCCGATGATCCACCAGATGCTCACCCCGGAGCCGTCCTCGTCCTTCTCGTCCTGCGCGGCCTTCGCCTTGGCCGTCTGCGGCGCCGGTCCCGTCGCGCCCAGGGCCCGCACCAGGTCCGTACCGCCGAAGTCGCGCGGGTCGGCGCCCATCGCGTGCGCGGCGAAGATCAGCTCGGCGTAGGCGGCGGGCCCGCTCTGCTTCGCCCACGGCACGCCGTTCTTCTCCAGCCAGGCGTACGGCTTCTTCGCCTGCTTCGTCCAGCCCCGCGCGGCGAGGGCGACGACCGCGTCGGCGGTGTTGCCGTAGTCCGGCTGGTCCTTGGCACCCGCGAGGGCGGACTTGAGGTAGCCGGTGTCGTGCGTCGCGTCCGACAGGTACGCGGCGCCGTTGCGGGAGATGTCCTGCGGGGTGAGCTGCTTGCCGGAGTCGGCGCAGACGTAGCCCTCCTCCGGCGCCTTCCCGGCCTTCGTCACGAAGCCCTTGCCGAGCGCGCCCAGCACCCCGGCGGCCGTCGCGTCCGCGTTGCCCACCAGCCTGCCCTTCTTGTCCGGCTGGTAGGCGAGGGCGCCCCCGTCGTCCCCCTCGCAGGAGATGGACCACTTGGCCAGCAGTTCGGCCGGGGTCCTGCCCTCGGTGCGCAGCCGCAAGGGATCCTCGCCGGCCACCGCGAGCGCGCCGATGACCAGGGAGGTGGAGTTCGTGTCGCTGGGCGAGCCCGGCGTGTAACTCCAGCCGCCGTCCTTGTTCTGCATCATCTTCAGCCAGGTCACCGCCTTGCGGACCTCGCCGTCGTGCTCGCCGAGCGCCTTCAGCGCCTGCACGGCGACGGCCGTGCTGTTGGTGTCGGTCTGGGCGTTGGTCGCCGCACAGGTCTTGGCGGGGTCCGGCCGGTAGGCGGCGAACCCGCCGTCCGCGCACTGCTGCCCCACCAGCCAGTCGACGGCCTTCGCGGCCGGCCGGACGCCCACGGTGCGCTGGGCGAGCAGCGCGAGGGACTGCCGCCACACACCGTCGTACTTCGGGTCCGAGCTGCCGTACAGCCCCGACGGAAGTGCCGTCGACGGGGAGGGGGACGGGGACGCGGCGGTGGCGGGCGCTGCGGCGGCCATCACACCGATGGCGGCCAGAGCCGCTGCGCTGCGGCGGACGTTCATGGTCGGCGACTGCCTCTCCCTGAAGCGGAGCGCGGGCAGCACGGGACACCCCGGGCGGCTCGGCTCCGTAGACCTCGACGGTGCCGTGCGCGGCGGGCCGCCGACGCACGTGAGCCGGTCAACGTCCCGTACAGGGCAGTCCGGCTCACCGCCCAGGGCGGTTCACGGTTGCGGGCCAGCGCCGGAATTGCACCGGCTTCCCCCCGTACGGGTGTGATGACGACGCGGTCACTCTACCCGCCCGTAACCCTGAGACTGAGGGACGGCTGTGAGCCGAGGATCACAGCATCGGCCCCTAAGGTCGCGGCATGACACCGACGGGGAGACCGCTCGGCCCGGGGCGGTCGGCCGAGGTGTACGAGATCGACGCCTCCGCCGAGGGCGCGGTGAGCGGTGATGATGTACGCGCGCGAGCACGGCTACCCGGTGCCCCTCGCTGAGCCCGGCGGAGGCGGGCGCGGAACTCGCCCGCCCGCTGCGGCGTCTGCACGTCCTGCCCGCCCGGGACCCCGCCCACCCCTGCGCCCGCGTCCGGCCAACGCCGAGAACGGCCCGCCCGGCCGATGTGGCGTTCCAGGCCCCGCCCGGACCGGCGTGCGCAGAGGTAACGCCCCGGATGCTGCTCCCCCATAGGCAGCACCCGGGGCGGGACAAGGCGCACCCTCCGGCTTCGCTGAGCGGCCTCGGAGTGTGACCTTGCGTCATGATCCTGTCGTGTTCAGGCCTCAACTGTCAACGATTGCTGCCTAATTCCGCAGCTGATGTTGTCATGCCTTCTCGACCGGCGGGCGACCCGGTAGCCTCGCGTCAGCTCAGCCACGGAACCGACGACACGCCCAGGGGGGACTTCGGTGAGTGACGCCTACGCCCCGCTTGCCGGCGTGCTGGAGCGCCTCGGCGAGCTCACCGGGCGGCCGGGGGGCCGGCTGCCGGAGGTCCTGGACGTGGCCGACCTGTCGTACCGGACGGGGATACCCGCCGACGTGGTCGCCCGACTGCTCGCGGGCGGCGCCGCACCCGAGATCGGGCTGGACGAACGGGTCCGGCAGCGGCTCGACTTCATCCGCGAGACCCGGCGCCGGCCCGACGGCAAGCGCTACTCGCTGGACGAGCTGGCCAGGATCGCGGGAACGAGCCGGCAGTGGCTGAGCGTGTGGCGCAAGAGCGGTATGCCGAGCCTCGAACACGCCGACCGGCTGCGCCGGTTCTTCGGGCTGCCCGCCGGATACTTCACCGCGGACGAGCCCGAGGCACTGTACGAGGCCCTGCAACCGGTGCTCCAGAGCCTGGAGGCGGAGGCCGATCCGCTGCTGGTGCTGCGGGAGAGCGGGCTGGTGCGGCTGGCGATGCGCGCCCCGCGGATGAACGCCCGTCAGCTGGCCACGCTCGTCGACCTGGCTGAGATGATCATCAAGACCGAGGACGCTGACGCGGGCGCGGGCGGCCCGAAGGTTCGCGGGTGAGCCGCGTGCCGCACACCGCACACGAAGGACGATTAATGAGCCGGAAAAGATCGCCGAAGCGGTTCCTCGCCCAGCTCGTCCGTGACACCGCCGGCACACTGACACCGCCGACCGAGCCCGAGGCGTTCCTGCACGCCGTGTGCGACACGCTCAGCCCGCGGCTGGACCGGCCCGTCCGGCTGAAGTTCGTCGGCTTCCCGCCGGGGCTCGACGTCTCCGGGGTCACCTTCGCCAAGGACGACGAGTACATCGTCGTGGTGGAGGCCCGGGCACCCGGCGCGCACAAGTTCGTGATCGCCGGACACGAGATCGGCCACATCTACTACCAGACCCTGGACGTGCACTACCCGGCCGGCATGCCCGCCGCCGCCCGTCGGCTGCTCACCCAGGCCGACGAGGACATCCCCTGGGAGCGGGTGGTCGCCATGGCCACGCGGTCCCCGGCCGCCGCGACCGCCGAGGCCGAGTGGGAGGCCGAGCAGTGCGGGCTGCGGCTGGCGGCCAAGTTCTCCAAGGTCGTCGGCCCCCGGGCGGCGGCCGGCCGGATGACCCAGGACACCCTGACGGACCGTCTGTCGTCCTCGCTCGGCAACGTCGGCGGGCCGTGATGGGCTGGGACATAGCGGGCTCGTTCCTCGCCTACGCCGTTCCGGCCGTGCTGCTGGCCGTCGCCTTCGTGATCAAACTGCCGCTGCTCAGACGGGCGTGGCAGGACCCCATCCTGCGGGCGACGGCGCTGCTGCTCGGCATCGGAGCCGTCGTCTTCGCCTCCCTGCCGCCCGGCAACCTGCACCGCATCAACGAGCTCGCCGGAGTGCCCAACTTCGCCGGTCTCTGGGTCTACTCGCTGCTCACCGCCTACTGCGGCGCCTGCCTGTGGCTGATCATCACCTGGCGCGAGCCGCCGTCGGCCGTCCGGCGCCGGCGCACCCGCATGGTCTGGATCGCGTACGGCGTGATCATCGTCGGCCTGTGGGTGACCTTCCTGCTCGGCGACCACCATGTGGAGCGGCTGCGCGACCTGGACACCTACTACGCGAACACCCCGTGGATGCGCGAGTTCGCCATGCTCTACCTGGTCGCCCACATGGTGTCCGCGGTGGTCGCCGCGAGCATCCTGTGGGCCTGGTTCCAGGAGGTCCAGGACGCCTGGCTGCGCCGCGCGGTGGTGTTCCTACAGGTCGCCTACGCGCTCGGGTTCATCTTCGACGTCGCCAAGGTCGCCGCGATCGGCGCCCGCTGGAGCGGGCGGAACTGGGACTGGCTGTCGACGTACGTCGCGCCGCCGTTCGCCATCGCGGAGGCGATCCTGGTCGGGGTCGGGTTCATCGCCGGGCAGGCCGGCCCGCTCGCGGAGGAGCGCCGGCGGCTGTGGCGCACCCACCGGCGCCTGGAGCCGCTGTGGCAGGCGGTGCTGACGGTCACCGCGCCGTCCGCCCCGGCGACCGGCCGGGTCAGCGGCGCCGAACTCCAGCTCGAACTGCGCCGGGCCGCCATCAACGACGCCCTGCTCAAAGTCGCCCCGCACCTGAGCGGAACCCGGCGCGAGCGGGCCCGTCTGCAGGCCCTGGCCGCCGGTCACCCCGACCCCGTCGCGCGCGGCATCGCGGGCGCGGTGGACATCCTGGTCGCCGTGGACGCGCTGCGCTCCGCCGGTGAGGGCGGAGATCCGGGCCCGGAGTACGACGGTGACGGGCATTCCCCCGATGTCCCGGACAGCGAGCTGGAGTCGATCGCGCAGGCCCTGCGCCTTCACTCGTCGGCCATAGAAACGTTCCGCCGGCAGGCGGCCACCACAGAAGGTCTCACCCCACATGCCTGACAGACGGACCATCCATCGCCGTACCGCGATCGTCATCGGGGGCAGTACGGCCGGGATGCTGGCCGCCGCCGTGCTCTCCAGCCGGTTCAACGAGGTCACGGTGATCGAGAGCGACCGGCTGCCCGAGGGGCCCGAGCACCGCAAGGGCCTGCCCCAGGCACGCCACGCCCATCTGCTGTGGTCGGGGGGAGTGGCCGCGCTGGAGGAGCTGCTGCCGGGCGTCACCGGGGAGCTGGCCGGCAGGGGTGCCGGACTGATCGACGCGATGACCGACCTGGTCAGCAAGGCGCCCTCCGGGGAGTGGTTCCGGCGGTTCACCGACTCCCGCCACCACATGATCGTGTGCAGCCGCGACCTGCTGGACGCGGTGATCCGGGCGAACGTGCTGGGGCGGCGCCGGATCACCCTGCTCGACGGGACGAGGGTGGGCGGCCTGGTCGGCGACCGGGACCGGGTGACGGGCGTGCGCATACCGAACGGGCCCGCGGGCGGGGCGATCACCCTGCACGCGGACCTGGTGATCGACGCGAGCGGACGTGCCTCGCAGGCGCACAGGTGGCTGGAGGCGCTGGGCCTCGCCCCGGTGGCGGAGCGCGTGGTCGACGCGGGTGTCGCCTACGCCAGCCGCGTCTACCGAGCCCCCGGCTCCACCGCGTCCCGGCGCTTCCCGGTCGTCAACGTCCAGGCGGACCCGCGCCAGACCCCCGGCAGGGGCGGGATCATCGTCCCGATCGAGGACGACCGCTGGCTGGTCACCCTCTCCGGCACCCGGGGCGGCGAGCCCTCCGCCGACCCCGACGCGTTCGAGGAGTTCGCCCTCACCGGCCTCCGGGACCCGGTCGTCGGCCGTCTGATCTCCCAGGCCAAACCCTTGACGGACCCGGTCACCACCCGCAGCACCGCCAACCGCCGCCGCTACTACGAGAACGCCGAGGCCTGGCCCGACGGCTTCGCCGTCCTCGGGGACGCCGTCGCCGGGTACAACCCCGTCTACGGTCACGGTCTCTCGGTCGCCGCGCAGAGCGTGATCGCCCTGCGCCGGGTCCTCGACCGCCACGGCCCCACGGCCCCGGGCACCGCCCGCCGCGTCCAGCGCGCCGTGGCCGGCCCGGTCGGCAACGCCTGGGACCTCGCGGTCGGCCAGGACGCCTACTACCCCGGTGCCGCCCCCCAGCCCCCCACCGCCGTCGAGCGCCTCCTGAAGTCCTACGTCGACAAGGCGGTGGCCGCCGGTTCCGAGAACCCCCGCGCCCTCCACGGTCTCCTCGACGTCATGAGCCTCACCGCCCCGCCCACCCGCCTCTTCGCCCCCGACATGCTCTGGCACATCTTCTTGGGCCCCCGCAAGGGACGGCTGGACGGCCCGCCGCTGAGCAAGGCGGAACGGGAGGCGGCGGGTCTCAGCTGACGGCCCTCGGGGTCGGGCCGCCGAAGGGCAGGCGCAGGACCCGCCTTTCCAGCAGCCAGTGGTCCCCGACCCGGCGGAAGGTGTCCGCGTAGTCGCCGACCTGGACGGGCGGGCCGGGCGGGACCATGCCGCCCTCGTAGCCGTCGACCCGGTACGTCGAGAAGTACGAGATGGCGGTGGCCGTCTCCGGGGACGTCACGGTGACGAGGATGTTCGACATGACGCGGCGGGAGAGCCGGTCGGCGGGGCGCGAACCGAAGTACTCCCGCAGCGCGTCCCGCCCCTCGGACCGCCGTCCGTCCCCCGGCGGGGGCCACTCCCAGACGCCGTCCTCGGTGAACAGCTCGGCGACGGAAGCGGGTCCACCGAGGTCGAGACGGTGGATGAACTCGTGGATGACGCGTTCGCAGGCGCGCTCGGCGAGGAGGTTCTCCAAGGGGTCCATGACCCTGTGTACCAGCACCCGCCGCGGCCCCACGACCGGATTACACCGCCACGTAGGTCACCGGCTCGCCCCCCGCCACCGCCTCCGCCCGCCCCAGCTTCACCAGCCGCCGCAGATGGGCCTCCGCCTCCGACACCGCGATGTTCCTCGAGCCGTACGGGATCTGCTCCCAGGGGCGGTTCCACTCCATGCGTTCGGCCAGTTGCCAGGGGGTGAGGGGCTCGGCGAGCAGGGAGAGCAGGCCGGTGAGGCGTTCCTCGTGGTGTTCGAGCAACTGTCGTACCCGGCCGGGCGCGTCGGTGAAGGCGTGCTGGTGGGCCGGGAGGATCTCGGCGGGGGTGAGGCGGCCGACCCGTTCCAGCGAGTCCAGGTAGTCGCCCAGGGGGTCGGTGACGGTCGCGTCGTCGGGGTCCTCGTACAGGCCGATGTGCGGGGTGATCTCGGGGAGCAGATGGTCGCCGGAGAACAGGCGGCCGTGGCCGGGCAGGTGCGCCGGGTGGGTCTCCTCCAGGTGCAGGCAGACATGGCCCGGGGTGTGGCCCGGCGTCCACAGCGCGCGCAGGCGGCGGCCGGGGAGGTCGAGGAGCTCACCGGGGACGATCTCCCGGTCGGGCAGCGCGGGGGAGAGGCCGGGCAGGGTGCGATGGGGGTCCCTCCCGCTCGAGCGAAGCCGAGAGTGGGGGAGGGCCGTACGCAACGGCGCCACATGAGCGTCCGGCGCCCCGGCGGCCGTGAGCTTGGCGGCCATGTAGGTGTACCAGCGCTCGGGGCGGGTCTCCCGTGTCCGCCGGACGATCGCCGCGTCGGCCTCGTGCATCGCGATCCAGCCGCCGGAGGCCTCCCGCACCCGGCCCGACAGCCCGTGGTGGTCGGGATGATGGTGGGTGACGACCACGCCGTGCACCTCCCCGACCGAGGTCCCGAGCGCCACCAGCCCCGCGACCAGCGTGTCCCAGGAGGCCGGGTCGTCCCAGCCGGTGTCGATCAGCACCGGACCGCGGTCGGTGTCCACCGCGTACACCAGCGTGTGACCGAGGGGGTTGTCCGGAATGGGGACCGCTATGGACCGTACGCCACCACCGTGATCGAACGTCTTCGTCATCTGTCCTCCACCCGCGGCCGTCGCACCACGGCCATTGCCCACTATAACTAGAACTGATATCAGTTCTGAAACAGCGTCAGAAACGGTGCGGCGGGAGGCAGTCGGCCATGACCGAGCTCGTGGAACACGGACAGCTGTTCATCGGCGGGGAGTTGACCGACCCCCTCGGCAAGGACGTCATCGAGGTGATCTCCCCGCACACCGAGCAGGTCATCGGACGGGTGCCGCACGCCTCGCGGGAGGACGTGGACCGGGCCGTCGCCGTGGCGCGTCGCGCCTTCGACGAGGGGCCCTGGCCGCGTACGACGCTTCAGGAGCGGATCGAGGTCGTCACCCGCATCAAGGACGCGATCGCCGCCCGCCACGAGGAGATCGCCCGCGTGATCTCCTCCGAGAACGGCTCCCCGTACTCCTGGAGCGTCCTCGCCCAGGCCCTCGGCGCGATGATGGTGTGGGACGCGGCGATCAGGGTCGCGCGGGACTTCACGTACGAGGAGACCCGCGACGCTGTCCTCGGGAAGATCCTCGTACGCCGCGAGCCGGTCGGGGTCGTCGCGGCCGTCGTGCCCTGGAACGTCCCGCAGTTCGTCGCCGCCGCCAAGCTCGCCCCCGCGCTGCTCACCGGCTGCACGGTGGTGCTCAAGCCGTCGCCCGAGTCGCCCCTGGACGCGTACCTCCTCGGCGAGATCGCGAAGGAGGCCGGGCTGCCGGACGGCGTGCTGTCCATCCTCCCGGCCGACCGCGAGGTCAGCGAGTACCTGGTCGCCCACCCCGGCGTCGACAAGGTCTCCTTCACCGGCTCGGTCGCGGCCGGCAAGCGCGTGATGGAGGTCGCCGCGCGCAACCTCACCCGGGTGACGCTGGAGCTGGGCGGCAAGTCGGCGGCGGTGGTCCTGCCGGACGCGGACATCGGGACGGCGGTGCCCCAGATCGCCTCGGCTGCCTGGATGAACAACGGCCAGGCCTGTGTCGCCCAGACCCGCATCCTCGTACCGCGCTCCCGCTACGCCGAGTTCGCGGACGCCTTCGCGGCGGCGGCGAGCGCGCTGGTGGTCGGCGACCCGCTCGACCCGGCCACCCAGGTCGGCCCGCTGGTGGCCCGGCGCCAGCAGCAGCGCAACCTCGACTACATCCGCATCGGCCAGGAGGAAGGCGCCAAGATCCTCACCGGCGGCGGCCGTCCGGCGGGCCTGGATCGCGGCTGGTACGTGGAGCCCACCCTCTTCGGCGACGTGGACAACTCCATGCGCATCGCCCGCGAGGAGATCTTCGGCCCCGTGATCTGCCTCCTGCCGTACGGCGAGGAGTCCGAGGCCCTGAAGATCGCGAACGACTCCGACTACGGCCTCTCCGGCAGCGTGTGGACGTCCGACGTCGAGCACGGCATCGAGGTCGCCCGGCAGGTCCGTACCGGCACCTACTCGGTCAACACCTTCAGCCTCGACATGCTCGGCCCGTTCGGCGGCTACAAGAACTCGGGGCTCGGGCGGGAGTTCGGCCCCGAGGGATACGGCGAGTACCTGGAGCACAAGATGATCCATCTCCCGGCCGGCTGGGAGGGGTGAGCGCCCATGGGCGACCGCTGGCACATCGAGGTCGACCGCTCCGTCTGCATCGGCTCGGCCCAGTGCCTCCACCACGCCCCCGACGGCTTCCACCTCGACACGGCCCGCCAGTCCCACCCCGCCGAGGCCGACACCGACGCGAACGAGCGGGTGCTGGCGGCGGCGGAGAACTGCCCGGTGGAGGCCATCGTGATCACGCTGTTGGGCGGTGGGGAGGTGGTGTTCCCGCCCGAGGACTAATAAGAGGACTGGAAGACCGGAAAAAAAGTCTCCATTTGGGGCTTGCATACCCTTATGGGCGTTCTATGCTGATATCAGCCTACGAGACGAGTGAGGGAGTCCGACCGGAGTAGCCGACTCTGGCGAGACGCCGAGGCTTACGCCGAGGCATCCGCCGGTGCCGACATCGACGGTCGGGCTGAGAGGCCGAAGGGCAGCAGTCAGGCCCGACGGCGACCCCCATCACCTGATCCGGACCATGCCGGCGAAGGGAACCCGTCTCGTAGGTCCTTTTCATGTCAGAGCGACGACGGTTCGGGGCCGCGCCACGCCCCCTTCACCCGCTCGAATTCCTCCACGTACGAGCCCTTCGGCAGGGCTGCGCGCAGACGGGGCAGGTCGGAGGGGCGGAGGAGACCGAAGGCACCGGGGGGAAGCGCGTCGAGGAGCTGCGCCGTGTGGGCGGCCAGCCAGTCGTCGAGACCCAGTTCCGCGGCGAGGCGGAGGAGGCCGACGAGGGCGCCGGGGTGCTCCGCGGCGACTTCGGGGAGGTCGAGGTTCGCGAGCAACTCGTCGAAGTGGCGGGCCGCGGCGGCGCCGCGCAGGGACCCCGACCACTGCCAGGTGCCGGTGGAGTGGCTCAGGTGCGTCATCCGCAGCAGGTCCCGCAGAGCGGATCTGCGCGCGCCCGGGGAGTCGTCGTCCCGGACGAGGACGGTGCGCAGGGAGTCGAGCGGGCGGGTCAGGTGGGGATTTCCCCGGTCCAGGGCATGTCGGACACAGTCCAGGAGCGGTCGCTCCATCGCCCGGGTGAGGGGGACGCCGCCTTTCACGAACGCGTGGTGCAGGCGGGACACGAGGGATGCGAGTGCGTCGTCCGACAGCTCGGGGACGTCATGGACCAGGTGGCGCAGCACGGCCTCGAGATAGGGGCCGCGCTCGGGCCGCGACAGCGTCTGGGCGTGCTCCAGGCACTCGGCGTACAGGTCGGGCCGGACCGTGGGGGCGTACACGTCGCGGGTCAGCAGGGCGACGAGTGGTTGCAGGGCCGACTGGAGACGGTTGTCGACCGGGGCGGTGAACGTCGACGCGGCGCTCGGCACCTGCAGCAGCAGCGGGTAGCCGATGTGCAGCAGAACCTCGATGTCCTGATCGCCGACGAAGGAGAGCCGCCTGATCAGCTCTGACGCGCCCGTGGCGGAGAGCCGGTCCTCCAGCCGGTCCGACAGGGACGTGCCCGCCTCGGGCGGAGACGGCCACAACGCCCAGTTGAGCTCATGGTGGGACAGTGGCGTCCGGCGCGTACTGATGCGCAGATCGGCCTTCTGCTCGCCGGCGCCCCTGGGATCCGGGCGCCAGCAGCGTTCGGGACTGAGGGTCGAGGACAGCGCGGCCCATGACTCGACGGACAACTGCCCCTTCCACCCCAGGGCGTGCCGCCGCCAACCGGCAGCCGCGCCGCCGGCGGCGTCGACGAGTTCCGAGGCGTACACCTCGTCCGCCGCCAGCACCGCGATCAGCAGCAGGTTCGCCTCGTACACCGTGTCCCGGTACGCCCTCCTCAGCCGGACCGGGGCGTACTCCACGCGGGTGCGGTGCCCGCCGTCCCACGCGGCCGCGCGGAAGAGGTCGACGAGCGCGGGCACCAGGTCGGTGCGCGAGCGATCCGCCGGCCACGTCGCGAGCATGTCCCGCAGGTTCTGCCACAGTTGCGCCCGGTCGGTGAGCGGGGCGAAGGACAGCAGCGCGTACAGCTCCCCGTCGTCCGGGGCGGCACGGCGGTCGGCGGCCACGGCGTCGGCGAGCCGGCGCAGCGCCCCCTCGATCAGCCGGGCGGCCAGATGCTCGCCGAAGGTCGCGTGCATGAACTCGTAGCTGCGCAGCCTCTCCTCCGTGACGACGGCCTGAGCCTCGTGCACGAAGAAGAACCGTCCGAACAGCAGCCCCGAGCCGTCGCCCGCGTCGCCGGGTGCCGAAGTGCCGAGCGCCCGCAGGTCCCGGTCGGCCTCCTCGCCGCTGATGGCCTGGACACCTCGGTGGAACATCGAAAGGGCGATCACCGACAGGCGGTGCAGCTCGCGTTCGACGGCGACCGCCGCCTCCGCGGGGGGCAGGGGGCCGTCCTTGTCGACCTGGCGGCGGACGAACTCCTTGAGCAGCCGGTCGTAGAGCTGCGTCCGGCTGATGTTCTCCTGCCGCAGGCCCCGCAGGGTGCCGTCGACCGCGTCGTACAGCGCCAGCATGAGCAGCAGCAGGGGCTGGGCCGCGAGGTCCCGGTGGGAGAGGACGACCTCCGGCGTGAGCGGCCGCAGGCCCTGCCGCTCGAAGTAGCCCGCGTTCGCGGCGTTCCAGACGGTGAGCCAGCGCTCGATCTCCGGCTCGCCGAAGGGTTCCAGGCGCAACACCGGGCTGTCCTGGGGGACGACCGCGCGGTCGGCGACCACCGTGCGGCTCGTCACGAGCACGATCAGTGGACGTCCGAGCTGCGCCTCCCGCCGCTGGAAGGCCTCGACCTCCTGCAGATAGCCCCACTGCTGCGCGGATCCGAGCCGTTGGGCGCCCGCCTGGAGCAGTTCGTCGAATCCGTCCAGCATGACCACGGGGGTGGGACCGGATTCCTCCTCGGCCCAGTCCGGCCAGCCGACTTCCCGTCCCGTGGCCCGTTTCAGCGCGTGCTCCAGCTGGGTCTGTACATCCGCCTCGGCCGGCGTGTGCCGCAACTCCACCCGCAGGGCGCGGAACTCCCCGGCCGGGAGCCGGGCCGTCAGCAGTTTCGTGAGCAGTGACTTCCCGGCACCCGGGTGGCCGAGCACGACCAGCGGTGCCAGGAGGGCGGGAAGACCGAGGAGGTGGGCGGCCAGGAACCGCTCGATGCCGTCGTACGGCGGCTGCTCCTCCCACCACTTGTCCGAGGCGATCCCGGCACGTGTGCTCCGGGACCGGCCCGCCAGACGGAAGCGGGGGGTGACATAACCCTCCGCGAGGCTCGGGAGTCGCGGCCCGGGGGAGTCGAGCGAGGCGATCGGGCCGCGCAGCAGTGTGCCGCCCGTCGCCGCTCGTCCGTCCCGGCCGGCGAATTCCGTGAGGAGGTCCCCCAGTCCGGCCAGCCCGGTTCCGGCCGCCCCGTCCTCGGACACGGCGCCGGGCACGCCCGCCACCAGCGCGAACTCGGGGCACGACGCGGCCAGCGGGGTGGCCAGACGCACATAGTCGCGCACCAGCCGCGACGCCTCCTCGGCGGTGACGCTCTCCTGGAACTCCGCCAGCGGTGACACATAGGACATGTGCGAACCGTCCGCCAGATCCTGGATCAGCCGTGCGGCGTCCTCACGACCCGGTGTGCGGCGCGCCACCGTCGCCGCTACCAGCACTACGCGCGCCGCCTGGATCAGGGCGGCACGTGCGACACCGTGCACGGCGCGCACCCGTTCGGGGAAGCGCTTGAGCAGGTAGTCCAGGACGCGTTGCTCGCTCCGCTCACCGAGAGGAGGCCTCATCAGCGTGTCCATGGCGACCGACCACTCGCCGCGGTCCCCGGTCAACAGGCCCACCGCGTCCTCGACCCCCATGACGGAGCAGTCGGCCGCATCAAGTCTTGGCGCGGGCGCGGGCGCGGGGGGCGGCGGCGCGGCCGGCCGCCTGAGGTGAGCCCGTGACGTCTCGGCCGCCCGCTCCAGTTCCGCGTGCCGGAACCTCCACCAGCGGACCTCGAGGTTCGTGCCGGCCGGCGGTGGTGCGGCTCCGTTCCGCTCGGTGCAGAGGTCGACGATCCGCCGCACCGTGTCCCAGTCGGGCGGGGTCCGCCGCCGCCCGCCGAGCAGCTCCGAGACCGAGCTGGTGCTCCTCAGGCCGAGTGCCTCGGCGATCTCCGGCTGCGACACATGGCACGTGCGCACGAGGCGGCGCAGTTCGGCGCAGAAGTCGGCGACTGGACCCACCGGTGGTGCGGCCAACTCCCAACCCCTTCGGTGCGGTTCGGCGGACGACTCCGAAGCGTACGGCCTGACCTGCGTGTTCCGCCGGGGATTCGGCGGGAGTCGGGGATCGGCCGCGGCCTCGTCGGGGCGGTGGATCGTCGGCGTGCCAGCAGTCGACCGTTTCTCCCCGAGGAAGCGCCATGCCGTCCCAGACGCTCCACCTGCCCGTCCTGTTCGCCGCCGTCGCCTTCGCCGCCGTCTACGCGGGCGTCGTCCTCCCCGCCGTCTGGTCCCGCAAGCGGGCCCGCCGACGGGCGGCCCTCAAGGTGCTCACCCAACTCCTCGGCGCCCTGCGCCGCTGGACTAGGCGCTAGTCGTGGCGACCGCTGTCCGGGTCCGTGAGGTCGATCAGGCGGCAGACCGTTTCGATGTCGATCTTGACCTGGGCGATGGAGGCGCGGCCCGACAGCCAGGTGATCAGGGCCGAGTGCCAGGTGTGCTCGATGACGCGGACGGCGGAGAGCTGCTGCGGGGTCGGGTCCTCCAGGCCCATCGCGTCCAGGATGATCACGGTGGTCTGGCGGGAGACCTGGTCGACCTCGGGGGAGACGCTGCGGTCGGCGAAGGTCAGGGCGCGGACCATGGCGTCGGCGAGGTGCGGCTCCCGCTGGAGGGCGCGGAAGGCCCGCATGAGGGTCTCCGCCACCCGCTGGGCCGGGGTGTCCCCCGCGGGGGGCTTCTTCCGCAGGGTGCCGTGCATGTGATCCAGCTGGTCCTGCATGGTGGCGACCAGCAGATGCACCTTGGACGGGAAGTACCGGTACAGCGTGCCGAGCGCCACCTGCGAGGACTCGGCGACCTCCCGCATCTGCACCGCGTCGAAACCGCCGCGGCTGGCCAGCTGCGCGCTGGCGTGCAGGATCCGGCGGCGCCGGGCCTCCTGTCGCTCGGTCAGGGGAGCGGCGGCGGGTTGCGCGGTACTGGATTCCACCTTGGCGTGCGCTGGCATGGGTCCCGTTCCGTGACAGTCGGTGAGGCAGCCGGTGAGGGCGAGTGATCACCCAGCATGTCAGGGGCCCGGCCGTGGCGCGAATCACCTGATCCACTGCTCACAGCGCCCCTACCTGCCGGTAGATTCAGAGCCTCTTGAACGATCAAGTCTGAAACTTGTTCTAGATTAGCGTCCCGGCGTAGTCTCGCGGGACAGCGCAGGGAGAAGGGGGCCCAGAGTGACCGCTGAGGCCAGGGAGGCGGGTACCGAGGAAGGCCCCGCCGCCGACGGCGAGCGACCGCTCCGCATCGGGCTTCTCACCTATAAAGGGAACCCGTTCTGCGGCGGCCAGGGCGTCTACGTACGGCACCTGTCGCGAGAACTGGCCCGCCTCGGCCACCGGGTCGAGGTCATCGGCTCGCAGCCGTATCCGGTCCTCGACGAGGGCTACGAGGGACTGAGCCTCACCGAGCTGCCCAGCCTCGACCTGTACCGCCAGCCGGATCCCTTTCGCACCCCCCACCGCGACGAGTACCGCGACTGGATCGACGCGCTCGAGGTCGCGACGATGTGGACCGGCGGCTTCCCGGAACCGCTGACCTTCTCGCTCCGCGCCCGCCGCCGGTTGCGCGCCCGGCGCGGCGAGTTCGACGTCGTGCACGACAACCAGACCCTCGGGTACGGCCTGCTGGGCGACATCGGGGCACCGCTGGTCACCACCATCCACCACCCCATCACGGTGGACCGCCAGTTGGAACTGGACGCCGCCGACGGCTGGCAGCGCCGCTACTCCGTACGCCGCTGGTACGCCTTCACCCGCATGCAGAAGCGCGTCGCCCGCCGCCTGCCCTCCGTGCTCACCGTCTCCGGCACCTCCCGCCAGGAGATCGTGGACCACCTCGGCGTTCGCGAGGACCGCATCCACGTGGTCCACATCGGCGCCGACACCGACCTCTTCTCGCCGAATGCGGCGGTGCCCGTGGTCCCCGGCCGGATCGTCACCACCTCCAGCGCCGACGTGCCGCTCAAGGGCCTGGTCTTCCTCGTCGAGGCGCTGGCCAAGGTGCGCACCGAACACCCCGACGCCCACCTCGTCGTCGTCGGCAAGCGCGCCGAGGACGGCCCCGTCGCCCAGGCCATCGAGCGGTACGGCCTGGAAGGCGCCGTCGAGTTCGTGAAGGGCATCTCCGACGCCGAACTGGTCGACCTGGTCCGCTCGGCCGAGGTCGCCTGCGTGCCGTCGCTGTACGAGGGCTTCTCCCTGCCGGCCGCCGAGGCGATGGCCACGGGCACCCCGCTGGTCGCCACGACCGGCGGCGCGATCCCCGAGGTCGCCGGGCCCGACGGGGAGACCTGCCTGGCGGTGCCGCCCGGCGACGCGGGGGCGCTGGCCGCGGGGCTGAGCCGGTTGCTGGGGGACGCGGAACTGCGGGCACGGCTCGGGGCCGCCGGGCGCGAGCGCGTGCTGGAGCGGTTCACCTGGGCGCGGGCCGCCGAGGGCACGGTCGCCCGGTACCGCGAAGCCATCGCCCGCTCCAAGGTCGGGAATCCAGGCCGCCCCGCGGCCGCAACAGGCGTCTATTCCGAAAGCAGGGCCACGTGCTGACCGTCGACTTCTCCCGGTTCCCGCTCGCCCCGGGCGACCGCGTCCTGGACCTCGGCTGCGGGGCGGGCCGGCACGCCTTCGAGTGCTACCGGCGCGGCGCGCAGGTCGTGGCCCTCGACCAGAACGCCGAGGAGATCCGCGAGGTCGCCAAGTGGTTCGCGGCGATGAAGGAGGCCGGTGAGGCCCCGGCGGGCGCCACCGCGACGGCGATGGAGGGCGACGCCCTCGCGCTGCCCTTCCCGGACGAGTCCTTCGACGTCGTCATCATCTCCGAGGTGATGGAGCACATCCCCGACGACAAGGGCGTACTCGCCGAGATGGTGCGGGTGTTGAAGCCCGGCGGCCGGATCGCCATCACGGTCCCGCGCTACGGCCCCGAGAAGGTCTGCTGGGCCCTGTCCGACGCCTACCACGAGGTCGAGGGCGGCCACATCCGCATCTACAAGGCCGACGAACTGCTGGCCAAGATCCGCGAGGCGGGCCTGCGTCCGTACGGCACCCACCACGCCCACGCCCTGCACTCCCCGTACTGGTGGCTGAAGTGCGCGTTCGGCGTCGACAACGACAAGGCGCTGCCCGTGCGGGCGTACCACAAGCTGCTGGTCTGGGACATCATGAAGAAGCCGCTGGCCACGCGGGTCGCCGAGCAGGCGCTGAACCCGCTGATCGGCAAGAGCTTCGTGGCGTACGCGACCAAGCCCCACCTCCCCCGGCTCTCCGAGGCGGACGCCAAGTGACCACTCCCCGGACAGAACACCTCGTCCTGCCCGGGGTCCTGACCGCCGAGCAGGCCGCCGAGACCGTACACGGCATCCTCGCCGCACAGCGGGAGGACGGCGCGATCCCCTGGTTCCGGGGCCACCACCTGGACCCCTGGGACCACACCGAGGCGGCCATGGCCCTGGACGCGGCCGGCCAGCACGAGGCCGCCGAGCGGGCGTACACCTGGCTCGCACGGCACCAGAACGAGGACGGCTCCTGGTACGCCGCGTACGCCGACGGGGCGCACGACGACGTGACGGACCGCGCCCGCGAGACCAACTTCGTCGCGTACATAGCGGTCGGCGTCTGGCACCACTACCTCTCCACCGGCGACGACACGTTCCTGGACCGCATGTGGCCCTGCGTGTACGCCGCGATGGAATGGGTGCTGCGCTCCCAGCAGCCCGGCGGCCAGATCGGCTGGCGGCGCGACGACGACGGCACCGGCACGCCGGACGCGCTGCTCACCGGCAGCTCCTCCATCCACCACGCCCTGCGCTGCGCCCTCGCCATCGCCGAGCAGCGCGAGGAGCCGCAGCCGGACTGGGAGCTGGCGGTGGGTGCGCTGCGCCACGCGATACGCCGTCACCCCGAGCGCTTCCTCAACAAGGACCGCTACTCCATGGACTGGTACTACCCGGTCCTGGGCGGCGCCCTGACCGGCGCGGAGGCGAAGGAGCGCATCGAGTCCGACTGGGACCGCTTCGTCGTCCCCGGCCTCGGCGTCCGCTGCGTCGTCCCCAACCCCTGGGTGACGGGCGGCGAGTCCTGCGAACTGGCCCTGGCCCTCTGGGCGGTGGGCGAGTCCGACCGCGCCCTGGAGATCCTCCAGTCCATCCAGCACCTGCGCGACCCCGAGACCGGCCTCTACTGGACCGGCTACGTCTTCGACGACGGCGCCGTCTGGCCCCGCGAACTCACCACCTGGACAGCGGGCTCCCTCCTCCTCGCGGTAGCCGCCCTCGGCGGCCACGAGGCCACCTGCGCGGTCTTCGGAGGCGAACACCTGCCACCGGGCCTGGACCCGGACTGCTGCGCCTAGCCGTCCGGCGGTCGGGCGGGGGACGCGGGCCCGGGTGGGTCCTCCGGGCCCCGGGGCGGGCCACCTGTGTGACCGGCCCGCCCCCGGGACGGGGTCAGTGCCGGTGCATCCGGTTGGCGATGGCGTGGCCGACGAAGAGGTAGACCACGGCGGCCAGGCCGTAGCCGGCGACGACCCGGGCCCAGGCCTCGTCGAAGGTGAACAGGTCGCGGGACCAGCCGGCCAGCCAGGCTGCCGCGTCATGGACGAACTGGACCAGGTCGTTGGCCCGGTTGGCGTCCAACAGGTACATCAGGATCCACAGTCCGATGATGACGGCCATGACGTCCGCGACCACCGCGATGACCGTTCCAGCGGAGTTGGAACCACTGCGATATCGAGGGGACATACCTTCCGTCTGGCCCCGGAATCCCGGTTGAAACCGGCGAGACCTAGGAGTTGAGCTCCGCCAGGACCCGCAGGGTGTGTGGATCCGGGGACAGTGCCAGCAGGTCCGTCACCGGGCCCTTGCGCCACAACTCCAGGCGTTCGGCGATGCGTTCGCGGGGGCCGACCAGGGAGATCTCGTCGGCGAAGGCGTCCGGGACGGCTTGTACGGCCTCCTGGCGGCGGCCGGAGAGGAAGAGCTGCTGGATGCGGCGGGCCTCCTCCTCGTACCCCATGCGCGCCATCAGGTCGGCGTGGAAGTTGCGGGCCGCGTGGCCCATACCGCCGATGTAGAAGCCGAGCATGATCTTCACCGGGAGCAGGCCTTCGGCCACGTCGTCGCAGACGCGCACCTGGGCCATGGGGGCGACGAGGAAGCCCTCCGGGAGGTCCGTGAGGGAGGGGCCGTACGCCTCGGGGCGGGTCGGCGCCCAGTACAGGGGGAGCCAGCCGTCGGCGATGCGGGTCGTCTGGGCGACGTTCTTCGGGCCTTCGGCGCCGAGGAGGACGGGGAGGCCGGGGCGCAGGGGGTGGGTGATGGACTTGAGGGGTTTGCCGAGGCCGGTGCCGTCCGGGCCCCGGTAGGGGTGGGAGTGGAAGCGTCCGGCCAGTTCCACCGGCGCCTCGCGGCGCAGCACCTGCCGTACGACGTCCACGTACTCCCGGGTCGCGGTCAGCGGCGAGGCCGGGAACGGGCGGCCGTACCAGCCCTCCACCACCTGGGGCCCCGACAGCCCGAGGCCGAGCATCACGCGCCCGCCGGAGAGATGGTCCAGGGTGAGCGCGTGCATCGCGGTGGTGGTGGGGGAGCGGGCCGCCATCTGGGCAACCGCCGTGCCCAGCATGATCCTTGAGGTCTGCGCGGCGATCCAGGTGAGCGGCGTGAAGGCGTCCGATCCCCAGGACTCCGCCGTCCACACGGAGTGGTAGCCGAGCCGCTCCGCCTCCTGCGCGAGGGATACGTGGCCGGCGTTCGGGCCGCGCCCCCAGTAGCCGAGTGCCAGACCGAGCCGCATGCCACCAGCCTCCGATCTGATGGGACGTCAGAAAACCTGCGGGCCACCGACCTTACGGCAACGGCCCCCCGCCCGGAAGGGCGAGGGGCCGTACGCGACGGTCGCGGCGGACTCAGCCGCGCTGGATCCCGGAGGTGTCCTGCAGCACGCCACGGCGGCCGTCCTGGGTCTGCGCGACCAGGTGCGCGCCGCGCTGCTCGACCGCCAGGTACCAGGTACCCGGGGCCAGTTCGGCGATCGGCGCGGGCGAGCCGTCCTCCGCGAACAGCGGACGCGCCACCGGCACCGCGAACCAGAACGGCGAGAAGTCCCCGGCCGGCTGCGCGGCCGGCTGCGGCTGGCCCTGCGGCTGCGCGGCCGGCGGCGGCTGCTGCCCGAAGGGCTGACCCGGCTGCGGCTGAGTACCGTACGGCTGCTGCGGCGCACCCGGGTAGCCGTAACCACCGGGCGGCTGGGCGCCGTAGGGCTGCGGGGCCGGCGGCTTCGGGGCCGGGACGAGGGCGGCCTGGAGGGCGGGGACCAGGGGGGTGGCGATGGCGGCGGCGGCCAGCACGAGGGCGGCGATGAAACCGAGGATGAGCCCGGCGCCGGCGTCCACGTTGTCGGAAACGTCCACCAGCGACCAGAAGAGCGTCCAGGCGGCCAGGATCGCGAAGCCGGTGCCGACCATGCCGAGGTCCAGGCCGGCCACCTTGCGCTGCTGCGGCATGCAGCGGTTCAGGACGATCAGGCCGGCACCGATGACGGCACCCATGTATATGCCGAGGCCATTCCCGAGGTCGTCCCACGCGTTCTGGCTGTCCGAATAGCCTTGGTAGGAGTACGAGAAGTACGCGAGGAACGACGCGATGAAGAGCAACACCGCTGCTCCGATCACCACGCCGTCGCCTCGAGTGAGGGAGCGGATATTCACTTCAGGTCCTTCGTAGGTCGTCTCGTCGTCGGCAGGAGGCGTCGCGGGGGTGGCCCCTGATCGTAGGCACACTATCGTTCGAACGATCAGGCTGTACGACGGGACCGACCGCCGATCACTACCCGCGCAGGAAACTCACGATTCCCTCAGAGATCCCTTGCGCCGCCTTCTGCCGCCAGGCGCCGCTGGTGAGCAGTGCCGCGTCCTTGCTATCGCGCATGTTGCCGCACTCGATGAACACCTTGGGAACCGTTGACAGATTGAGACCGCCCAGGTCCTTACGCGTGACGAGACCGGTGCCGCCGCCCACGTAGTTGGAGGGGGCCTGACCCGTGACCCGTACGAAGTTGCCCGCGATGCGCTCGCCGAGCGCGCGGGAGGAGCCGACGATCGGGCGGGTGTCGGCGCCGCCCGCGTGCACGGACGCGGGAAGGATGACGTGGAAGCCGCGGTCGCCCTCGGCCGAGCCGTCGGCGTGGATGGAGATGGCCGCGTCCGCGTGCGCGGTGTTGCCGATCCGGGCGCGCTCGTTCACGCAGGGCCCCCAGGGCGGGGAGTCGCCCTCGTGGGTCAGCTTCACCGTGGCGCCCTGCTTCTGAAGGATCGTGCGCAGCCGGTCGGCGACGTCCAGCGTGAACCGGGCCTCCGTGTAACCGGAGTTGGTGGACGTGCCGGTGGTGTCGCACTCCTTGGAGTTGGTGCCGATGTCGACCTGGCGGTTGATCTCGGCCGTGTGCCGGAAGTTGCCCGGGTTGTGCCCCGGGTCGATGACGACGACCTTGCCCTTGAGCGGGCCGGAGGCGGCGGGCGCGGAGGCCGACGGCTTGGTGGCCGTGGGCTTCGGGCTCGTCTTCCCGTCGTCGTCGGCGGAGCCGGTCGGAGAGCCGGACAGGGCCGTCGAGGGCGACGAGGACAGCGTGCGCGGCACGGACGCCGAGGTCGCGCCGGCGCCGGGCCGGCCCGAGCCGCCCGGGTCGCCCACGGCCTCGTACACCAGCCAGCCGAGCAGCGCGCCCGGCACCAGCGCCGCGAGCGCAACGGTCAGCGGGCCGCGCCGGGGCCGGCGCGGCTGCGGGGGATCGAAGTCGGGTCCTACGTACGACACGTCAGCGACTCTAACGGGGAGCCAGGGACTCCGCCTCCGTTCGCCGCAGCACGCGCAGCGAGCCGGTGACCGAGACCTCCGTGAACTCGCCGGATTCCAGGGCCCGGAGGTAGACCCGGTAGGGGGCCTGGCCGGTGAACTCGTCCTCCGGGTCCGGGAACACGTCGTGGATGACGAGCAGGCCGCCTTCGGCCACATGGGGGGCCCAGCCCTCGTAGTCGGCGCCCGCGTGCTCGTCGGTGTGGCCGCCGTCGACGAACACCAGGCCGAGCGGGGAGTTCCAGAACGCGGCGATCTGCGGGGAGCGGCCGACCAGGGCCACCACGTGCTCCTCCAAACCGGCCCTGTGCAGGGTCCTGCGGAAGGCGGGCAGCGTGTCCATCAGGCCGACCTCGGGGTCGACCGTCTCCGGGTCGTGGTACTCCCAGCCCGGCTGCTGCTCCTCGCTGCCCCGGTGGTGGTCCAGGGTGAGCGCGGTGACCCCCGCCTGCCGGGCCGCGTCGGCGAGCAGGATGGTGGAGCGTCCGCAGTACGTGCCGACCTCCAGCAGCGGCAGCCCCAGCCGCCCCGCCTCCACGGCCGCCGCGTACAGCGCCAGCCCCTCGTCCACGGGCATGAACCCCTTCGCCGCCTCGAACGCGGCCAGGATCTCGGGCTTGGGTGCCGCGGGCATGGGTCCCTCTCGGTCGTGTGTGCGTATGAGCGTATGAGCGCCCCATGGTGCCGCACCCCCTGCCGCCGGGGCGACAGGGGGTGCGTGTGGTGCGGATCCGGGACGGCTGTCAGGCCGAGACCGTCTCGCCCGGCAGCGCCAGGTCCAGCTCCACCGGCCGCTCGTCGCCCGCGTGGGTCGCGGACGAGGCGTGCGGGCCGTGGCCGGAGGCCTTCGCGGCCAGCACGTAGGCGCCCTGGGCGGGCACGGCCAGGGTGTAGCGGCCGTCCTCCGCGGAGAGGGTGGCGCCCGCCTGGCGGCCCCGGTGGTCGATCAGGGTGACCTTGGCGCGGGCGACGGGAGTGCCGTCGGCGCCCAGCACCCGGCCGCGGAAGCCCCGCAGGACCTCCTCGGCGCGCTCCAGGTTGGCGTCCTCCTCGCTGCTGGCGCGCAGCTGCGGGTGGGCGGCGGGCCGGCGGCCGGGCAGGAAGAGGGCCAGGACGAGGCCCACGGCGACGGCGGCGGTGGCGATCAGGAAGGAGACCCGGAAGCCGTGCATGGTGGGGATCGCGACGCCGTTCACGTTGTTCGCGGTGTTGGCCAGCACCATGCCGATGACGGCGCTGGAGACCGAGGTGCCGATCGAGCGCATCAGCGTGTTGAGGCCGTTGGCCGCGCCGGTCTCCGAGGCCGGGACCGCGCCGACGATCAGCGCGGGCAGCGAGGAGTAGGCGAGGCCGATGCCGGCGCCCAGGACCACCGCGATGACCAGGCTCTGCCAGGCGGCGCTCATCAGGCCGAGGCCGGCGCCGTAGCCGATCGCGATGATCAGCATGCCGAGGATCAGGGTGACCTTGGGGCCGTACTTCGCGGACAGCCGGGCGTAGACCGGCGCGGTGAACATCATGGTCAGGCCGAGCGGCGCGACGAGCAGACCGGCGACCACCATCGACTGGCCGAGGCCGTACCCGGTGGCCTTGGGCAGCTGGAGCAGCTGGGGCAGGACCAGCGAGACGACGTAGAACGAGACGCCGACCATGATCGAGGCGAGGTTGGTGAAGAGCACGGCGGGGCGGGCCGTGGTGCGCAGGTCCACCAGCGGGGCCTTGACCCGCAGCTCCATCACGCCCCACAGGACGAGCACGACCGCCGAGGCGGCGAACAGGCCGAGCGTGGTGCCCGAGGTCCAGCCCCAGTCGCTGCCCTTGGTGATCGGCAGCAGGAAGAGGACCAGGCCCGCGGACAGGCCCAGCGCGCCCAGCACGTCGAAGGAGCCCTCGGCGCGCATCGGGGACTCCGGTACGACGAGGAGGGTGAGGAGGATGGAGAGCGCGCCGAGGCCGGCGGCGCCGTAGAACAGGGCGTGCCAGTCGGCGTGCTGGGCGACCAGGGCCGCGGCGGGCAGCGCGAGGCCGCCGCCGACGCCGATCGAGGAGCTCATCAGGGCCATCGCCGAGCCGAGCTTCTCGCGGGGCAGCATGTCGCGCATCAGGCCGATGCCGAGGGGGATCGCGCCCATCGCGAAGCCCTGGAGCGTACGGCCGACGATCATGGTGAGCAGGTCGCTGGTGAGCGCGCTGACCAGGGCGCCGACCACCATGACGGCGAGGCTGAGGATCAGCATGCGCCGCTTGCCGTACAGGTCGCCGAGGCGGCCCATGATCGGGGTGGCCACGGCGCCCGACAGCAGGGTCGAGGTCAGGACCCAGGTGGCGTTGCTGGGGGCGGTGTCCAGCAGCTGCGGCAGGTCCTTGATGACCGGGACGAGCAGGGTCTGCATCACCGCGACCACGATGCCCGCGAACGCGAGTACCGGGACCACGGCCCCGCTCGCGCTCCGGGCGGCCCGGTCGGTCGTCGTGTGCGTCATTGAGTGAGGCCTCCAGTGCGATAAGTGCTGGGTAAACCCCGTATGCACAGGCAACTATTCCGTTGCTTCGGGCCTCTAATGAATTCTTGACCTCGTGTTGGGAATCTGAGGTGGCGTCAGATCTGGTGAATGAGTGGAACGTGTTCTAATCTGGCGCGCCATGAAGGCCTATGTCGCCGGGGTCGGGATGACGAAGTTCGAGAAGCCCGAGGCCCGAGAGTGGCAGTACTGGGACATGGCACGGGAGGCGGGCAGCCGGGCTCTGGAGGATGCCGGGATCCCTTACAGCGAGGTGGAACAGGTTTCCGTCGGCTACTGCTTCCAGCCCTCCACCGCCGGCCAGCGCGCCGCCTACGAGCTCGGCCTGACCGGCGTCCCCGTCTACAACGTCAACAACAACTGCGCGACCGGCTCGACCGCGCTGATGCTGGCCCGGCAGCTCGTCGAGGGCGGGGTGTGCGACTGCGTGCTCACGCTGGGCTTCGAGAAGATGAAGCGGGGAGCGCTGGGTTCGGGCGCCGACGGGGGCGACTTCGCGACCTCACCCGTCGCCCGGCACTACGGCGTCATGGCCGCCCGGCACGGCTTCGAGGCGACCCCGCCCACCGCGCAGATCTTCGGCGACGCGGCCCGCGAGCACATGGAGCGGTACGGCACCACCGAGGCGCAGCTAGCCGCCGTGGCCGCCAAGAACCACCGGCATTCGGCGCACAACCCGTACGCCCAGTTCCGGGACGTGTACTCCGTCGACGAGATCCTCGTCGCCCGTACGGTCCACCGCCCGCTGACGAAGCTCCAGTGCTCGCCGACCTCGGACGGCGCGGCGGCGGCCGTGGTGGTGTCCCAGCGGTTCGCCGAGGCACGGGGGCTGACCGGTCTCGTCGAGATCGTCGCGCAGGCCATGACCACGGACACCGAGGAGTCCTTCGCGTCGGGCTCCTGCGTCGACGTCGTCGGACAGCCGATGTCCCGGGAGGCGGCCCGGATGGTGTACGAGCGGTCCGGGCTCGGCATCGAGGACGTGGACGTCGTCGAGCTGCACGACTGCTTCTCGGTCAACGAACTGCTGACGTACGAGGCGCTCGGCATGTGCGGGCCCGGCGAGTCGGGGAAGCTCGTCGAATCGGGCGCGACCACGTACGGCGGACGGTGGGTGGTCAACCCGTCCGGCGGACTGATCTCCAAGGGGCACCCGCTGGGCGCCACGGGCCTCGCGCAGATCGCGGAGCTGGCGTGGCAGCTGCGCGGCGAGGCGGGGGAGCGGCAGGTGGCGGGCGCCCGGGTGGGGCTGGCGCACAACATCGGGCTCGGCGGCGCGGCGGTGGTGACGCTGGTGCGGGGGGCGTAGGACTGGAGTCCTGGTCGAGGGGCGGCGAAAAGCCGATGCAAGGGGTGTAACCGGGTTGAGAGCATGACAGGCATGGCCGAAGCCGACACCACCCCCTTGTACCGCCGTACCGCGCCGCCCACCTGGCTGGTGGTGGCGCTGGCCTGCGCGGGGCAGTTCCTGGTCGTGCTCGACGTGTCCGTCGTCAATGTGGCGCTGCCCTCGATGCGGGCCGACCTCGGGCTGAGCGCGGGCGGGTTGCAGTGGGTCGTGAACGCCTATGCCATCGCCTTCGCCGGGTTCATGCTGCTGGGCGGGCGGGCCGGTGACCTGTACGGGCGCAAGCGGATGTTCCTGGTGGGGCTCGGGCTGTTCACGCTGGCCTCGCTGGGCGGCGGGGTGGCCCAGGAGGGCTGGCAGCTGCTGCTGGCCCGGGCCGTGCAGGGGCTGGGCGCTGCGGTGCTGGCGCCCTCGACGCTGACGCTGCTGACGGCCGCGGTGCCGGAGGGCGGGGCCCGGGCGCGGGCCATCGCGACCTGGACGGCGGTGGGCGCGGGCGGGGGCGCCGCGGGCGGGCTCGTCGGCGGGGTGCTGGTGGACGTGCTGTCCTGGCGCTGGGTGCTGCTGATCAACGTCCCGGTGGGCGCTGTGGTGCTGGCCGGGTCCGTGGTGTGGCTGACGGAGAGCCGGGCGGGGGACGGGCGGCGGCTGGACCTGCCGGGGGCGCTGCTGGTGACGGCGGGGCTGGCGACGGTGGCGTACGGGATCGTGCAGACCGAGGCGGAGGGGTGGACGGCCGCGCCCACGCTGGTGCCGCTGGCCGCCGGACTCACGCTGATCGGGCTGTTCCTGCTGGTCGAGGCGCGTACGGCGGCGCCGCTGATGCCGCTCGGGCTGCTGCGGCTGCGGTCGGTGGCGTCGGCGAACGCGGCCATGTTCGTGAGCGGTTCGGCGATGTTCTGCATGTGGTACTTCATGACGCTGTACGCGCAGAACGTGCTCGGCTACTCGCCGCTGGACGCCGGACTCGCGCTGGTGCCCAGCTCCCTGGCCGTGGTGGTCGGCTCGAAGCTGGCGCCGCGCCTGATGCGGGCGGCCGGGGCGCGCACGGTGGCGGTGCTGGGGACGCTGGTGGCGGCCGTCGGGTTCGGGTGGCAGTCGACGATGAGCGCGCACGAGGCCTACGTCACGGCGATCATGGTCCCGGGGATCCTGATGATGCTGGGGGCGGGGCTCGCGGCGACCCCGCTGGCCTCGCTGGCCACCTCGGGGGCGGCGCCGGAAGAGGCCGGACTGGTGTCGGGGCTGGTCAACACCTCGCGGACGATGGGCGGTTCGCTGGGGCTCGCGGTCATGTCGACCATCGCGGCCGCGCGTACGGGCGACGACGGCGGGGCGGGGGCGCTGACACAGGGGTACGCGCTCGCCTTCCGCGCCAGTACCGCGCTGCTGCTCGGCGGGGCGGTACTGATGCTGGTGTGGCTGCCGCGAAGGGCCGCTCCGGCTTCCGCGAAGTCCTCCGCGAGGTCCGCCGCGCGTTCTTCTGCGGATTCTTCTGGGCAGTGAGGCAACGATCCGGGCGCCTCGTGGACTCCTTTTGACATCTAGGAGGTGCCCATGGGGGATCGGAAGAGGGCTCGGGACGAGGAGTTCCAGAGCTTTGTCGTCGGCCGCTGGCCGCGGCTGATGCGTACGGCATTTCTCCTCACGGGGGAGCAGCACGCCGCCGAGGACCTGGTCCAGTCGACGCTGGAGCAGGTCTACACGGCCTGGCGCCGGGTCGGCGCCGCGGACGACCCGGAGGCTTACGTACGGCGCGTGATGATCAACGCGCATGCGCGTAAACACCGCAGAAGGCTGAAGGAGTTCCTGGCGCCGAAGGACGACTCGGGCCTGGTGCGCGAGGTGGCCGACACCGGCGACCGCATCTCCCAGGCCGACGACCGCAGCGCCCTGCTGAAGGCGCTCGCCCAACTGCCCGCCCGGCAGCGGGAGGCGGTGGTCCTGCGGTACTGGGAGGACCTGACGGAGACACAGGCGGCCGAGGCGATGGGCTGCTCGGTGGGCACGGTCAAGAGCAACGCGGCCAAGGGGATCGCGAAACTCCGCGCCATACCGGGACTGGTCGAGATGGTGACGCAGGGAGGGCGGAACTGATGAGCGCGGACCGGAAGAGGACGCACGACATGACGCAGACGGACATCGCCTTCCTGCTCGCGGACGCCGCGGACGAGGTCGAGATCGGTATAGCCCCGGTGCAGGCGGTCATGCGCGGCGGACGCCGTCGCCGGGCGCGGCGCTGGGCGGTGGCCGCGGCCACGACGCTGGTGCTGGCCGGGTCCACGGGGGCCACGCTCGCGGTGACGGGGCTGCCCGGCGGGCACGGTGACCGGGGGGCGAACGTGGCGGTCGAGGCGCGGCACGTGTACGCGCCGCAGCTGACCGAGCTGGCGCGGGGAGTCGACCGGGGCGAGGAGTGGCGGGTCGAGCTGTCCGTGTGGGGTGCGCCGCGGGACAAGGCGGAGGCATCCAGGCAGCTGGACGCGATGAGGGACTACGGCATCGGCACCGGCGCACTGCCCGAGCCCTCCCGCCTCATGGGCAGAACGTCGTACTACGCGAGTCTGTACTACGGCGACGCCCGCCGCCCCAGGGTGCTCATCTTCGACACTGTCGAGAAGTGGGACCGCATGTCGGGCAAGGACATGGTGTCCGGTGCCCTTCCGCTGCCTAGGGACGGCGCCGACGGCCCCGAGCGTCTCGTGGTCGGCCGGGTCGCCGGCACCGCCCGGCAGGTCCAGTGCACCTGGGAAGGCGGCACCAGCAGCGTCAGCCCGGCCCGGGAGGCCGCGGGTTCCCCGGTGAAGTGGTTCGTGTGCATGGGCCCGGTAGGGAAGGGAAACAAGACGGCGGGGGTGATCCGGTAGGTCACAGCCACCCCTGCTGCCGAGCCTCCCGCACCGCCTCGGCCCGGTTGCGCGTACCCGTCTTGCCGATCGCGGAGGACAGGTAGTTGCGGACCGTGGACTCGGAGAGGTGGAGGCGGGCGGCGATGTCGGAGACCGTCGCGCCGTCCACCGAGGCCTTCAGTACGTCGCACTCGCGGGCGGTGAGGGGACTGGGCCCGGCGC
Organism: Streptomyces sp. NPDC039424; assembly: GCF_055639495.1. Classification (NCBI taxonomy): domain Bacteria; kingdom Bacillati; phylum Actinomycetota; class Actinomycetes; order Kitasatosporales; family Streptomycetaceae; genus Streptomyces; species Streptomyces sp. NPDC039424. The sequence goes on from NZ_JBVKAI010000015.1 coordinate 176,182, forward strand.
TCAGCGCGGCGGCGGCGAGCGCCGGGTCGACCACGGTCTCCCCGGCGAGCACGCGCCGGATCGCCACGGCCAGTTCCTCCACCGGCCCGTCCTTGACCAGGAAGCCGGACGCCCCGGCCTCCATGGCCCGGCGCAGATAGCCGGGCCGGCCGAAGGTGGTCAGTATCAGCACCCTGCAACCGGACACCTGCTCGCGCAGCAGCGCCGCCGCGTCCAGGCCGCTCAGGCCCGGCAGTTCGATGTCCAGCAGGGCCACGTCCGGCCGGTGCAGCAACGCCGCGTCCACGATCACGTCGCCCGTGGCGACCTGCGCGACGACCTCGATGTCCTCCTCCATGCCGAGCAGTAAGGCGAGGGCGCCGCGCATCATGCCCTGGTCCTCGGCGAGCAGGACCCTGATGTTCTTCACGGGCCAAGCGTAGGCCAGCCCGGCCGATTAAAGACTCTCCTTAAAGACTCTTCCTTGTTCGGGTCCGCGGGGGTTGACGGCCCCCGGTGGCGAGCAAACAATCGCCTCTGCATTTCCGGTAATTGTTCGGCATTACGGCGCTGAATAGGTTCGGTATTTCGATCGAACAGTGTCCGGTATTTCGACCGTCCCCCCCGGCACTGCCCTACGAGGAACCCAAGAGGTGCATCGTGGACCCAAGACCCCCGAAACTCCCGCGCCGCAGTCCCCGGCGGCTCAGAAGCGCCGCCCTCTCCCTGCTCGCGGCGTTCGCCACCATCACCGCGCTGCTGCTCGGCGTCGGTGCCCCGCAGGCAGCCGCCGCCAGTTCGCTGCCCTGTGACGTCTACGCCGCCGCGGGCACGCCCTGCGTCGCCGCGCACAGCCTCGCACGGGCGCTGTACTCGTCGTACAACGGCTCGCTCTACCAGGTGCAGCGCGCCTCCGACGGGGCGAGCGCGAACATCGGCCTGCTGGCGGCCGGCGGGTACGCCAACGCGGCGGCGCAGGACAGCTTCTGCTCCGGCACGACCTGCATCATCACCAAGATCTACGACCAGTCCTCGCGCCACAACGACCTCACCGTCGAGGGTGCGGGCGGGGCCGGTGCGGCCGATGTCGGGGCGCCCGCGGACGCGCTGCCGGTGACCGTCGGCGGCCACCAGGTCTACGGCCTGGAGATATCGGCCGGCATGGGCTACCGGGACAACTCCACCTCGGGCGTCGCCGTCAACGGGCAGGCCGAGGGAATGTACATGGTGACCTCCGGCACCCATGTCAACGGCCGCTGCTGCTTCGACTACGGCAACGCCGAGACCAACAACCTGGACACGGGCAACGGTCATATGGACGCGATCAACTTCGGCACCGAGTGCTGGTTCTCGCCCTGCTACGGCCAGGGGCCGTGGGTGCAGGCCGACCTGGAGAACGGGCTGTTCCAGTCGGACGCCGGGTACAGCAAGAACTCGTCCAACATCGGCACCGGACCACTGCCGTTCGTGACCGCGCTGCTGAAGAACAACGGGCAGAACCATTTCGCGCTGAAATACGGCAATGCGCAGTCCGGTGGACTCACCACCACCTATTCGGGAGGCGAGCCGACCGTGAACGGCGGCGGCTACTCCCCGATGCACCAGGAGGGCGCGATCGTCCTGGGCACCGGCGGTGACAACAGCAACGGCTCCATCGGGTCCTTCTTCGAAGGCGTGATGACCTCCGGCATTCCGACGGACGCCGCCGACGACGCCGTGCAGTCCAACATCGTCTCCGTGGGCTACGGCGGCCCGACCGGCAGCACCGGGTCGCTGACGCCCGGCTCGGAGATATCGCTGCGCGCGACGACCTCCTGCTGCACGACCGACTACGTCCGCCACCAGAACGACGCGGCGGTCATCTCCTCGGTGACGTCGAACAGTTCGGCCCTCGACAAGAGCGACGCCACCTGGATCGTGCGGCGCGGGCTGGCCAGCGGCTCCTGCGTCTCCTTCGAGTCGCGGAACTATCCGGGCGACTTCCTGCGGCACTACAACTACAAGCTCACCCGGCAGCCCATGGACGGCACCGCCCAGTTCAGAGCCGACGCCACCTTCTGTCCGCAGACGGGCAAGAGCGGCACGGGCACCTCGTTCGCCTCGTACAACTACCCCACCAAGTATCTGAGGCACTACAACCTCAACGTCTACATAGCGAGCAACGGCGGCTCCAACGCCTGGGACAGCGGCACCTCGTGGAGCGACGACGTGAGCTGGGTGGTCAGCTCGCCCTGGGCGCCGTAGAGAGGGGAGGCGCCGTCCGCTCCGTGGTGACGTCGCCGTCCACCGGGAGGTCGGCGGTGACCGTGAAGCCGCCGCGCGGCGACGGGCCGGCGCGCAGTGCGCCGCCCGCCGCCGCGAGGCGCTCGGTCAGTCCCTTCAGACCGGTGCCGCCGATGCCCTCCCGGCTGGTGGTGGCGGCGCCCGTGCCGTCGTCCGTGACCGTCAGCCGCACCCGCTCCGCACCGCTGTCGACGGTGATCTCACAGCGGCCGGCGTCGCTGTGCCGGACGACGTTGGTGACCGCCTCGCGGACCACCCAGCCGAGCAGGGCCTCGGTCGGCGGGGTGAGCGGGGCGCCGGACTGGCGCACGACCGGCTCGATGCTCGCGGCGGACAGCGCCGAGCGGGCGCGGGTCAGTTCCGTGGCGAGGCTGCCCTCGCGGTAGCCGGTCACCGCCTCACGGATCTCGGTCAGCGCCTGCCGGCCGACGGACTCGATGTCACCGATCTGCGTCAGCGCGGCGGCCAGGTCGCGGTCGGCCAGGCGGCGGGCGGCCTCCGACTTCACCACGATCACCGACAGGGTGTGGCCGAGCAGATCGTGCAGATCGCGGGAGAAGCGCAGCCGCTCCTTCTCCACCGCCCGCCGGGCCAGTTCCTCACGGGCGGCGCGCAACTCCCGTACGGCCTCGGAGAGGGAGAGGATCGCCGCGGTCACCATCGTCGACAGGAACGTGCCGTAGGCGATGGTCACCGCGTCCGACCCGAAGCGGACGCCGGAGACGGCGCCCGCGAACGCGGCCAGCAGCAGACCGGTCCTGCCCAGCCAGGGTCCGCGCAGCGTCGCCCCCGTCGCGAGGCCCAGCAGCGGGAAGAACAGCAGCCAGTTGCCGCCGTAGCCGATGGCCAGGCCGGTGGTCAGCAGGGCCATCAGCAGCAGGGCCACCCGTGTGGGCGCCGCCTCGCGCTTCTTCCTGTCGAAGGCACGGAAGGTCACGTAGATGTACAGCGAGTTGAAGGTGAACAGGCCCAGGCCGCCGATCCACGGATTGGGGGTCTCGCCCTGGAAGAGGTTGGCGAGGGAGCCCAGACCCATCAGCAGCCAGGGCATCAGGGCGAATCCGGTGGGCGGCGGGCCCGGGTGCTCGGGGACCTGCCCGTCCTTGCGGACGGCCTTCTCCCCGCACCGCGACCTCCGCCGCCACGACACGATCCCGATCATCCGTGATCCCCCGATCCGTACAGTCAAGTGGTCAGGACGAGGATCGCACCGGCGCTCCCCGGCCCGGCAGATGCGCTTGTACGGACCCGGGCAGTACAAATGTCACAGCGCCCTCACCTGACGGTGCGTCAGGAGCCTTCACAACTGCGGAGGGCTGGGCTATACAGGGGGCGCCGGACTGGAACGCGTTCTAGATCGGCCCGTGACGACCTCGGTGCGGCCGACGGTGCGGACGGCCGCGCCGGGGTCTTGAAGCCGCCAGTGTCAGGAGCCGTATGCCCATCGACGCAGCCAAGGCCCTCGCGGCCGAACCCAGGACCGGTGAGATCGCCTGGACCGCCAAGGACGTCCAGCTCTACCACCTCGGCATCGGCGCGGGCGTCCCGGCCACCGACCCCGACGAGCTGCGCTACACCCTGGAGTCCCGGCTGCACGTCCTGCCGAGCTTCGTCACCGTCGCGGGCGCCGGCTCGCCCGGCGTGATCAGCGGCCTGTCCATGCCGGGCGTCGACGTCGACCTCGCCCGCGTGCTGCACGGTGGCCAGTCGATCACCCTGCACCGGCCCGTCCCGGCCCAGGGCACCGCGACCGCCACCGGCCGGATCGCCGCCGTGTACGACAAGGGCAAGGCGGCCGTCCTCGTCATGCGCACCGAGGTCGCGGACGCCGACGGCCCGCTGTGGACCAACGACGCTCAGATCTTCGTACGGGGAGAGGGCGGGTGGGGCGGCGACCGCGGGCCCGCCACCAGGCTCGACCCGCCCACCGGGGAGCCGGACCGGATCGTCGAGCGGACGGTCCGCGAGGACCAGGCCCTGCTGTACCGCCTCTCCGGCGACCTCAACCCACTGCACGCCGACCCGGAGTTCGCCAAGCTCGCCGGGTTCGACCGGCCCATCCTGCACGGCCTGTGCACCTACGGCATGACCCTCAAGGCCGTCGTCGACACGCTGCTCGGCGGTGACGTGACCCGGGTCCGCGCGTACACCACGCGCTTCGCCGGGGTCGTGTACCCGGGGGAGACGCTGCGCGTGCGGATGTGGCGGCAGGACGGGGCGGTGCGGGTCGCCGTGAGCGCCGTCGAACGGAATGACGTGCCCGTTCTCGCCGACACGGTCGTCGAACACTCCTGAGCCCACCCAGACGTACGCGAAGGGAGCCGCACCATGCGCGCAGCCGTACTGCACGAGATCGGCCAGGACAAGCTGGAGGTCCTCGACGACGTCGAGGCGGTGGGCTTCGGCCCCGGCAGGGTGCGGGTCCGGGTGCGCGCCACCGGGCTGTGCCACTCGGACCTGTCGGCGATGAGCGGAGTGCTGCCGCAGCCGGCTCCGTTCGTGCCCGGCCACGAGGGCGCGGGGGAGATCCTCGAAGTCGGGGAGGGCGTGAGCGGCCTGAAGCCGGGGGACCGGGTGGTCGTCTGCTGGCTGCCCGCCTGCGGGGCGTGTCCCGCCTGCAAGCGGGGGCAGACCGAGCTGTGCCTGGCCGGGTTCATGAACGCCGGCACCCCCAACTTCAAGCGGCCCGGCGGTGCCGTCTTCGGCTTCGCGGGCACCGGCACCTTCGCCGAGGAGGTCGTCGTCGACGCGGGCTGCGCCGTGCCGATCCCGGACGACGTGCCCTTCGACATCGCGGCCCTCATCGGCTGCGGGGTGACGACGGGACTGGGCGCCGCGCTCAACACCGCCGACGTGGAGGCCGGTTCGTCGGTCGCGGTCATCGGCTGCGGGGGCGTCGGCATCTCCGCGATCCAGGGGGCGCGGCTGAAGGGCGCCGCCGAGATCGTCGCCGTCGACCCGGTCGCCTCGCGCCGCGAGTCCGCGCTGCGGTTCGGGGCCACCAAGGCGGTCTCCCCGGAGGAACTCGCCGACGCCAAGCAGCAGGTGACCGGCGGCGAGGGCTTCGACTACGTCTTCGAGGTCGTCGGCAGGTCCGCCACCGCCCGGACCGCCTACGAGAACACCCGGCGCGGCGGCACCCTCGTCGTCGTCGGCGCGGGCGCCATGGACGACTTCCTCCAGCTCAACATGTTCGAGCTGTTCTTCGACGAGAAGCGGATCCTGCCGTCGATGTACGGCGGCGGCGACGTGCTGCGTTCCTACGAGCGGACCATCGCCCTGTGGCGGGCGGGCCGTATCGACCTGGAGGGCCTGATCACCCATCGGGTGCCGCTCACCGAGATCAACGAGGCGCTGGACCAGATGCGTACCGGCGCGGCCCTGCGCACCTGCATCGAGATCTGACGGAGGCCGGGCATGTCACTGCCACTGGAGGGGCTGTCCGCCGTCGTCACCGGTGCCGGGCGCGGACTCGGCCGGGCCGAGGCGCTGGAGCTCGCCCGGCTCGGCGCGGCCGTCGTCGTCAACGACTACGGACAGCCCGGCCGGGACGGCTCGGGCGAGGCCTCCGCCGGGCCCGCCGAGGAGGTCGCCGCCGAGATCCGCGCCCAGGGGGGCCGGGCGCTGGCCCACACCGGGGACGTCGCCGACTTCCGGCAAGCCCTCGAACTGATCGACGCGGCCGTCGAGGAGTTCGGCAGGCTGGACATCCTCGTCAACAACGCGGGCATCCTGCGCGACCGCATGGTCTTCTCCATGGCGGAGGAGGAGTGGGACTCGGTGATCCGGGTCCACCTCAAGGGCCACTTCAACACCACCCGCTTCGCGGCCGCGCACTGGCGCGACCGGTCCAAGGCCGCGGGGGCACCGGTGTACGGGCGGATCGTGAACACCTCCTCGGAGGCGTTCCTGGCCGGGTCGGCGGGCCAGCCCAACTACGCGGCGGCGAAGGGCGGCATCGTGGGCCTCACGACGTCGACCGCCCTGGCCCTGGCCAAGTACGGCGTGACGGCCAACGCCATCTGCCCGCGCGCCCGGACCCGGATGACCGAGGACGTCTTCGCCGGACTCGCCGCGCCCGACGAGGGCCTCGACCCGCTCGCCCCCGAACACGTCGCCCCGCTCGTCGGCTACCTGGCCTCACCCGCCGCGGCGCGGATCAACGGGCAGCTGCTCGTCGTGCACGGCGGCATGGTGGCGGTCGTCGAACGGCCGCGGGTGGGGGCGAAGTTCGACAGCAAGCAGGACACCTTCACCTACGACGAACTCGACGCGCTGCTCACCCCGCACTACGAGCGGTGCCCGGCGGGGGAGACGTTCGCGGCGGCGGAGGTACTGGCCCTCAAGCGGCGGTGAACGCGTCCTCCAGTGGCCGTGGACATACGGAAGGGCCCGCCCCTCGGACGAGGGACGGGCCCTTCCGGCGGACCGTCAGGCGGCTGCCGTCTCGGCCGGTTCAGGCTTGCGGTGGCGGCCACGCGGGGCCGACTCGGCGTCGTGAACCGAGACCGGACCGCGGTGCTTGCCGTGACCGTCGGACTCCTGAATGTCGGCAGGCAGCTGCTGGGACGTACTGGCGTCACTCATCGGAAGAATTCACCCCGTCAAACACATGATCGTTCGTACAGCCGGGCGAGTCTAACCGGCACACCTCGGGCCGAATCCAGGCGGGCACGCCAACCGGCACTAGTTCGTTACAAGACGTCCCAAGGGCGCTTCCCGCAAGGGCACCGGACGGTTCACGACCGGCGTCGGAGGTTCCGGTTCCGCCTGTTCCGGGGCCTGCCCCGGGGCGGTCCCCGGCTCCCGAACAGGGGTGGTGGCCGCGGCTCTCGGCGGCGCCGCGAGCGCCGCCACACCGCACGGCACGTCCGGGGTGGCGTACGGCAGCCGCAGCACCCCGCCCGCCGTCCACAGCCCGGCCCCCGCCAGCCAGCCCTCGGGCGGCGGGAGATGGTGCAACCGCCGTTCCGCCGGCCGCCACACGCCGACCCAGCTGCCCAGCGGCCCGTGGACGCGCAGCGCCACCGCGCAGTTCTCCGGCACCAGCGCCTGACCCGGCTGGATCGCGAACGGCGTGACCGTGCAGTCGGGCGGGCGCAGGCACTCCGGGAAGCGCACCGGCAGCATGCTGCCCAGGACCCCCCAGCCCAACCGTTCCTGCCCGGGCGACGGCGCGTCCGAGGAGATCAGCAGCAGCCCGCTGTCGGGGTCGGCGAGCAGCAGCCGGTCGTCGCTGTCGGCGGCGATCTGCAGCAGCGGCGACACCTCGCCGCCCCGCTCCAGGTCCACCACGACCGCCTTGGTCAGGCCGCCGATCTCCCGGTCCACGGCGAGCAGCCGCCCCGCCCGGTCCAGCCAGACACCGCCCGAGCAGCGCCCCGGGACCTCGGCGAGGTGCTCGGGCCCGAAGGCGCCGCCCGCCACCAGCCACACCGACGTCGTGTACCGGCCCACCGCGAGGGCGTACGCCCGCTCGCCGTCCGGTGCCGGGGGCAGCAGCCGCAGCCGGGCGTCCTCCTCCGGGCACTCGACCGCGCCGAGGGGCAGCTCGCCGGTGTCGGGCCCGGTCGGGTACAGCAGCGAGAAGGCGTGCCGTCGCTCCACCAGCCGGTGGATGAGGACCCGTCCGTCGCCCATGGGCTGCACCTCGGTCCCGGGCTCCTCCGGCTGGTTGCCGGGCAGCGGCACGGCGTACGGCTCGGGCCCGTCCAGCGTCCAGCGCTCCGGGAACCAGCAGCCGCCGGCCGACGCCAGGCGGGCGGCGTAGACGCCGTCCACGGTGATGGCGCAAGCCGACCGGGGCGCCCCGCCGTCCTCCCCGGTCGCCGAAGGTTCGATCGCACAGGCTGTCATCGTTCGGTCACCTCCGGTGACGAAGCTAGTTTTCGTACGCACAGCCGTGAGAGCGGCGGGCGCCCACTTCACACATACGGGTGGCCGGGCGGCGGTTCCCCTGAGGATCCGGGGACGGCTGTGCTGCCCGGGCCCGGTGGGGCGGAGGCGGTACTGCGGCGCAGAACAGGCAGGTAGCCTTTTCCCCGTGCCCCGTCTGTCTGAAGTCATCGCCGCGCTGGAGACCCTGTGGCCCGCCGAGCGGGCCGAGTCCTGGGACGCGGTCGGCACCGTCGTGGGCGACCCCGACCAGGAGGTCGCCCGGGTCCTGTTCGCCGTGGACCCGGTGCGGGAGATCGTCGAGGAGGCGGTGAAGCTGGGCGCCGACCTGCTGGTCACCCACCACCCGCTGTACCTGCGCGGTACGACGACGGTCGCGGCCTCCACCTTCAAGGGCCGGGTCGTGCACACCCTGATCAAGAACGACATCGCGCTGCACGTCGCCCACACCAACGCCGACACGGCCGACCCGGGCGTCTCCGACGCGCTGGCCGGCGCGCTGGACCTGCGGGTCGTACGACCCCTCGTACCGGACCCGAGTGATCCGGAGGGCCGCCGGGGCCTGGGCCGGGTCTGCGAACTCGACCACCCCCTCACCGTCCGCGAACTCGCCGCCCGCGCCGCCGAACGGCTGCCCGCCACCGCGCAGGGCATCCGGGTGGCCGGCGACCCCGAGGCGGTCGTGCGCACCGTCGCGGTGAGCGGCGGCTCCGGCGACAGCCTCTTCGACCACGTCCGGGCGGCCGGCGTGGACGCCTTCCTCACCGCCGACCTGCGCCACCACCCGGCCTCCGAAGCCCTGGCCGACGGCCCGCTCACGCTGCTCGACGCGGCGCACTGGGCCACCGAATGGCCCTGGTGCGAGCTGGCCGCCGCGCAGCTCGACGCAATCTCCGACCGCCACGGCTGGGACCTGCGGGTCCATGTCTCCAAGACGGTCACCGACCCCTGGACCGCCCACGCGGCGTCCGCCACCACCTCTAGCGCCACGGGAGCCCCCAACTGAACGCCGCGCCCGCCGACCAGATCCGACTCCTCGACGTCCAGGACCTCGACGTACGCCTCCAGCAGCTGGCGCACAAGCGCAGGTCGCTGCCCGAGCACGCCGAGATCGACTCGCTGACCAAGGACCTCACCCAGCTGCGCGACCTGCTCGTGGCCGCGCAGACCGAGGAGAGCGACACCGCCCGCGAGCAGACCAAGGCCGAGCAGGACGTGGACCAGGTGCGCCAGCGCGCCGCCCGCGACCAGCAGCGGCTGGACTCCGGGGCGGTCACCAGCCCCAAGGACCTGGAGAACCTCCAGCGGGAGATCGTCTCGCTGGCCAAGCGGCAGGGCGACCTCGAGGACGTCGTCCTGGAGGTCATGGAGCGCCGCGAGGCCGCGCAGGAGCGGGTGGGCGAGCTGACCGAGCGGGTGGCCTCCGTCCAGGCGAAGATCGACGACGCGACCGGGCGCCGGAGCGCCGCGTTCGAGGAGATCGACGGCGAGGCGGCCTCGGTGACCAAGGAGCGCGAGGTCATCGCGGGCGCGATCCCCGCGGACCTGCTCAAGCTGTACGACAAGCTGCGCGAGCAGCAGGGCGGGATCGGTGCGGCCAAGCTGTACCAGCGCACCTGCCAGGGCTGCCGCCAGGAGCTGGCGATCACCGACATCAACGAGATCCGCGCCGCGGCCCCCGACACGGTGGTGCGCTGCGAGAACTGCCGCCGCATCCTGGTGCGCACGGCCGAGTCCGGTCTGTAGGCGGCGGTCAGAGGCGGCACGGGGCAGTAAGGGGCTTTGGGCGTGCGGGAGTTCATCGTCGAGGCCGACGGCGGGTCGCGGGGCAACCCCGGACCGGCGGGGTACGGGGCCGTGGTCAGCGACGCGGCGACGGGGGAGACCCTGGCCGAGGCGGCGGAGTACCTCGGCGTCGCCACGAACAACGTGGCCGAGTACCGGGGCCTGCTCGCCGGCCTGCGCGCCGCCCACGCCCTCGACCCCGCCGCCCGGGTCCACGTCCGCATGGACTCCAAGCTCGTCATCGAGCAGATGTCGGGCCGCTGGAAGATCAAGCACCCCGACATGAAGCCCCTGGCGGCGGAGGCGGCCCGGGCCTTCCCGCCCGGCCAGGTCACCTACGAGTGGATCCCCCGCGAGCGGAACAAGCACGCGGACCGCCTGGCCAACGAGGCGATGGACGCGGGCGCCAAGGGCGAGCAGTGGTCCCCGTCCGGCTCCCGCGCGGCCCTGGACACCCCGCCCGAGCTCCCGGAACCGTCGGGACCGCCCGGGGACGCGGCGGCAGGGGCGGCGAAGGCGCGGGCCGCTCTGTCGACGGGCCGGGGCGCCGGCTCCGCGAAGCCGCCCGCGGCCCCCGCCGAGGACGATGTGGAAGCCGAGGCGGTGCGTGCGGCCGAGGCCGACGCGGCTCGCGAGGCCGCACCCCGCGCCGCCGACCTCCGGGCGGCCCGTACGGTGGCCACCCCGGCCCCCTCCACCCCCGGCTGGAGCGCCGCTCCCGATCTCGGCGCCCCGGCCACCTTCGTGCTCCTGCGCCATGGGGAGACCCCGCTCACCCCGCAGAAGCGCTTCTCGGGCAGCGGCGGTACCGACCCCTCCCTTTCCGACGTCGGCCGGGAGCAGGCGCGGCGGGTCGCCGCCGCACTGGCCAGACGTGGCACGATCCAGGCCGTCGTGGCCTCCCCCCTCGCCCGCACCCGAGAGACGGCGGGCATCGTCGCCGCCCGGCTCGGGCTCGAGGTGACGATCGACGACGGGCTGCGGGAGACGGACTTCGGCGCCTGGGAGGGGCTCACCTTCGGCGAGGTGCGCGAGCGCCACCCGGAGGACCTGAACACCTGGCTCGCCGACCCGGAGGCCGAACCCACCGGCGGCGGCGAGAGCTTCGCGGCGACCGCCACCCGGATCGCCGCCACCCGGGACAAGCTGGTCGCGGCGTACGTGGGCCGTACGGTGCTGCTGGTCACGCACGTCACCCCGATCAAGACGTTCGTACGCCTCGCCCTGGGCGCCCCGCCCGAGTCCCTGTTCCGTATGGAGCTGTCGGCTGCCTCGCTGTCGGCGGTGGCGTACTACGCGGACGGCAACGCGAGCGTCCGGCTGTTCAACGACACGTCCCACCTGCGTCCCTGAGGGCCGGTGCGCTGAGCCCGGCCGCCGCCCGCGCCAGCGCCTCCACCCGCGCCCAGTCCCGGGCGGCGACGGCGTCGGCCGGGACCATCCAGCTCCCGCCCACACAGCCGACGTTGGGCAGGGCGAGATAGTCCCCGGCGTTCTCCGGCCCGATGCCGCCCGTGGGGCAGAAGCGGGCCTGCGGCAACGGACCGGCCAGGGACCGCAGGTAGGCGGTGCCGCCCGCCGCCTGGGCCGGGAAGAACTTCATCTCCCGCACCCCGCGCTCAAGGAGCGTCACCACTTCGGAGGCCGTGGACACCCCCGGCAGGAACGGCACCCCGGCAGCCGCCATCGCCGCCAGGAGTACGTCCGTCCAGCCGGGGCTGACCAGGAACCGGGCCCCCGCGGCCACGCACTCCGTCACCTGACCGGGCGTCAGCACCGTGCCCGCGCCGACCACCGCGTCCGGCACCGCGCCGGAGATCGCCCGGATCGCGTCGAGCGCGGCCGGCGTCCGCAACGTCACCTCGATCGCGGGCAGCCCCCCGGCCACCAGCGCCCGCGCCAGCGGTACGGCGTCGGCGGCGTCCGGCACGACCACTACGGGCACGACGGGTGCGAGATCCAGCACGGAGGCAGCCGACGAGGAGGGCGACGGTGACGTCATGCGCTCATCGTGCCCGGGGCGTGCAGCCCGCGCAAAGGACGTTGCGCATGCTGCAATAGCGGCATGAGGGAGCTTCAGCCTCAGAAGTCGAGGGTGCTTCAGTGCACCTCCGTCACCAGCACGTCCAGCCCCCACGCCTTCCCCGCCGCCGCGGGCGGCTCCGCCTCCACCACGTACCCGAGATCCCGCAGGGCCTCCACCAGCTCGGCGGGGTTCCGGGGCGCCGCCCCGGCCGACAGCAGGGCGCGCACGATCCGCCCCTTCGTCGCCTTGTTGAAGTGGCTGACCACCTTCCGGGTCGGCGCGTGCAGCACCCGTACGGTCGCGGTCCGCCCGGCGACCTCCCCCTTCGGCTTCCAGGCGGTGGCGTAGGCGGCGGACCGCAGGTCGAGCACCAGCCCCTCCCCGGCCGCCTCGGGCAGCACCGACGCCATCGGCGTACGCCAGTGCGTGCCGAGCGCGCCCAGACCGGGCAGCTTCACGCCCATCGAGCAGCGGTAGGAGGGGATCCGGTCCGTCACCCGGACCGCGCCCCACAGCCCGGAGAAGACCAGCAGCGAACGGGCGGCGCGCCGCTTGGCGGCGGCGTCGAGGGAGGCCAGGCCGAGAGCGTCGTACAGGACCCCCGTGTAGATCTCGCCCGCCGGACGGGCCCCGGCGGTCCGCAGCCCGGCGTTCTTGGCGAGCTCACCGCGCAGCCCCTCGCTCAGCCCGAGCACCTCACGCGCCTTCTCGTTCTCCTCGGGGTCCCCCGCGCACAGCTCGACCAGCTCGCCGAGCACGGCCTCGCGGGCGCCGTTCAGCCCCGGCAGGGACAGCGACTCCAGCTTCAGCGGGGCACCACGACCGGAGGACGCCTTGCCTTCGGAGGGCGGCAGCAGGACAAGCACGGGGACTCCTTCTCTTGAGCTCCGGGCCAGCGTACGGGGTGCCACATGGAGGCCCCCGCCCTACGCTCGTGGCATGCCCCGCCGCCACATCCGCGTGACCGGCGCCCCCGAAGCCCCCCTCCGGGCCGCCCTCTGCGCGCTGCGTACCCGCCTCGGGCTGCCCGAGGGCTTCCCGCCCGAGGTGCTGGCCGAGGCGGAACGGGCCGCGCACGCCGCGCCGCCGCCCGCGTACGACGCCACCGACATCCCCTTCTTCACCCTCGACCCGCCCGCCGCCACCGACCTCGACCAGGCGATGCACCTCTCCCGGCAGGGCACCGGCTACCGCGTCCGGTACGCCATCGCCGACGTCGCCGCCTTCGTCGTACCCGGCGCGGCCCTGGACGCCGAGACACACCGGCGGGTGCTCACCCTCTACTTCCCGGACGAGCGGATCCCGCTGCACCCGCCGCTGCTCAGCGAGGGCGCGGCGAGCCTGCTGCCGGACCAGGTCCGCCCGGCCGCGCTGTGGACGATCGACCTCGACTCCGACGGCCGCACCCTCGTCGCCGACGTCCGCCGCGCCCTCGTCCGCAGCCGCGCCAAGCTCGACTACGCAGGTGTGCAACGGCGGATCGACACGGGGACCGCCGAGGAACCGGTCGCGTTGCTCAAGGAGATCGGCGAGGCCCGGGAACGGCTGGAGGTGGAACGCGGCGGCATCTCGCTCGGCGTGCCCGAGCAGGAGATCGTCGAGCGGGACGGCACATACGAACCGGCCTACCGCGCCCCGCTGCCCGCCGACGGCTGGAACGCCCAGCTCTCCCTGCTCACCGGTATGACGGCGGCCGATCTGATGCTGGCGTACGGCACGGGCCTGCTGCGCACCCTCCCGGCCGCCCCCGACGGCGCCGTCGCCCGGCTGCGCCGCACCGCGAACGCCCTGCACATCGACTGGCCGCACCACGTCTCGTACGCGGCGCTCCTGCGCTCCCTCGACCCGCACCGCCCGGACCACGCGGCGTTCCTCCAGGAGTGCACGACACTCCTGCGCGGCGCCGGCTACACGCCCTTCCGCGACGGCGAGCTCCCCCCGATCACCACCCACGCCGCCGTCGCCGCCCCCTACGCCCACTGCACGGCACCCCTGCGCCGCCTCGCCGACCGCTACACCTCCGAGCTCTGCCTCGCGGCCGGAGCCGGACAGTCCCCGCCCGACTGGGTCCTGGCCGCCCTCGACACCCTGCCCAAGGAGATGGCCGAAGGCTCCCACCGCCAGGGCGCCGTCGAACGCGAGTCCGTCGACCTCGTCGAGGCCGCCCTTTTGCAGGACCGCGTCGGAGAGGTCTTCGACGCCTGCGTCATCGACGTCCAGGAACACCACCCCACCCTCGGCACCGTCCAGATCGAGTCCCCCGCCGTCATCGCCCCCGTCCAGGGCACCCCCCTGCCCCTCGGCGCCCGCCTCCGCGTCCGCCTCACCCACGCCGACCCGGCCACGGCGAAAATCCTGTTCGCCCCGGCGTGAGCGCCACGGCATGGAAGCCGCCCCCGAAAGCGTTGCACCCTCGGGGACACACGTAAGGGGGAGCACGTGGGTGAGCAGGCGCAGTGGACCAGGGCTCGGCTCGGGCGGGGCGGCCCCCCGCTCGACCTTCTGACCGCTTGCTTCGACACACATGTGTACGCCCCGCACGCGCACGACGAGTTCACCATCGGCGTGACCACGGGGGGCTGCGAGGCGATCGACTACCGGGGTGGGCTGATCCGGTCGGGGCCGGGGTCGATCGTGGTGCTGGCGCCCGGGGAGATGCACACCGGCGGGCCCGCCGACGCCTCCGGCGGGTACGCCTACCGGGCGTTGTACGCCGGGACCTCCCTCCTCACCGACGGCACCCTCGGCGGGCTGCCGCACTTCCGGGACGCCGTGCTGGACGATCCGGAGCTGGCCGCCGCGCTGCGGGTGACGCACAGCGAACTCAGCGCCTGCCCGGACCCGCTGGAGACGGAGTCCCGGCTGCCGTGGCTGCTGACCGCGCTGGCCCGCCGGCATTCGACGGCGCGTGCGGCGAGCGACACCGTGGCCGGTGCCGGGCACATCGCCCACGCGGTACGCGACCGCCTCGCCGACGAACTCCTCGCCCCGCCCTCCCTGGAGGACCTCGCGGCCGGGCTGGGACTGTCCCGCTACCAGCTGCTGAGGGCCTTCCGTACGACGATGGGGATACCGCCCTACGCCTGGCTCGCCCAGTACCGGGTGACCCGGGCGCGCCGGCTGCTGGATTCGGGGCTGCGGCCCGCGGAGGTGGCCGCGCTCGTCGGCTTCGCCGACCAGGCGCACCTGACCCGGTGGTTCCGCCGGGTGCTGGGGGTGACCCCGGCGGCGTACCGCAACAGCGTTCAAGACGGGGTCCGTCCACGGGTCCGAGACTGACCGCATGACTGCACGCGGTTGGTTCCTCTTCTCCCTCATGGGAGTGATCTGGGGCGTCCCCTACCTGATGATCAAAGTGGCGGTGGACGCGGTGTCCCCGGCCATGGTGGTGTTCACGCGCTGTGCGCTCGGCGCCGCGCTCCTGCTCCCCTTCGCCCTGCGCCAGAAGGGCCTGACCCGGAACGTACGGGACCACTGGCGCCCCATGCTGGCCTTCGCGTGCCTGGAGATCGTGGGCCCCTGGCTCACCCTCACCGACGCCGAGCGGCATCTGTCCAGCTCCACGGCCGGCCTGCTGATCGCGGGCGTGCCGATCGCCGGGGTGGTCGCGGCCCGGTTCTTCGGCGACACGGAACGGCTGAGCGCCCGGCGCGTCACCGGACTGGGTGTCGGCCTCGCCGGGGTCGCCGTGCTCACGATCCCGCACCTGACCGGCGGCGACGCCCGTTCGCTGGCCGAGGTGCTGGTCACGGTCCTGGGCTACGCGACGGCCCCCCTGATAGCGGCGCGCCGCATGAAGGACGTCCCCACCCTCCATCTCATCGCCCCCTGCCTGGCTTTCACGGCCCTGCTCTACGCCCCCGCCGCCGCGGCCACCTGGCCCTCCGCCGTCCCCTCGGGCCAGGTCCTGGCCGCCCTCGCGGGCCTGGGCGTCCTGTGCACGGCGGTCGCCTTCGTCGCCTTCCTGGAGCTGATCAAGGAGGTGGGCCCCACCCGGGCCTCGGTGATCACCTACGTCAACCCGGCGGTCGCCGTGGCGGCCGGGGCGGTGTTCCTGGGCGAGTCGCTCACTCCCGGCATCGCGTTCGCCTTCGCCCTGATTCTGGCCGGATCGGTCCTCGCGACGGCCGCCGCACCGAACCGCTCGTCCCGCCCGGTAACATGGTCGACACGGCAGACGAGCCGGGCGGACGGCCGCGTGGAGTCCCCTTAGGGGGCTTCCCGAGGAACGTCCGGGCTCCACAGGGCAGGGTGGTGGCTAACGGCCACCCGGGGTGACCCGCGGGACAGTGCCACAGAAAGCAAACCGCCCAGCGCTCCGGCGCTGGGTAAGGGTGAAACGGTGGTGTAAGAGACCACCAGTGCCCAGGGTGACCTGGGCAGCTAGGTAAACCCCACCCGGAGCAAGGTCAAGAGGGGACACTCCGGTGTCCCTGCGCGGACGTTCGAGGGCTGCCCGCCCGAGTCCGCGGGTAGACCGCACGAGGCCGACGGCAACGCCGGCCCTAGATGGATGGCCGTCGCCGGGGGGTTCGCGAGGACCCCCCGGAACAGAACCCGGCGTACAGCCCGACTCGTCTGCCGCCACCTGCGGCTGGGGTGTGCGCGGTTTCCGGAGATCGGCGTTGTCCGGATGCGGGCATCGCGTGCGCAGCAACGGCACCGGCCATCCCGCCGACCTCGGCTGGACACCCGAACCTGAAACCGGGCTTCCGCCCCAAGGACAGGAACAGCCTCGCTGCTGCCGAGGAAGCACGGGATCCCTCCGGTACAGCATCTGCCGTACTGGGACGAAGGCCCCCACACCATCGGCATGCCGGCCGATCCCGCGATGCGGTACCTCGCCTTCGCCGCCCGACCGCAGCCCTCGTTCGCCGACTACCTCATCGAAGTCGCCGATGCCCTGTACGAGAACCGCGGCGTGGAGTACGCGGACGGGCACCAGGACAAGAAGGTGCCCGGTCTCGTCGATCAGGCCCTGATGTGGGACAGCCCGGCGCACCCGCGGGACCCGGACTGGACGCGCTTCGCATAGCAGCGTGGCCGGAACACCACGGGGTGCTCCGGCCACGGGATCGTTCGGTCGAACGGTCAGGTCGGCCGAGCACACGGTGAGGCGGACCTCGCGGAGGAAGACGTGCAGATGTCGCACGAGGGCCTGCATGGGTGCGTCAGATATACCCGGCGTACAGCCCGACTCGTCTGCTCTCGGGGCCTGACCAGGCCTGACGCACCGGTACAGATCGCTGCAAGACTCCGGCAAGGGCGGCCGTCCACCATGGCAGGTGTCCGACTGAGGCCATGGTGCGGCCGGGAGCGGCCGGTGCGATTCCGGAGGGGGGCGTGCAGATGACCGAGCCGGGGGATGCCCGCGCCAAGGCGGCCGCGCTGGCCGCCCTGCGCGAGCGGGTACACGCCGGGCCGGGTCCCGAGGCCACGGCCGTACAGCACGCGAAAGGCAAGCTGACCGCGCGCGAGCGGCTCGCGCTCCTCTTCGACAAGGGCACGTTCACCGAGACCGAACCCTTCCGCCGGCACCGCGCGAGCGGCTTCGGCCTGGAGCGCAAGAGGCCGTACACGGACGGTGTCGTCACCGGCTGGGGCACCGTCCACGGCCGTACCGTCTTCGCGTACGCCCATGATTTCCGCATGTTCGGCGGCGCCCTCGGTGAGGCCCACGCCCAGAAGATCCACACACTCATGGACCTGGCGGAGAAGGCCGGGGCGCCGTTGGTGGGTCTGTGCGACGGAGCGGGCGCGCGTATCCAGGAGGGCGTGACCGCGCTGGCCGGCTACGGCGGCATCTTCCGCCGTCATGTCCGCAACTCCGGGGTGATCCCGCAGATCAGCGTCATCATGGGGCCATGCGCGGGCGGGGCCGCCTACAGCCCGGCACTGACCGACTTCGTCTTCATGGTGCGCGGCACCTCCCAGATGTTCCTCACCGGCCCCGACGTCGTCCAGGCGGTCACCGGCGAGCGGATCGGGCAGGACGGCCTCGGCGGCGCCGACGTGCACGCCGCGCGCTCCGGGGTCGCCGGCTTCGTCCACGACGACGAGGAGAGCTGCCTGGAGGACGTACGGCACCTGCTGTACCTGCTGCCCTCGAACAACCGCGAACGCCCGCCCGCCCTCCCCGTGGAAGACCCCCCGGACCGGCGCACCGACAAGCTCCTCGACCTGGTGCCCGCCGACCCCCAGCGCGCCTACGACATGCGGGCGGTGCTCGCCGAGATCGCCGACGACGGCGACTTCTTCGAGGTGCACGAGGCGTGGGCGCCCAATGTGCTGTGCGCGCTCACGCGGCTGGCCGGACAGGTCGTCGGCGTCGTGGCCAACCAGCCCTCGGTGCTCGCCGGGGTGCTCGACATCCACGCGTCCGAGAAGGCCGCGCGTTTCGTGCGGTTCTGCGACGCCTTCAACATCCCCCTCGTCACCCTCGTCGACGTGCCCGGTTTCCTGCCCGGTGTCGACCAGGAGCACAACGGCGTGATCCGGCACGGCGCCAAGCTGCTGTACGCGTACTGCGACGCCACCGTGCCCCGGGTCTCCATCGTGCTGCGCAAGGCCTACGGCGGCGCCTACATCGTGATGGACTCGCGGTCGATCGGCGCCGACGTCTGCCTGGCCTGGCCGACCAACGAGATCGCGGTGATGGGTGCCGAGGGCGCCGCCAGTGTCGTCTTCCGGCGGGAGATCGCCGCCTCCGAGGACCCGGAGGCCACCCGTCGGCAGCGCGTCGAGGAGTACCGGCGCGAACTGATGCATCCCTACTACGCGGCCGAACGCGGCCTCGTCGACGACGTCATCGACCCCGCGGACACCCGTTCCGCACTGATTGGAGTGCTGGCCATGCTGCGCGAGAAACACAGCCCCCTGCCTGGCCGGAAGCATGGGAACCCGCCCCAATGAGCGCCCGCGACGAGAGGTTTCGCGCACAGGACCTGCTGACCGCGGGGTCCTGGCGGGTCGTCAGGGGGGAGCCTACGGCGGAGGAGGTCGCCGCGCTCGCGCTCGTGCTCGGGGCCGCGCTGCCCCGACGGCACCCGGCACCGCGAGCCGCGGGCCGGACGGCCACGGCTCCCGCGGCCCCGCGCCGTGGCAGGCCCTGGTCGGCCGCCGCCACGTCGTGGGCGGCGGCGCCCCTGCCGGGCTGGCGGGAGGCGGCATGAGCGGCGCGACGGTGAGCGGGTTGCGCCGGCTGACCGCGGGGTCCTGGCGGGTCGTCGGGGGAGAGCTTACGGCGGAGGAGCGCCGTGGCAGGCCCTGGTCGGCCGCCGCCACGTCGCGGGCGGCGGCGCCCCTGCCGGGCCGGCGGGAGGCGGCATGAGCGGCGCGACGGCGGGCAGGTTGCGCTGGCTGACCGCGGGGGAGTCCCACGGTCCCGCACTCGTCGCCACGCTGGAGGGTCTTCCCGCCGGCGTGCCGGTCACCACGGAG
>NZ_JBVKAI010000016.1:0-186065 GCF_055639495.1 Streptomyces sp. NPDC039424
ATGTGCGCTCCGACGTGGCCGTCGACAACCCCGTGCCCGCCCCGCCGTTCTGGGACACCCGCGTCATCAAGGGCATCCAGCTCAAGGAGTACGCCAGCTGGCTCGACGAGGGCGCGCTGTTCAAGGGCCAGTGGGGGCTGAAGCAGGCCCGCACCGGGGACGGGCCGAGCTACGAGGAACTCGTCGAGACCGAGGGCCGGCCGCGGCTGCGCGGTCTGCTGGACCGGCTCCAGACGGAGAACCTGCTGGAGGCGGCCGTGGTGTACGGCTACTTCCGCTGCGTGTCCAAGGACGACGACCTCATCATCCTCGACGAGCAGGGCAACGAGCGCACCCGCTTCACCTTCCCGCGTCAGCGACGCGGCCGGCGCCTGTGCCTGGCGGACTTCTTCCGGCCGGAGGAATCGGGGGAGACGGACGTGGTCGGCCTCCAGGTCGTCACCGTCGGCTCCCGCATCGGCGAGGAGACCGCCAGGCTCTTCGAGTCCAACTCCTACCGCGACTACCTCGAACTCCACGGCCTGTCCGTGCAGTTGGCCGAGGCCCTCGCCGAGTACTGGCACGCCCGCGTCCGCTCCGAACTGGGCTTCGCCGGGGAGGACCCGAGCGACGTCGAGGACATGTTCGCGCTGAAGTACCGCGGCGCCCGCTTCTCCCTCGGCTACGGCGCCTGCCCCAACCTGGAGGACCGCGCCAAGATCGCCGAACTGCTCCAGCCGGAGCGCATCGGCGTCCACCTGTCGGAGGAGTTCCAGCTCCACCCCGAACAGTCCACCGACGCGATCGTCATCCACCACCCGGAGGCGAAGTACTTCAATGCCCGCTGAGCGGGGCCGAACGACGGACCCCAAGCGATAAACAAGGCGCTTCACCAGCGACAGTCGTACACTGGTCGATCCACCGCAGGCCGGTTCCCGCACGGGAACCGGCCTGATCGTCCCTTCAGGAGGTGCGCCCGATGACCAGCACGGTCCCCGCGCTCGGAACCCGTACGGCGGAAGGCTCCGCCCTCCAGGCGGTACTGCTCGACATGGACGGCACCCTGGTGGACACCGAGGGCTTCTGGTGGGACGTCGAAGTCGAGATCTTCGCCCGTCTGGGCCACACCCTCGACGACTCCTGGCGCCATGTCGTGGTCGGCGGGCCCATGGCCCGCAGCGCGGGCTTCCTCATCGAGGCCACCGGCGCCGACATCACCTTCGCCGAGCTCAGCGTGCTGCTCAACGACGGCTTCGAGGAGCGCATCGGACGTGCCCTGCCACTGATGCCCGGCGCCGCCAGACTCCTGGCGGAGCTGTACGAACAGCAGATCCCCACGGCCCTGGTCTCCGCCTCGCACCGCCGCATCATCGACCGTGTGCTGACCTCGCTCGGGCCCCAGCACTTCGCCCTGTCCATCGCCGGCGACGAGGTCTCGCGCACCAAGCCGTTCCCGGACCCCTATCTGCTGGCGGCCGCCGGGCTGGGTGCGGACCCGGCCAGATGCGCGGTCGTCGAGGACACCGCGACCGGGGTCGCCGCGGCCGAGGCCGCGGGCTGCCAGGTGGTCGCGGTGCCGTCGGTCGCCCCCATCGCCCCGGCCACCCGGCGTACCGTGGTGAGCTCTCTCGAAGAGGTCGACCTGGCATTTCTGCGCGGCTTGATGACGGAAATGCGCTAGGCGTTCACCCAGCGTGCAAAGCCCATTGGACAAAATCCCGCCGCAGTACACCCGAGTGCGCCCCGAAAGAATTCGAAGCAGGCCGCGCGGCCGAATTCCACCACTGACCACCCGAGTTGGAAGTGTGACGTTCCCCACGTCAGAAGGGGTCGACAGTAAGATCGGCGTGTGCTGGCCACCCCTGTTGGAGCGGAATTCGCGCGCCCTTGTGTCCCGATTGGTGGAACGCTGCACTAATCCTGCCACTGTCGGGTTTTCGGTGCGTCCACACCCGGTTTCGCTGTGTGATGGGAACTCAACTCCGGCGGCTGTGAACCCTCCTGCAAGCGCGGACTAACCTCGTCGCGAGAACATCGCCCTTACCCCCGTGATCCGATGCGACACCCATGCATGCCGGATACACGGACTCGAACAGCCCTGGAGTAACCCGAGCATGAACCGCAAGACTTTGGTGCTGCCGGCCGTGGTCGGCCTCCTCGCGCCGGTTCTCGCCGCGTGTGGCGGAGACAGCAGCGGGAGCAAGAGCGGCGACGCGATCGTCGTCGGCACCACGGACCGGTTCACGGCCACGAAGAACACACCGGCCCCGCTCGACCCGGCCTACGCCTACGACGTCGGCACCTGGAACATCCTGCGCCAGACCGTGCAGACCCTGATGATCCAGCCCAAGGGAGAAGGCGACCCCGTACCCGAGGCAGCCGAGAGCTGCGGCTTCACCGACAGCGGCAACGAGCGCTACGCCTGCAAGCTGCGCGACGGCCTGAAGTTCGCCAACGGCGACGCCATCACCGCCGAGGACGTGAAGTACTCGATCGAGCGGGCGCTGCGCATCAAGGCCGACAGCGGTGTGTTCGCTCTGCTGTCGACCGTCGACACCATCGAGACACAGGGCGACCGCGAGGTGATCTTCCACCTCAAGACCGCCGACGCCACCTTCCCGTACAAGCTGTCCACTCCGGTCGCGGGCATCGTGAACCCGGAGGACTACGAGAAGGACAAGCTGCGGGACGGCTTCGACGTCGACGGCTCCGGCCCCTACACCCTCCAGGCCGACACCAAGAACGACGAGGCCGTCACCATCACCTTCACCAAGAACCCCGACTACAAGGGGAGCCTGAAGGTGAACAACGACAAGGTGCAGATGCGCTCCTTCGCCGACGCCGACGCCATGGGCGACGCGATCGACAAGGGTGACATCGACGTCATGTCCCGCACCATGTCGCCGGACCAGATCAACAAGCTCGACGGCGCCTCCAACGAGAACGTCGACCTCGTCGAGATGCCCGGACTGGAAATCCGCTACCTGGGCTTCAACACCGACGCGCCCACCGTGAAGACCAAGGCCGTCCGCGAGGCGATGGCCCAGCTCATCAACCGCGGCGAGCTGGTCTCCAAGGTGTACGGCTCCCAGGCCGAGCCGCTGTACTCGCTGGTCCCGGCCACCCTCACCGGCCACTCCAACTCGTTCTTCAACAAGTACGGCGACCCCAGCGTCACCAAGGCCAAGTCGCTGCTGGCCAAGGCCGGCATCACCACGCCGGTGAAGCTGACCCTGCACTACACCACCGACCACTACGGCGCCGCCACCAAGCAGGAGTTCCAGATCCTGCGGCAGCAGCTCAACGACAGCGGTCTGTTCGACGTCAGCATCAAGGGCACGTCCTGGGACACCTTCCGGCCCGCCGAGCAGAAGGGCAAGTACGACGTCTACGGCATGGGCTGGTTCCCCGACTTCCCGGACGCCGACAACTTCCTCGCGCCGTTCCTGGACAAGGACAACACCATCGGCACGCCGTACGCCAACACCGACATCCGCAACACCCTGATCCCGCAGTCGCGCCGCGAGGCCGACCGGCTCACGGCCTCCAAGAGCCTGACGGAGATCCAGGACATTGTCGCCGACGACGTCCCGGTCCTGCCGCTGTGGCAGGGCAAGCAGTACGTCGCCGCACGGGACGACATCACGGGCACCTCCTACGCCCTCAACTCGTCCTCGACGCTTCAGCTGTGGGAACTCGGCCGCGGAGTGAGCGGCTGACGTCCTTTCCGACCGCCCGGGCCGGTGACCGCGGCCCCGGGGTGACGAGAACCGACGACAAGGCACCTCCATTGAACATGCGCAACCAGTGGCCGGTCCTGCCCCTCGTGGCAGGGCTGGCCTCCGGCCTGTTGACCGGCTGCGGCTCGGACACCGGCGATTCCGGGGGCACCGGCTCCTCTGTGGTGATGGGGATGTCCGACGACGTCCTCGCCACCGACCCCGCCTCCGGCTACGACCCCGGCTCATGGCTGTTGTTCAACAACGTCTTCCAGTCGCTGCTCAGCTTCCCCAAGGGCGGTACGGACCCCCAGCCCGAGGCGGCCGAGGAGTGCTCCTTCACCGACACCCAGGCCAAGGTCTACAAGTGCACCCTCAAGGACGGCCTCGAGTTCAGCAACGGTGACGCCCTCACCTCCGAGGACGTGAAGTTCTCCTTCGACCGCATGCTGAAGATCGACGACGAGGCCGGTCCGGCGATCATGTTCCCGATGCTCGACACGGTCGAGGCCCCGGACCCGAAGACCGTGGTGTTCCGGCTGAAGGTGCCGGACGCCACCTTCCCCAGCAAGATCGCCTCCGGCGCCGGCTCCATCGTCGACCACCGGCAGTACGACGCGGACGGCCTGCGCAAGGACCACAAGGCCGTCGGCTCCGGCCCCTACCAGCTGGACTCCTTCAGCGACGACGAGGCCGCCTTCTCCGTCAACTCCAAGTACAAGGGCACCGCCAAGGTCAACAACTCCGGCGTGACCATCAAGTTCTTCCACGGAGACCAGGCCGCCCTGAAGGAGGCCCTCCTCGACGACGACGTCGACATCGCCTACCGCGGCCTCACCGCGGGCGCCATCGCCGACATCGAGAAGCAGGACGACAGCAGCGGCGTCGAGGTCATCGAGGGCAGCAGCGCCGAGGTCCAGCACCTGGTCTTCAACATGGACGACCCGGTCGCCGGCAAGCTCGGCGTCCGCAAGGCCATGGCCTACCTGATCGACCGCGACGCCCTGATCAGGAACGTCTACCGGGGCACCGCGACGCCGCTGTACTCGATCATCCCGGCCGGTATCGCCGGCCACAACACGGCCTACTTCGACACCTACGGCGCCCGTCCCTCCAAGGCCAAGGCCGCCGCCGCCCTCCAGGCCGACGGCATCACCGGCAAGGTCAAGCTCACCCTCTGGTCCACCCCCTCCCGGTACGGCCCCGCCACCGACCAGGAGCTGAAGGCCATCGCCGCCCAGCTCAACGCCAGCGGCCTGTTCGACGCCGACGTCAAGTCCGTCGCCTACGGCCAGTACGAGAAGGACATAGCCAAGGGCAAGTACGGCGTGTACGTGAAGGGCTGGGTGCCCGACTACCCGGACGCCGACAACTTCACGTCCCCGTTCTTCGGCAAGGGCAACGTGCTGAGCAACAACTACACCAACAGCACGATCACCGGCTCCCTCATCCCGCGCACGGCCGCCCAGAGCGACCGCTCCGCCACCGGCAAGGAGTTCGGCCGGCTCCAGAACATCGTCGCCGACGAACTCCCCGTCCTGCCCGTCTGGCAGGCCAAGCAGTACGCGGTCGTCCGCGACGGCGTCTACGGCCTCGAGTACTGCCTCGACGCCTCCACCGTGTTCCGCTTCTGGGAACTCAGCAAGGGCTGACGCCCTCGCCACCAACGCCGAAGGGCGCCCCTCCGGAAGGAAGGGGCGCCCTTCGGCGGTCGTACGGCCAACTCCCGCTACTGCGCGCCGGGACGCACCAACCCGCTCTCGTACGCGTACACCGCCGCCTGCACCCGGTCCCGCAGCCCCAGCTTGGTCAGCACATGACCCACATGCGTCTTCACCGTGGTCTCGCTGACGAACAGATCGGCGGCGATCTCGGCGTTCGACAACCCCCGCGCCACCAGCTTCAGCACCTCGACCTCCCGGTCGGTGAGCGTGTGCAGCGTGTCCGGCACCGGCTCGTCACCCGAGGGCAGATGGGTGGCGTACTTGTCCAGCAGCCGACGCGTGATGCTCGGCGCCAGCATCGCCTCCCCGGCCGCGACGACCCGGATGGCCTGCACCAGCTCGTTGGCAGGCGCGTCCTTGAGCAGGAAGCCGCTCGCCCCGGCCCGCAACGCCTCCACCACGTACTCGTCCAGGTCGAACGTGGTCAGCACCAGCACCTTCGCCGGACCGTCCCGCCCGGGCCCCGTGATCTGCCGGGTCGCCTCCACCCCGTCCATCCGCGGCATACGGATGTCCATCAGCACCACATCCGGCTGCAGGACACGCACCTGGTCGAGAGCCTGGAGGCCGTCCCCGGCCTCACCCACGACCGCGATGTCCTGCTCCGCCTCCAAGATCATCCGGAAGCCGGTGCGCAGCAGAGGCTGGTCGTCGACCAATAGGACGCGGATGGCCACGTAAGTCTCCTTCGCTAGTCCGGCCCCATTCTGCCCTGCGGCCCCGCCCCGGACTCGGCCGCCCTCACCGGCAGCGGATACGGCGGGGGAGTGCCGCCGAATTCCGGACAGTGCGCCTGGTGATCGCACCAGCCGCACAGCTTCGTCGGACGCGCCCGCCACTCCCCGGTCTCGGTCGCCTGCCGGATCGCCGCCCACAACGCGAGCAGCTTGCGCTCGACCCGCTCCAGATCGGCGAGGACCGGATCGTACGTCAGCACATCACCACTGCCCAGGTACACCAGCTGCAGCCGGCGCGGAACCACGTTCTTCAGCCGCCAGACGACCAGGGCGTAGAACTTCATCTGGAACAGCGCGCCCTCGGTGTACTCCGGCCTCGGCGCCTTCCCCGTCTTGTAGTCGACGATCCGCACCTCGCCGGTCGGCGCCACGTCCACCCGGTCGATGATCCCGCGCAACCGCAGCCCCGACTCCAGCTCCGCCTCCACGAACAGCTCACGCTCGGCCGGCTCCAGACGCGACGGATCCTCCAGCGAGAACCAGCGCTCCACCAGCCGCTCCGCCTCGCCCAGCCAACGGGCCAGCCGCTCGCCCTCCGGATCGTCCGCGAACAGCTCCACCACCTCGGGTCTGCTCTCCCGCAGCCGGTCCCACTGACCCGGGATCAGCGACTTGGCCCGGGGCGCCGTCCGCTCGGCGGCCGGCGCGTCGAAGAGCCGCTCCAGAACCGCGTGCACCAGCGTCCCCCTGGTCGCCGCCTCGCTCGGCTTCTCCGGCAGCCGGTCGATCACCCGGAACCGGTACAACAGCGGGCACTGCATGAAGTCACTGGCCCGCGAGGGCGACAAGGAGGCGGGTGCTGTCACGACGGGCGAGGCCGCGACGTCCGCCGGGGGAACCACCGTCGCCGGGTCCGCCTCCGCGCCCACGCCGCGCCCGGTCTCCGCCGCGCCCTCGATGCTGCTGTCCATGACCACAGACCATACGGCCCAGCACTGACAGTCACCCAGCCGCCCGCCGCACCTGTGGACAACGGCGAACGGAACACAGGGGGTGCCGGGGCGGAACGCGTGACGACGGACGCATACCATCGACCACGAGAACCCTTCCGCCCGGCACCCGGCAGACGCGGAAGACGCTTCGAACGAGGGGACACCGTGGACGTGAGCGGCGGGAGCGGGCAGCCGCGGTCCGGCAACGACGAGCCGACCGAGCACCCCGCGAGTCCTACGGCCCCGGCCCCCGGCCACCCCGGGCCCGAGCCGCACGACCCCTCGACGCCCCCGGCCCCCACCCCGGACGAACCGGCCGCCCCCGACGCCGACGGCACCACCCCCGACGTCCCGACGCCCCCGGCGGCCGAGGACGAGGACGCCCCGTCCGCGGAGCCCCTGAACGACCGCCCGGTAACTCCCGAGGCCAGGGACGAGGACCCGGTCCACTCGCCGACCCTGAACGACGGCCAGGGACCCGCGGCCGCCCACAGCGAGGACCCCGCAACCCCGCCCGCCACCGGCGACGACACCCACAGCCCCACCGCCATACCGCCGACCACCGACCCAGGGGCCGCGAGCGGCACCACCCGGCGCCCCGAAGCGGAGCCCACCGCCCACGCCACCCCCACCGGACCCCCGCCCCAGCACCGCACGACCCCGGACACCATGCCCGGCACCACCAAAGGCCGTCCGCCCCAGCGCCCCCGCGAACCCGGCGGCGGCCTCCTCATGGGCCGGCCCTTCGGTGTACCGGTGTACGTCGCACCCAGCTGGTTCCTGGTCGCCGCCCTCATCACCTGGGTGTTCGGCGGACAACTCGACCGCGTACTGCCCGAACTCGGCGCCGCCCGCTACCTCGTCTCCCTCTTCTTCGCGGTCGCCTTCTACGCCTCCGTACTGATCCACGAACTCGCCCACACGGTCGCCGCCATCCGCTTCAAACTCCCGGTCCGCCGCATCCAGCTCCAGTTCTTCGGCGGCGTATCCGAGATCGAGAAAGAGGCCGAGACCCCCGGACGCGAGTTCGTCCTGGCCTTCGTCGGCCCCCTGCTCTCCCTCGTACTCGCCGGCCTCTTCTACCTCGCCATGCTCCCCGTCGAGCCCGGCACCGTCCCCGGCGTCCTGCTGGCCGGCCTGATGATCTCCAACCTCATCGTCGCCGCCTTCAACCTCCTGCCCGGCCTCCCACTGGACGGCGGCCGCATGCTCCGCGCCGTCGTCTGGAAGATCACCGGCAAGCCCATGAGCGGCACGATCGCCGCCGCCTGGGTCGGCCGCGCCCTCGCCGTGGCCGTCCTCATCGGCCTCCCCCTGCTCAACCAGTCCGGCACACTCGGCTCCACCGCCGAGGACAACGTCGGCATGGACACCGTCACCGACGCCCTGCTCGCCGCGATCCTCGCCGCGATCATCTGGACCGGCGCCGGCAACAGCCTGCGCATGGCCCGGCTACGCGAACACCTGCCCGAGCTGCGCGCCCGCAGCCTCACCCGCCGGGCCGTCCCCGTGGAGACCGACACCCCGCTGTCCGAGGCCCTGCGCCGCGCCAACGCCGCCGGCGCCCGCGCCCTGGTCGTCGTCGACGCCGACGGCAACCCCCTCTCCCTCGTCCGCGAAGCCGCCATCGTCGGCGTACCCGAACACCGCCGCCCCTGGGTCACCGTCGGCGGCCTCGCCCAGGAACTCACCGACGGCATGCGCGTCTCCGCCGAACTGGCCGGAGAACCCCTCCTCGACGCCCTGCGCGCCACCCCCGCGACCGAATACCTCGTCGTGGAGGAAACCGGCGAGATCTACGGCGTCCTGTCCGCGGCCGACGTGGAACGCGCCTTCGTGAAAGCCATGGCCCGCCCCACGGCACAGCCCTAGGAGAGCCCGCCCAGGTGGTCGGCGGCCCCCGCAAACGCCGGTAGGCTGGTCACATGTCCGAACCGACCGGTGCCGCCCGCAGGCGCGGGCCCTTCAAGGTCGGGGACCAGGTACAGCTGACCGACCCCAAGGGCCGCCACTACACGTTCACGCTCGAGGCCGGGAAGAACTTCCACACCCACAAGGGTTCCTTCCCGCACGACGAACTGATCGGCGCTCCCGAGGGCAGCGTTGTCCGCACCACCGGAAACGTCGCCTACCTCGCGCTGCGCCCCCTGCTCCCCGACTACGTCCTGTCCATGCCCCGCGGGGCAGCCGTCGTCTACCCCAAGGACGCGGGGCAGATCCTCGCCTTCGCCGACATCTTCCCCGGCGCCCGCGTCGTGGAAGCCGGCGTCGGCTCCGGCTCCCTCAGCAGCTTCCTGCTGCGCGCCATCGGCGACCAGGGCATGCTGCACAGCTACGAGCGGCGCGAGGACTTCGCCGAGATCGCGAAGCAGAACGTCGAGCGCTACTTCGGCGGCCCCCACCCCGCGTGGCAGCTCACCGTCGGCGACCTCCAGGACAACCTGTCCGACACCGACGTCGACCGCGTCATCCTCGACATGCTCGCCCCCTGGGAGTGCCTGGAGGCCGTCTCCAAGGCGCTGGTGCCCGGCGGCATCCTGTGCTGCTACGTCGCCACCACCACCCAGCTCGCCCGGACCGTGGAGTCCATCCGCGAGATCGGCTGCTTCAACGAGCCGACCTCCTGGGAGACCATGATCCGCAACTGGCACATCGAGGGCCTGGCCGTCCGCCCCGACCACCGGATGATCGGCCACACCGGCTTCCTCCTCACCGCCCGCCGCCTCGCCGACGGAGTCGAGCCCCCCATGCGCCGCCGCCGCCCTGCCAAGGGCGCCTACGGCGAGGACTACGCCGGCCCCAACGCCGACGGAGGCGCCGGCCGCTGACGCCGTCCCCTTTACGGCGTTGCCACCCCGAGGCAGCCTTTGCCGCCCTCGCAGCACCAACGCACAGGCGCCGTGACGAAGTTCCCGGGACCCACCCGGAACTCCGCCACGGCGCCCGTCCGTTGACGGAGCACCAGGCACCCCACGCCCCACCGGGCGAAGGAACCCCTGACCCCGCCGTTCCCCCAAACTGTGACGTGTGGCACCATGCTGGCCACCCCACCGGCACAGCCCCCCCAGGAGACGCTCCTAGTGCAGCAATCCGCCGTACCGGAACTCGCTCACGCCCACCCCCGCCCCATCCACTGGGTCGCAACCGCCACCGCCGTCGCCGGGGTCGTGGCCCTCTCCTCGCTCCTCCAACCCGGCTCCGCCACCGCCGCCCAGCCGACCGCCGGCCCCGAGACGAAGAGCGCCCCCGTCGCCGCCGCGCCGCCCGCCACCACAGGTGTCACCTTCCCCCTGCGGTGCGGACCGCTGAAGGCCGTCGTGGCCAAGAAGGCGACCGGAGACCTCGACGGCGACGGCAGCCCCGAAACGGTCGCCGTCGTCCACTGCGACTCCGCCATGGGCACCCCTCCCGACGGCGTCTACGTCCTCACCCGGGCCGCCGACACCAAGAAGCCCCGCGTGGTCGCCACCCTCGTCGACCCCAAGGACCGGCTCACCGTCACCGACTTCACCGTCCGCGCCGGAGCCGTCACCGCCACCCTCCTCGGCTACTCCACGGAGGACGTACCGAGTTGCTGCCCCGACCTCAAGACCCCCACCAAGTGGCAGTGGAAGGGCAACGCGTTCACCCGCTCCACGCCCACCGAGGCCCACAACGTCTGAAACCCGCGCCTTGGGGCGCGGGCATGTGAGAAATCAGACAATGCTCACGGCAAGTGCCCGCAAGGTCACTCCGCGTCGGGACCGTAGACTTCCACCTTGTCCGAAACCCGACGCACATGGATGCAGTCCCCCGGACACTCCTTCGCCGAGTCCACCACATCCGTGAGAAGCGGCAGCGGTACGGGCGTTGTGGCCCCCTTGGCCTGCAGCAGCTCCTCGTCCGGGCCCTTCACGTAGGCCAGGCCGTCGATGTCCAGCTCGAACACCTCCGGCGCGTACTGGGCACAGATCCCGTCGCCCGTACACAGATCCTGGTCGATCCAGACCTCCAGCGCCTCGCCGCCGCTTCGAGTCGCCTGCTGCACGCTCATCTCTCCTGCCGTTTGGACGCCGAGCCGACGGGAATCCGGCCAGCTCTGACGGGTGTTGAACGCTTCGACCCTACCCCCGGCGGCTTCCCAAGCATGTTCGGTGGGTATTCCCCTGGCGTGAGGGAGAGCGCAAGGGTGAAGATCGGACACACCTTGACAGTCTTTGTGATCTAGGGGTTTCAATCGACACCCACCCAGGTAGGGTCTGGAAGCGTCCAGCTCCCCTTGGAGGAGGTGAGGACCGTGGCAGCCCACGACGACGACATGAACCGCGGCATCCGCCCGGGACGAGGGTCCGACGACCCGGCCGGGCAGATCGCCTACCTTGAGCAGGAGATCGCCGTCCTGCGACGCAAGCTCGCCGACTCTCCGCGACACACGAGGATTCTCGAAGAGCGGATCGTCGAGCTGCAGACGAACCTGGCCGGCGTGTCCGCCCAGAACGAGCGACTCGCCAACACGCTCCGCGAGGCCCGCGACCAGATCGTGGCCCTCAAGGAGGAGGTCGACCGGCTCGCCCAGCCGCCCGCCGGCTTCGGTGTCTTCCTGCAGGCGAACGAGGACGGCACCGCCGACATCTTCACCGGGGGCCGCAAGCTCCGGGTGAACGTGAGCCCGAGCGTCGAAGTCGACGACCTCAGGCGCGGCCAGGAAGTAATGCTCAACGAAGCGCTCAACGTGGTCGAAGCCATGGAGTACGAGCGCGTCGGGGACATCGTCACCCTCAAGGAGATCCTCGAGGACGGCGAGCGCGCCCTGGTGCTCGGGCACACCGACGAGGAACGGGTGGTACGGCTCGCCGAGCCGCTGCTGGACGTCACCATCCGCCCCGGCGACGCCCTGCTGCTCGAACCCCGCTCCGGCTACGTCTACGAGATCGTTCCCAAGAGCGAGGTCGAGGAACTCGTCCTCGAAGAGGTCCCCGACATCGGCTACGAGCAGATCGGCGGCCTCGGCGGCCAGATCGAGGCCATCCGCGACGCCGTCGAGCTGCCGTACCTCTACCCGGACCTGTTCAAGGAGCACGAACTGCGCCCACCCAAGGGCGTCCTCCTCTACGGGCCCCCCGGATGCGGCAAGACGCTCATCGCCAAGGCCGTCGCCAACTCGCTGGCCAAAAAGGTCGCCGAGGTCACCGGCCAGGCCGCCGGCAAGAGCTTCTTCCTCAACATCAAGGGCCCCGAGCTCCTGAACAAGTACGTCGGCGAGACCGAGCGGCAGATCCGCCTCGTCTTCCAGCGAGCCCGGGAGAAGGCCAGCGAGGGCACCCCCGTCATCGTCTTCTTCGACGAGATGGAGTCCCTCTTCCGCACCCGCGGCTCCGGCGTCAGCTCGGACGTGGAGAACACCATCGTCCCGCAGCTGCTCGCCGAGATCGACGGCGTGGAAGGCCTGCAGAACGTGGTCGTGATCGGTGCCTCCAACCGAGAGGACATGATCGACCCCGCCATCCTGCGGCCCGGCCGGCTCGACGTGAAGATCAAGATCGAGCGTCCGGACGCCGAAGCGGCCAAGGACATCTTCGGCAAGTACCTCACCGAGCGCCTCCCGCTCCACGCGGACGACCTCGGCGAGCACAGCGGCGACAAGTCCACCACGGTCCAGAGCATGATCCAGACCGCGGTCGAGCACATGTACGCCGAATCCGAGGAAAATCGCTTCCTGGAAGTCACCTACGCCAACGGCGACAAGGAAGTCCTCTATTTCAAGGACTTCAACTCCGGCGCCATGATCGAAAACATCGTAGGACGCGCCAAGAAAATGGCGATCAAGGAATTCCTGGAACACAACCAGAAGGGACTCCGCGTCTCCCACCTCCTCCAGGCATGCGTGGACGAGTTCAAGGAGAACGAGGACCTCCCCAACACCACCAACCCCGACGACTGGGCCCGGATCTCCGGAAAGAAGGGCGAACGGATCGTCTACATCCGTACCCTCATCACCGGAAAGCAGGGCGCGGACACCGGACGCTCCATCGACACGGTGGCGAACACCGGTCAGTACCTGTAAAAGCAGGGCGGCTGCGGGTGCCCTCCACGGGTACCCGCAGCCGACTGTTTTCCGGGGCCACGGCTGGAGCAGGCAATGACGCAAATGATCTCCCCACCAGCGCAAAGGCGTTCTAGGCTCTTTCCTACCGCCGAGTCGCGCAGTGCGGGGACGGGCACCGCACACGCACCGGAGCGCCAGCGGTACTTGAGCGGCGTCCAAGACCGAGGGCGCCGCCGGGCAAGGAGGGCCGCATGACCGTACGGCGAGTAATGGGCATCGAGACGGAGTACGGGATCTCCGTCCCCGGCCACCCCAATGCCAATGCCATGCTCACCTCGTCCCAGATCGTCAACGCCTACGCGGCGGCGATGCACCGGGCCCGCCGGGCCCGCTGGGACTTCGAGGAGGAGAACCCGCTGCGCGACGCGCGAGGCTTCGACCTCGCCCGCGAGGCCGCCGACGCCAGCCAGCTCACCGACGAGGACATCGGCCTCGCCAACGTGATCCTCACCAACGGCGCACGTCTCTACGTCGACCACGCACACCCCGAATACAGCGCCCCCGAGGTCACCAACCCCCGCGACGCCGTCCTCTGGGACAAGGCCGGCGAACGGATCATGGCCGAGGCCGCCGAACGCGCCGCCCAGCTCCCCGGCGCACAGCCGATCCACCTCTACAAGAACAACACCGACAACAAGGGCGCGTCCTACGGCACGCACGAGAACTACCTGATGAAGCGGGAAACCCCCTTCTCGGACATCGTGCGCCACCTCACGCCCTTCTTCGTCTCCCGCCAGGTCTTCGCCGGCGCCGGTCGCGTCGGCATCGGCCAGGACGGCCACGAACACGGCTTCCAGCTCAGTCAGCGCGCCGACTACTTCGAGGTCGAGGTCGGACTGGAGACCACCCTCAAGCGCCCGATCATCAACACCCGGGACGAGCCCCACGCGGACGCGGAGAAATACCGCCGCCTGCACGTGATCATCGGCGACGCCAACCTCTCGGAGATCTCCACCTACCTCAAGCTGGGCACGACCGCCCTGGTCCTGTCCATGATCGAGGACGGCTTCATCGCCGTCGACCTGGCCGTGGACCAGCCCGTCCGCACCCTCCACCAGGTCTCCCACGACCCGACGCTCAAGCGCCTGGTCACGCTGCGCAGCGGCCGCACACTCACCGCGGTCCAGCTCCAGATGGAGTACTTCGAGCTGTCCCGCAAGTACGTCGAGGAGCGCTTCGGCGCCGACGCCGACGAGCAGACCAAGGACATCCTGTCCCGCTGGGAGGACACCCTCAACCGGCTCGAGAACGACCCCATGAGCCTCGCCGGCGAGCTCGACTGGGTCGCCAAGCGCGAGCTCATGGAGGGCTACCGCCGCCGCGACAACCTCGACTGGGACGCCGCCCGGCTGCATCTGGTGGACCTCCAGTACGCCGACGTACGGCCCGAGAAGGGCCTGTACAACCGCCTGGTGGCCCGCGGGCGCATCAAGCGCCTCCTGGACGAGGCCGAGGTCGACCGGGCCCGTACGAAGCCGCCGGAGGACACGCGCGCCTACTTCCGCGGGCGCTGCCTGGAGCAGTACGCCGACGACGTCGCGGCGGCCTCCTGGGACTCGGTGATCTTCGACCTGCCCGGGCGGGACTCCCTCCAGCGCGTCCCAACCCTGGAACCGCTTCGCGGAACGCGTAATCACGTCAAGGAACTCCTGGACCGCTGCCGCACGGCCGAGGACCTGGTCAGGGTCCTGTCCGGCGGCTGAACTGGCACCCGGCCCACCCCCGGGATCCGGGGTGGAATTCCCTGTGCGAGGGAATCATCGAGGTGGCCCCCGTACGTTGGAGAAACTGCGGGGTCGATGTCGGACCCGGCTTGTAGGGTCTGATCATCACCGATCGGCAGGAATGCCGACCTGTCGACCATGTCGGGCGAACTGAGCGGGGTGAGGGTTATGGCGACCAAGGACACCGGCGGCGGCCAGCAGAAGGCGACGCGCTCCACCGAGGAGGTCGAGGAGCAGACGCAGGAAGCGCAGGGCTCCGAGGACCTCAAGGAGCGGCACGAGAAGCTGAGCGACGACGTGGACTCCGTCCTGGACGAGATCGACGACGTACTCGAGGAAAATGCCGAGGATTTCGTTCGGAGCTTCGTGCAAAAAGGTGGCGAGTAGGGGTCGTCAAGGCACTTTCACCTTCGAATTGCAAGTTGCGGGGGATGAGGGTGGCTGGCGAGCCGAACGCCAAGTACTGCGCGGGTTGTGAGCGGGACTTGCCTCTTGAGGCATTCGCGCGTGACAGGAACCGGCGCGACGGCCTTCAGCCGCGATGCCGGGAGTGCGTGGCCCGATACAGCGCTGCGCACTACCGGCGCCGCCGCGAGGCCATGGGTAAGCCCGTGCGGGAGACGGTCGAGGTCCCGGACGGACACAAGCTCTGCCGTACGTGCGGCGAGATCAAGCCTCACAGCGAATGGCATCGCAATGCCACCGCATCCGACGGCTTGTCCACGCGTTGCAAAGCGTGTCGGGCGGCCCAGGGGCGGCAGGGGCATCTCAAGCGCCAGTACGGCCTCACCGAAGCCGAGCGGGAAGCGTTGACCGCCTCCCAAGGGGGCGTCTGCTGCATATGTCTTGCGGCTCCGCCCGCACATGTGGATCACTGCCATGAGACGGGTAGGGTCCGTGGCGTACTGTGCTTCAGCTGCAACGCCGCACTGGGGCAGTTCAAGGATCAGCCCGAGGCCATAAGGCGGGCTGCTGCATACGTGGAAGGAAACGCGTGGAAGCCAACACTCGTAGCACCGGGCGTCTACCAGCTGCCTTCCTGACGCCTGGGTCCTCGTCCTTCATGGACTTTCTCTCCGAGCACCAGCCCGAGATGCTGCCCGGCAACCGGCAGCTGCCTCCCACGCAGGGCGTGATCGAGGCGCCCCACGGCACCACCATCGTCGCCGTGACCTTCCCGGGCGGTGTGGTCCTCGCCGGTGACCGCCGGGCCACCATGGGCAACATGATCGCCCAGCGGGACATCGAGAAGGTGTTCCCGGCGGACGAGTACTCGGCCGTCGGCATCGCCGGCACCGCGGGTCTGGCCGTCGAGATGGTCAAGCTCTTCCAGCTGGAGCTGGAGCACTTCGAGAAGGTCGAGGGCGCCCAGCTGTCGCTGGAGGGCAAGGCGAACCGGCTGTCGACCATGATCCGGTCCAACCTCGGCATGGCCATGCAGGGCCTGGCCGTGGTGCCACTCTTCGCGGGGTACGACGTGGACCGCGAGAGGGGCCGCATCTTCTCCTACGACGTCACGGGCGGCCGCTCCGAGGAGCACGGCTACGCGGCGACGGGCTCCGGCTCGATCTTCGCGCGCGGTGCCATGAAGAAGCTGTTCCGCGAGGACCTGACCGAGGACCAGGCCACCACGCTCGTGGTGCAGGCCCTCTACGACGCGGCAGACGACGACTCGGCGACCGGTGGTCCCGATGTCGCCCGCCGGATCTACCCCATCGTCACCGTGATCACCGAGGACGGCTTCCGCCGGCTCACCGACGACGAGTCCTCCGAGATCGCCCGCGCGATCCTGGAGCGGCGTCTGGAGCAGCCCGACGGCCCGCGGGCCGCGCTGCTGTAGGTCCGAGCCCTCCTTGTCCAGGTGATCCAGTGACTTCCACAGAAAGGGACGGATAACCGGTGTCGACGCCGTTCTATGTCTCACCCCAGCAGGCCATGGCCGACCGGGCGGAGTACGCCCGCAAGGGCATCGCCCGTGGCCGCAGCCTCGTGGTGCTCCAGTACGCCGACGGCATCGTGTTCGTCGGTGAGAACCCGTCCCGCGCGCTGCACAAGTTCAGCGAGATCTACGACCGGATCGGCTTCGCGGCCGCCGGCAAGTACAACGAGTACGAGAACCTGCGGATCGGCGGCGTGCGCTACGCCGACCTGCGCGGTTACACCTACGACCGGGACGATGTGACGGCCAGGGGCCTGGCCAACGTCTACGCCCAGACGCTGGGCACGATCTTCTCCAGCGCGGCCG
Organism: Streptomyces sp. NPDC039424; assembly: GCF_055639495.1. Taxonomy (NCBI): domain Bacteria; kingdom Bacillati; phylum Actinomycetota; class Actinomycetes; order Kitasatosporales; family Streptomycetaceae; genus Streptomyces; species Streptomyces sp. NPDC039424. Next base: position 17,146 of record NZ_JBVKAI010000016.1, read on the forward strand.
AGAAGCCGTACGAGGTGGAGCTGGTGGTCGCCGAGGTGGGGGAGACCCCGGAGGGCGACCAGATCTACCGTCTGCCGCACGACGGCTCGATCGTGGACGAGCACGGCTCGGTCGCGGTGGGTGGCAACGCCGAGCAGATCAGCAGCTTCCTGGACCAGCGTCACCGCGACGGGATGTCGCTGGCTGAGGCGCTGAAGCTGGCCGTGCAGGCCCTGTCCCGTGACACCAACGGCAGCGAGCGGGAGATCCCCGCCGAGCGGCTGGAGGTGGCGGTGCTGGACCGTACGCGTCCGCAGCAGCGCAAGTTCAAGCGCATCGTCGGCCGCCAGCTGGGCCGTCTGCTGGAGGCGAACGGCGCGAGCACGGAGGCGGAGAGCGCCGAGGAGGAGGAGTAACCCTCCTCGGTCCCACCCTGCTCGCCACGCGCCCCGGCCGACTCGCTCGGCCGGGGCGCGTGGCGTAGGTCAGGCGTGGCGGGGGGCCGCCGTGGAGCCCCGTACGACCAGTTCGACCGGGATGTCGCCGCTCTCGGGCTCCTGACCCTCCAGGACCGCGAGGAGGGCCCGCATGCCGCGTTCACCGAAGAGCTCCGCGTCCAGGCGGACGGTGGTGAGCTCGGGGTCGAGGGCGGTGGCGAGGGCGAGGTCGTCGAGGCCGGTGACGGAGATGTCGTCGGGCACGCGCAGGCCGAGGCGGCGCAGGGCCTTGTAGGCGCCCGCGGCGAGTTTGTCGTCGTCGCAGACCAGGGCGGTGGGGCGGGGGCCGGGGCCGGAGAGGGCGGCTTCGGTGGCGGTGAGGGCGCCTTCGATGGAGATGGGGGCGTGGATCGTCCGTACCGCGGTGCCGGTTACGGTGCTCAGCCGCGCCGCCAGTTCGCGTGCGCGCACCTCGAAGGTCCAGGAGGCGACGTCCGCGGCCAGGTGCAGGAAGCGCCGGTGGCCCAGTTCCAGCAGGTGTTCGGCGACCTGGCGTACGCCGTCGGTGATGTCGAGGTTGACGGTGGCGGCGCCCAGGCTGCCCCGGGGGTCGCTGTCGAGCATGACGAGGGGGAGTTGGTCGCCGCGGATGGCGGTGAGGGCGTCGGCGGCCATGGAGGAGGCGATGACGCCGTCGAGGGCGGCCTGGGCGGAGGCGAAGGGGTCGCGGGCGGGGCCGATGCCTTCGGGGGAGGGGTAGAGGACGACTCCGAAGCCGTGCTGGGCGGCGACGCGGGCGGCGCCGGTGTAGACGCCGGCGAAGAATTCGGTGGTCAGGGCGGGGACGACGAGCAGGACGGTGCGGGTGCGGCCCAGGCGGAGGTTGCGGGCGGCGAGGTTGGGCCGGTAGCCGAGGTCGCGTGCGGCCTGTCGTACGCGTTCCGCGGTGGCGGCCGAGACCCTGCCGCGCCATTTGTCGCCGAGGACGAGCGAGACGGCCGCCTGCGAGACTCCGGCGGCCTGGGCGACGTCCCGGCTCGTCGGGCGCGTGCTGCTGCGTGCCACCGTGGGTGCGCTCCTTCTGGCCGGGTCCGCGCCGGTCCTTCGTCTGGACGCGTGACAGCGCACATGGTACGTATGGAACGTCGACGTTATACGTAAAACCTGGAGGCAGCCGATGGCCGCGGGGTACCTGGAGATCCTCAGGGCGAAGCACGCGGTCCGGCTGCTGACCGGCACGCTGGTGGGCCGTCTGCCGAACGCCACTGCCGCCATCGCGCTGGTGCTGTTCGTCCGCGCCCAGGGCGGCACGTACAGCCTCGCCGGGGCGCTGGCGGCCGTCTACGGCATCGCCAACGCGGTGGGCCAGCCGGTGCTCGGGCGGCTGGTGGACCTGCACGGGCAGCCGCGTGTCCAGTTGCCCGCCGCGGTGGTCTCGGCCCTGGCGATGGCCGTCTTCGCCTTCACCGGCACCGATCCGCTGCCGCTCGCCTACGCGTCGGTCGCGGCGGCCGGGCTGTTCACCCCGCCCCTGGAGGGCGGTCTGCGGGCCCTGTGGCCCTCCGTGCTGCGCCGGGAGGAGCAGGTGCACACGGCGTACGCGATGGACGCCGTGGCCCAGGAGGTCATGTTCACGGTCGGACCGCTGCTGGTGACGCTGTGCGTGTCGCTGTGGTCGGAGCGGGCCGCGCTGCTCGTCCTCAACGTCGTGGGGGTGCTGGGCGCGCTGTCGGTGGTCGTCTCGCCGCCCTCGCGCGCGTGGCGCTCGGCGCCCCGCGAGGCACACTGGCTGGGTGCCCTGCGCTCGCCGGGCCTGCTGGTCCTGCTGGCCGCCTTCCTGTTCGTGGGCATGGCGCTGGGCTCCATCACGGTGGCCTCGGTGCCGTACGCCGACGAGCACGGCGGTGACGCGGTGTACGGCTGGCTGATGGCGGCGCTGGGCCTCGGGGCGCTGGTGGGCGGCACGGTGTACGGGGCGCGGCAGTGGGACGGTGTGCCCGAGCGCCGACTGAGGGTGCTGGTCGGTCTTCTGGCGGTGTGTTACCTGCCGTTGACGTTGATGCCGGGCGCGGTGGCGATGGTGCTGCTCACGGCGGTCTCCGGGGTGTTCCTCGCGCCGTGCATCGCCTGTGCGTTCATCATCGTCGACCGGCACGCGCCGAGGGGTACGGTCACCGAGGCGTTCTCCTGGCTCGTGACGACGTTCACCGTGGGTGCGTCGGTCGGAACGGGCCTGGCGGGGCCGGTCGTCCAGGCGGGCGGTGCGCTGTGGGGGTTCGCCGTACCGGGTGCCGCGGGGGCGGTGTCGTTGCTGGTCCTGCTGACCACGGGGCGGGTCCTCGCAGCTCCCGTCGGGAGCGCGGTGGTTGCGGCTTCATCGGAAAATGATCCAAATCGTGCTGCCGAACCCCGTTTCAGCTCGGGGGATCGGGCGTAATGTTCACTCATGGACCGCCGCATTTTCGGGCTGGAGAACGAGTACGGCGTCACGTGCACGTTCAGGGGACAGCGCCGCCTGTCGCCTGACGAGGTGGCGCGGTACCTCTTCCGCCGTGTCGTGTCATGGGGCCGCAGCAGTAATGTCTTTCTGCGAAACGGCGCCCGGCTCTATCTCGACGTGGGGTCACATCCGGAATATGCGACACCCGAATGTGACAATGTGATCGAACTGGTCACCCACGACAAGGCCGGCGAGCGCATTCTCGAAGGACTCCTGGTGGACGCGGAACGACGCCTGCACGAGGAGGGAATCGCGGGCGACGTCTACCTCTTCAAGAACAACACCGACTCGGCGGGCAACTCCTACGGTTGCCACGAGAACTATCTGGTGGCCCGGCACGGGGAGTTCTCCCGGCTCGCGGACATCCTCATTCCGTTCCTGGTCACCCGGCAGCTGTTGTGCGGGGCGGGCAAGGTACTGCAGACTCCGCGCGGTGCGGTGTACTGCGTGAGCCAGCGGGCGGAGCACATCTGGGAGGGCGTCTCCTCGGCGACGACCCGTTCCCGGCCCATCATCAACACCCGCGACGAACCGCACGCGGACGCCGAGCGTTACCGCCGGCTGCATGTCATCGTCGGTGACTCGAACATGTCCGAGACGACCATGCTGCTCAAGGTCGGTGCCACCGATCTGGTGCTGCGCATGATCGAGGCGGGCACGGTGATGCGGGATCTCACCCTGGAGAACCCGATCCGGGCGATCCGCGAGGTCAGCCATGACATCACCGGCCGGCGCAAGGTGCGCCTGGCCAGCGGCCGGGAGGCCTCCGCGCTGGAGGTGCAGCGGGAGTACTACGAGAAGGCCGTGGACTTCTGTGAGCGCCGCGGTATCCGTACCGGCACGGTCGAGCAGGTCCTGGAGCTGTGGGGCCGGACGCTGGACGCGATCGAGACGGAGGATCTCGACCGCATCGGCACCGAGATCGACTGGGTCATGAAGTACAAGCTCATCGAGCGGTACCGGGCGAAGCACAACATGACGATGTCGCATCCGCGGGTCGCTCAGATAGACCTCGCGTATCACGACATCCACCGTCGTCGTGGCCTGTATTACCTTCTGGAGAGGAAGGGGCAAGCCACCCGGATCTGCAACGACTTGAAGATCTTCGAGGGCAAGTCGGTTCCGCCGCAGACCACTCGGGCGCGGCTGCGGGGCGACTTCATCCGCCGGGCGCAGGAGCAGCGCCGGGACTTCACGGTCGACTGGGTGCATCTGAAGCTGAACGACCAGGCGCAGCGGACGGTGTTGTGCAAGGACCCGTTCCGTTCGGTGGACGACCGGGTGGAGAAGCTGATCGCCGGTATGTGAGCGGCACGTTTCGTGGGCGCCGTACGTTTCCCGTACGGCGCCCTTCTCACGTCGTAGAGTTGCGCGCACGCCATCCGCAAGATCGACCGATTACGAGGCTCCCCCCGTGCGCCGACGCTCGCTTCTCCTTGCCGCCGTTCCCGCAGGACTGGTCACGCTCGCCGGTTGTGGCGACGGATCGTCCGATTCGAGCAAGGCGAGTGCGTCGCCGTCGGTCTCCGCCGCTCCGCCGCCGAAGATCGTGGACGGGCCGCTGCCGGCCATCACGGCGGGTACGAAGTTCGGGGAGAAGCCGACGGTCGCCAAGGGTTCGGGTGATCCGTCGAAGAACCTGGCGGTCAAGACGGTGATCGCGGGCAGTGGTCGTACGATCGCGGAGAACGACTTCGTCCAGGCGCACTATCTGGGCCAGATCTGGGACTCCGCGAAGGTCTTCGACAACTCCTACGACCGTAAGTCGCCGCTGGTCATGCAGCTTGCCCAGGGCAGCATCATCGACGGCTGGCGGTACGGGCTGGCGGGCAAGAAGGTCGGCAGCCGGATCGAGGTGGCTGTGCCGCCGAGCTTGGGGTACGGCAAGTCGGGCAATCCGGATGCGGGTATCAAGGGCACCGACACGCTGGTCTTCGTGGTGGACCTGCTGGACTCCTTCAACTCCAAGAGCTCCAGCGAGGGCAAGCCGGTCGCGCAGAGCGATGCCGCCCTGCCGAAGATCGGTACGAACACCGACGGCAAGGCTCCGTCGATCAAGATCCCCGAGTCGGATCCGCCGAAGAAGCTGGTGTCGGAGTATGTCCTGGAGGGCGACGGCGCCGAGGTCAAGGCGAGCCAGACCGTTCTGTGCCAGTTCAAGGGCGTGGTGTGGGACAGCGGCAAGACGTTCCAGGCGACGTACGGCTCGGGGCGGCTGAGCCAGTTCTCGGTGTCGCAGATGCAGCAGGTCCTCAAGGGTCTGGCCGACGGTGTCACCGGCAAGAAGGTGGGCAGCCGGGTCCTGGTCGTGGTGCCCCCGGACCTGGGGTACGGCGACACGCCGCCCAGTGAGGGGCCGGTCAAGAAGGGCTCCACCCTGGTGTTCACCGTGGACATCCTGGCGGCGATGTAGGGCCTGGTGGTGCGGGCCGCCCGCCGCGGGCGCGAGTGGCCCGGAGATGAAAGACTGTCCGCGTTCCGAGTCGTACACAAGCAGGAGCTTCAGACGTGAGCATCGACAAGCCCGAGATCGACTTCCCGGGCGGCGAGCCGCCCGCCGACCTCGAGATCAAGGACATCTGGGAGGGGGACGGCGAGGTCGCCGCGGCCGGCGACTTCGTCAAGGTTCACTACGTGGGCGTCGCGTTCTCCACCGGTGAGGAGTTCGACGCTTCCTGGAACCGTGGTACCCCGCTGGACTTCCAGCTCGGTATCGGCCAGGTCATCCAGGGCTGGGACAAGGGTGTGCAGGGCATGAAGGTCGGCGGTCGCCGCCAGCTGGTCATCCCGGCGCACCTCGCGTACGGCGACCGCGGCGCCGGTGGCCGGATCGCTCCGGGCGAGACGTTGATCTTCGTCTGCGACCTGGTGGGCGTTGCCAAGCGCTGACCGATCCTGGTCGAACGAGGGCCCGTGCTGTCCGCATGGGCCCTCGGCTTTTGCATCGGCTTTTGCCGTGACACGCCGGAGCGGTACGGTCATCGGTCGGAAGCACCATAGGGAAGGCGAAGGGCGTCGATGGCCATTGCCAAGGCCGAGCGGCTGATGAACCTCGCGCTGTGTCTGCTCGGGACGCGGCGGCCGCTCAGCAAGCGTGAGCTGCGCGAGTCCATCGAGGCCTATCTCGAGGCGGGGTCCGACGACTCCTTCAGCCGGATGTTCGAGCGTGACAAGGACGATCTGCGCGAGCTCGGGCTGGTCATCGAGACCGTCGAGAACCTGGAGGGCGAGGTCGGTTACCTGGCCCGCCGGGACAGCAACCGTCTGCCGCCCATCACCCTGGACGCCGAGGAGGCCGCCGCCCTGGGCCTGGCCGCCAAGGTGTGGCAGCAGGCCCGGCTCGCGGGCGCGGCCAGCGGCGCCCTGCAGAAGCTGCGTGCGGCCGGGCTGCCCGAGGACGTCGACCCGTACGAGGCGCATGGCGCCCTGGAGCCGCGGATCCCCGTGCACGAGGCCGCCTTCGAGCCGCTGATGCTGGCCTGCCGCGACCGCCGCCCGGTGGTCTTCGACTACCGCAAGGCCTCCGCCGCCCGCCCCGAGCCCCGGCTCGTGGAGCCGTGGGCGCTGGAGTGCTGGCGCGGTCACTGGTATCTGGCGGGCTGGGACCGGGACCGGGCGGCGGAGCGGGTGTTCCGGCTGTCCCGGATCACCGGCAGGGTCCGCACCCGGGGCAACGGCTTCACGGCCCCGGTCCCCGACGTGGTCACCGTCCGTGAGACCGTCGCGAGCTGGGCGGGCGAGATAGCCGACCGCACGGCCCTGATCCGGCTGCGCTCGGGCGCCGGTTACCCCCTTCGGGCGAAGGCCACCTCGGTGCGGGAACTCGCAGACGGCTGGGACGAGTTGGAGATTCCGTACGGGCACGGGCTGGATGCCTGGCTGGTGGAGTTCGGTCCGGACGTGGTGGTCCTGGAGCCCGCGGAGCTGCGGGCCGACGTGATGGACCGGCTGCGTGCCGTGGCCAAGGGCTGAGGGGGAGCGAGCAGGACAGTGGCAGGTAAACCGGTCAGGCCCGTGAACGCCATCGACCAGACCCGGCGGATGCTCTCCCTGGTGACGTATCTGCGGGAGCGCCCCGGTGCCCGGGTGGCGGATGTCGCGCGCGCCTTCGGGATCACCGAGGACGAGCTGGTCTCCGATCTCGATGTGCTGCCCATGTGCGGCACCAGCTTCCGCGGCGGCGATCTGCTCGACATCGACACCGACGGCGAGCGCATCTGGTGGCACAACCCCGCCGCGCTCGGCGCGGATGCCGCCGAGCCGCTCAGGCTGGCCGCCGACGAGGCGACCGCGCTGCTGGTGGCCGCCCGTGCCGTGGCCACGCTGCCCGGTCTGCGGGAGGGGGACCGGCAGGCGCTGCTGCGGGCGACGGCCAAGGTGGAGGCGGCGGCGGGCGAGGTGGCGGGTGCCAGTTCCCGGCTGTCGGTGACCTTCGAGTCCGAGGGCGGTGTCTTCGCCGACGTCGACCGGGCGATCTCCGAGCGCCGCAGGCTGTGGATCCGCTACTACTCGCCCGCCCGGGACGAGGTCACCGAGCGGGAGATCGACCCCATCCGCCTGGTCAGCGTCGGCCACACCTATGTCGAGGCCTGGTGCCGCCGCTCCGAGGCCCGCCGTACCTTCCGGCTCGACCGGGTCGCCGAGATCCGGATCCTGGAAGAGCCGTCGGCGCCGCCCGAGATAGAGCTGCGGGATCTCTCGGAGGCGTTGGTGCAGCCGGCCGCCGAGGACCCGGAGGTCGTCGTCGAGGTCGGCCCGGGCGGCCGGTGGGTCGCCGAGTACTACCCGCACGACAGCGCGGATGAGCTTCCCGACGGCGGATTGCGTATCACTCTGCGCACCCCCGATCCGGCGTCGCTCAGACGGCTGGCGCTGCGCCTGGGCCGCGACGGCCGGATCGTCTCGCCGCCCGAGCTGGCCGCAAGCGCCCGCCAGGCGGCGACCGAGGCGCTGGCGGCGTACGACGTGCCGCCGGGTGCCGACGCGGTGCACGGTGGCCGGGAAGGGCTGTACGACAGGCAGGAGCCAGGGCGTTGAGCGAGTCTGCGGGGTCCGGTGCCAGGGACATGACGGTCGCGGCCGCTTTCGCCGGGATGAGGAGAGTGGCCCCCGTGGTGTTCAGGGCCGGCTGCCCGGACTGCCGGGGCCGCTTCGAGCTCTCCGCGAGCGCCCTGCGTCTGGCGATCGGCGCCAGCAGCCGTACGACGTTCTACTCCTTCACCTGCCCCGAGTGCGGCGTGTCCGTGCGCAAGCCCGCGGGGGAGCGCATCGTCGAACTGCTCACCGGGGGCGGGGTCAGGACTCTGCGGCTGCACTCCACGGTCTAGGCTCGGCGTCATGTTCTGGCCGATGTTCGCGGTAGCTGTGGGTTTCCTGGGACTTGCCGTCCTCGGTGTGCTGGCGGTCCGGGTCTTCCTGGAGGCGCAGCGCCTCGGCAGGCAGGTCGCGGAGTCGGGGCGGCGTATCACCAGGGCGGCCGAGGATCTGGAGCGGGCGTCCATGAGCGCCGCCCGCGCCGTGGACTCGCTGTGAATCCGGCCCCGGAGGACCTGTACGTCCCGGTTACGCATGCGTTGTCGGTCACTTCGCCCTGTTACCTTGCCCACCCGGCCAGGTACGCTGACGGTCGCGGCCCGGCAACGAGGCGCGGTCCGCAGAGCAGGAATACGTCCCGGGGTTGTCGCGCGTTCAATCCCAGGCGTTACGATCGCAGCCAGCATGACGTTCGGACAAGTGTCCGACCTGTCGGACATGCCCCGCCTCGGTGAGAAGGTGAAGAATTATGTTCCGCAATGGACTTGAGCCGTGGCACCTGCTGCTCCTGGTTCTGGTGATCGTCCTCGTGTTCGGCTCCAAGAAGCTTCCGGACATGGCGCGTTCGCTCGGTAAGTCCGCGCGCATCCTGAAGAGCGAGGCCAAGGCGATGAAGGACGACGGCAAGCAGTCCGCCGACACGGCCCAGTCCGCCGAGGAGCCCGCTCCCGCTCAGCGCACGATCCAGGCTGCGCCCGGCGACGTGACCAGCTCCCGCCCGGTCAACGAGCCGACCGACACGACCCAGCGCTGACGCGAGGGCCGGGGGCATCCGGCCCGCTGCACGAGATGAGGATGTGGGTTGCTCAAGCCTGCCCGCAACAAGGAGAGGGATCCCGAGGGGCGGATGCCGCTCGCGGATCACTTGCGTGAGCTGCGCAACCGGCTCGCGAAGGGTGTCCTTGCGATCCTGGTCGTCACGATCGTGGCGGCGTTCTTCTACAGGAACATCGTCGACGTCATCACCGAGCCGGTGCTCGACGAGATCGGCTGTCACCAGTCCTTCGGTGAGCTGGCCGAGGCCAAGAACGTCCACTGCGCGCACATCACGGTCAGCGGCTTGCTGGCGCCGTTCACCCTGGCACTGAAAGTCGCCCTGATGGCCGGTGTCGTGCTCGCGTCGCCGGTCTGGCTCTATCAGCTGTGGGCGTTCGTCGCGCCGGGCCTGCACCGCAACGAGAAGAAGTACGCCTACGCCTTCGTCGCCTTCGGCTTCCCGCTCTTCCTCGGCGGCGGCTACCTCGCTTTCAACGTGCTGCCCACCACGGCGCGGGTGATGATCGACCTCACGCCGAGCGGTGCTGAGAACCTGCTGCCGCTGGACGACCTGCTGGACCTGGTCACCCGCATGATCGTCGTCTTCGGCCTGGCCTTCGAGATGCCGTTGCTGCTGGTCATGCTCAACCTCACCGGAGTCCTGTCCGGCCAGCGCATGCTGGGCTGGTGGCGTGGCATGGTCGTCGGCATCACCGCCTTCGCGGCCGTGGCCACGCCCAGCCCCGACCCGATGACGATGCTGGCGCTGGCGGCGCCGATCTGGGCGCTCTACTTCATCGCCGTGGCCATCGCGCTGCTCAACGACAAGCGCAGGCGCCGCCGCGAGGCCGCCGGCCCCGCCGACGACGAGGCCTCCGAGCTGGACCTCACGCCCGAGGACATCGGCGAGGTCGAGCCCGTCCCGGCCGCCCGGGCGCTGCCCGAGGAGGCGAGCACGGTTCGGGTCAACGGCTACGACGACGTGACCTGAGCCCTCACCGAACCACACCGCGATGCCCCCGCCCCTCGGAGAGCCCGAGGGGCGGGGGCATCCGTCTCTGTCGATCAGCCCACGTTCGGGATAATGATCGTCCTGTTGTCAGTGGGGCCCGGTAACCTCGAAAGCACGATGACAGAGGACCTCTCACCGGCCGAGCGGTACGCGGCAGCCCGCAGGCGGGCAGCCGAGCAGGCCACCGCGCTCGCACCTTTCCGCGAGATGTACGACTTCGGCCTCGACCCCTTCCAGATCGAGGCCTGCCAGGCGCTCGAGACGGGGAAGGGCGTGCTGGTGGCCGCCCCCACCGGCTCGGGCAAGACGATCGTCGGCGAGTTCGCCGTCCATCTCGCCCTCCAGCAGGGCAAGAAGTGCTTCTACACGACACCCATCAAGGCGCTGTCGAACCAGAAGTACGCCGACCTGTGCCGCCGTTACGGCGCGGACAAGGTGGGCCTGCTGACCGGCGACAACAGCGTGAACTCGGACGCCCCGGTGGTCGTGATGACCACCGAGGTGCTGCGCAACATGCTGTACGCGGGCTCGCAGACCCTCCTCGGCCTCGGATACGTGGTCATGGACGAGGTGCACTATCTCTCCGACCGCTTCCGCGGCGCCGTCTGGGAGGAGGTGATCATCCACCTGCCCGAGTCCGTGACCCTGGTGTCACTGTCGGCGACCGTGTCCAACGCCGAGGAGTTCGGCGACTGGCTCGACACCGTCCGCGGCGACACCGAGGTGATCGTCTCCGAACACCGCCCCGTCCCGCTGTTCCAGCATGTGCTCGCCGGGCGGCGGATGTACGACCTGTTCGAGGAGGGCGAGGGCCACAAGAAGGCCGTCAACCCCGACCTCAGCCGCCTGGCCCGCATGGAGGCCAGCCGCCCCTCGTACCAGGACCGCAGACGGGGCCGCGCCATGCGCGAGGCCGACCGCGAGCGCGAGCGGCGCCAGCGCTCCCGGGTCTGGACGCCGAGCCGCCCCGAGGTGATCGAGCGGCTGGACGCCGAGGGCCTGCTGCCCGCCATCACCTTCATCTTCAGCCGCGCCGCCTGCGAGGCCGCCGTCCAGCAGTGCCTGTACGCCGGACTGCGCCTCAACGACGAGGAGGCACGGGAGCAGGTGCGCACCCTGGTCGAGGAGCGCACGGCCTCCATTCCGACCGAGGACCTGCACGTCCTGGGCTACTACGAGTGGCTGGAGGGCCTGGAGCGCGGCATCGCCGCCCACCACGCGGGCATGCTGCCGACCTTCAAGGAGGTCGTGGAGGAGCTGTTCGTCCGCGGCCTGGTCAAGGCGGTCTTCGCCACCGAGACCCTGGCACTCGGCATCAACATGCCCGCCCGCTCGGTGGTGCTGGAGAAGCTCGTCAAGTGGAACGGCGAGCAGCACGCCGACATCACCCCCGGCGAGTACACGCAGCTCACCGGCCGCGCCGGCCGCCGAGGCATCGACGTCGAGGGCCACGCGGTCGTGCTGTGGCAGCGCGGCATGAGCCCCGAGCACCTGGCGGGCCTGGCGGGCACCCGCACGTACCCGCTGCGCTCCAGCTTCAAGCCGTCGTACAACATGGCGGTCAACCTGGTCGAGCAGTTCGGCCGGCACCGCTCGCGCGAGCTCCTGGAGACCTCCTTCGCGCAGTTCCAGGCCGACAAGTCGGTCGTCGGGATCTCCCGGCAGGTCCAGCGCAACGAGGAGGGGCTGGAGGGCTACAAGGCGTCCATGACGTGCCACCTCGGCGACTTCGAGGAGTACGCGCGGCTGCGCCGCGAGCTGAAGGACCGTGAGACCGAGCTGGCCAGGCAGGGCGCGAACGAACGGCGCGCCGAGGCCGCCGTCGCCCTGGAGAAGCTCAAGCCGGGTGACGTCATCCACGTACCGACGGGCAAGTACGCGGGTCTGGCACTGGTGCTGGACCCGGGCCTGCCCGCCGGGCGTTCCAACGGCCATCGCGGCTTCGAGTACCACGACGGTCCGCGCCCGCTGGTGCTGACCTCCGAGCGGCAGGTCAAGCGGCTGGCGTCGATCGACTTCCCGGTGCCGGTCGAGCCGCTGGAGCGGATGCGGATCCCGAAGTCCTTCAACCCGCGCTCGCCGCAGTCCCGTCGGGACCTCGCCTCCGCGCTGCGCACCAAGGCCGGGCACATCCCGCCGGAGCGGGCCCGCAAGAAGCGCTCGCAGGCCGCCGACGACCGTGAGATCGCCCGGCTGCGCACCGCGATCCGCGCCCACCCCTGCCACGGCTGCAACGACCGTGAGGACCACGCCCGTTGGGCCGAGCGCTACCACCGGCTGCTGCGTGACACCTCGCAGCTGGAGCGGCGTATCGAGGGCCGTACGAACACGATCGCGCGGACCTTCGACCGGATCGTGGCACTGCTGACCGAGCTGGACTATCTGCGCGGTGACGAGGTCACCGAGCACGGCAAGCGGCTCGCCCGGCTGTACGGCGAACTCGACCTGCTGGCCAGCGAATGCCTGCGCGAGGGCGTCTGGGAGGGCCTGGCTCCGGCCGAACTGGCCGCCTGCGTCTCGGCGCTGGTGTACGAGGCGCGGGTCGGCGACGACGCCATGGCGCCGAAGCTGCCCTCCGGCAAGGCGAAGGCCGCGCTCGGTGAGATGGTCCGGATCTGGGGCCGCCTCGACGCCCTGGAGGAGGAGTTCCGGATCACCCAGACCGAGGGCGTCGGCCAGCGCGAGCCCGACCTCGGCTTCGCCTGGGCCGCCTACATGTGGGCTTCCGGCAAGGGCCTGGACGAGGTGCTGCGCGAGGCGGAGATGCCGGCCGGTGACTTCGTGCGCTGGTGCAAGCAGGTGATCGACGTGCTGGGGCAGATCGCGGCGGCCACGCCCACGGAGGGCTCGACGGTGGCGAAGAACGCCCGCAAGGCCGTGGACGCGCTGCTGCACGGGGTGGTGGCCTACTCCTCGGTGGGCTGAGCCCCTTCGGCGGGCTGAGCCCCCGACACCCGGTCTCCCAGGGCCCCGGACCGCCGCCGCCAGGCGGTCCGGGGCCCTGGCGTATCCCCATGGACGCGTCACCGCCTGGGCGGCTCCTTCACTCGTTACGGTGAGTTACCTTCGTATGCCTGTTCACCGCTACGTACTGTGTGCGAGTGTTGGCGCAACGTGCAAATGGGGCCGAGCGTACTCCTGGGGTGCGGGCGAATTCAGGTGCTCGCCGAATATGACATGGCGATGATCCGGTCGGACTAAGCTCGCCCGCGGCGCACCGAGTTGAGGTGTATTCGTGCGCTTGTTCCCAAAGGTTACGAAGATCCAGACAGCTCCATGAATCTTCCCCCAGCAAGCTCCCCCGACACCCCGCCGATTCGTCACAGAGGGCATACATGGTGAGTGTTCAATCGCCTCCCGGTGGCCGCCAACTCCCCCTTGCGGCCGTGCTGTTGCTGCCGGTCATACTGATGGCCGCGGCGACCGGAGCCGCCGTCGCCGTGGTGGCAGCGCCGGCCCGGACCGCGGTCGGCCTGTGCGGCGCCGTCGCCACACTGCTGGTGATCGCGACGGCGGCCGAAGCGGTGCGCCGCGGTCGCAAGCTCCGTGACCTTCGGGCGGAGCACGCCCGTCACGCCGCGTATCTGGAGCGGCGCATCGCCGACCACGAGACGGACCTCGTCCGCTTCCGGACGGACGTCGTGCCGACCGCCCTGTACCGGCTGCGCGCCGGCGAATCCCCGAGAGAGGTGATCCACAAGGTCCTCGACGAGGACCCCGAACTGCGCCACCTCCCCGACGTGCTGCGCGACCTGCTCAAGCACCTGCTGAAGGTCGTCGACGAAGAGGAGACGATGCGCGACGCCGCGCAGCAGGCCTTCGTGAACATCGCCCGCCGCGTCCAGGCCATCGTCCACCAGCAGGCCAACGAGCTCCGTGAGATGGAGGAGGACCACGGCCGCAACCCCGAGGTCTTCGACGACCTCCTGCGCATCGACCACGGCACCGCGCTGATCGGCCGGCTCGCGGACTCCATCTCCGTCCTCGGCGGCGGCCGTCCCGGCCGTCAGTGGCCCAACCCCGTGGCGCTGTACAGCGTGCTGCGCGGCGCCATGTCCCGGATCCTGGAGTACCGCCGCATCGACCTGGCCTCCATCGCCCATGTGAACATCAAGGGCACCTGCGTCGAGCCGGTCATCCACGCCGCGGCCGAGCTCCTCGACAACGCCACCCGCTACTCGCCGCCGCAGACCAAGGTGCACGTCACCGCGGTCGAGGTGCAGACCGGCGTCGCCATCGAGATCGAGGACGCCGGCGTCAGCCTCAACGAAGAGGCCCGCGCCCGGATCGAGAACATGCTGGAGGCGGCCAAGGCGGGCGTCGACCTGCAGACCCTCGGCACCACTCCGCGCCTGGGCCTGGCCGTCATCGGCCGGCTCTGCTCGACGTACGACATGCAGGTCTCGCTGCGGGCCTCCGCGTACGGCGGTGTCCGCGCCGTCCTCATCGTGCCCCGCAACATGATGACCACCGAGCCCGCCCCCGGACTCGCCCACGGCATCGGCGCCACCGCCGTGCCCAAGGCCGAACTCGGCGCCCTGGAGGGCCCCAAGCGCGCGCCCAAGACCCGACGCCCCACCAGCCCGCGCATCCCCGCCGGGATCTCCATGGAGGACGACGTCCCCGAGGTCACCGAGTGGACCGCGAACGGGCTGCCGCAGCGCCGCAGCAGGATGAAGATCCCGCTCAGCCAGCGCCTCGCCGAACAGGCCGCCATCGAACGGGCCGAACGCGAGGGCAACCCCACCATCTGGTCGCAGCACAAGCCCGAAGCCGAGCCCGAGAAGAAGAAGGACGACCGCGAACCCGGGCTGTGGGTCGACGCCTTCTGGGAGGGCCTGAAGAAGGACAACCCGGGCGTCCACCCGACCGACTTCACGCGGAACCCGACCGCGTACCTGCACCTGATCAACGATTCGGCCACCCATACCGAGGCCGACGACGAGGGGGACCTCAAGTGATCCAGCAGCGAGCGAACTTCGACTGGATGCTCAAGGAGCTCGCCGACGGCGTACCGGGCATCGAGATGATCGTGGTGCTCTCCGCCGACGGCCTGCGCATCGCCCGCTACGGCGGCGACCCCGACGCCGCCGACCGGGTCGCCGCGGCCTGCGCCGGCGTGCAGAGCCTGGCGGGCGCCGTCGCCCAGGAACTCCCCGGCAGCGACGGCGACATGAAACTGGTCGTCATCGAGATCGACGGCGGCTACTTCTATCTGATGGCCGCCGGAGCCAACGCCTACCTCGCGGTACTGGCCGACGTGGTCTGCGAGCCCGGCCGGATGAGCGCCATGATGCGCGACCTGGTCGTCCGAATCGGCGCCCACCTCACCAGTCCGCCCCGGCGCAACGGGCAGACCGTATGACTCCTCCGCAACGCAAACGGCGACCCCCCCAAGAGGAACCGCGTCCCGAACCCCCCGAGGCGGGCGAGAAGCTCGGCAAGACCAAGAAGAACCCCGAGCGGTTGTACGTCATCACCGGCGCCACCGACGGCGGACGCGCCGAGCTGGACCTGGTGACGCTGATCGTGGCGCGCGCCGACCCGCCGCCGTCCGTCCCGCCGGAACAGGCGGCGCTGCTCCGGCTGTGCGGCGCCCCCCTGTCCGTGGCCGAGCTCTCGGCCTATCTCAGCCTGCCGTTCAGCGCGATGACCGTACTGATCACCGAGATGATCACGGCCGAACTGGTGCAGGTGCGCGCCCCGATCGTCCGCCAGGCGCTCCCCGACCGTTCCCTTCTCGAAGCGGTGATGCATGGACTTCAAAAGCTCTGACACCATCCCGGGCCCTCGGACCGAGGACCATCTGCCGCACACGGCCCAGGCCGCGGTGAAGATCGTGATCGTGGGCGGCTTCGGAGTCGGCAAGACCACCATGGTCGGCTCAGTCAGCGAGATCAGACCGCTGACCACCGAGGAGACCATGACCCAGGCCGGCATCGGGGTCGACGACAACTACGGCTCCGAGTCCAAGACGGCGACCACCGTGGCCATGGACTTCGGCCGCATCAGCATCACCGAGAAGCTGGTGCTCTACCTCTTCGGCACGCCCGGCCAGGAACGCTTCTGGTTCCTGTGGAACGGGCTCTTCGAAGGCGCCCTGGGCGCGGTGGTGCTCGTCGACACCCGGCGCCTGGAGGTCAGCTTCGACGTCATAGGGCGTCTCGAAGAACGCGGCGTGCCCTTCGTCGTCGCCATCAACTCCTTCCCGGACGCGCCCCGTTACCCCATCGACGAGCTGCGCACCGCACTGGACCTGACGCCGGACATCCCCATCGTCGAGTGCGACGCCCGCCGCCGGGCCTCCAGCCGCGACACGCTGATGACCCTCATGCGCTTCCTGCACTCGCTCGCCATGACCGGCGCCCTCACCTGACCCCCTTCAGTTTCGGAGCGACCACTGTGACGCCTGAACCCCACTCCCCGACCGGCACGGACGACCCCACGCTCGGCCCGCCCCCCGGCTGCCCGGCGCGCGGCCTCGGCCCCGGGGGACTGCACCGGCTGTACGGCACCGAGGCGGACGACCTGGGCGAGCTGTACGAGAAGCTGCGGGCGGACCACGGACCCGTGGCACCGGTGCTGCTCCACGACGACGTGCCGATGTGGGTGGTCCTCGGGCACACCGAGAACCTGCACATGGTGCGCAGCCCCTCGCAGTTCACCCGGGACAGCCGCATCTGGACCCCGCTGGTCGAGGGCATGGTCAAGCCCGACCACCCGCTGATGCCGCACATCGCCTGGCAGCCCATCTGCTCGCACGCCGAGGGCGACGAGCACCAGCGGCTGCGGGCGGCGGTCACCGGCGCCATGTCGACCATCGACCACCGCGGCATCCGCCGCCACATCGGCCGCTACACCCAGCACCTGGTGAACAAGTTCTGCGGTGCGGGCCGCGCCGACCTCGTCGGCCAGTTCGCGGAGCACCTGCCGATGGCGGTGATGTGCGAGATCCTCGGCATGCCCGAGGAGTACAACGACCGCATGGTGCACGCGGCCCGCGACGCCCTCAAGGGCACCGAGACCGCCATCGCCAGCCACACCTACGTCATGGACGCGCTCAGCCGGCTCACCAGCCGCCGCCGCGCCCGGCCGGACGAGGACTTCACCAGCCACCTCATCACCCACCCGGCGCGGCTGACCGACGACGAGGTCAGGGAGCACCTGCGCCTGGTGCTCTTCGCCGCCTACGAGGCCACCGTCAACCTCCTCGCCAACGCGCTGCGCATGGTCCTCACCGAGCCGGGCTTCCGCGCCCAGCTCAACGGCGGGCAGATGACGGTGCCGGAGGCGGTCGAGCAGTCCCTGTGGGACGAGCCGCCGTTCAGCACCGTGCTCGGCTACTTCGCCAAGCAGGACACCGAGCTGGGCGGCCAGCGCATCCGCCAGGGCGACGGGCTGCTGTTCGCCCCCGCGCCGGGCAACGTCGACCCGCGGGTGCGTCCGGACCTGTCCGCCAACATGCAGGGCAACCGCTCGCACCTCGCCTTCGGCGGCGGCCCGCACGAATGCCCCGGTCAGGACATCGGCCGTGCCATCGCCGACGTCGGTGTAGACGCGCTGCTGATGCGCCTGCCGGACGTCCAGCTCGACTGCGCCGAGGAGGAGCTGCGCTGGCGGTCGTCGATCGCCTCACGTCACCTGGTGGAGTTGCCGGTGCGCTTCGAACCGAAGCCGCAGCAGGACGTGATGCTCAAACCCAGCCCCGCGCCCATCCCACCGCAGCGCGCCACCTGGCAGGTCGGCAACACCCGGATGGAAACCCGTATGGAGACCCGTATGGAGCCGACGCCGATCCCCGCCCCGACCCCGGCCCCCGCGCCCGAGGCGGTGGCGCAGCCGCTGACCGCTCCGGCGCCCGGCGAACCGGCCCGCCGGCTCGGGGTCTGGCAGCGCGTCAAGCGCTGGTGGCGCGGGCACTGACCGGACTGCTTACCCGGCAGCCCACTCCACGGGGGACGACCAGGCCCGCAGCGCCCGTCCGCTGACGAACCGGTGCTCCACCCCCGTGACCGGGTCGGTGAACTCCAACCTCCGCGCCAGCAGTTGCAGCGGTCGCCGGAAGTCACCGGGCGGCACGGGGGCGGTCACCTCCGGGTAGAGCGGATCGCCGAGGAGGGGCACGCCCAGCGCGCACATGTGCACGCGCAGCTGATGGGTCTGCCCGGTGGCCGGGACCAGCCGGTACCGGCCCAGCCCGTCCCCCTCGCGGTGCTCGGACAGCTCCACGCGGGTCACCGCGTTCGGCTCACCCGGCACCTCCCGCGCGGCCGGCACCCCGCGCTCCTTGACGATCCGGCTGCGCACGGTCCTGGGCAGGGCGAGACCGGGAGCGTACGGGGCGACCGCCTCGTACTCCTTGCGTACCAGCCGGTCGCGAAACAGCGACTGGTAGGCGCCGCGGTCCTCGGGCCGTACGGTGAACAACACCAGCCCGGCCGTCAGCCGGTCCAGGCGGTGCGCCGCCGTCAGCGTCGGTACGTCCAGCTCGCGGCGGATCCGGGCCAGCGCGGTCTCGGCGACATGGCTGCCTCGCGGGGTGGTGGCGAGGAAGTGCGGCTTGTCCACGACGACGATCCGCTCGTCGCGGTACACCACGTCCAGCGGGAACGGCACCGGCACCTCGTCGGGCAGCTCCCGGTGGAACCAGACGAACATCCCGGGCACATACGGGGCGTCCGGGGCCACCGCCCGCCCGTCGGCTCCCACGATCCGTCCGGCGTCGAGCATCCCCTCGATCACTCCGGGCCCGGCCCCGGACAGCCGGTGCACCAGGTGCTCACGCACGGTGGCCCACGCGTCGGTGTCCGGCAGCCGCACCCGTACGGGGTCCACCCCCTTGAGCTGCGGCAGGGGAGCGGGCGGGATCCGGGTCTTGCGTCTCATCACGGCCCAGCGTACGAGGCGCAGGATCTGCGCGGGGTGCCGGTTCAGGCCGCCGCCGCGTCGCCCTCCTGCTCCGCCTCGATGCGTGCGTTCCACTCCCGCTTGGAGGCCTGCCAGCCGTCCTCGTTGTGGCCCAGGCGCCAGTAGCCGGAGATCGACAGGTCCTCGCGCGGGATCGCGAGCTCGACGCGCAGCATCCGGCGCAGCTCCTTCACGAAGCCCGCCTCGCCGTGCACGAAGGCGTGCACCCGGCCCTCCGGGAACTCGAGCGCCCGTACCGCCTCGACCAGCGCCGCACCTGTCGGCCGGTCGCCGCGGTGCAGCCAGACGACCTCCACGTCGGAGTCGATCTTCTGCTCCTCCTCGGGGCCCGAGACCTCCACGAAGGCGCGCGCCGTGACGCCCTCGGGCAGCGACTCCAGGGAGCGGGCGATCGCGGGCAGGGCGCTCTCGTCACCGACGAGCAGATGCCAGTCGGCGCTCACGTCCGGCGCGTAGGCACCGCCGGGGCCCATGAAGTGCACGGTCTCGCCCGGCTGGACGCGCGTCGCCCACGGCCCGGCCAGGCCCTCGTCGCCGTGGATCACGAAGTCCAGGGTCAGCTCGCGCTGTTCGGGATTCCAGGCGCGCACCGTGTACGTCCGGGTCACCGGCCACTGCTCGCGCGGGAACTCCTCACGGATCCGCTGTAGGTCGAAGGGCTCGGGATAGGTCGCGCCGGCGGCCGGGAAGAGCAGCTTCACATAGTGGTCGGTGCAGGTGTCCGCGGCGAAGTCGGCCAGACCCTCGCCGCCGAGCACCACCCGCTGCATGTGCGGGGTCAGCCGTTCGGTGCGGACGACCTGGGCGGAATGGGGCTTCCGCGGCTTGCGTCCCGGACCTTCTGCCATGGCGGTCTCCCTGCTCCAATGGTTAGGTTTACCTAAGTTAGCATCCGGGGCCAGTTAACACCTCATCCTTAAGAGGGGGATGAGAGAGGGAGACCAGAGAGGGGGACGAGAGCGCACCCGCGGCACACCGCCCTGTGCGTCACGCCCCCAGCGTCACCAGCAGGCGCTGCAGGGAACCGCCCAGTCCCCAGCGCACCGACAGTTCCTCCAGCCTCCCCGCGTCGCGCGGCGCGCGCGGCAGTGTCGTGTCGACCTCCGGCAGCGGCACGTCGGCGGCGACCCGGACGACCGTCGGCGCGACGGCGACGTACGGGCGGGCCTCGTCCAGCCGCTTGCGCTGCGACGGCGTGAGCTTCGCCCCCGGGTCGTCGACCGCAGCCATGATCCCGGCCAGGTCGCCGAACTCGGCGAGCAGCTTGGCGGCCGTCTTCTCGCCGATGCCGGACACGCCCGGCAGGCCGTCGCTCGGGTCGCCGCGCAGCAGCGCCAGATCCGCGTACCCGCTGCCGTCGACCCCATACTTCCCGCGCAGCCACGCCTCGTCGGTCAGCTGCAGCGTGCCGACGCCCTTGAGGGGGTACAGCACCCGCACCCCGCGCGCGTCGTCCACCAGCTGGTACAGGTCACGGTCGCCGGTGACGATGTCGACCGGGCCCTCGGCGCGGGCGGTGAAGGTGCCGATGACGTCGTCCGCCTCGTAGCCCTCGACCCCGACCCGCGCGATGCCGAGCGCGTCCAGCACCTCCTCGATGACCGGTACCTGCGGCGAGAGCGTGTCCGGGACCTCCTCCTCGTCCGGTCCCGCCTCGTGCTCCTCGGCGACCCGGTGCGCCTTGTAGGAGGGGATGAGGTCGACCCGCCACCGGGGGCGCCAGTCCGCGTCCATGCACGCCACCAGGTGGTCCGGCCGGTGGTCCTTCACCAGCCGGTCGATGAAGTCCAGCAGTCCGCGCACGGCGTTCACCGGAGTGCCGTCCGGCGCCTTCACCGAGTCCGGCACGCCGAAGTAGGCGCGGAAGTAGAGGGAGGCGCTGTCGAGGAGCATCAGTCGTCCGGTCACGTCTCGCATCATGCCGTACCCGGGGGGCCTGTGAGCTGGGCCACTGATGTGTTTGCCTTCGGGGTGCTTGGGCAGGCGCCGCCCCGTTGTCGCCGAGACGAGAGGTACGTGTGTCAGCCAGCCTAGAGGCCGAGCATCTGTACAAGGTGTTCGGCAGACGACCGGACCAGGCAGTGGAAAGACTCCGGCAGGGAGCCGACCGGGAGGAGCTGCGCGCCGACGGCACCACCGCCGCCGTGATCGACGCCTCCTTCGAGGTGCGGCCCGGGCAGATCTTCGTGGTGATGGGTCTGTCCGGATCCGGCAAGTCCACGCTGCTGCGGATGCTCAACGGACTGCTGGAGCCGACCGCGGGACACGTGCGCTTCGGCGGCCGGGACCTGACCGCGCTCACCGACCGCGAACTGCGCGAGGTCCGGTCGCGGCAGATCAGCATGGTCTTCCAGCACTTCGCGCTCTTCCCGCACCGCACGGTCCGTGACAACGCCGCCTACGGCCTCGCCGTGCAGGGCGTGCCCCGCGCCGAGCGCGAACGCCGCGCCGACGAGGCGCTCGCCCTGTGCGGTCTGGCCGGCTGGGAGAAGTCCTGGCCCGACGAGCTGTCCGGCGGTATGCAGCAGCGCGTCGGCCTGGCCCGCGCGCTCGCCACGGACGCCGACCTGCTCCTGATGGACGAGTCCTTCAGCGCGCTCGACCCCCTGATCCGCCGCGACATGCAGGACCAGCTGCTGACCCTGCAGCAGACCCTGAAGAAGACGATCGTCTTCATCACCCACGACCTCAACGAGGCCATGCGCCTGGGCGACCGCATCGCGGTCATGCGTGACGGCCGGATCGTGCAGACCGGTACCGCCGAGGACATCCTGATCCGCCCGGCCGACGACTACGTCGCCTCCTTCACCAAGGACGTCGACCGCTCCCGGGTGCTCACCGCGGGCGCCGTCATGGACACCGGCGTACGCGGCGACGAGGCCGACTGCGGCTGCGAGACCGCGACCCCCGGCACCCCGTTCACCGAGCTGTGCGCGATCAGCGCCCGGCTCACCCACCCGGTCGCCGTGCTCGACGCCGGCCGACGGCTCGTCGGAGTCGTCCCCAGGCAGCGCCTCGTCGGCTTCCTCGGCGACGAGCAGGGCGGTCCCACCGCCTGCGACGGCGGGACCGACATGACCGAGAAGGTGACCGCCGGTGCCTAGGATCCACCTCGGCGACTGGGTCGACTCCGGAGTCGACTGGCTGGTCGCCCATCTGTCCTGGCTCTTCGACGCGATCCGCACGGTCGTGGAGGGCATGTACGACGGCATCGACGCCGTCCTGACCGCACCCGAGCCCCTGCTTCTGGCGGGCATCCTCGCGGTGCTCGCCTGGTGGCTGCGCGGGCTGGTCGCCGGGATCCTCGCGTTCGCCGGGTTCGCGCTCGTCGACTCGCTCGACCTGTGGGACCGGGCCATGTCGACGCTCGCCCTGGTGCTCGTCGCCACGGTGATCGCGCTGGTGATCTCCGTCCCGCTCGGTATCTGGGCCGCCCGCTCCAAGGCGGTCAGCGCGGCCGTCCGCCCGGTCCTGGACCTGCTCCAGACCATGCCGTCGATGGTCCTGCTGATCCCGGCCATCCTCTTCTTCGGCCTGGGCACGGCCGCCGGCGTCATCGCCACCCTGATCTTCGCCCTGGCCCCCGGCGTCCGCATGACCGAGCTGGGCATCCGCCAGGTCGACGCCGAACTGGTCGAGGCCGCGGAGGCGTTCGGCACAAGGCCCCGCGACATCCTGCTGCGCGTCCAGCTGCCGCTGGCGCTGCCGACCATCATGGCGGGCGTCAACCAGGTGATCATGCTGGGCCTGTCGATGGTCGTGATCGCCGGCATGGTCGGCACCGGCGGCCTCGGCGGCGCCGTCAACGAGGCCATCGGGCAGCTCGACATCGGCTTCGGCTTCGAGGCGGGCGTCGGCATCGTGGTCCTCGCCATCTACCTGGACCGCGTCACCAGCGCGCTCGGCACCCAGCTCTCCCCGCTGGGCCGCCGCGCCGCCGCCAGGACCCGCGCCGCGAGCGGCACCAAGGTGTGGGCCCACCGCCCGCGCCCGGCGGTCGCGGTGGTCGGCGTGGTCGTGCTGGCCCTGGTGGCCGGCGGCATGGGGATCTTCGGCTCCTCCGGCACCTCGCAGGCCTCCGCCACGGATGTCGGCAAGGGCAAGGAGATCAGGATCGGCTACATCCCCTGGGACGAGGGCATCGCCTCCACCTACCTGTGGAAGGAGATCCTGGAGGAACGCGGCTTCAAGGTCACCACCACCCAGTACGCGGCCGGCCCCCTCTACACCGGCCTCGCCACCGGCCAGCTCGACTTCCAGACCGACTCCTGGCTGCCCACCACTCACGCCGAGTACTGGAAGAAGTACGGCGACCGGCTCGACGACCTCGGCCGGTGGTACGGGCCCACCTCTCTGGAGCTGACCGTCCCCTCGTATGTCAAGGACGTGAACTCCCTCGCCGACCTGAAGGGCCACGCCTCCGAGTTCGACGGGAAGATCATCGGCATCGAGCCCAGCGCGGGCATGATGGGCCTGCTCAAGAGCAAGGTGCTGAAGGCGTACGGCCTCCAGGGCGCCTACGACGTCGTCGACGGCTCGACCCCGGCGATGCTCGCCGAGCTCAAGCGCGCGTACGCCAAGAAGCAGCCGGTCGTCGTCACCCTGTGGTCGCCGCACTGGGCCTACAGCGAGTACGGCCTGAAGAAGCTCAAGGACCCCCGGGGCGCCTGGGGCAAGGGCGACGGCGTGCACACCATCGCCCGTGAGGGCTTCGCCGCCGACAACCCCGAGGCCGGCAAGTGGCTGAAGGACTTCTCCATGACCGAGGAGCAGCTCACCGGGCTGGAGGCGCGGATCCAGAAGGCCGGCAAGGGCGAGGAGCAGGACGCCGTCCGCGCCTGGCTGAAGCAGCACCCCGGGCTGGTCGACAAGTGGGCGCCGGTCGCCGAGAAGGGGGCCGCGAGCCAGGCGGCCGGGTGACCTGACCGGCCCGGATCCGCCGCACGAGGGGTGGGCTCGCCGTACGCCGCCAGGCGTGGGGCGGCCCACCCCTCGTGGTGTACCGCCCCACCGACGGCACCGGCGGACCGGACTTTCGCCTACGAAAAGGATCCGGCCAACCACAGAGCGCTACTACCCCGCTGGTCAGCGGCTTCATCCCCGGGGAGGCGCCGGCGTCGGGCCCGTCGGCGCCGGCGCGATCCATGAGGTCGCACCGGTGCGACATGACATGGATGTGACCGCTGTGTGAAACGGTTTGCCGAACATGCGTAGGGTGCAGAGAAGTCATCAGAAGTGGTGCGCCCGATGCGGGGCACCCGGTCGGACGGCGGCGAGCGAAGGAGGGACGGAGCGATGGGCGACCACAAGGAACAGCAGCCCCTCCGGGTGGGCGCGGCCGTCCGGCGGCGTCGCCGCGCGCTGGAGCTCACCCTCGCCGTCGTGGCCGAGCGCAGCGGCCTGTCGGTTCCCTTCCTGAGCCAGATCGAGAACGACCGGGCGCGCCCGAGCAGAGGTTCCCTGGAGAAGGTCGCCGACGCGCTGCGCACCACCGCCGTCGAACTCCTCGCCGCCGCCGACCCGGCGTGCAGCGTGGACGTCGTCCGCGCCGAGGACACCGAGAGCGGCTTCGACCCCCAGGTGCGCTCCCTGGTGCGCGGTCACCACCAGCTGCACGCCTCCGAGTTCACCGGAGACCACGACGCGGGCCGCGAGTTCCAGCACCGCAACGACGAGTTGATGTACGTCGCCGACGGCGCGGTGGAGATCGAGGCGGAGGGCCGCGCCTACCGCCTCGGCCGCGGCGACACCCTCTACCTCACCGGTGGCGTGCGTCACCGTTGGCGGGCCACGGTCCCGGACACCAGAGTGATCGTCGTCGCGGTGGCCGAACACATCGAGGCGGTCAAGGACCGGTCCCGCTAGGGAAAGGTCTGCCGCGTGCGTGTCGTCTCCCTCGTGCCGTCCCTCAGTGAGGCGGTCGCCGTCACGCTGCCCGGTGTCCTGGTCGGCGCCACCGACTGGTGCACCCATCCGGCGGACCTCGACGTCACCCGTGTCGGCGGTACCAAGAACCCCCGGGCCGACGAGATCGCCGCTCTCGCCCCCGACCTGGTGATCGCCAACGAGGAGGAGAACCGCGCGGCCGACCTCGACGCCCTGCGCGCGGCGGGTCTGGAGGTCCTGGTCACCGAGGTCCGGGACGTGCCGCAGGCCTTCCGGGAGCTGGAAAGGGTGCTGGCCGCGTGCGGGGCGGGGGCCCGGCCGCGGTGGCTGGACGAGGCGGAGGAGGCCTGGTCGGCGCCGCCGGTGCCGGAGCGCCGTACGACGGCGGTCGTGCCGATCTGGCGGCGCCCCTGGATGGTGCTGGGCCGGGACACCTTCGCCGGCGATGTGCTGGCCCGGCTGGGCGTCGACCACCTCTACGCCGCCCACCCCGACCGCTATCCGCGCGTCCCCCTCGACGAGCTGCGGGCCGCCGCCCCCGATCTGGTCGTCCTGCCGGACGAGCCGTACCGCTTCACCGCCGAGGACGGCCCGGAAGCCTTCCCGGGGCTGAGCTGCGGACTTGTCAGTGGACGGCACCTGACCTGGTACGGACCGTCGCTGGCCGAGGCGCCGCGGGTGCTGGCCGGGGCCCTGCGAGCAGCTCTCCGCTGACCAGCCCGCGCGCCGTGCCCGCGCCCGCCGCCAGCCACGCGGCGACCAGCAGCAGGTACAGCCCGACCGCGAGGGCGTCGTAGGCGGCTAGCCCGGTGTGCCGGGCGAGGACGGTGGAGCCGGTGACGCAGGTGCCCACCGGGAACGTGAACGCCCACCAGGTCATCGAGAACCGCATACCGCGCCGCCGGGCCCGCACCACATGCGCCGTGGCGAGCCCCAGCCACAGCAGCGCGAAGCCCATCACCGGCACCCCGTACAGGACGGTGAGCACGGCGAAGCCCCGGTCGTAGGGGGCCGGCAGGACCCCGGGGGCCAGGCCCGCGACATTGCCGACGGCGGTGGTGGACTGCCCGAGCGGCCCCAGGACCAGGAACAGGGTCGGGGTCAGCGCGAGGGGCAGGGGCCCGCCGGTGATCAGCCGGGCGAAGACCAGCGGCAGCATCAGCAGCGTCGCGAGCAGGCTGAGCCCGAACATCGCGAAACAGGCGAGCAGCAGCGTCTGACGGGGCTGCCCCGGCGGCAGGTGCGGCACCAGTTGTGGCCCCAGCGCGGCCGACACCATGGGCGCGACCAGCGGCAGCAGCCACACGGGCGTGGCCTGCCCTGGTCCGGTCCGGTGGCGTACGGCCATGAGGTACGGCACGGCCACGGCGGACGCCAGGGCGACGGCCGTACCGGCGGTGAACAGCACGGCGTCCAGGGCCACCGCCCCCTCGCCGCCGATCCAGTCCCGGCCGGGGCCCAGGGCGCCGCCGCCGACCGCCAGCAGGGCCATGGCCAGGCAGCCGTAGAACGGGGCCGTCGCCGGGTCGAGGAGGTGGGCGCGGGCCTGGTCGCGATGGTGGGTCCAGTGCAGGGCCCGGGCGGCGAGGAGGGTCACGAGCAGGACGAGCGAAAGAGCCCAGACAGCGGCGCACAGCGGGCGCAGGCCGGCGACGCGGACGGGGAGCGCGGCCCCGGCGGTCGCCACCATCGCGGTGCCCATGACGGAGGCGTACCAGTTGGGGCCGAGGTGGCGAACTGCTGCGGTGACCATGGGACCACGGTCGCCCGGGCGGGCACCCGCGACCAGGGACCGCGTCCCTATGGGGGCATAAGCTGGTCTTATGAGCGAGGGCAGGAGCGGGGCCGAGGAACGGCGAGGGCCGGGATCGCTGGCGTACCGGGTGCCGGAGCTCGGGGCGCTGGAGCTGCTGCTGGCGGTGGCGCGGCTGGGCAGTCTCGGGGCGGCGGCCCGGGAGGTCGGCATCACGCAGCCCGCGGCGAGCAGCCGGATCCGGTCCATGGAGCGCCAGCTGGGCGTGGCCCTCGTGGACCGCTCGCCGCGCGGCTCGCGGCTCACGGACGCCGGTGCTCTGGTGACGGACTGGGCGCGGCGGGTGGTGGAGGCGGCGGAGGCCTTCGACGCGGGCGCGCAGGCGCTCAGGGACCGCCGGGACTCCCGGCTGCGGGTGGCGGCGAGCATGACCATCGCCGAGTACCTGCTGCCGGGCTGGCTCCTGGCCCTGCGCGCCGAACGCCCGGACACGGCGGTGTCCCTGCTGGCCGGCAACTCGGCGGCGGTGGCCGAGCGGCTGCTGGCCGACGAGGCCGACCTGGGCTTCGTGGAGGGCCTGACGGTGCCGGCCGGGCTGGACTCCGCGGTCATCGGCCACGACCGCCTGATCGTCGTCACCGCCCCCGCCCACCCCTGGGCCCGCCGTCGGCGTCCCCTCGCCGCCGCCGAGCTGGGCGCCACCCCGCTGATCCTCCGTGAGCGCGGCTCGGGCACCCGCCAGGTCCTGGACGCGGCCCTCGGCGGTCTGGCCCGCCCCCTCATCGAACTCTCCTCGACGACGGCGGTGAAGGCCTCGGCGGTCAGCGGCGCGGGCCCGGCCGTCCTCAGTGAACTCGCCGTGGGGGAGGAGCTGGCCATGCGCCGTCTGGTGAGCATCCCGGTGGAGGGTGTCTCCCTGGCCCGCGACCTGCGGGCGGTGTGGCCGACGGGGCACCGGCCGGTGGGCCCGGCGAGGGAGCTGTTGTCGCTGACCCGGGGATGACCTCAGGCTCACCTCACGAAGCCGCCCGTACCAGCGCCCGCATCACCCGCAGGTCCTCATCCATCTCCGGGTGCCACTGCACCCCGAGCACCCACCCGGCAAAGGCCGGCAGCTCGATCGCCTCCACCGTCCCGTCCTGCGCGTACGCCGACGCGAACAGGCCCTCGCCGAGCCGGTCCACCGCCTGGTGGTGGTAGGTCGGCACGGTCGTCTCCTCCGGTACGGCCTCGGCGTACCGGCTGCCCGGGACGGGCTTGACCGGGTGCCCGCCGAACACGCCGACCACCTCCGCGTGCCCGTCGAGATGCTGCACGAGCGTGCCGCCGAGTGCCACGTTCAGCAGCTGCATGCCCCGGCAGATGCCCAGCAGCGGCACTCGCGCGGCCAGTGCCGCGTCGACCAGGGCGAGCTCCCACGCGTCCCGGGCGGGGGCGGGAGGGCCGGTACGGGGGTCGCGCTCGGCGCCGTACCGGGACGGGTCCACGTCCGGGCCGCCCGCGATCACCAGACCGTCGAGCCGGGCCACCGTGGCCGCCGCGTGCCCGGGCTCGTCCGGCGGCAGCATCGCGACCAGCCCGCCGGCCCGCTGCACCAGACGCGGGTAGGCGGAGGGCAGGAGGGCCGCCTCCAGCTCCCACACGCCCCAGCGCGCCGCGGACTCCAGGTACGTACTGACGCCGATCAGCGGTCGTGCGGTCACTCGGCCTCCCCGGCTCTCATTGGTGTACGTGCATACCATTGTGGCTTCCGACGGGCAGGGCAAGCCCTCAGGTCAGGAACCCCCGCAGCAGCGCCGCCGTTCCCGCGCAGTGCTCCCGCGCGATCTCCCGCGCCCCGTCCGCGTCCCCGTCCAGCACCGCCTCGACCAGCGCGGTGTGCTGCCGCTGCGAGTGCTCCAGGTTGCGCACCAGGAGGGGGATGCAGTCCAGCAGATCGTTCACCGTCGCCCGGACGGCCGCGTACTGCGCGGTCAGCGTCGGCGAGCCGCACAGCTCCGCCAGGGTGAGGTGGAGCAGGGTGTCCAGGCGGCGGTAGCCGGCGAGCGGCGCGTCGTGCGTGCGGGCCAGCGCCTCGCGCAGCCGGGCCGCCTGCTCGCCGGTCAGCCCGTGCGTCGCGCACAGCCCGGCCGCGCCGGCCTCCAGCACCTCCCGGAAGCGGAGCACGTCCTCGATGTCGACCGCCAGGATCCGGCGCCGCAGCTCGTCCTCGCCGCCCGCGTCCGTGCGCGGCAGCACGAACGTGCCGCCGTACCGCCCGCGCCGGGACTCCACCAGGCCCTGGTCCTGGAGCACCTTCAGCACCTCGCGCAGCGTCACCCGGCTGATCCCCAGCCGCTCCGCCAGCTCCCGCTCGGCGGGCAGTCGCTCCCCGCCCGGCACCAGACCGAGCCGGACCACTTGCAGGATCTGCTCCAGCGCCTCCTCGAAGCCGTTGCCCGCCCGCACCGGCCGCAGCACCGGCGCGAGCCGGTCGCCCGGACCGTCCTCGGCATCCACTGACATCCGGCCGCGCCCCCTTCCCAAGCAATGGTTCTCCGCAATACCTTATGGCTCCCGGCCCGGCCGAAAAAGCGCGAAGACGCGCGAAGAAGCCGAAGGAGGCTCTCCCGTGGCAGACCGCACACCCCCGCTGAGCGTCGAGGAGCTGCACGCCCTCGTCGCAGGCGGTGAGATCGACACTGTCGTCCTGGCCTTCCCCGACATGCAAGGGCGGCTGCAGGGCAAGCGGTTCGCCGCACGCTTCTTCCTCGACGAGGTCCTCCAGCACGGCACCGAGGGCTGCAACTACCTCCTCGCCGTCGACACCGAGATGAACACCGTCGACGGTTACACCATGTCCTCCTGGGACCGCGGCTACGGCGACTTCGCCATGCACCCCGACCTGTCCACCCTGCGCCGTGTCCCCTGGAACGCGGGCACGGCCATGCTCATCGCCGACCTCGCCTGGAACGACGGCTCCCCGGTCCTCGCCGCGCCCCGCCAGATCCTGCGCCGCCAGCTGGAGCGCCTGGCGGAGCTCGGCTACACCGCCCAGGTCGGCACCGAGCTGGAGTTCATCGTCTTCAAGGACACCTACGAGCAGGCCTGGGACGCGAACTACCGGGGCCTCACCCCCGCCAACCAGTACAACATCGACTACTCGGTCCTCGGAACCGGCCGCATCGAGCCCCTGCTGCGCCGCATCCGCAACGAGATGGCCGGCGCAGGACTCACCGTCGAGTCCGCCAAGGGCGAGTGCAACCCCGGCCAGCACGAGATCGCCTTCCGGTACGACGAGGCCCTCGTCACCTGCGACCAGCACGCCGTCTACAAGACCGGCGCCAAGGAGATCGCCGCGCAGGAGGGCATGTCCCTCACCTTCATGGCCAAGTACAACGAGCGCGAGGGCAACTCCTGCCACATCCACCTCTCGCTCGCGGACGCGGACGGCGCCAACGCCATGGCCGGTGACCTCGAAGGCGGCATGTCGGAGGTGATGCGCCACTTCCTCGCCGGGCAGCTCGCCGCGCTCCGCGACTTCTCCCTCCTCTACGCCCCCAACATCAACTCCTACAAGCGCTTCCAGCCCGGCTCCTTCGCCCCGACCGCCGTCGCCTGGGGCCACGACAACCGCACCTGCGCCCTCCGCGTCGTCGGCCACGGCCGCTCCCTGCGCTTCGAGAACCGGCTGCCCGGCGGCGACGTCAACCCGCACCTGGCGGTGGCCGGGCTGGTGGCCGCGGGCCTGTACGGCATCGAGCAGAAGCTGGAGCTGCCCGAGGCCTGCCCCGGCAACGCCTACACCGCCGACTTCGCACACGTGCCCACCACCCTGCGCGAGGCCGCCGACCTCTGGGAGAACAGCACGATCGCCCGGGCCGCCTTCGGCGACGAGGTCGTCGCCCACTACCGCAACATGGCGCGCGTCGAACTCGACGCCTTCGACGCCGCGGTCACCGACTGGGAGCTGCGCCGCTCCTTCGAACGCATGTGAGGGATCACTTGTCCCAGCCGTATGAACTCGACATTTTCAACCCCGCGACGGAAGAGGTCATCGCGACCGTTCCCGGCGCCGTCGAGCAGGACGTCGACGCCGCCGTCCACCGCGCCGAGCGGGCCCAGCGCGCATGGGCCGCCGTCGCGCCCGCCGACCGGGCCCGGCTGCTGCGCCGCTTCGCCGCCGTGGTCGACGAACACATCGAGGAACTCGCCCGGTCGGAGGTCCGGGAGGCCGGCCACACCATCGGCAACGCCCGGTGGGAGGCGGGCAACGTCCGTGACCTCCTCGACTACGCGGCCGGGGGAGTGGAGCGGCTCGCGGGCCGGCAGATCCCGGTGCCCGGCGGCCTGGACGTCACCATCCTCGAACCGCTCGGCGTCGTCGGCGTGATCGCCCCCTGGAACTTCCCCCTGCCGATCGCCGCCTGGGGGACGGCCCCCGCCCTCGCGGCCGGGAACGCCGTCGTCCTCAAGCCCGCCGAGACCACCCCGCTCACCGCGCTGCGGCTCGCCGAACTCGCCCTGGAGGCCGGGCTCCCGGACCACCTCTTCCAGGTCCTGCCCGGACGCGGCGACATCGCGGGCGACGCGCTCGTACGGCACCCCCACGTCGCCAAGATCGTCTTCACCGGCTCCACCCGGGTCGGCAAGGGCGTCATGGCCCTGTGTGCCGACCAGGTCAAGCCGGTCACCCTCGAACTCGGCGGCAAGAGCCCCAACATCGTCTTCGCCGACGCCGACCTCAAGGCAGCCGTCGACCCCTTCTCCTTCCTCGACAACTCCGGCCAGGACTGCTGCGCCCGCACCCGCGTCCTGGTCCAGGAATCCGTGTACGACGAGGTCCGCGAATTGCTCGCCGACGCGCTGTCCGCCGTGGTGGTGGGCGACCCGGCCGACGAGAAGACCCAGATGGGTCCGCTGATCTCCCGTCAGCAGCTCGACCGGGTGAGGGGATTCGTACCCGAGGACGCGCCCGCCCTGCGCGGCAGCGCCCCCGACGGGCCCGGCTTCTGGTTCCCGCCGACCGTGCTCACCGGCGAGCGGCCCGACTCCGCCGCGGCCCGCGAGGAGATCTTCGGCCCCGTCGCCGTGCTGCTGCCGTTCACCGACGAGGAGGACGCGATCCGCCTCGCCAACGACACCCCGTACGGCCTCTCCGGCTCCATCTGGACCCGCGACATCGGTCGCGCCCTGCGGGTCTCCGGGGCCGTCCGCGCGGGCAACCTGTCCGTCAACTCGCACTCCAGCGTCCGCTACTGGACTCCGTTCGGCGGCTACAAGCAGTCCGGCCTCGGCCGCGAGCTCGGACCGGACGCCCTGACCGCCTTCACCGAAACCAAGAACGTCTTCATCAGCACGGAGGCCTGAGCCGCACATGACCGACAAGCCCGACAGCATCGCTGACATCATCTGCCGCCGCCTGGCCGGCCGTACCGCCGTCGTCACCGGAGCCGGCAGCGGCATCGGGCTCGCCACCGCCCGCCGGCTCGCCTCCGAGGGTGCGCACGTCGTCTGCGGCGACGTCGACGAGACCCGCGGCAAGGCCGCCGCCGAGGAGGTCGGCGGGCTCTTCGTGAAGGTCGACGTCACCGACCCCGACCAGGTCGAGGCCCTCTTCAAGGCCGCCCACGACACCTACGGCAGCGTCGACATCGCCTTCAACAACGCCGGCATCTCCCCGCCCGACGACGACTCCATCCTGGAGACCGGCCTGGAGGCCTGGAAGCGCGTCCAGGAGGTCAACCTCACCTCCGTCTACCTGTGCTGCAAGGCCGCCATCCCCTACATGCGCCGCCAGGGCAGGGGCTCCATCATCAACACCGCGTCCTTCGTCGCCCGTATGGGCGCGGCCACCTCGCAGATCTCCTACACCGCCTCCAAGGGCGGCGTCCTGGCCATGTCCCGAGAGCTGGGCGTGCAGTTCGCCCGGGAGGGCATCCGGGTCAACGCCCTGTGCCCGGGCCCGGTCAACACCCCCCTCTTGCAGGAGCTGTTCGCCAAGGACCCCGAGCGGGCCGCCCGCCGCCTGGTGCACATCCCGCTCGGCCGCTTCGCCGAGGCCGAGGAGATCGCCGCCGCCGTCGCCTTCCTGGCCAGCGACGACTCCTCCTTCGTCAACGCCACCGACTTCCTGGTGGACGGCGGAATCTCGGGCGCGTACGTCACCCCCTTGTAGGGAGGAACCTGTACGGTCCGGGTCATATGCGACACCTTCTCGCGTGGACCCTGGTCGCGGCCACCGCCCTGGCGGCCGCGACCACCGCCTCGGCGACGCCCGGACGCACCTCCTGCCCCCGCCTTCCGGGAGGGTGGTACGGCGACAACCGCGCCCACCTCCAGCAGGTGATCGACGAGCGCGGCGGCTGCGCCGCCCGCCCCGGCCCGCGCCCGGTCGCCGCCTTCGACTGGGACAACACCGTCGTCAAGAACGACGTCACCGACGCCACCCTCACCTGGGCCCTGCGGCACGACAGGATCCCGCGCCCGGCCCGCTGGAAGGACACCAGCGCCTGGCTCACGGACGCCGCGGACCGGGCCCTCACACAGGCCTGCGGCACGGGGACGGGCGCCCCCCTGCACACCGCCGCCGACCCGCACTGCACGGACGAGATCCTCCGGATCCGCGAGACCGGCACCACCATGAGCGGCGCCCCGGCCTTCACCGGCACCTGGAACCACCGGCGCACGGTCCCGCAGTACGCCTGGGTGCCCCAGCTCTTCGCAGGCCGCACCCCGGCCGAACTCGCCTCCTACGCCCGCGCGGCCCGCCGCGAGGCCCTGGCCGCCCCCGTCGGCGCGACCCGGACGGTCGGCACCCACACCGTCCCCGCCTACGTCCGCTACTACGACCAGCAGCGCGCGCTGATCCGTACACTGCGGCGGGCCGGATTCGACGTCTACGTCGTCTCCGCGGGCGCCGAGCCGATCACCGAGGTCTGGTCCCGGGCCGTCGGCGTCGACGCGGCCCACACCCTCGCCATCCGCTCCGTCCTCGACCGCCACGGCCGCATCACCGCCCGCACCGAGGGCTGCGGCGGCGTCCCCGCGACCCGGGGCGAGGTGATCCCGTACATCGACGGCAAGCGCTGCTGGATCAACCAGGAGGTGTACGGGGTCCACGGCGCCGCCGCCTGGCAGCGCCAGCCCTGGCCGCACCGGCCCGCGCTGGCGGCCGGCGACGCCGACACCGACGTCACCTTCGTCGGCGACGCCACCGGCGCCCATCTCGTCGTCAACCGCAACAAGCCCGAGCTGATGTGCCGGGCCTACGACGACGCCGACGGGCGCTGGCTGGTGAACCCCATGTTCCTCGAACCGCTGCCGCGCAGGCCGGCTCCGTACCCGTGCTCGACCAGCGCCCGCACCGCTCCCGACGGCACCCGGGGCCCGCTCCTGCGCGACGACGGCTCGGTGGTCCCGGACCGGCCGGACAGCGTCTACTGACGCCGGCCGGTCAGAGGAACGTGTGCCCCTCGCCCCGGTACGTCGGCACCGTCGCGGACACCGCGTCCCCCTCGATGAGATGCAGTTCGTCGAACCGCTCGCACAGCTCACCGGCCTTCGCGTGCCGGAACCACACCTTGTCGCCGATCAGCAGATCGTCGGCGGGCGAGCCGAGCAGCGGGGTCTGCACCTCGCCGGGCCCCTCCTGCGGGTCGTAGCGCAGCCCCTCCGGGAGGTACGGCACCGGCAGCCGGTCGGGACCGGGTGCGCCGGAGGCCGGGTAGCCGCCGCCGAGCACGGTCACGACCCCGACCCCCGGCCGCCGTACGACGGGCATGGCGAACAGGGCGGCCGGACGGCCGGTGAAGGACGTGTAGTTGTCGAACAGCCGCGGCACGTACAGCCCCGAACCGGCTCCGATCTCGGTGACGACGGCCTCCGCCGCGGTGTGCTGCACGCTGCCCGTGCCGCCGCCGTTGACGAACTCCAGGCCGGGCGCCACCGCCCGGACCGCCCGCACCACCGCGGCCCGCCGCTCGACCAGTTCACGCCGGGCCGTGGCCTGCATCAGCCGGACGGCACGCGAGCGGAAAGGCCGGCCGGCGACGGCGTCACCGACACCGGCGATGTGCCCCTCGTACGCCATGATCCCCACCAGCTTGAAACCCGGCCGCCGGGTCACCGCCCGCGCCAGGTCGGCGACCTGGGCGGGGGAGTGCAGCGGCGAACGGCGCGCACCCACCCGGACCCGGCCGCCGAGCAGCTTCAGCGAGGTGTCCAACTCCAGGCAGACCCGCACCACTTCACCGCCACCGGCCCGCGCGGCGTCGATCCGATCCAGCTGGGCGGGGTCGTCGATCACCACCGTGACGGCGGCGGCGAGCTTGGGATCGCCGGCGAGCTCGGCGTAACCGGCCCGGTCGGCGGACGGATAGGCGAGCAGCACGTCGTCGAAGCCGGAACGGGCGAGCCACAGCGACTCGGCCAGAGTGAAGGACATGATCCCCTCGAACCCGTCCTTCGCCAGCACCCGCTCCAGCAGGGCACGGCAGCGCACGGACTTGCTGGCCACGCGGATCGGCTTCCCGCCGGCCCGGCGGACGAGGTCGTCCGCGTTGGCGTCGAAGGCGTCCAGGTCCACGATCGCGAGAGGGGCGTCCAGATGGGCGGTGGCCCGGTCGTAACGGGCCCGGTCGGAGGCGCGCGCAGTCATGCACGAAGCCTGCCAGACAGGATTACCGCAGGGTAGGGGGACGTTCCGGGCAGATGCCCCGGGCTCGTGGACTGGTTCCCGTTCGACCGGGACCAAGCCGTAGAGTGACGCGCACACGCACGGTGGAACCACCTCGGCCGCTTGCCCTGCGCCGGGATGCCGGTCCACGTGTGCGGGTATGCGTAACGGCACGAGGAAGCGGGGGGTGCATGAGCACGGAAGCGCGGCACGCCCCCGTCCCCCCACGCCCTTCCCACGATCCCACCCCGACGGGCGACGACTCCCCGGAAGGGGACCGGCGGCCGGGGGCCTCCCGGGACACCGGCCCGGGCACGGTCCCCCACCGCAGAGAAGACGCTGACACCCCGTCGGATGCCGGTACGACGCCCGACGGCACCCCGTCCGGGGCGCGTGCGGAGGGCAGTGGCGACGGTTCCCCGGGCTCGCGTCCGGTGGGCGGCGGCGGTCCCTCGGGTTCGCGTACGGCGGGTGGCGACGCTCCGTCCGGGGTGCGTGCCACGAGCGGCGACGGCGGCTTCTTCGGTTCGCGTCCCGTAGCGGGTGGCGCCTCGTCGGGTTCGCGTACGGCGTCGGACGACGCGCCTTCCGGGGCGCGTGCGGCAGGCGGTGGTAGCAGCCCGTCGGGTTCGCGCGCCGGGGGCGGTGACGGCTTCTTCGGTTCGCGTCCCGCGGCGGGCGGTGCCTCGTCGGGTTCGCGTACGGCGTCCGGTGCCGCCCCCTCCGGGTCGCGTGCCGCAGGCGGTAGTGGCCCGTCGGGCTCGCGCGGCGGAAGCGGCGACGGCTCCTCGGGATCGCGGCCCGCGGGGGGCAGTGGCTCCTCGGGGCCGCGTACGGCCGCGAACGGTGCCCCGTCCGGCTCGCGTGGGCCGGGCGTGCCGGGGCGTTCCGGTTCGGCGGCGGGTCGGGCCACGGGTGAGGCGCACGCGGGCCGTACCGGCCAGGGCTCCTCGGACCAGCGGCCGGGCTTCCCGTACCTCCGCCCCGCCTTCGCCGCACGGAACCCCGCACCCACGGCCCCGCCGCCCCCCTCCTCGGCCCGTTTTCCCGATGCCCCGCCGTCCGTCGGTGGCGAGGCGGGTGGGGACGGTGTTCCGCCCCGGCCGAGCCACCGCCCGGCGGTGCCCCAGCGGCGTTCGGCCGCCCCGGCCGAGGTCCCCTCTTCGGCCCGTTTTCCCGATGCCCCGCCGTCCGTCGGTGGCGAGGCGGGTGGGGACGGTGTTCCGCCCCGGCCGAGCCACCGTCCCGTGGTGCCCCAGCGGCGTACCGGAGCCCCGGCCGAGACCGCCTCGGAGACCACCGCCCGGCTGCGCCCGATCCGGTCGGCCGCTCCGGAGACCGCGCGCGGAACCCGGACGTCTCCGCCCCCGGCGCCCCCGGCGGCGAGTGCCCCGGCCCTGACCCCGGACCCGGCGCTCTCCTGGAGCGCGGCCGTACCGGCCGTCGTGTCGTTCGGGGAGACCGAGGGGTACGACGAGCGCGGGCGGCCCCGGCCGCTGGGCGTGCGGGTAGGCCCCCGTACGGCCGCTGCCGCCGCCTGCGTGGTGCTCGGCCTTGGACTCATCGGCGGTGCGGTGACCGGGAGCTGGCTCACCGGAGGCGAGGGGAGCACCGCAGCCGTGGGCGGTTACGCCGCGGGCGCCGACCTGTGGCACAGCGTGCCCGTCGACCAGCTCTTCCCGCCCACCGTGGAAGGCACCGGCGCGGGCCCCGGCGGCGCCGACCGCACCTGGACACGGATCGCCGTCGCCCCCGACAGCGGCTGCGCCGACGCCTTCGACCCGCTGCTCAGGAAGGCGCTCGCACCCGTCGGCTGCCGCCGGCTGCTGCGCGCCACCTACACCGACGCCACCCAGAGCTATGTCACCACCGTCGGCCTGCTCTTCACCAAGGCCGACGCCGCCGCCATGACCTCCCTGGCCGCCCGCTTCGAGAAAGAGGGCCTGGACAGCCGCAGCGACCTGATGCCCCGCCCGTACGCCGCGAAGGGCACCGTCGCCGCGGGCTTCGGCGCCAAGCAGCGCGCCTCCTGGACCGTCTCCGTCCTCACCGACGCCCCGGTCGTCGCCTACTCCGTCTCCGGCTGGGCCGACAGCCGCCCCGTGGACGACCCGCAACCCGCGGCGGACGCCGTGCGCTCCGGCGCCACCACGGCCCCCGCCCAGGCGGGCCTCGGCAACGAGGCGCGGGGCCTCGCCGACCGCATCGAACGGAACCTGCGCAAGACCGTCAGCTCGGCCACGGAGAGCCCCTCATGAACCGTACGGCCGGGGCTGCCCTGAGCCTCCTCCTCGCCGGCTCGATCGCCCTCCTGCCGTCCACCGTGGCGCACGCCGACAGCATCCGCGCCAAGCAGTGGGCCCTGTCCGCCATGCACACCCAGGAGGCCTGGCGCACCACCAAGGGGAGCGGCATCACCGTCGCCGTCCTGGACACCGGTGTCGAGGAGGACCACCCGGACCTGGAGGGCAACGTCCTGACCGGCAGGGACATGATCGGCTTCGGCGCCCAGCGCGGCGACCGCACCTGGGCCCGGCACGGCACCGCGATGGCCGGCATCATCGCCGGCCACGGACACGGGCCCGGCGACGGCGACGGCGTCATGGGCGTCGCCCCCGAGGCGAGGATCCTCCCCGTCCGGGTGATCCTGGAGGACGGCGACCCCGCCCGCAGCAAGGCCCGCTCCACCCGCGGCGACGCCCTCGCCGAGGGCATCCGCTGGGCCGCCGACCAGGGCGCCGACGTCATCAACCTCTCCCTCGGCGACGACTCCGCCTCCGCCCACCCCGAACCCAGCGAGGACGAGGCCGTCCAGTACGCCCTCAAGAAGGGCGCCGTCGTGGTCGCCTCGGCCGGCAACGGCGGCGAGAAGGGCGACCACATCTCCTACCCGGCCGCCTACCCGGGCGTCATCGCCGCGACCGCCGTCGACCGCTACGGCACCCGCGCCTCCTTCTCCACCCGGCGCTGGTACGCCACCGTCAGCGCGCCCGGCGTCAACGTCGTCATCGCCGACCCGGACCACAAGTACTACGAGGGCTGGGGGACGAGCGCGGCGTCCGCGTTCGTCTCCGGCGCCGTCGCGCTGGTCAAGGCCGCCCATCCCGGTCTGACCCCGGCCCAGATCAAGAAGCTCCTGGAGGACACCGCCCGGGACACCCCCAGCGACGGCCGCGACGACTCCCGGGGCTACGGCTTCGTCGATCCCGCCGCCGCCATCAAGGCCGCCGCCCGCCTCGAGCCGGACGGCCTCCACTCGGCCGCCTACGGCGACAAGTACTTCGGCTCCGGCCCGGACGTGGCCGAGGACACCGACGGATCGTCGGGCTGGGCGGGACCGCTGGCCGGCAGCACCGGAGGGGTGCTCCTCGTCGCGGCGGTCGTCCTGTGGCGGAGCCGCCGCCGGGAGCGGGAGCACGACGGCTACTGAGGGCCACCGGTCACCCCGCCCGGGACGCCGAGGCCGACGCGGTACCCGCGCCGGTCCCGGTGAACGCCGACACCGCGGCCTTCGCCGCCGACTCGACCAGCGAAATGCCCTTCTCCTGGCTCGCGTTGCCGTTCGACAGCACCGCGACCAGGTAGTCGTCGCCGTCGACCGTCACCCGCCCGATGCTGTTGACGTCCCACAGGCCCGTCGTGCTGCGCGCCAGCCACCCGTTCTTCAGCGCCCACGCGGAGCCGTCGGCCGCGGCCGAAACCCCCCAGTGCTGATCGGACTCGATGTTCTCCATCAGCCCCCGCAGATAGGCCCGCGAGGCGTCGCTGAGCTCGGAGTCGTCCGCGAACACCTGCTGGAGCAAGGTCAGTTGGTCCGCGACGTCGGTCTGGGTGAGCCCCCACAGCATGCCGTCGCCGCCCGTGGTCCCCGTGAGCCCGAAGCGCTTGTTGGCGGCGTCCAGCCCGTCCGCCTTGCCGATGGTCCGCCACAGCGCCGACGCCGAGTCGTTGTCGCTGTTCTCGATCATCTTCGTGGCGTACGCCTTCTCGGCCGCCGTGAGATGCCGGCCCGCGTCCTGCGCCTGCAGCAGCAGTGTCGCCAGGATGTCGACCTTGACGATGCTCGCCGTGTCGAAGGCGGCGTCGTCGCCATATGCCGCGCTCTCCCCGGAGGCCAGGGCCAGCACGGCCGCCGACACCTTCGCGGGCGACGGCACGGTCACCGAGGCCATGGCCTTCGACAGCAGCGCGTCCCGCCGCACGGCCGGCTGGGCCACGGGTTCCACCGACGCCTCCCCACTCGCCGAGGCCGAGGAGGAGGCCGACGGCGACGCCACCGACGATACGGCGCCGCCACCGGTGTGCGCCCGCGCTTTCACGTACACCGTCCCGGCCGCCGTCACCCCGACGACGGCGACGGCGGCGACGGCGAGGTGGACGAGCGGACGGCGCCGGGGCGGACGAGCGCGGCGGCGTCGGCGGGCTCTGGAAGACTCCATGACCGCGATGCTGGGGGCGGGGACTGTGCGCCCCGTTAGACGAGAGTTAGAAGTGCGTCAGGGAAATCTGAGATTCCTGTGAAAGCTGTGACCGCCGGGTTTCCGGGGCCGCACAAGCCCAGCAGCATCCCCCCTATAGGGTCGGTGACCGTGGCGAACAAGAACATTCCCGACCCCGGCTTCTCCGACGACGACGGCTCCGCCGACCCCCGGCTGAGCGCCGCGCTCGCCGCTTGGTCCGAGGACCGCACCGCCGTCGGCCCGGTCCTGGAGGCGCTCAGGGGCGCCCGGCTGCTGGTCCCGGTCGTGGCCGTGCTCGGTGAGGTCGAGGAGGACGAGAACGGACTGCGCCGCGAGAAGACCAGCGACATGGCCGTGCCGACCCTGAAGGCGGGTCAGCGCACCGCCCTCCCGGCCTTCACCTCCACCGACTCCCTGGCCCGCTGGGATCCCGGGGCCCGGCCCGTCGCCGTACCCCTGCACCAGGCCCTCCAGGCCGCCGCGCACGAGAAGGCGGACACGATCGTGCTGGACCTGTCCGGTCCGGTGCCGTTCGAGCTGTCGGGCCCCGCGCTGCTCGCTCTCGCCGAGGGCCGTGCGACGACCGACCCGCTGGCCGACCCGGCCGTCGTCGAGGCCGTCCGCACCGCCGTGGCCGCCGAACCCGCCGTGCTCCGCGCCCACCTCGGGCCCGGTCAGGCCGACGGCACCCTCGCCCTGGTCCTCGATCCGGCCGCCGGACCCGCCGAGGCCGCCCGCTCGGTCGCCCAGCGCCTCGCCGCCGACGAAACACTCAGGGCCCGCCTGGTGCGCGGTCTCGACCTGGCACTCCTGCCGGCCGGGACGACGCCTCCGGGCGAGCCCGTGTTCGTACGAGAGTGAATCTGGACTGCTAGCCGTAGACCGGGCCGGTGTACTTCTCACCCGGCCCCTGGCCCGGCTCGTCCGGGACGATCGACGCCTCGCGGAAGGCCAGCTGCAGCGACTTCAGGCCGTCGCGCAGCGGCGCCGCGTGGAAGGAGCTGATCTCGGTCGTGCTCGCGTCCAGCAGGCCGGCGAGGGCCGTGACCAGCTTGCGGGCCTCGTCGAGGTCCTTGTGCTTGTCGCCCTCCTCGGTCAGTCCGAGCTTCACCGCCGCGGCGCTCATCAGGTTGACGGCGACCGTCACGATCACCTCGACGGCGGGCACCTCCGCGATGTCGCGGGTCATCTCGTCGAAGTCGGGCTGCTCGGCGGGGCCGGAGGGGGAGGTCTCACTCATGCCCCACACGATAGGTGGTTCCCGGGCACGCCTTCCGATTAGCCCTTCCCCACCGTTGCTGCTAACCTTGTGTAACGACCGGCTGGACATCCATGTGTCCGGCCCACAAGTGGAGGCTCCGATCTCCCACCCGACCGCCCTCCGGGACGGCGGGTCACCCGGTCAGGCGGCCACCATCGTTCCGTACGGACGATGGAGTCGCCCGAATGTGCGCCCCGCGGTCACCGCGGCGGTGCTCCGGTAGTCATTGGAGCCCCGCCTGTGATCGTCCGGGGCATTTTTTCTGCTTCGGCGCGGTTAGGTCTATCGAATACAGACGTTACGCGGCTGTCCGCCAGACCGTCGCGTGGTGCTACCGAGGAGGATCCATCAGCGCCGAGCCCCGCATCAACGACCGGATTCGCGTTCCCGAGGTGCGACTTGTCGGTCCCAGTGGCGAGCAGGTGGGCATCGTCCCCCTGGCCAAGGCACTGGAGCTTGCGCAGGAGTACGACCTGGACCTGGTCGAGGTCGCGGCGAACGCCCGTCCGCCCGTGTGCAAGCTCATGGACTACGGGAAGTTCAAGTACGAGTCGGCCATGAAGGCCCGTGAGGCGCGCAAGAACCAGGCGCACACGGTCATCAAGGAGATGAAGCTCCGGCCGAAGATCGACCCGCACGACTATGACACCAAGAAGGGTCACGTCGTCCGGTTCCTCAAGCAGGGCGACAAGGTCAAGATCACGATCATGTTCCGTGGTCGCGAGCAGTCCCGTCCCGAGCTGGGCTACCGACTGCTGCAGCGTCTCGCGGAGGACGTCCAGGACCTCGGGTTCGTCGAGTCGAACCCGAAGCAGGACGGCCGAAACATGATCATGGTTCTCGGTCCGCACAAGAAGAAGACCGAGGCGATGGCCGAGGCTCGCCAGGCGCAGGAAGCCCGCAAGGCGGAGGCGAAGGCCAACCCCGGTCGCTCGCAGAACCCCGCCGAGGCCGAGGCAGAGGCGCCTTCCGAGGAGCCCGCCGAGGCGTGATCCCGGGGGACGCGAGTCCCCAAGGATGTAACCGATACAAGAGCGACGCTCCACAGTGCCCGGTTTCACGACCGGGCACCGGAGCGCCACCGACGAGGAGAGAACGGCGCTATGCCGAAGAACAAGTCGCACAGCGGTGCCAGCAAGCGCTTCAAGGTCACCGGCTCCGGCAAGGTGCTCCGTGAGCGCGCCGGCAAGCGCCACCTGCTCGAGCACAAGTCGTCCCGTGTGACGCGTCGCCTCACCGGCAACGCCGAGATGGCCCCGGGCGACGCCGCGAAGATCAAGAAGCTTCTCGGCAAGTGACGCGGCGGCGCCGCCTGAGCGCCGTACGTCTGGACCGGGACCTAATCGTTTCCGGGCCGTGTGAGTACCCCCACGGCCCCGCTACAAGGAGTTAACAAGTGGCACGCGTCAAGCGGGCAGTCAACGCCCACAAGAAGCGCCGGGCGATCCTCGAGGCGGCCTCCGGCTACCGCGGTCAGCGCTCGCGCCTGTACCGCAAGGCCAAGGAGCAGGTCACCCACTCGCTGGTCTACAACTACAACGACCGCAAGAAGCGCAAGGGCGACTTCCGTCAGCTGTGGATCCAGCGCATCAACGCCGCTGCCCGCGCCAACGGCATCACCTACAACCGCTTCATCCAGGGTCTGAAGGCCGCGAACGTCGAGGTCGACCGCAAGATCCTGGCCGAGCTGGCGGTCAACGACGCGAACGCGTTCGCCGCGCTCGTCGAGGTCGCGCAGAAGGCGCTGCCGAGCGACGTCAACGCGCCGAAGGCCGCGTGACACTGCGCCGGCTCCGGCCGATGTGACTACAGGACCCGCAGGCTGACGCCTGCGGGTCCTGCTGTTGCCGTCCACACCAGCCCGCGCGGCTGCGCAGACGAGGGCCCGGAGGGGATGCGGCGGGTGACCGGGACCCCGCCCACCCATCGCGCCCCGGACAACAACATCCGAACCCCGAGGTGAACCATGCCCCCCGCCACCCCCGAGCTGATCTCCCCCCGTTCCGCCCGTGTGGCCGCCGCACGGCGGCTCGGCAGGCGGAACTTCCGGGGGAAGGAGCGCCTGTTCCTCGCGGAGGGGCCGCAGGCCGTGCGGGAGGCGGCCGGGCACCGGGCCGACGGCTCGGCCACGCTGGTGGAGCTGTTCGCCACCGTCGAGGCCGCGGAGCGCTACGCGGACATCGTCGGTGAGGCCCGCACCGCGGGCGCGCGGATCCATCTCGCCGCCGAAGAGGTCATCGCCGACATCTCCACCACCGTCACCCCGCAGGGCCTCGTCGGTGTCTGCCGGTTCCTCGACACCCCGTTCGAGGACATCCTCGCCGCCCGCCCCAAGCTGGTCGCCGTCCTGGCGCACGTCCGCGACCCGGGCAACGCCGGCACCGTCCTGCGCTGCGCCGACGCGGCCGGCGCCGAAGCCGTCGTGCTGACCGACGCCTCCGTCGACTTGTACAACCCCAAGGCGGTCCGGGCCTCCGTCGGATCCCTGTTCCACCTTCCCGTCGCCGTCGGCGTCCCCGTCGAACGGGCGGTGGAAGGCCTCAAGGACGCCGGCGTGCGCATCCTCGCCGCCGACGGCGCCGGCGACCGCGATCTCGACGA
Source organism: Streptomyces sp. NPDC039424 (assembly GCF_055639495.1). Taxonomy (NCBI): domain Bacteria; kingdom Bacillati; phylum Actinomycetota; class Actinomycetes; order Kitasatosporales; family Streptomycetaceae; genus Streptomyces; species Streptomyces sp. NPDC039424. Next base: position 60,688 of record NZ_JBVKAI010000016.1, read on the forward strand.
CGAGCTCGACAAGGGCGCCATGGGCGGCCCCACCGCGTGGGTGTTCGGCAACGAGGCCTGGGGCCTGCCCGAGGAGACCCGCGCACTCGCGGACTCCGTGGTGCGCGTCCCGATCCACGGAAAGGCCGAGAGCCTGAACCTCGCCACGGCCGCCGCCGTATGTCTGTATGCGTCGGCCCGTGCACAGCGCGCCTCCGGAGGGTGCCGCTCCGTCACCGAGAGCTAGTAGGGTGACCAGCTCGGGGGCCTGCTGCGCCGACTGAGAGGTGGAGTACGGGGATGAGCGTCGGCACGAGCAGTGCTCCGGGAGGGCGGCACACACGGTGCGCCCCCGCGCCCCGGCACGGTGACCTCACCGAGCTCGGAGTCGACCCGGACGACCTGCCCGACGGTCTCGTCGTCGCCGACGAGGACGGCCGGGTCGTCTGCTTCAACGCCGCCGCCGAGCGCATCACCGCCGTCCCCGCCCCCGACGCCCTCGGACAGCGCCTGGAGAAGGCCCTGCCCTTAGAGGACCTGGAGGGGCGGCGCTGGTGGCAGCTCACCGACCCGTACGGCGGGCTCGCCATCCGGGTCCGGCAGCCCGAGCGCAACCTCCTGCTGCCCGGCGGCCGGGAGGTCCTCGTCTCCGCCCGGTACGTCCGCGAGGAACCCACCGGACCGGTCCGCCGCGTCGTCGTCACCCTGCGCGACACCGAGGCCCGCCGCCGCACCGAACGCAGCCACGCCGAGCTGATCGCCACCGTGGCCCACGAACTGCGCTCCCCGCTCACCTCCGTCAAGGGCTTCACCGCCACCCTGCTCGCCAAGTGGGAGCGGTTCACCGACGACCAGAAGCGGCTGATGCTGGAGACCGTCGACGCGGACGCCGACCGCGTCACCCGGCTCATCGCCGAGCTGCTGGACATATCGCGGATCGACTCCGGACGGCTCGAGGTGCGCCGCCAGCCCGTGGACATCGGAGCGGCCGTCGGACGGCACATCCAGGCCTACGTCGCCGCCGGACAGGCCGCCGACCGCTTCCTGCTCCGCATCGAGCAGCCGCTGCCCGACCTGTGGGCCGACCCCGACAAGGTCGACCAGGTGCTCAGCAACCTGCTGGAAAATGCCGTGCGGCACGGCGAGGGAACGGTCACCATTGACGTCACGCCCTCGGCGTCCCCCCGCGAGGGCGAGGAAACCGGCACGTCGGTCACGGTGAGCGACGAGGGGCCCGGCATCCCGGAGGAGTCCATGAACCGCGTCTTCACCCGCTTCTGGCGGGGCAGCAAGCGCGGCGGCACCGGTCTCGGGCTCTACATCGTCAAGGGCATCGTCGAGGCCCACGGCGGCACCATCACGGTCGGCCGCGCCCCCGGCGGCGGCGCCGAGTTCCGATTTACGTTGCCCGTGAGCGCGCCCGCCTATCTGGCGTGAGCCGCCCGCGGGCGTAATCGCGTTCCCCGACCCCGTTAGACTCGGCCATTGGCACCTTTGCGTCCAAAACCAGAGACGGATCGTCCAGGTCCGAGGCCAGGTCGAAGACGGGGCACACCAGCCAGCCAACCGGAAGCACGGGAAGAGATGTCGGCACCGAATAAGTCGTACGACCCTGTAGAGGTCGAGGCGTTGAAACCGGAAGAGATCGAGCGCATGCGGGACGAGGCGCTCGCCGCCTTCGCCGCCGCGGACTCCCTCGACGCGCTCCACGAGGCCAAGGTCGCCCATACCGGCCCCGCCTCCCCGCTGGCCCTCGCCAACCGCGAGATCGGCGCCCTGCCCCCGCACGCCAAGGCCGACGCCGGCAAGCGCGTCGGCATGGCCCGCGGCGCCGTCAACAAGGCCCTCGCCGCCCGCCAGACCGAGCTGGAGGCCGACCGCGACGCCCGGGTGCTCGTCGAGGAGGACGTCGACGTCACCCTGCCCTACGACCGCGTCCCGGCCGGTGCCCGCCACCCGCTGACCACCCTGTCGGAGCGGATCGAGGACATCTTCGTGGCCATGGGCTACGAGGTCGCCGAGGGTCCGCAGGTCGAGGCCGAGTGGTTCAACTTCGACGCCCTCAACATCGGCCCGGACCACCCGGCCCGCGGCGAGGCCGACACCTTCTTCGTGCGGGGGCAGAACGGCGGCGCCGAGTCCGGTGTCGTGCTGCGCACCCACACCTCGCCGGTCCAGATCCGCTCCCTGCTGGAGCGCGAACTGCCGGTCTACGTGATCTGCCCCGGCCGCGTCTACCGCACCGACGAGCTGGACGCCACCCACACGCCCGTCTTCCACCAGGTCGAGCTGCTCGCCGTCGACGAGGGCCTGACCATGGCCGACCTCAAGGGCACCCTGGACCACATGGTCCAGTCGCTCTTCGGTGAGGGCATGAAGACCCGGCTGCGGCCGAACTTCTTCCCCTTCACCGAGCCGAGCGCCGAGATGGACATGCTCTGCTACGTCTGCAAGGGCGAGACCGTCGGCAACCCCGACCGGCCCTGCCGCACCTGCTCCAGCGAGGGCTGGATCGAGCTCGGCGGCTGCGGAATGGTCAACCCCAAGGTGCTGACCGCCTGCGGCGTCGACCCGGAGAAGTACAGCGGCTTCGCCTTCGGGTTCGGCATCGAGCGGATGCTGATGTTCCGCCACAACGTCGAAGACATGCGAGACATGGTCGAGGGTGACGTCCGGTTCACCCGGCCGTTCGGGATGGAGATCTGATGCGGGTCCCGCTTTCTTGGCTGCGGGAGTACGTCGACCTGCCGGCGACTCAGACCGGGCGCGACGTCCAGGCCAAGCTCATTTCGGCCGGCCTCGAGGTCGAGACCGTCGAGCAGCTCGGCGCCGACCTCAAGGGTCCGCTGGTCGTCGGCCAGGTGCTCACCATCGAGGAGCTGACGGAGTTCAAGAAGCCGATCCGCTTCTGCACCGTCGACGTCGGCCAGGCCAACGGCACCGGTGAGCCCCAGGAGATCGTCTGCGGCGCCCGCAACTTCGCCGTCGGCGACAAGGTCGTCGTGGTCCTGCCGGGTGCCGTGCTGCCCGGCGGATTCGCGATCGCCGCGCGCAAGACGTACGGCAAGACCTCCCACGGCATGATCTGCTCCAGCGACGAGCTGGGCATGGGCGACGACGGCAACCACGGCATCATCGTGCTGCCACCGGAGACCGAGGTCGGCAAGGACGCCATCGAGCTGCTGGAGCTGGTCGACGAGGTCCTCGACATCGCCGTCACCGCCAACCGCGGCGACTGCCTGTCCATCCGCGGTGTCGCCCGCGAGACCGCCATCGCCTACGGCCTGCCGCTGCGCGACCCGGCCCTGATCGACGTACCGGCCCCGAACGCCTTCGGCCACCCGGTCCAGGTCGGCGACCCGATGGGCTGCGACCGCTTCACCGCCCGCACGGTCACCGGCCTGAGCCCCGAGGCGCGCTCCCCGATCTGGCTTCAGCGCCGGCTGCAGAAGGTCGGCATGCGCCCGATCTCGCTCGCCGTCGACATCACCAACTACGTGATGATGGAGCTGGGCCAGCCCCTGCACGCCTACGACCGGAAGCTGGTCCAGGGCACCATCGGGGTGCGCCGGGCCGAGGAGGGCGAGAAGCTCGTCACCCTCGACGGCGTCGAGCGCAAGCTGCACGCCGAGGACCTGGTCATCACCGACGACCGCGGTCCGATCGGCCTGGCCGGCGTCATGGGCGGCGCGAACACGGAGATCGCCGACCACGAGGACCTCGACAACGCCTCGACCGACGTGGTCATCGAGGCGGCCCACTTCGACGCGGTCTCCATCGCGCGTACGGCCCGCCGCCACAAGCTGCTGTCGGAGGCGTCCCGTCGCTTCGAGCGCGGCGTCGACCCGCAGGCCGCGGCCGCCGCCGCCCAGCGCACGGTCGACCTGCTGGTGCTGCTCGCGGGAGGCACGGCCGAGGCGGGCGTCACCGAGGTCGTCGCGCCGTCCGCGCCGCACACCATCGCCCTCCCGGCCGACCACCCGGACAAGGTCGCGGGCGTCGCCTACGGCCGCGAGACCGTCGTGCGCCGTCTCCAGGAGGTCGGCTGCGACGTCTACGGGCAGGACGAGCTGATCGTCACCGTCCCGTCCTGGCGGCCCGACCTCGCCGAGCCCAACGACCTGGCCGAAGAGGTCATCCGCCTGGAGGGCTACGAGAACCTGCCCTCCACGCTGCCCAAGCTCCCCTCGGGCCGCGGCCTGACGCACCGCCAGCGGCTGCACCGCCGGGTCGGCCGGGCGCTGGCCGGCGTCGGCTACGTCGAGGCGCCGAACTACCCCTTCGTCGCCGAACAGGTCTTCGACCAGCTCGGGCTGGAGGCCGACGACCCGGCCCGCCGGGTGGTCAAGCTGGTCAACCCGCTCAGCGACGAGGAGCCCGCGCTCCGTACGACGCTGCTGCCGGGCCTGCTGGGCGCCCTGCGCCGCAACGACGGCCGGGGTTCGCACGACCTGGCGCTGTTCGAGACGGGCCTGGTCTTCCGCCCCCGCGAGGAGCAGCGCGTCGCCGCGCACCTGCCCGCCGACCGGCGCCCCACCGACGAGGAGCTCGCGCAGCTCGATGCCGCGCTGCCCGAGCAGCCGCGGCACGTGGCCGTCGTCCTCGCCGGGGCCCGCGAGCAGGCCGGCTGGTGGGGCAAGGGCCGCCCCACCGACTGGGCGGACGCCGTCGAGGCCGCCCGTGCCGTCGCCCGCGAGGCCGGCGCCGACCTGATCGTCCGCAAGGGCCAGTACGGTCCGTGGCACCCGGGCCGCTGCGCCGAGCTCGCGATCGTGGTGGACGGCACCGAGCGGGTCGTCGGCCACGCGGGTGAGCTGCACCCGCGTGTGCTGAAGGCTCTCGGTCTGCCCGAGCGCAGCTCCGCCATGGAGCTCGACCTGGACGCCCTGGAGGCGGTCGGCGACGGCACTCCGCAGGCGCCGCGCATCTCGACCTTCCCGGTGGCCACGCAGGACGTCGCCCTGGTGGTCGACAAGCCCGTCCCGCACGCCGAGGTCGAGGCCGCGCTGCGCGAGGGCGCGGGTGAACTCCTGGAGTCCATCCGCCTGTTCGACGTCTACGAGAACGCCGAGCAGCTGGGCGAGGGCAAGAAGTCGCTGGCGTACGCGCTGCGCTTCCGCGCGGGGGACCGGACGCTGACCGTGGACGAGGCCTCCGCCGCCCGCGACTCGGCGGTCGCCCTCGCGGGCGAGCGCACGGGAGCGGTGCTGCGGAGCTAAGCGGGACCGCTTCCACCTGCATAAATGCACGGCCCCGGTGAACGCTCACTCATTAGGGTGAGAACTCCGGGTGATCCAGCCCGTCCGGGGCATGCCGTGGACAGAATCGGACCGGTCTTTCGGGGCCGGTCCGTCTGCTCTGTCAGGGCCTGTATGGGGGGCCATCGGCATGATCCGCATCAAGGCTCGGGGACCCACCCGACGGTGGTCCGTACGCAAGTCCGACCGCCGGCCGCTGTGCCACGCGCTGGGGCCGCCCCTGGCCTGGGGCGCCATGGCGGTCACCTACAAACTGGCCTGTCCGCTCGCCCAGCAGGACGGGCTCGGCGCCCGGATCGCCAGCAGCGCCGTGTTCTTCGCGGTCGGCACCGCCCTCATGGTCCACGTCAGCCGGACCCTGCTGCGCGAGCTGCGGCAGGCCCGCCGGGCCGCGGGTGCCGCGCAGAGCGTGCTGCTGCGGCCCCCGCCGCCGCGGCTGGACGGTCTGAGTGTCGCCGCCGCCCAGCTGTCCGCCGACCGCGGGGCGGCGATCGGCGGCGACCTCTACGAGGCGGTGGCCACCGAGCACGGCGTCCGGGTGGTGATGGGCGATGTGCGCGGCCACGGCCTGTCCGCCATCGGCACCGTCGCCGCGGTCCTCGGCAGCTTCCGCGAGGCCGCGCACGACGAGCCCGGACTGGACCGCGTCCTGCGGCGCCTGGAGCGCGCCCTGGCCCGGCACCTGCGCGAGCGGGCCCGCGCCGAACACCCCTCGACCGGCCAGGAACCCGACACCCCGGTCGCCGAGGAGTTCGTCACCGTGCTGCTCCTGGAGATCGCCCGCGACGGCGAGGTGCACGCACTCAACTGCGGCCACCCCTGGCCGTACCTTCTCAGCGGTGCGCAGGTCGAGCCCCTGACGCGGGCGGAGCCCCTCCCGCCGCTCGGCCCCTTCCCGCTCCCGTCGGACCTGCCCGCCCTGCACTGCGGACACCTGCTGCCCGGGGAGACCCTGGTCCTCTACACGGACGGCGCGGAGGACGCCCGTGACGCGCGGGGCCGCTTCTTCTCGCTGCCGACGGTGCTGTCCCAGGCCCTGCGCGCCCATTCCGTGACACCGCAGGCCATCCTGCGCAGGGTCTTCACCGCCCTGCTCCGCCACACCGGCGGCACCCCGGCCGACGACATCGCCCTGCTCGTCCTGCGCAACGACCGCCGGCCCCAGCCCTGGGCCGCGAGGGCCAACGCCGACGGCCAGGCCACCGCTGTATGAGGGGGAGCAGGCGGCCCGGCCGGCCTCTTGCGAGGCAGTTAAGTGAACCGGTCGGCGACTCTCCGCGACAGTGCGCGCACAGTGCGGATTCGCGTACTCCGTTCACACCCCGTGTGAAGGCGGACCCACTACGCTGACGCTCAACGAGCCAACCGGGGGGCCTTGATGCAGCCCAACACTCTGCTCGACGCGATCCTCGACGAGGCCGGGATCTCGCACGCCGGTCTCGCCGCCCACGTCAACCAGGCGGGCCGGGCGCGCGGTCTCGCGCTCCGGTACGAACACACCGCCGTCGCCCGGTGGCTGAAGGGGCAGCGGCCACGCGGCCAGGTGCCCGACCTGATCTGCGAGGTGCTCGCCGCCCGGCTGCGACGGCCCGTCACCCTCGACGACATCGGCCTCGGCGTGCCCGGCGAACCGAGCGTCCCGCACGGCACCTCGCTCTCCGGCTTCGTGGAACGCGCCACCGCCCTGTGGCGCTCGGACGAACAGCAGCGCCCGCACATCCTGGGCGCCCCCGCGGTCACCGGCACACCCGCCGTGATGCCGGTGTGGGAGTGGGAGAACCCGCCCGAGGACGTGGACGTCTCGCGCGGTGGCCGGCACCGGGTCACCTCCGCCGACATCGAGATGCTGCGCGCCGCCCGCACCCACTACGAGCAGATGTACCGCAAGGCCGGCGGCATCGCGACCCGCACCCGGATCGTCGGCTTCCTCAACGCCGAGGCGGCCCCGCTGCTGCGCGGCAGCTACACCGACGCCACCGGCCGCCAACTGCACCGGGCGACCGGCGGGTTAGTGGCCATCGCGGGCATCTGCGCGTACGACTCCGACGCGCACGGCCTGGCGCAGCGCTACTTCCACCAGGCCCTCAGACTGGCCAAGGCCAGCGGGGACCGGGGACTTGGCGCCTACGTGATCGCGCTCCTCGTCAACCAGGCGCTGTTCATGCGGGAGTACCGGCAGGCCGTCGCCTTCGCGGAGGCCGCGCTGCGTGCCGCCGGCCGGCACATCACCCCCGCCCTCGCCTCCGACCTGTACGCGATGCAGGCCAAGGCGTACGCCCACCTCGGCGACGGCACGAGCGCCCTGTCCTGCATCCGGCGGGCGGAGACGGCCGCCGGACGCATCCGGCGCGGGTACGAGCCCGACGAGACCGGCTACGTCCAGCCGGGCCTGGTCAACGTCCAGGTGGCCGAGGCGCTGCTCAGCCTCGGAGAGCTCGCCGCCGCCCGGGAGCACGCGGCGGCGGCCGTGGACAACCCGGCCCACGACCGGGGCCGGGTGCACCGGCTCGCCATGCTCAGCACCATCGAGCTCCGCCAGGGCAACGCGGACAAGGCGGTGGTCACGGCGGTGCAGATGGCCGAGCAGGCCCGGGGGATGGAGTCCCAGCGGCTGCGGGACAGACTCCGCGCGGTACGCGAGCACCTCGTCCGCAGTGGTTGTGCGGGCACCTCGGAGGCCGCCGAGCTCATCGACGGAGCACTGCGCGTACCGCTGTAGGTTCAGAAGACACGCTGCTGCGATATTGCCACTTACTCGGCGGAAGGTGGCAGAACCGTGCAGTGGACGAAACAGAACGAACAAACTGTGTACGCAAACCGCTGGTTCAGCGTCAATCTCGCGGATGTGGAGCTGCCGGACGGCCGGCACCTCGACCACTTCCTCATCCGGCTGCGGCCCGTCGCGGTGGCCACGGTGGTCAACGAGGCCAACGAGGTCCTCCTGCTGTGGCGCCACCGCTTCATCACGGACAGTTGGGGGTGGGAACTGGCCGCGGGGGTGGTCGAGGACGGCGAGGACATCGCGCACGCGGCCGCCAGGGAACTGGAGGAGGAGACCGGCTGGCGGCCGGGGCCCCTGCACCACCTCATGAGCGTGGAGCCGTCCAACGGGCTCACCGACGCCCGGCACCACATCTACTGGGCCGACGAGGGCGAGTACGTCGGACACCCCGTGGACGACTTCGAGTCGGACCGCCGGGAATGGGTCCCCCTCAAGCTCGTCCCGGACATGGTCGCCCGCGGGGAGGTCCCGGCCGCCAACATGGCGGCCGCGTTACTCCTGCTGCACCACCTCAGGCTCGCGGATGACTAGTGGGCCAGCGCCTGCCAGATCGTGACGACAAGCGCTCCGAGGGCCGTGAGCGCGGCGAGCGAGGGCAGGGGCCAGCGGGCGTGTTCCAGCGAGATCATGCGGGTGTTCAGCTCGTCCAGTTCCTTGGCGGTCTCCTCGGTGCGGTGACTGAGCAGCGCCAGCCCGCCCTCGACACGGGCGTACGCCACGTCGAGGCGGCGGCGTAACTCTGCGAGTTCTCCATGGACCACGGGATGCTCCGGTTCGGCGGTCACGGGTCCACTCCTTTCCGTAGTCGAACATGGTTGTTTCCGCATCCCTTGCATGCGCATGATGAGTGAACTCGCCTGGTGGGCGCGTGGGGAGCGTGTGCGACAGGCATATGCGTGCCCGGCGCGCACACGGGGAGTGAAACAAGTGGGCCCGGCACCGAGTTCGCTTCGGTGCCGGGCCCTTCTCAGAGCGTCGCTGTTCGTAATCAGTCGTAGCTGTAGAAGCCCGACCCCGTCTTCCGGCCCAGCCGGCCCGCCTCCACCATGCGCTGGAGCAGCGGGGGAGCGGCGTACAGCGGTTCCTTGTACTCGGCGTACATCGAGTGGGCGATGGAGACGATGGTGTCCAGGCCGATCAGGTCGGACAGCCTCAGCGGGCCCATCGGGTGGGCGCAGCCCATCTCCATGCCGTTGTCGATGTCCTCGCGGCTGGCGATGCCCGACTCGAACATACGGATGGCGGACAGCAGGTAGGGCACCAGCAGTGCGTTGACCACGAAGCCGGAGCGGTCCTGGGCCCGGATGGCGTGCTTGCCGAGCAGCTTCTCGGCGAAGAGCTGGGCGCGGCCGAGGGTCCCCTCGGAGGTGGTGAGCGCCGGGATCAGCTCCACGAGCTTCTGCACGGGGGCCGGGTTGAAGAAGTGGATGCCGATGACGTGGTCCGGGCGCGAGGTGGCGACCGCGAGCTTCACCAGCGGGATGGAGGAGGTGTTGGAGGCGAGGATCGCGTCCGGCCGGGTCACCACCTGGTCGAGCACCTGGAAGATCTCGGTCTTCACCTGCTCGTTCTCGACGACGGCCTCGATCACCAGGTCGCGGTCGGCGAACTCGCCGAGGTCGGTGGTGAAGCTCAGCCGCGCCTGCGTGGCGTCCCGCTCCTCCTCGCTGATCTTGCCGCGTTCGGCGGCCTTGGACAGGGAGTTGAACAGCCGGGTGCGGCCGATCTCCAGGGCCTCGCCGGTGGTCTCGGCGACCTTCACGTCCAGGCCGGAGCGGGCGCACACCTCGGCGATGCCCGCTCCCATCTGGCCGCAGCCCACGACTCCGACCCGCTCGATGTCGGTCACATCGGTCCCCTTCGCTGATCAACGGCTGGGTGGCAGTGCCACCGGGTTCGGTGCCTGCTCCGAGCGTGCACGTTACTCCCAAGTATCGATGATCGATCGTCCGGGTGGGGGCATCCTTGGGCGCGGGACGATCCGTGATGGAGCGGATCCGGAGTGTATGGGGGAGTGTCCATGGGGTCTGAGGGGCGGGTGTCCATGCGGCGGGTGTCCCGGCGCGCGTTCGCGCTGGCGGCGCTGTCGGCGCTGGCGACGGCGCGGGGAGCCTCGGCCGCACCGCGCCGCCCGCGGGCGGTGACCGAGATGCGGGGGGTGTGGCTGGCCACGGTCGGCAACCGCGACTGGCCCTCGCGCCCGGGTCTCACGGCGGCCGAGCAGCACGAGGAACTGGTCGCCCATCTCGACCGGGCGGTCCGCGACCGGCTCAACACGGTGCTCCTACAGGTGCGGCCCACCGCGGACGCCCTGTGGCCCTCCCCGTACGAGCCGTGGTCGCAGTACCTCAGCGGCACCCAGGGCAAGGACCCCGGCTGGGACCCGCTGGGCACCGCCGTCGCCGAGGCGCACGCCCGGGGCCTGGAACTGCACGCCTGGTTCAACCCGTACCGGATCGCCAACCACACCGACCCGACCAGGCTCACCGCGAACCACCCGGCCCGCGTGCACCCGGACTGGGTGGTGCCGTACGGCGGGAAGCTCTACTACAACCCGGGCCTGCCCGAGGTCCGCGCCTTCGTCGAGGACGCGATGCTCGACGCGGTCGCCAGGTACCCCGTCGACGCCGTCCACTTCGACGACTACTTCTATCCGTATCCGGTCGCGGGGCAGACCTTCGACGACGACGAGGCCTACGACGCCTACGGCGGCGACTTCGACAACCGGGCCGCCTGGCGCCGGGACAACATCGACCGGCTGGTGCGCGAGACCGCCGCCCGGATCAAGGAGGTCCGGCCGGGTACCCGGTTCGGGGTCAGTCCGTTCGGGGTGTGGCGCAACGCCACCAGCGACGAGCGGGGCTCGGACACCCGGGCGGGTGTGCAGACCTACGACGACCTGCACGCGGACACCCGCACCTGGGTCCGCGAGCACTGGATCGACTACATCGTGCCGCAGCTGTACTGGCACATCGGCTTCGAGGCCGCCGACTACGCCACGCTCGTGGCCTGGTGGGCGGAGGTGGCCAAGGGCACCAGGACGCGTCTCTACCTGGGCGAGGCGCTGTACAAGGCGGGCGCCGCCGGACAGCCCGCGCCCTGGCAGGACCCGGCCGAGCTGTCCCGGCACCTCACGCTCGCCGCCCGGTACCCCCGGGTGCGCGGGCATGTCTTCTTCGCCGCGCGGGACGTGGCGAACGATCCGATCGGGGCGATGGCACGAGTGGTCGCCGACCACTACGGGCAGCCGGCGAAGCCACCGTGCTGATCTACTGCCGTGTCTGGTGTTCCTGTTCCCGGTGCCGGACCTCGCAGTCCGGGCCGGGGGACATCACGGCCTCGCGGCCGTCCGGGAAGCGGACGCGGTACGGCGGAGTGCCCTCCGTGCCCATCACCTCGACGACTTCCGTGACCTGGTCGTGCTGGCCGACCACCCTGCCGTGCTGGACAAGCTGGTCGCCCACGGATGCGCGCATCTGCAGGGCCTCCTCACGATCGCGACCGTTGGGTGACGGCGATGCACACGAGCACCGCGGCGGCCGTGAGTGGAGCGGCCACCGTGAGGTGCTCGCCCAGCAGCAGCACCGACCACACCAGTGTGAGCAGCGGCTGGGCCAACTGCAACTGGCTGGCCCGCGGGATGCCGATGGCCGCCATGCCCCGGTACCAGACGACCAGCCCGAGGAACTGTGAGCCCGCCGCCACCCACAGCACTCCGGCCACCCCGTGTGCGGTCAGGCGCACGGGTTCGTACGACAGCGCCAGCGCGGCGGCCGGCACGGTGAGCGGCAGGCACAGCACCAGCGCCCAGCCGATCACCTGCCAGCCCGGCATCACCCGGGCCAGCCGGCCGCCCTCGGTGTAGCCGGCCGCGCACACCAGCAGCGCCGCGAACAGATAGCCGTCGGCTGCGGTCAGCGCGCCGCCGCTCTGCCGGACGGTGAAGGCCAGCACCGCGCCCGCGCCCGCGAGGGCCGCCGCCCAGAAGGTGCGGGACGGGCGGGTGCCCATGCGCAGGGCCGAGAAGAGGGCGGTCGTCAGCGGGAGCAGGCCGACCACGACGGCGGCGTGCGAGGTGGTCGAGGTCCGCAGGGCGAGAGTGCTGAGCAGCGGGAAACCGAGCACCACGCCGCCGGCGACGACGGCGAGCCCGGACCAGTGCCGGCGGTCCGGCAGCGGGACACGCAGGGCCAGCAGACAGCCGCCCGCGAGCATCGCCGCGAGGACGCTGCGCACCGCCACCAGCGACCAGGGCCCGAAGCCCTGCAGCCCCCAGGCGGTGGCCGGGAAGGTGAGCGAGAAGGCGGTGACGCCGAGGGCCGCCTGGAGGGTGCCGCCGAGACGGGGGCGACTCCGGGGAGCGGTGACCGCTATCCGGGTCGGCGTAGTAGCGCTACTCTGTACTCTCATGCAACAGAGTAGCAGTATTGCGGATCTGGCGAACCAGCTGCGAAGCGAACTCGACCGCTACTCACCGGGTGGAAAGCTCCCGTCGAGCCGGGCGCTCGTCGAGCGGTTCCGGGTGAGCCCGGTGACCGTCTCGCGGGCGCTGGCGCAGCTGGCAGCCGAGGGCCTGGTGGTCACCCGGCCCGGCGCCGGTGCCTTCCGCGCACACCTGAGCGGGGCGCCCGCCGCCACCGGGGACACCTCCTGGCAGGAGGTCGCCCTCAGCGCGGACGGCGCCGCTGAACTCGTACCGCGCACGGTGGACGCCTCCGGGGTCACGGTGTCCCTCGCCGCGCCGCCGCCGGGCGTGCTGGAGTTCAACGGCGGCTATCTGCACCCGTCGTTGCAGCCGGAGCGGGCGATGGCGGCGGCCCTGGCCCGTGCCGGGCGGCGCCCCGGTGCCTGGGGGCGCCCGCCCATGGAGGGGCTGCCGGAACTGCGCGAGTGGTTCGCCCGGGGGATCGGCGGAGCGACCACCGCCGCCGAGGTGCTGATCGCGGCCGGCGGCCAGTCCGCGCTGGCCACCTCGCTGCGCGCGCTCGCCCCGCCCGGCGCGCCGGTGCTCGTCGAGTCGCCCACCTACCCGGGCATGCTGGCCATCGCCCGCGCCGCCGGACTGCGCCCGGTGCCCGTGCCGGTGGACCCGGACGGGGTGCGGCCGGCGCTGCTCGCCGACGCCTTCCGGGCGAGCGGGGCCCGGGTGTTCGTCTGCCAGCCCCTCTTCCAGAACCCGACCGGCGCCGTGCTCGCCCCCGAGCGGCGTGCCGAGGTGCTGGGCATCGCCCGGGAGGCGGGCGCCTTCGTGATCGAGGACGACTTCGTACGACGGCTGGTGCACGCGGACGCGGGCCCGCTGCCGCGCCCGCTGGCCGCCGACGACCCCGACGGCGTCGTCGTGCACGTCGGCTCGCTGACCAAGGTGACCTCGCCCAGCTTCCGGGTGAGCGCCCTGGCCGCCCGGGGCCCGGTGCTGGAACGGCTGCGCGCCATCCAGGTCGTGGACACCTTCTTCGTCCCCCGCCCCTTGCAGGAGGCGGCCCTGGAACTCGTCGGCTCGCCCGCCTGGCCCCGCCATCTGCGGACCGTCGCGACCGAGTTGAAGGCCCGCCGCGACGCGATGACCACCGCCCTCCTGCGCGACCTCCCCGAACTCGCCCTGCCGCACATCCCGGCCGGCGGCTACCACCTCTGGCTCCGCCTCCCCGACGGCGCTGACGAGACCGCCCTGACCGCCGCCGCCCTCCGCGCGGGCGTGGCCGTCACCCCCGGCCGCCCCTACTTCAGCGCCGAACCCCCGGCGGCCCACCTGCGGCTCAGCTTCGCCGCCGTGGCGGGCACGAGCGAGATCGCGGAGGGGGTACGGCGACTGCGCGCGGCGTGTGACGAGGTGCTTTAGGGCGCGGCCACGCCGAGGAGTTCGTCCGGGTGGCTGCCGTCACGGGAGTGGGCGAACAGCGGCTCGAAGCGCGGGCGCTCGTCGCCGTCCTGAGCTCCCGCGTGACGCCCGCACCCCGCCACCGACAACGCCCCGCCCGCGGAGGAAATCGGTTCGACACCGGCGCTCCCGGCCTGCGAGTCTCCCGGCATGAGCGACACTCCCGCCCTCCCCGACGGCTACGAGTTCTCCGCCGACCCCGGCCGCGTCGACGTGGACCGCGTCCATCGCTGGCTGTCCACGGACGCGTACTGGGCGATCGGGCGTGCCCGCGAGAAGCACGAGCGCGCGATGAGCGCCTCGCTGAACTTCGGGGTGTACGACACGGCCTCGGGCGAGCAGGTGGCGTACGCGCGCGTGGTGACCGACGAGGCGCTGTTCGCCTGGCTCGCCGATGTGTACGTGGACCCGTCCGTGCGCGGCAAGGGCGTCGGGACGGCGATGGTCGGCGCCATCCGCGAGCATCTGCGGCCGTACGGGCTGCGCCGCCTGCTGCTCGCCACCCACGACGCTCACGGGGTCTACGAGAAGCTGGGGTTCCGGCCGCTGGACCGCCCGGACCAGTGGATGGTGCACTCCTTCGAGCAAGGTCTGGCATACCCTCGGTAACTCCCGGGTAACGACCCTTGACCCTTCTACCGGCGCGGCTCACCATCACCGCATGCAACTTCGGGTCACGTTCGTCGCCGCCGCGCGCGGCGCCCCCCTCCTCGCGGAGCGCTTCCAGGACGACCGGCCGCTGGACCAGGCGGGCTGGGACGAGGTGCAGCGCGTCGCGGGGGAGTTGCTGCCGCTCGCCGCGGCCGAGCTGCGCTACTGCTCACCGACACCGCGCAGCCGCGCCACCGGCGACGCCCTGGGGTACGCCCCGCTGGTGCAGCTCGCCCTGCGGGACTGCGACATGGGCCGCTGGCGTGGGCTGACGCTGGGCGAGGCGATGGCCCGGGAGCCGGAGGCGGTGGACGCCTGGCTCGCCGACCCGCGCTCCACACCGCACGGCGGTGAGTCGCTGCTGGACTTCATCTCCCGCGTCGGCGGCTGGCTGGACACCCGGCCCGGCGACGACGGCGGCCGGATCGTCGCGGTGGCCGAACCCGCCGTGATCCGCGCGGCCCTGGTGTACGCCCTGAAGGCGCCGCCCTCGACCTACTGGAACCTCGACGTCCGCCCCCTGTCGGCGACCACCGTGACGGGCCGCGCCGGGCGCTGGAACCTGCGCTTCGAGGGCGCGTCGGCTCAGCCCACGCGCGCGTAGTCGGTGGTGAGCACGAGGTCCTTCGCGGGACCGCGCACCCGCCAGACCGTCCGCCAGTGGCCGTCGTCCAGGACCGTGAACTCACCCCGGTAGAGGTCCGCGACACAAGGGTGCTCGGCGACGTACCGCCCGGACGTCAGGTCCAGCTCGTGGAAGGGCCGCCCGTCGGCGAAGCGCACGTCCGCCGTGCCCGGTGCCGTGCCCGGCAGGAACCGCAGCGTCCGCTCGGCGGGGCGCGGGACGCCCTGCCAGGTGAACGTGCCCGTCTCCTCATGCAGCAGACCACCACCGTCCAGCGGGCCGAAGACGGTGGTGCCCCGGAAGCGCCCCTCGGCACCGCCCGCCAGATCCCGCACGGTGCGTTCCACGCTCCAGCGCCCGGCCAGATGGGCCAGCACGTCGGCCACGGGCCAGAACTCGCCCATCGTCGTCCCTTCCCCGGTCGCACGAGCCGCCGCACGCCCCATTGACGTGCTCACACCCCCTCTCTATCTTGCCGTTCGAAGTGCTGACCGTTGTCTGATATTTCGAACAACTGGAACATTCCCCAAGAGCCGCGGAGTATCCATGTCACGCACCACCCGTAACCGCCTGAGACTCGGTCTCGGTGCAAGCGCTTTCTCGCTGGCCGTCGGCCTCGTCCCCGCCCCCGCCCACGCCGAGGACGTCACCGACTACAAGATCACCGTGGATCCGGCCGCCAAGGGCGCCGAGATCGACGACACGATGTACGGCGTCTTCTTCGAGGACATCAACCGCGCCGCCGACGGCGGCCTGTACGCCGAGCTCGTCCAGAACCGGTCCTTCGAGTACTCCACCGCCGACAACACGTCGTACACCCCGCTGACCGCCTGGACGGTCACCGGTACCGCGCAGGTGGTGAACGACTCCGGCCGGCTCGACGACCGCAACCGCGACTACCTCTCCCTGGGCGCGGGTTCGTCGGTCGCCAACTCCGGATACAACACCGGCATCGCCGTCGAGCAGGGCGAGAAGTACGACTTCTCGGTGTGGGCCCGCGCCACCGGCGGCAGCACCCTCACCGTCGCCCTCCAGGACGCCGACGGCCCGCTGGCGAGCGCCCGCAAGGTGGCCGTGAAGGGCGGCTGGACCCAGTACCGGGCGACCTTCACCGCGACCCGCACCAGCACCACCGGCCGGCTCGCCGTCGCCGCCTCCGACGCGGCGGCCCTCGACATGGTGTCGCTGTTCCCGCGCGACACCTACAAGCACGAGCCGAACGGCCTGCGCAAGGACCTCGCCGAGAAGATCGCCGCCCTGCACCCCGGTTTCGTGCGCTTCCCCGGCGGCTGCCTGGTCAACACCGGCTCCATGCAGGACTACAGCGAGGCCTCCGGCTGGCAGCGCAAGCGCTCCTACCAGTGGAAGGACACCATCGGCCCGGTCGAGACGCGCGCCACCAACTCCAACTTCTGGGGCTACAACCAGAGTTACGGCCTGGGCTACTACGAGTACTTCCGCTTCGCCGAGGACATCGGCGCGATGCCCCTGCCCGTCGTGCCCGCCCTGGTGACCGGCTGCGGCCAGAACAAGGCCGTCGACGACGACGCGCTCCTCGAGCGGCACATCCAGGACACCCTCGACCTCATCGAGTTCGCCAACGGCCCGGTGACCTCGACCTGGGGCGAGAAGCGCGCGCGGATGGGCCACCCGAAGCCCTTCCACCTCACCCACATCGAGGTCGGCAACGAGGAGAACCTCCCGAACGAGTTCTTCGCCCGCTTCAAGCAGTTCCGCTCCGCCATCGAGGCGAAGTACCCCTATATGAAGGTGATCTCCAACTCCGGCCCGGACGACGCCGGTTCGACCTTCGACACGGCCTGGCAGCTGAACAGGGACGCCAAGGTCGACATGGTCGACGAGCACTACTACAACAGCCCGCAGTGGTTCCTGCAGAACAACGACCGTTACGACTCCTACGACAGGAGCGGCCCGAAGGTCTTCCTCGGTGAGTACGCCTCCGGGGGCAACGCCTTCAAGAACGGCCTCGCCGAAGCCGCGTACATGACCGGCCTGGAGCGCAACGCCGACGTCGTCAAACTCGCCTCCTACGCCCCGCTGTTCGCCAACGAGGACTATGTGCAGTGGAGGCCGGACATGGTGTGGTTCAACAACCACGCCTCCTGGGGCTCGGCCGACTACGAGGTCCAGAAGCTGTTCATGACCAACGTGGGCGACCGCGTGGTGCCCTCGACGGCCACCGGCACACCGTCCCTGCAGGCCCCCATCACCGGCGCCGTCGGCCTGTCGACCTGGAACACCGGCGCCGCGTACGACGACGTCAAAGTCACCGCGGCCGACGGCACGACGCTGCTCGGCGACGACTTCTCCGGCGACGCGTCGAAGTGGACCCACACCGGCGGCGGCAGCTGGAGCGTCCAGGACGGGCAGTACGTGCAGTCCGACGACGCAGCCGAGAACACCATGGTCTCGGCCGGTGACCCCTCCTGGCACGACTACGACCTGCATGTGAAGGCCACCAAGAAGTCCGGCAAGGAGGGCTTCCTCGTCGCCTTCGGCGTCAAGGACACCGGCAACTACTACTGGTGGAACCTGGGCGGCTGGAACAACACCCAGTCCGCCGTCGAACAGGCCGTGGACGGCGGCAAGTCGACCCTGATCGCCAAGGCGGGGACCATCGAGACGGGCCGCGCCTACGACGTCGACATCAAGGTGCGGGGCCGCCAGGTCACCCTCTACCTCGACGGACAGGAGTGGGGAAGCTTCACCGACGACAAGCCGGCCGAGCCGTTCCGGCAGGTCGTGACCAAGGACGCGAAGACGGGTGACCTGATCGTCAAGGTCGTCAACGCCCAGTCCTCGGCGGCCCGTACGGCCATCGACCTGGGCGGCGCCAAGGTCGCGTCCAAGGCGAAGGTGACCACGCTCGCCGCCGCGCCCGACGCGGTGAACACGGAGACGGCCACCGCGGTGGCGCCGGTCTCCACCACCTACTCGGGGGTCGCCGACACGTTCACGTACACCTTCCCCGCGAACTCCATCACGTTCCTGCGGATCAAGCAGAGGTAGCCGCGGCCCGAGCGGGCTGCTGTCCGAGCGGCAGCAGCCCGCGCTCGGCGAAGACCTTCTTCGCGGCGAAGGTCGCGTTCAGTGCCTTCGGCATGCCGCAGTACACGGCCGAGTGCAGCAGCGCCTCGGTGATCTGCTCGGGCGTGAGGCCCACATTGAGCGCCGCGTTGACGTGCACGTCCAGCTGGGCCTCGCAGCCGCCGAGCGCGGTGAGCATGCCCAGGGTGACCAGCTGGCGGTCGCGCGGGGCGAGACCGGGGCGGTCGTAGACGTCGCCGAAGGCCCAGGCGACGATCTGGTGGCCCAGTTCGGGGCTGATGTCGGCGAGGGAGTCGACGACCCGCTGACCGGCCTCCCCGTCGACCCTCCTCAGGACCTCCAGGCCGTGGGCGAAGCGCTCTTCACGGGTGGTGCTCTCGCTCATGTCGGGTCATCCGTTCCCGGCTGCTCGAGATCCTGGCCCAGCAGCCGTTCGTAATGGTCGATCTTGTCGTCCAGCTTCGCCGCGTTGCGCCGCAACATCCGGATCCGGTCGGCCAGTTCGGCGCGGTGCCCCCGGAGCATCGCCAGCCGGTCGGCGACCGTCACGTCCCCCTGCGCCCGAAGCCGAGCGAAACGCTGCATGTCGGCGATCGACATGCCCGTCTCCCGCAGCCGCAGCAGGAACTCCAGCCAGGCCAGATCGGCCGCCTGGTAGCGCCGCTGGTTGCCGGTGGTCCGGCCGACCCGCTCGATCAGACCCGCCTTCTCGTAGTAGCGCAGCGTGTCGTGCGTGAGGCCGGTGCGCTCGGCGACCTGGGCGATGGTCAGGGAGGTCTCCCGGTCCTGCGGGAGAGGCTGTCCGCTGGTCATGACGAGAACGGTAGAACCTGGAGCGCGCTCCAGGTCAAGCGGCGCCTTCGGCGACGTTCGTCAACCGGCCCGTCATTTACCGGACAACCCCCATTCATCCGACGGTAAGGAATTCATTCCGCAAGGCCTCCGTGCGGATATTCGGAATTCCCTCACCCACTTTTTGGTGACGACACAACCAATCTGAAATCCGGCCCGTCTGAGGGAGGGGATCAACCACACGGGGGAGTGACGCATGACCTTGCCGAAATGGGACGCCAATACCCGGCGGGCCGCCTCACTGCTCGCGGCGGCCCTCACCGTCACCGCGTTATGCGCGGCCGACGCCATCGCCCGCAGCTACCCCTTCGGCCCCCGGACCCGAAGCGTCAATGACCTGGGCAACCAGTACGTACCCTTCCACGCGCACCTGTGGGACCTGCTGCACGGACGGGCCGACGGCGGGCTCCTCGTCAACTGGCAGTCCGGGTTCGGTTCGAGCTTCCTGCCCGACTTCGGCACCTACCTCAGCAGCCCTTTCGCATTGCTGGTGGCATTGTTTCCACGCGACGAGATCGACCTCGCGGTCTATGCGATAACCGTGCTGAAGACGGCGTGCGCCGGCGCCGCCATGGCTTTTCTGCTGCTTACCCTGCGCCCGGGCCGTTGGTGGGCGGCGGGATTGCTGGGCGCCTCCTACGCGCTGTGCGGCTGGAGCGTGGCGGCAGCCGCCTACAACCCGATGTGGCTCGACGGACTCATCGCCCTGCCGCTGCTGTGTCTGGTCGGCGAATGGACGCTGACCCGGCGCCGCCCGCTGCTCGGCGTGCTGGTCGTCGCGGCGGCCTGGATCGCCAACTTCTACACCGCGTACATGGCCACCGTCGCCGCCGCCCTGGTGCTGCTGCTCCGGCTCCCGCTCACCGGCCTCCCGCGACGGCGGGTGCTCGCGGCGGCGGCCCGCGCCGCCCTCACCCTCGCCCTCGGCGTGGGCCTGGCCGCACCGCTGGTGACGGTGGTGTACTTCGGCACCACGCACGCCTCCCCCGGCAGATTCGAGGGATTCGCCCCGGTGGCCGGGGAGGACCTGGCGGCTCGGCTGCTGCCGACGACGTACAGCTTCGGCACACCGGCCGTGTACGTGGGCAGCACAGCGCTGCTGCTCGCCCTCGCCCTGCCGTTCCACCGGGCGGTACCCCCGCGGGTGCGCACGGGCTGGACGCTGCTGGTGGCCGCGGTGGCGCTGTCGATGCAGTGGACGCCGACCCATCTGGCCTGGCACGCCTTCACCGCACCGCAGGGCAGCCCGTACCGCCAGGCCTTCGTCCTGTGCGCGCTGCTGGTGATCGCCGCGTGGCACTCGCTCTCGTACGGCCCTCCCGACATGCGCGCGCTGCTCGCGGCCGGCGGGCTCCTCGTACTGATCGCGGACGTCGCGAGCCGAAGCCATCTGGTCCGCCCGTTCGCCTGGCCGGTGTTCCTGCTGACCGCTGCGTGCGCACTGGCCGCACTGGCCCTGTTCGGCGGCACGCACGGCGGGTGTCCCGCCAAAGGCACGCGCCGCGCCGCGCTGACCGGGCTCGCCGTCACGCTGCTCGTCGGCGCCCAGCTCGGGGAGGCCACCGCCAACTCCGCCGTGACGACCCGGCAGCGGCTGGCGGGCATGGACGACTACGCCCCCTGGGGAGAACGGCAGCAGCGGCAGTCGGAGGCGGTCACGAAGGCCGACGGCTGGCCCCGCTACCGTACCGACCCCGGCCGCGAACAGACCGTCGGCAACGACCCGTTGCTGGTGGGCGGCCAGGGCGCCCAGTACTACAGCAGCCACACCTCCGACGTCCTCTACCGCATGCTCACCGCCCTCGGCGGTGGCTGGACCTCGGGCGGCCGGAGCCCGCAGAGCCTGGACAACGCCGTCACGGACGTGATCTTCTCCGTCGGCGCGCGGGTGCACTCCCCGCCGGACCCGCATCAGAAGTGGCCCCCTCAGGACGGCAGCCGGGTCACCGTGTCCCGGCGGGACGTACCGCCCCTGGTCACGGTGCGACCGCCCGGCGCCGCCGCACACCCGCGCACGGGCGTCTCGGCCTTCGGGCCCTCGCCGTACCGCAATCAGGAACTGCTGCTCGGCACCCGCGTCTACACCGTGCCCCGCCTCACGGTGCGGACCGGCACCGGCAGGCCCCCGCACCGCGGCGACGCCGAGCATCCCGGACTGCTCATCGGCGCCCCTGACGGCGGGACCGTGCGGAAGCCGGCGATCACGGCCCGGTGTCCGGCCGGCAGCGAGGTGTACCTGTGGGCGCCGCGCTTCGCGGGCACCGCGCGGCTGACCGGTGACCCGGCCGGCGCACCGGCCGCGCGCTTCAGGTCCGAGGCCCTGGGCGCCAGGCTCGCCGCCATGCGGCGACTCGGCAGGGTCCCGGTCTCCGGGCGCCTGCGGATCGAACTGTCCCCCGACCGGACCGGCCGCGTCCCGGAGGGCGCGGTCGGCTGCCTGGACACCGCCCGGCTGCACACCGCCGTCGAACGGCTCAAGACCACCGGTGCCACCCGGGTGAGCGTCTCCGACGGCACCATCCGGGCCGAACTCCCTGCGGGCAGCACCGGGACCGCGGTCGTGGCGGCTCCCCGGACCGCCGGTTGGCGCTGTGCCGCGGGCGGCGCCGCCGCCGTACCGGCCGGGCAGCACTACGGCCTGATCGCCGTCCCTCTCGACGGCTCCTCCACCAGCGTCACCTGCACCTTCCACCCACCCGGGCTGCGGCTGGGCACGACCGTCGGGGCCGCCTCGCTCCTGACCCTGCTCCTGCTCGGCGTCCTCGCCGCCGTCCGCCGGCGCCGTGGCGCGGGGCCACCGCCGCCCTCCGTGACCACCCGGCCGCGCGAGCCGGTGACCGGCGTTCTCTGACCGCGCCCGGCGAAGACGACCGCGGGAAACCGGGGCGCGGTGGACGAGGCCCGCCGGGCAGACTGGCCGCCATGGAGAACGAGACCGCCCGCCTCGTGGCCGAACTGGACGGTTCGAGCGAGGTGGCCGAGGACGCCCAGCACGGGCTGATCGCCCTGGGGCCCCGCGTGCTGGAGCCGCTGATCGCCGCGGCTCCCGCACTCGACCCGTTCGGTCAGCTGTGCGCCATCGAGGTGTTCACCGCGCTCGCCGACCCGCGCCCGGCCGACGTCCTGATCGGCATGCTGGACAGCGAGAGCGCGACCGTACGGCAGTGGGCGGCCGAGGCCCTGGCCGAGCTGGGCGTCCGGCGTGCGGTGCCGCGGCTGCGGGAGGTCTACGACGCCTTCCGGCGGCGCGGGGAGGCACCCGACGACTGCGAGGGCGAGGGGCTGCGCTGGGCGCTCACCGAGCTGGGCGCGCGCCAGGCCGTCCTCCCGGCGCGGTCGGCCGCGCTCAGGCGGTCGGGCGCGGCGCTGAACGGTCTCTGGCCGGTGGGACACCTGGCCACGGTGATCCGCGACCTCGCCGAGCACGGGCAGGCGGTGCTGTACTTCCAGACATGGGACGTCCTGCCGCACGGTGGCCGCCGTTGGGTCGCCGGGCCCGGCATCGACTGGGACGTCGACCGCGACCGTCCCTGGCCCGAGATCGTCGCCCACTGCCGGGACCGGGCCCTGCTGGCCGCGGAGGCCGTGGTGAGCGCGCCGGACCGGGTGGCGACGATCTCCTGGATCGACGAGGCGGACCTCTGACGGTCCACAACGGCCCACCGCCGGTGATCATGCGGACGCATGACTGGATTGCATAAACGTGCATCGAAACGTATAGTCATGCCATCCAGAGGAGGGTGACATGGCGGTACGTGCGGCGGTGGCCGGAGCGAGCGGATACGCGGGCGGAGAGGTCCTGCGGCTGCTCCTCGCGCACCCCGAGGTCGAGATCGGAGCCCTGACCGGCAACTCCAACGCCGGCCAGCGGCTCGGCGCGCTCCAGCCGCATCTGCTGCCGCTGGCCGGCCGGGTGCTGGAGGAGACCACACCCGAGGTTCTCGCCGGTCACGACGTCGTCTTCCTCGCCCTGCCGCACGGACAGTCCGCCGCCGTCGCCGAGCAGCTCGGACCGGACGTCCTCGTGGTCGACATGGGCGCCGACTTCCGGCTGAAGGACCCGGCCGACTGGGAGCGGTTCTACGGCTCCGCACACGCCGGAACCTGGCCCTACGGCCTCCCCGAACTGCCGGGTGCCCGCGCCGCGCTGGAGGGGTCCAAGCGCATCGCGGTACCCGGTTGCTACCCCACGGCCGTCTCCCTCGCCCTGTTCCCGGCGTACGCCGCCGGACTCGCCGAGGCCGAGGCCGTGATCGTCGCCGCCTCCGGCACCTCCGGAGCGGGCAAGGCGCCCAAGCCCCACCTGCTGGGCAGCGAGGTCATGGGCTCCATGTCCCCGTACGGCGTCGGCGGCGGCCACCGGCACACCCCCGAGATGATCCAGAACCTCAGCGCGGCGGCGGGGGAGCGGGTCACCGTCTCCTTCACGCCGACGCTCGCGCCGATGCCGCGCGGGATCCTCGCCACGTGCAGTGCCAAGGCCCGCGACGGGGTCACCGCCGAGTCCGTGCGGGCCGCCTACGAGAAGGCCTTCGCCGACGAGCCCTTCGTCCACCTGCTGCCCGAGGGACAGTGGCCCGCCACCGCGTCCGTCCACGGTTCCAACGCCGTTCAGGTGCAGGTCGCGTACGACGGGGCCGCGGGGCGCATCATCGCGATCAGCGCCATCGACAACCTGACCAAGGGCACCGCGGGCGGTGCCGTCCAGAGCATGAACCTCGCCCTGGGTCTCGACGAGACGACCGGGCTCTCGACGATCGGAGTCGCACCGTGAGCGTCACGGCAGCCAAGGGATTCACGGCGGCGGGCATCGCCGCCGGGATCAAGGAGAACGGCAACCCGGACCTGGCCCTCGTGGTCAACAACGGGCCGCGCCGCGCCGCCGCCGGTGTCTTCACCTCCAACCGGGTGAAGGCCGCGCCCGTCCTCTGGTCCGAGCAGGTGCTGAAGAGCGGCCAGGTGTCGGCCGTCGTCCTCAACTCCGGTGGCGCCAACGCCTGTACGGGCCCCAAGGGCTTCCAGGACACCCACACCACCGCCGAGAAGACCGCCGAGGCCCTCGGCAGGGGCGCCATCGAGGTCGCCGTCTGCTCCACCGGCCTCATCGGTGTGCTCCTGCCGATGGACAAGCTGCTGCCGGGCGTCGAGACGGCCGCCGCACAGCTCTCCGAGCACGGCGGCGAGAAGGCCGCCATCGCCATCAAGACCACCGACACCGTCCACAAGACGTCCGTCGTGACCAGGGACGGCTGGACCGTCGGCGGCATGGCCAAGGGCGCCGGCATGCTCGCCCCGGGCCTGGCCACCATGCTCGTCGTCCTCACCACCGACGCCGACCTCGACAGCGCGACGCTGGACAAGGCCCTGCGCGCCGCGACCCGGGTCACCTTCGACCGCGTCGACTCCGACGGCTGCATGTCCACCAACGACACCGTGCTGCTGCTCGCCTCCGGGGCCGCCGGAGTCACCCCCGAATACCCTAAGTTCGCGGAGGCCGTACGCGCCGTCTGCGACGACCTCGGCCAGCAGCTGATCCGCGACGCCGAGGGCGCCAGCAAGGACATCAAGGTCGAGGTGATCAACGCCGCGACCGAGGACGACGCCGTCGAGGTGGGCCGCTCCATCGCCCGCAACAACCTCCTCAAGTGCGCCATCCACGGCGAGGACCCCAACTGGGGCCGAGTCCTGTCCGCCATCGGCACCACGTCCGCCGACTTCGAGCCCGACCAGCTCAACGTCGCCATCAACGGCGTCTGGGTGTGCAAGAACGGTGGCGTGGGCGAGGACCGCGAACTGGTCGACATGCGCTACCGCGAGGTGCACATCGTCGCCGACCTCGCCGCGGGCTCCGAGACCGCCACCATCTGGACCAACGACCTCACCGCCGACTACGTCCACGAGAACAGCGCCTACTCGTCATGAGCACTACGCGTAAGCACACCGCGCTGCCCAAGGCCCAGATCCTCATCGAGGCGCTGCCCTGGCTGACCCGGCACAACGGCAAGACCGTCGTCATCAAGTTCGGCGGCAACGCCATGATCGACGAGGACCTGAAGGCCGCCTTCGCGCAGGACGTCGTGTTCCTGCACCACGCCGGTCTCAAGCCCGTCGTGGTGCACGGCGGCGGCCCCCAGATCAGCGCCGCCCTCGACCAGCACGGCATCGTCAGCGAGTTCAAGGCGGGCCTGAGGGTCACCACCGAGGACGCCATGGACGTCGTACGCATGGTGCTGGCCGGACAGGTCCAGCGCGAGCTGGTCGGGCTGCTCAACCAGCACGGGCCGCTCGCCGTCGGCCTCACCGGCGAGGACGCGCACACCATCACCGCCACCAAGCACCAGCCCGAGATCGACGGCGAGTTGGTCGACATCGGGCGGGTGGGCGAGATCACCGCGATCGACACGGGCGCGATCGAGGCACTGCTCGCCGACGGCCGCATCCCGGTCGTCTCCTCGATCGCCCGGAGCCAGGACGACGGACATGTCTACAACGTCAATGCTGATACGGCGGCTGCGGCACTCGCTGCGGCACTGGGCGCCGAAACCCTCATGGTCCTCACGGACGTCGAGGGCCTCTACGAGGACTGGCCGCACAGCGACGAGGTGATCAGCCGCCTCACCGCCTCCCAGCTGGAGAAGCTGCTGCCGGAGCTGTCCTCCGGCATGGTGCCGAAGATGGAGGGCTGCCTGCACGCCGTGCGGGGCGGCGTCAACACCGCCCGCGTCATCGACGGCAGGGTCCAGCACTCGATCCTGCTGGAGATCTTCACCGACGAAGGCATCGGCACCATGGTCGTGCCCGACGAGCAAGAGGACGAGCAGGACGACGAGCAAGAGGGGGAGTCATGAGCAACGAGGAACTGACCGCGCGGTGGCAGGGCGCCCTCATGAACAACTACGGCACCCCGCGGCTGCCCCTCGTGCGCGGCGCGGGCACCAGGCTGTGGGACGCCGACGGCAAGGAGTACGTCGACTTCGTCGGCGGCATCGCGGTCAACGCGCTCGGCCACGCCCACCCGGCCGTCGTAGAGGCCGTCAGCAGGCAGATCGCGTCCCTCGGCCACGTCTCCAACCTGTTCGTCGCCGAACCCGCCGTCGCCCTCGCCGAACGGCTGCTCCAGCTCTTCGGCCGGGACGGCAAGGTCTTCTTCTGCAACTCCGGCGCCGAGGCCAACGAGGGCGCCTTCAAGATCGGCCGGCTCACCGGGCGCCCCCACATGGTCGCCACCCACGGCGGCTTCCACGGTCGCACGATGGGCGCCCTCGCGCTCACCGGCCAGCCCGGCAAGCAGGAGCCCTTCCTGCCGCTGCCCGGCGACGTCACGCACGTGCCGTACGGCGACGCGCAGGCGCTGGCCGCCGCGGTGACCGAGGAGACCGCCCTCGTGATCATCGAGCCGGTCCAGGGCGAGAACGGGGTCGTGGTGCCGCCCGCCGGATACCTGAAGGCGGCCCGCGCGATCACCGCGGCCACCGGCTCCCTGCTCGTCCTGGACGAGGTGCAGACCGGCATCGGGCGTACCGGGAACTGGTTCGAGTACCAGGCCCACGAAGGGGTCCTGCCGGACGTCGTGACGCTGGCCAAGGGGCTCGGCGGCGGACTGCCGCTCGGCGCCACCGTGGCCTTCGGCCGTGCCGCCGAACTGCTCCGGCCGGGGCAGCACGGGACGACCTTCGGCGGCAACCCGGTCGCCTGCGCCGCCGGACTCGCCGTCCTCGACACCATCGCGAACGACGGGCTGCTGGAGAACGTCAAGCGGCAGAGCGAGAAGCTGCGGGACGGAATCGAGGCTCTGGGCCACCCGTTGATCGACCATGTCCGGGGCGCGGGCCTGCTCCTGGGTATCGTGCTCACCGAGCCGCTCGCGCCGCAGGTGCAACAGGCGGCTCAGGAGGCCGGTTTCCTGGTGAACGCGCCCGCCCCCGACGTCGTCCGGCTGATGCCGCCGCTGAACCTCGGCGACGACGAGGCGGACGCCCTGCTCCGGGCACTGCCCGGCATCCTCGACGCAAGTCACGGGGACCCACGATCCGGAGAATGAGACGACGATGAGTCAGGCGCAGGATCACGAGCAGCCCGCGGGGCCCGCCGTGCCGCAGACCCGCACCGCCCGCCACCGCCGGATCGTGGACATCCTCAACCGGCAACCGGTGCGCTCGCAGAGCCAGTTGGCGAAGCTGCTCGCCGACGACGGGCTGAGCGTCACTCAGGCGACGCTCTCCCGGGACCTGGACGAGCTGAACGCGGTGAAGATCCGCAACAACGACGGCGACCTGATCTACGCGGTGCCGAGCGAAGGGGGTTTCCGCACGCCTCGCGCTCCGCTGGGGGAGTCGGCGAAGGAGGAGCGGATGCGGCGGCTCTCCCAGGAGCTGCTGATCTCCGCGGAGGCCTCGGCGAATCTGGTGGTCCTGCGCACCCCGCCCGGTGCGGCCCAGTTCCTCGCCTCCGCGATCGACCAGGCCGAGCTGCACGACATCCTCGGGACGATCGCGGGGGACGACACGTTGTTGCTGATCAGCCGGGATCCGACCGGGGGGCAGGCGCTGGCCGAGCATTTGCTGCGGCTGGCCCAGAACGGGCACTGAGGGGGCTGAGCGCCGTAGCTGGGGGCTCCGCCCCCAGCCCCGGTTCGGCCTGAACGGCCTCGCCCTCAAACGCCGGACGGGCCGGACGAGGCCGACATCCTCACCCCAGCCGAGCGGCGAGGCCCCCGGTGCACCGCACCTCGTCCCCCGCCGTGATCAGCAGCGCCTCCACGTCCGGCAGGGACTCCAGCCACGTCAGGCCCTCCCGGGAGCCCATCGCGAAGGCGGCCGTGGCCCAGCAGTCGGCCCAGGTCAGCCTGGGCCCGACCACCGTCACCGCCACCAGGTCGGTGACCGCCGACCTGCCGGTCCGGGGGTCCACGATGTGCGCGCCCCGCTCGGCCGTGCCGGAGGTGGCGACCGACAGTTCGTCGACGCCGGCCGCGGAGATCACCGCGGCGAGCCCGCCCGGCCGCAACGGGTCGGACACGCCGACGCGCCAGGGCCGCTGCGGTTCGGGCATGCCGAACATCTGGACGTCACCGCCGCCGTTGACGCTGACCCCGCTCACCCCGGCCGCCGCGATCACCCGCGCGGCCCGCTCCGCGGCCCAGCCCTTGACGATCCCGGTCGGATCGAGCCGCCCGGCGTAGGTCATGCTGAACCAGCCACCGCTCGTCCGCTCCGCCTCGGCGCCCAGTTCGAGCACCTCGGCGACCTCCGGCTCGCAGTCGGCCACGGTCACCTCGCCCCGCACCAGCCGGGAGACCTGGCTGTCCTCGCGGTAGGTACTGAACACCTCGTCGACCCGGTGCAGACCGGCGACCGCCTCGTCCAGGGCCGCGCGCACGGCACCGGGTTCCCCGCCGCGGACGTCGAAGGAGAAGACGGTCCCCATGACCTCCTCCACATGACGCACCGCGGCGGGAGCTTCCTGCGACTCCGCCACCGCGTCAGCCACCTGCCTGGTCCAGCGCGGACTGGAGGGACTGCTTGTAGCCGGTGCTGGTGTAGGTGGCCCCGGAGACGGAGTCGATGTTCGCGTTCCCGGCGGCGACGGCTTCCTGGTTGAGCTTGGGCACGGACAGCGCGGTCTTCTGGTCGCTGGTGCCGCCCTTGGGCGCCTGCACCGCCTCCGCCTTGGTGATCTTGCCGTCGGTGACGGTGATCCGGACCTGGACCGGGCCGTACTGGGTCTGGGCGACCTTCCCGGTGAGCGTGCGGCTCGCCTGGGCGGCACCGGCGGACGGGGAGGACGCCCCGGACGAACCGGCGCTCGCCGTCATCTTGTCCAGCGCCGACTGCAGCGACTTCTTGTAGCCGGTGCTGGTGTAGGTGGCCCCGGAGACGGAGTCGATGTTCGCGTTCCCGGCGGCGACGGCTTCCTGGTTGAGCTTGGGCACGGACAGCGCGGTCTTCTGGTCGCTGGTGCCGCCCTTGGGCGCCTGCACCGCCTCCGCCTTGGTCACCTTGCCGTTGCTGACGGTGAGGCGGACCTGGACCGGGCCGTACTGGGTCTGGGCCACGTCACCGGTGACGGTGCTGGTCCCGGCGGCCGCCGCGCCGCCCTGCGGCGCCTCCTGTCCCGCCGCGGTCTGCTGCGGGGCCGCGCCGGCCGCCGAGGCGGAGGCCGGGTCCGAGGCCGGCTTCAGCGACAGCAGCAGCACGACACCGGACACGGTGGCCGCGGTGGCGAGCACGACACGCCGAATGGGGTGGCTCTTCCTCATCGTTCCTGAGCTCCTGATTTCCCGTGGGTTCCCGACGACTTACGACGATTTCCCGTCGCTCACATCTCGAACGACTCGTGATGGATGCGGCGGGCGGGAACCCCCGCGCCGCGGAGTGCTTCGTACACCGACTGCGCGAAGCCGGCCGGCCCGCACATGAAGACGTCGTGGCGCTCGATGTCCGGGATCTTCCGCTGGAGGTTCTCCGCGGAGATGTCCGGGCGTTCCCCGTCGGGGCTGTTGACCGCGTACATCAGCCGTGCGCCCCGCTCCTTGGCGATCACCGCGAGCTCGTCCCACAGGGCCAGGTCCTGGGTGGTGTTGGCCCGGTAGAGCAGGGTGATGTCACCGGCCCCGCCCGGCAGCGTCTCGAACAGCGCCCGCATCGGCGTGATCCCGACACCGCCGGCCACCAGCAGCACCTTGCCCCGGCTGCGCCGCTGGGCGGTCATCGCTCCGTACGGGCCCTCCGCCCACACCCGGGTGCCGGGAGTGAGCTCGCGCAGCCGGGCGCTGTGGTCGCCGATCGCCTTCACGGTGATCCGCAGCATGTCCGGGCGGGGCGCCGCCGACAGCGAGTACGGGTGGGAGCTGAACCGCATGCCCGGCGCCAGGAACCGCCACCGGAAGAACTGCCCGGCCTCCGCACCCATCCGGTGCAGCTTCCGCCCGCCGATCAGCACCGACACGACGCCCGGCGTCTCCTCGATCACCGCCTCGACCCGCATGCGGTGCCGCATGTTGAGCCGGATCGGCGTGAGGATGCGGTACCAGACGACCAGCGCGGTCACCGACCCGTACAGCGCGTACCAGGCGGTCTTCGCGGTGGGCTCGATGGCGAAGTCGTTGCCGGTGGTGATCTGGTGCCAGAACGTCAGGAACACTGCGGCGTACGTCATCAGGTGGATGTGGTACCAGGTGTCGTACGGCAGCCTGCGCCGCACCCCGCCGATCGACACCAGCCCGATGAGCACCAGCAGACCGGTGCCGATGGCGGCCTTGCCCATGTCCGGCAGCTGGTTGATGGAGTCCATGGTCTGCTGGACGATGTCGCCCAGCGACTTGCCCGCCTGCAGTGCGTAGCCCCACATCGTGAGGAAGACGTGCGCGACCACGAGGCAGAGGGTGTAGCGGCCGCTCATCGCGTGCCAGCGGGCCACCCGATCGGACCCGACCCGGCGTTCCAGCGCGGGCACCCGGGCCATCTGCAGCACGACGAGTGCCATGAGATAACCGGCGAGCAGGCCGGTGATCCGGCCGGCGTTGAGGATCCTGCTGTTGTCGTCGGCGATGGACGGCGTGTTGTGCCACCACAGCCACAGCACGCCCGCCGCGCCCGCCCAGACGGCGAGCAGCAGCGGGACGGCCGGGGAGCGGCGCGGACGGATGCGGCGCATCGTCTGGCGGCGGGCGGCACGTCCGCCTGCGATCGTGGTGGTCACGGTTCCTCCGTGGGGACTTGACCCTTGGCCCACAGATACGCGCCGCGACCGCCGAGTGTTCAGACGCCCACCGAGTCCAGGGCGGACTGGAGGGACTGGCGGTAGCCGTCGCTGGTGTAGGTCGCTCCCGAGACGGTGTCGATGTCGGCGCTCTGCGCGGCCAGCGCCTCGCGCCGCAGCTGGGGGATGGCGTAGCTGTTGATCTGCTGGTCGCGCGGGTTCTCCTGCGGATAGGTGACCGCGGTCACCTCGGTGAGCTTGCCGTCCTTCACCGTGATCCGCACCTGGACCGGGCCCCAACGGGTCTGGACCGTGTCGCCGGTGGCGGTCTTGGTGCCGGTCGTGCTCGACCCGCCGGACGAGGACCCGGCCGACGAGGACCCGCCCGACCCGCCGGGGGAGGCGCTCGCCCCGCCTGACGGCGCGGGGGAGGACGCGCTCACGGTGATGCCGGGGCTGTCGTGCGGCTTCAGCGACAGCAGCAGCACCATCCCGGAGACGGTCGCGGCACTGGCCAGCACGATGCGGCGCAGGGGGCGGTTCTTCTTCAAGGCGTGCACGTCTACTGCCTCACAGTTCGAACGACTCGTGGTGGATACGCCGGTCCGGCACCCCGGCGGCGCGCAGCTCCCGGTACAGCTCCTGGGCGAAGCCGTGCGGGCCGCAGATGTACACGTCGTGCTCGACGAGACCGGGGACCGTGGCGGCCAGCGCGTCGGCCGTGATGTCCGGGCGCTCACCCCGCGGCCCGTTGAGCGCGTACCGCACCTTCGCCCCGCGCCACCGCGCGATGGCCTCCAGCTCGCCGCCCAGGGCGAGGTCCTCTGCCGTACGGGCCCGGTAGAGGAGGGTGACGTCCCCGGGGAGCGTCTCGAACAGCGCCCGCAGCGGGGTGATGCCGACGCCGCCCGCGATCAGCAGCGACCGGTGCGTGGTGGCCCGGTCGGCGGTCAGGGAGCCGTACGGGCCCTCCGCCCACACCCGGCTGCCCGGGCGCAGCAGGGGGACGGCCGCGCTGTGGTCACCCAGCGCCTTCACCGTGATCCGCAGGACATCCGGGCGCGGCGGCGCGGACAGCGAGTACGGCGTCGACGTCCAGCCCATGCCCTCGCCGAGGAACCGCCAGCGGAAGAACTGCCCCGGCCGCGCACCCAGCTCGTCCAGCCGCCGCCCCCGGACCACTACCGAGTACACGCCCGGCGCCTCCTTGTGCACGGACTCCACCCGCAGCCGGTGCCGCAGGTTGAGCCGCACCGGGGCGAGGACCCGGTACCAGGTCACCAGCGCGGCCACGCCCAGGTACAGGGCGTACCAGGCGGCCGTGGCCACCGGCTTGCCGTTGAAGTCGTTGCCCAGGGCCAACTGGTGGAAGAAGGCGAGGAAGACGGCGGCGTACGTGAGCAGGTGCGTGTAGTACCAGAACTCGTAGCTGGTGCGGCGGCGTACCGCCCGCGCCGAGGTGATGCCGACCGCGAACAGGATCACCGTGCCCGCCGTGGCCATCAGCATGTCCGGGTAGTCCAGGACCACGGTGACCGTCTCGTGCACGATCGAGACGCGGTCCTGGGCGGCGTACCCGGCCAGGATCAGCACGATGTGCGCGAGCAGCAGGCAGATCGTGTACCGGCCGGCCATCGCGTGCCAGCGGGCCACCCGGTCGGAACCGATCCGCCGCTCCAGCAGCGGCACCCGGGCCATCAGCCCGACCAGCACCGCGCAGGCGTACCCGCACAGCAGCCCGGCGATCCGCCCGGCCCCGGTCAGCCAGCCCTCCGTACCGACCACCGAACCGGTGTCCGTCCACCACAGGGCCAGTACCGCCGCCGCCCCCGCCCACAGCAGGGCGAGCAGGGGGCCCGCCGGGGAGCTGCGGGGTACGGGCACCACACTCGGTGCCGTCCGCTGCTCGTACACGGTGGTCATGGGTCGCGTCCTTTCTGCCGTTCGGTACGCAACTGTGCGCGGCGGACCTCTGAGACAGCTCTGAGCGGGCCCCTTCTCAGCCCACTCAGAGGAAACTCAGAGCTCCGGCGGACACCGGGCGTCCCCGCGAGGGGTGATCCTGGAGAGGCGATGAACATGACCCGCTCCGGCCGCCCGGCCATCACCCGACCCGACGGCACCCCGCTGCGCGTCCTCGTCGTCGACGACGACCCCGACCTCGCCGAGGTGCTCACCGGCGCCCTGCGCTACGAGGGCTGGGAGGTGCGCGCGGCCGGCGACGGCGCCGCCGCGGTCGCCGCGGCGCGCGAGCTGCTGCCCGACGCCGTCGTCCTCGACGTGATGCTCCCCGACACCGACGGCTTCGCCGTGCTGCGCTCCCTGCACGCGGTGAAGCCCGATGTGTGCGTGCTCTTCCTCACCGCGCGGGACGCGGTGGAGGACCGCATCGCGGGCATCACGGCGGGCGGCGACGACTACGTCACCAAGCCCTTCAGCCTCGAGGAGGTCGTCGCCCGGGTGCGCGGGCTGCTGCGCCGCGCTGGCATGACCCGGCAACTGGACGAGGGCCCGCGGCTGGTCGTCGGCGATCTGGTCATGGACGAGGAGTCCCGCGAGGTGACCCGGGGCGGCGAGCTGGTCGAGCTGTCCCCGACCGAGTTCGAGCTGCTCCGCTTCCTGATGCGCAACCCGCGCCGGGTGCTCAGCAAGGCGCAGATCCTGGACCGGGTGTGGTCGTACGACTTCGGCGGCCGGGCCCATGTCGTCGAGCTGTACATCTCCTACCTGCGCAAGAAGGTGGACGCGGGCCGCGAGTCCATGATCCACACGGTGCGCGGGGCGGGCTATGTGCTCAAGCCGGTGACCAAGTGAGGCACCTGCTCCGCCCGCTCCGCGTGCTGCGCCCCCGCACCCTGCGGGCCCGGCTCACCGTCGGCCTGGTCGTGCTGCTGGCGGTCAGCTGCGCCGCGGTCGGGCTGGCCGCGGTGGTCGAGCTGAACGGCTTCCTCACGCAGCGCCTCGACGAGCAGCTCGCCCAGGTCGGCACCCGGTTCCCGGCGAGCCTGGAGCACGGCGGCAGGCTGCCGGACGACCTCCCCCAGTCTCGAAAGGGCTCGACCGGGGGGACCCCCATCGGCGACGAGCACGGCGACGACCGCAGACAGGCGACCGGCACCTTCGGCGCGCGGCTGGTGAACGGGAGGATCACCAACGTGGCGGTCGTCCGCCCCGGCGGCATCGAGAACCTGATCGGCGAGCTCACCGACAGGGACCGCGAGCAGCTCGCGGCGGTCGACGCCGACGGCGAGGGGCACACCGTCGACCTCTCCGCACTGGACCACTACCGGGTCGTCGCCGTCCAAGGCCTCGACGGCGATGTGCTGGTCTCCGGGCTGCCCCTGGAGCCCGTGCAGGCCACCGTGCACCGTCTGGAACTGGTCGCCGGGATCGTCTTCGGTCTCGCCCTCGCCGCCACCGGCGTCATCGGCGCCCTCTGGGTGCGCTGGTCGCTGCGACCGCTGAGCCGGGTCGCGGCGACCGCCGCCCGGGTCAGTGAACTCCCGCTCGCCAGCGGGGAGGTGGCCCTGCCGCCGCGCGCCCCCGAGTCCGACCCGGGCGGCGAGGTGGGCCGGGTGGCGGCCGCCTTCAACCGCATGCTCGGTCATGTCGAGGACGCGCTCACCAAACGGCACGCCAGCGAGGAGCGGCTGCGCAGCTTCGCGGCCGACGCCAGCCACGAGCTGCGCACCCCGGTCGCCTCGGTGCGGGGCCACGCCGAACTCGCCCTGCTGCACCCCGGGCCGGTGCCGCCGGAGGTCACCCGGGCCCTGGGCCGTATCGCCGCCGAGTCCTCCCGGATGGGCGAGATGGTCGACGACCTGCTCCTGCTCGCCCGCCTCGACGCGGGCCGCCCGCTGGAACGCCGTCCCGTCGACCTCACCCACCTCGTGCTGGACGCCGTCACCGACGCCCGCGCGGCCGGTCCCGGCCACCGCTGGACCCTGGAGCTCCCCGAGGACCCGGTGACCCTGACCGGTGACGCCCACCGCCTCCAGCAGGTGCTGGGCAACCTGCTGGCCAACGCCCGTCTGCACACCCCGGCGGGCACCGAGGTGACGGTGTCCCTGGAGACCGACGACACCTCCGTCCACCTGAAGGTCCACGACGACGGCCCCGGCGTCCCCGAGGACGTCCGGCCCGGCGTCTTCGAACGTTTCACCCGGGGCCGAGCACCGCCGCCGTACGGACGCTTCCGGCGGCGGTGCGGGCCTGGGGCTGGCGATCGTGGCGGCGGTGGTGGAGGCGCACGGGGGGAGTGTGGGGCTGGAGAGCCGGCCGGGGGCGACCACGTCCACCGTGCGGCTGCCCCTGGGGGACGTCAATAGCGAGTGATCGCCGTGGCCCCGCTCTCCGTCCCGATCGCGATGTGCGGCCTGGCCGCCGGATCCGCCCAGGCCAGAATCCGCCGCATCGCCTCCTTGGGGACCGAGACACAACCCGCGGTCGCCCCTTGCCCGTTGACGTGCAGGAAGATGCCCGCGCCCCGGCCCCGCACCGGCCGCCGGTAGTTGAAGCCGATGACGAGCGCGTGCGCGTACTGCGCCTGGTAGGAGACGAGGTGCTCGGACTCGGTGGCCCGGCAGTCGGGGGGCAGCGGTTCGGTCCAGCGGTTGTACGCACGGGACGCGTTGTCCTGGCACCACCAGGAGTCGGCGCCGACCGGGCGGTAGCGCACCCGCGTGCCGTCGGGTGCCGCCTCGATGCCGAAGCCGAACGGCAGGGAGTACAGCCCGGTCGGTGTGGTCTTCGTGTCCTGTTTCCGGGCGGCCCCCTCGACGAGCCCGTTGGCGCCGAAGCGGGCGGGCGCCGAACCGGCCCGGACCCAGCGCCCGTGGCGCAGGTCCCACCAGACGACGGTGCCCGACGTCGCGTCGGCGCTCGGGGCCTGAGCCGTGATCAGCTGCCTGCCGCCCCCGGTGTCCGCCATCAGGGCGGGAAGCCGTGCGGGAAGCGGGGGCGGGCCGCCGCCGGGCGCGGCGCCGAGCAGGAGGACGGACGCGGACGCGAGGGCGACGGCACCGGGGCGCATGGCTCACACGGTAGACGGCGGCAGCGGCAACGGCAGCCCGGGTAGTCCGTCCAGGCTGGTGGCCACGTGGTCCTTCTTGCGGAAGTACTCGCTCAGCGAGGCGTCGTCCTCCCGTGCGAAGCGCTTTCCGTGCAGATCGCGGTCCGTGTCGTACGACATGAAGGGCACCGCGTATCCGCAGGTGTCCCGGACGAGTTCGGCGTGTACGACGATGATCGCGCGCAGGCCGTGCTGGGTCGGGTCGATGTCGGGGAAACGGGTGAGCAGTTCCTTGAACCGGGGGTCGTCGCGGAAGACCGGCTCGCCCCGGCCGTGCACCCGCACGATGTTCGGCGGGCCCTGGAAGGCGCACCACATCAGGGTGATCCGCCCGTTCTCCCGCAGGTGGGCGATGGTCTCCGCGTTGGAACCGGCGAAGTCGAGATACGCCACCGTGTGCTCGTCGAGCACCGCGAAGGAGCCCTTGAGGCCCTTGGGGGAGAGGTTGACCGTGCCGTCGCCGGAGAGCGGGGCGGTCGCGGTGAAGAAGAGGGGTTGTTCCTCGATGAACGTGCGGAGCCTGCCGTCTATGCGCTCATAGGTCTTTCCCATGGCCAACGATTATCCGTGGATTTCCTTCGGCTGTCTAAGGAATGCGCGATCACACAGCCACGGCTCCGCCGCGGCCGCCCCGGCCGGCGCTCACTCGGGGCGGCCACGGCTGCCCGTCACCTCACTTGTTGAGGGTGCAGGCGGCCAGGGAACCGAGGTTGGTCGGCTTGGTCCCCTTGCGGCCGATGGAGATGGCGATCCGGTCGATGGTGGAGGCGCGCTTGTCCTTCAGCGGTCCGAGGATGGCGTTGTTCACGAAGTTCGGACCGCCCTGGCCCACCGTGTCCACCAGGCGCTTGTTGGCCTCCTGGATCTGCGTCTGCAGCAGGGTGAGGTTGCGGTCCACCTCGGCCTGCGCGGACGCCGGGATCGCCGGGAGCTGCGACTTCACGTCGGGGCAGCTGATGGTGCCGGCCGCGCCGGAGCCGGCGGCGCCCGTCTCGCCGCCCGCCTGCTGGGTGGCCGCCGCGGTCGGGGTCGCCGTCGCGGCGTTGTTCCCGGCGTTCGCGTTGGCGCCGCCCGCGTTCAGGGTGCACGGCGCGAGGGAGTCCAGGCCGGTCGGCTTGGCCGCCGTACGCCCGATCGCCGTCGCGATGCGGTTGATGGTGGACACGCGCTTGTCCTTCAGCGGGCCGAGGATGGCGTTGTTCACGAAGTTCGGACCGCCCTGGCCCACCGTGTCCACCAGGCGCTTGTTGGCCTCCTGGATCTGCGTCTGGAGCAGCGTGAGGTTGCGGTCGACCTCGGCCTTCGCGGTGGCCGGGATCGCGGGCAGCTGCGAGGCGACGTCCGGGCAGGTGATGGTGCCGGGGCTGGCGAGGGTGCGGGCGTTCGTGGTGCTGCTGTCGCTCTTGTCGGGCGTCCCGGCGAGGGCGGAGCCCGCGATGACCGCGCCGGACAGGGCCACGGCGGCGGCGCCGCCGATGATCGCCACGCGACGCTGGTTGTACTTCGGAAGAGCCCTGGACATGCGGATGCCTCACTTGGGTCAGGAGTGGGTTTACAAACGCGGCGCCAGCGTTCGGTGGTCAGTACGCGAAAGCGGTTTCATTTGTTCAACGCGTCCGGTGATCTTTTGCAGATTGACGAATCATGCAGAGTTCTGCATACTCATGCATATCAGCGAATGCAGTGTGAGGAGAACCCCGTGGCCGAGCGCGTCGTACTCGCCTACTCGGGCGGCCTGGACACCTCCGTCGCCATCGGCTGGATCGCCGAGGAGACGGGCGCCGAGGTCATCGCCGTCGCGGTCGACGTCGGCCAGGGCGGCGAGGACCTCGACGTCATCCGCAAGCGCGCCCTCGCCTGCGGCGCGGTCGAGGCCGAGGTCGCCGACGCCAGGGACGAGTTCGCCGACGAGTACTGCCTCCCGGCGATCAAGGCCAACGCCCTCTACATGGACCGCTACCCGCTGGTCTCCGCGCTGTCCCGTCCGACGATCGTCAAGCACCTCGTCGCCGCCGCCCAGAAGCACGGGGCCACCACGGTCGCCCACGGCTGCACCGGCAAGGGCAACGACCAGGTCCGCTTCGAGGCCGGCATCGTCGCCCTCGCCCCCGGCCTCAAGTGCATCGCCCCGGTCCGCGACTACGCGATGACCCGCGACAAGGCCATCGCGTTCTGCGAGGACAAGAACCTCCCGATCGCCACCACCAAGAAGTCCCCCTACTCCATCGACCAGAACGTCTTCGGGCGCGCGGTCGAGACGGGCTTCCTGGAGGACATCTGGAACGCCCCGATCGAGGACATCTACGAGTACACCTCCGACCCGGCCGAGCCCCGCGAGGCCGACGAGGTGGTCATCACCTTCAAGGAAGGCGTCCCGGTCGCCCTCGACGGCAAGCCGGTCACCGTCCTTCAGGCCATCCAGCAGCTCAACGAGCGAGCCGGACGGCAGGGCATCGGCCGGATCGACATGGTCGAGGACCGGCTCGTGGGCATCAAGTCCCGCGAGGTGTACGAGGCTCCGGGCGCCATCGCCCTGATCACCGCCCACCAGGAGCTGGAGAACGTCACCGTCGAGCGCGAACTCGCCCGCTACAAGCGGCAGGTCGAGCAGCGCTGGGGCGAACTGGTCTACGACGGCCAGTGGTTCTCCCCGCTCAAGCACGCCCTGGACGGCTTCATCAACGAGGCCAACCAGCACGTCAACGGCGACATCCGGATGACCCTGCACGGCGGTCGCGCGGTCGTCACCGGCCGGCGCTCCGAGTCTTCGCTGTACGACTTCAACCTCGCCACCTACGACACCGGCGACACCTTCGACCAGGCCGCCGCCAAGGGCTTCATCGACATCTACAGTCTGTCGTCGAAGATCGCGGCGCAGCGGCAGTCGCGGGCGTAGCCCGACGCGACCCCGCCGAGGCGCCCGGTCACCCCCACCCGCACCAGCCTGGCAACCGCCTCCCCACACACGCGGTGGGGAGGCGGCTCATCCACACCTCCGAGGAGCAACGCAAGTGAGCAGCAACAGCGGTGACGTACGGCTCTGGGGCGGCCGATTCGCCGACGGTCCCGCCGAAGCCCTGGCGAAGCTGTCCGCGTCCGTCCACTTCGACTGGCGGCTCGCGCCCTACGACATCGCCGGTTCACGCGCCCACGCGCGCGTGCTGCACAAGGCGGGGCTGCTCACGCAGGACGAGCTGACCCGGATGCTCGCGGGGCTGGACCGGCTCGAAGCGGACGTGGCCGACGGCTCCTTCGTCGGCACCATCGCCGACGAGGACGTCCACACCGCCCTGGAGCGCGGCCTGCTGGAGCGCCTCGGTCCCGACCTCGGGGGCAAGCTGCGCGCGGGCCGCTCCCGCAACGACCAGGTCGCCACCCTCTTCCGGATGTACCTGCGGGACCACGCCCGGATCATCGGCGGCCTGATTGCCGACCTCCAGGACGCGCTGATCGGGCTGGCCGAGGCCCACCCGGACGTGGCGATGCCCGGCCGCACCCACCTCCAGCACGCCCAGCCGGTGCTCTTCGCCCACCACGTCCTGGCCCATGTGCAGTCCCTGTCCCGGGACGCCGAGCGGCTGCGCCAGTGGGACGAGCGGACGGCTGTGTCGCCGTACGGCTCGGGTGCCCTGGCGGGCTCCTCCCTCGGCCTCGATCCGGAGGCGGTGGCCAAGGACCTCGGCTTCGAGCACGGCAGCGTCGGCAACTCCATCGACGGCACGGCGTCCCGGGACTTCGTCGCCGAGTTCGCCTTCATCACCGCGATGATCGGCGTGAACCTCTCCCGGATCGCCGAGGAGATCATCATCTGGAACACGAAGGAGTTCTCCTTCGTGACCCTGCACGACGCGTTCTCCACGGGCTCGTCGATCATGCCGCAGAAGAAGAACCCGGACATCGCGGAACTGGCGCGCGGCAAGAGCGGCCGTCTCATCGGCAACCTCACCGGGCTCATGGCCACCCTCAAGGCCCTGCCCCTCGCCTACAACCGCGACCTCCAGGAGGACAAGGAGCCGGTCTTCGACTCCTGCGACCAGCTGGAGGTGCTGCTGCCCGCCTTCACCGGCATGATCGCCACCCTCACCGTCAACCGTGAGCGCATGGAGGAACTGGCCCCGGCCGGCTTCTCCCTCGCCACCGACATCGCGGAGTGGCTGGTCAAGCAGGGCGTGCCCTTCCGGGTCGCGCACGAAGTGGCCGGCGAGTGCGTGAAGGTCGCCGAGGCCGAGGGCAAGGAACTGGACGAGCTGACGGACGAGCAGTTCGCCAAGATCAGCGCCCACCTCACCCCCGACGTCCGCTCGGTCCTCAACGTCCCCGGCGCCCTGGCCTCCCGCAACGGCCGCGGCGGCACGGCACCCACCGCCGTCGCCGTCCAGCTCACCGAGGTCAAGGCGGACGTGGCGACCCAGCACGGATGGGCGAACGCGAAGAACCGGTAGCGGTCGCCCCCAGCCGCCGGCTG
Organism: Streptomyces sp. NPDC039424; assembly: GCF_055639495.1. Lineage (NCBI taxonomy): Bacteria > Bacillati > Actinomycetota > Actinomycetes > Kitasatosporales > Streptomycetaceae > Streptomyces > Streptomyces sp. NPDC039424. The sequence goes on from NZ_JBVKAI010000016.1 coordinate 101,021, forward strand.
CCCGGTGCCGCGTGGCGACGACCCCGCGTGCGCGTGGTCCGCGGTGTGAGGGTGGTCGCGGCGGCCCGGGCGGGATGGCGTTCGGCCGGGGTCTGGCGTCCGGTCGGACTTCCGCTTGGCGACGACGCCGCGTGCGGGCGGTCTGTGGCGTGACGGTGGCCCCGGCGGCCCGAGCCGAATGGAGTCCGCCCGGGCGCCCGCGTGGCGACCACCCCGCGTCCGACTGGTCCGCCGGTGCCGTGACGGCGGCCCGGCTGTCGGCGTGGTCGGCGGCCGATCGGCGTGTGTGGGAGCGGTGCGCGTTTCGTCGCCACCGCGCGGGTTAGGTTGATGGCAGCCGTCAGGAGCCGACCGAACCGGAGCCCGCGATGCCCTTCGCCCGACTGGCCTCAGCAACGACCCCGACCTGCCACATCGGACTCGGTCTGGCCGCCGTCGGCCGTCCCGGCTACATCAACCTCGGCCGCGAGCAGGACCTCCCGGCCGACCGGACCGTCGAGGCCCTGCGCGAGCGCACCCACGAGCTCCTGGACGCCGCCTACGCCCAGGGCGTCCGCTACTTCGACGTGGCCCGTTCCTACGGCCGCTCCGAGGAGTTCCTCGCCGGCTGGCTGGGCGCCCGCCCGGACGTGGACGACGTCGTCGTGGGCAGCAAGTGGGGCTACACCTACACCGCGGACTGGTCCACCGACGCCGAGAAGCACGAGGTCAAGGACCACGGCCTCGCCACCTACGAGCGGCAGCGCGCCGAGACCGCCGAGCTGCTCGGCGACCGGCTCGACCTCTACCAGATCCACTCGGTGACCCCGGACAGCCCCGCCCTCACCGACAAGGAGCTGCACGCCAGGCTGGCCGAGGCCGCCGCACAGGGCCTCACCGTCGGCTTCTCCACCAGCGGCCCCGCCCAGGCGGACGCCATCCGCGCCGCCCTCGCCGTGACCGTCGACGGCGAGCCCCTCTTCCGTACCGTCCAGTCGACGTACAACGCGCTGGAGACCTCCGCCGCCCCCGCGCTCGCCGAGGCGCACGACGCCGGGCTCACGGTGATCGTCAAGGAGGGCATGGCCAACGGGCGGCTCGCCGAACCGCACGCCCCCGAGGCGCTGAAGGCCGTGGCGGCGGAGACGGGCCTGGGCTGCGACGCGGTCGCCCTGGCGCTGATCCTGCGCCTGCCCTGGGCCGGGGTCGTCCTGTCCGGTGCCGCCACCCTGAACCAGCTCGCCTCCAACCTGCACGCCGCCGTCGTGGACCTCGACGAGGACCAGCTCGCCCGCCTCGCCGCGCTCGTCGAGGAGCCGCGGACGTACTGGGAGCGGCGCGGGCAGCTTCCCTGGCACTGACACAGCCGCGGTCCGGTCAAGAAACCGACCGCCGTGAGGCACGCATGCCCATTGTGAGACATCAATGTCTCATATGGAGTACACTCGTCTCATGGCTGTCGACCGTGACCATGTGCTGCGCAGCGCAGCCGCCCTGCTGACCCGCAGATCCACCGCGACCATGGACGAGGTCGCCAAGGCCGCCGGGATCAGCCGGGCCACCCTGCACCGCCTCTTCGCCGGGCGCGACGCGCTCGTACGGGCGCTGGAGGCGCTCGGCATCGAGGAGTGCGACGCCGCGCTGGACGGCGCACGGCTCGACGAGGGCCCGGCCCAGGAAGCCCTGCGCCGGTTCGTGAAAGAGATCGAACCGGCCGCCGGACTGCTCGCCTTCCTCTACACCGAGAACCAGCTCTTCGAGGGCGAGGAGCAGCACGAGGGCTGGTCCCGGATCGACGACCGCGTCTCCGCCCTGTTCCGGCGCGGCCAGATGAGCGGCGAGTTCCGCATCGACCTCACCCCGGCCTGGCTGACCGAGGCCCTCTTCGGCCTGCTGGCCTCCGGTGTCTGGGTCGTACAGAGCGGCAAGGGCGCCCCGAAGGACTTCCACCACATGATCGTCGAGCTGGTGCTCGGCGGCGCGCTACGGAGAGAGGAATCATGACCAGCACCCTGCGGCCGGCGTTCGTGACGCGGGAGACGGAGAAGCGCCCGGGCCGCTGGCTCGCGCTCTCGGTCCTCGTGCTCGCCGTGCTGCTGGTGGCCGTGGACGCCACCGTCCTCGGCCTCGCCACCCCGTACCTCAGCGAGGACCTGAAGCCCACCGGCACCCAGCTGCTGTGGATCGGTGACGTCTACTCCTTCGTCATCGCCGGTCTGCTGGTCTCCATGGGCAGCCTCGGCGACCGGATCGGCCGCAAGCGGATCCTGCTCGGCGGCGCGACCGCGTTCGGCGCGATATCCGTCCTCAACGCCTACGCCACCACACCGGAGCTGATGATCCTGGCGCGGGCGCTGCTCGGCGTCGCGGGCGCCACCCTGATGCCCGCCACCCTCGCCCTGATCCGCAACCTCTTCCACGACCCGCGCGAGCGCAGCCTCGCCGTCGGCGTCTGGGGCGCCACCGCCTCCGCGGGCACGGCCGTCGGCCCCATCACGGGCGGCTTCCTGCTGGAGCACTTCTGGTGGGGCTCGGTCTTCCTGATCAACCTGCCCGTGATGGCGGTCCTGGTCCTGGTCGGCATCCGGCTGCTGCCGGAGTCCCGCAACCCCAGCCCCGGCCCTTGGGACCTGAGCAGCGTCGTCCTGTCCCTGGTCGGCATGATCGCCCTCGTGTACGCGGTGAAGGAGGCCGCCACCCACGGCCTCACGTGGGAGACGCTCGCCGCGGGCGTGCTCGGCACGGCGGCCCTGTACGGATTCGTCCGCCGCCAGCTGACGCTTCCGACCCCGCTGCTGGACATGCGCCTGTTCCGTAACCGGGGCTTCAGCGGTGCCGTCCTGGCCGACCTGCTCACCGTCCTCGGCATGTCCGGGCTGGTGTTCTTCCTCTCGCAGTACCTGCAACTCGTCCAGGGCAGGCACCCGTTCGAGGCGGGGCTGGCGGAACTGCCCGCCGCCGTCGGCGCGGTGGCGGCCGGTCTGGTCGCCGGCCGCGCGGCCCGGCGCTTCTCGGTACGCGCCGTGGTCTCCGGCGGTCTCGCCGCCGTGGGCCTCGCCCTGGCCGCGCTGACGACCCTGAGCCAGTCGACCGGCTACCCGGTCCTCGGCGCCGCCCTGCTGGTCGTCGGCGTCGGCGCGGGCTTCTCCTTCACCGTCACCGCCGACGTCATCCTCGCCGGGGTCCCCAAGGAAGAGGCGGGCGCCGCCTCCGCGGTCTCCGAAACGGCGTACGAACTCGGCGCCGCCCTCGGTATCGCCCTGCTCGGCTCGATCCTGACGGCCGCGTACCGCGACTTCACCGGCCCGTCCGGCACGCCCGAGGCAGCCCACGAATCACTGGGTGCGGCGACGGAGGCGGCGGCAACCCTGCCCACACCCACCTCCGCGACCCTCCTGGACGCGGCCCGCGAGGCCTTCGTCCACGGCCTCCACCTCGCCTCGGGCACGGGCGCGGCGGTCCTGCTGGCGACGGCGGTGGGAGCGTGGTTCCTGCTGAAGGGGCAGCGCCTTGAAGGCACTGCCCCGCACGGCGATTAGGCCGCCTTGGCCTTGGTGGCGTACATGTCCACGTACTCCTGACCCGACAGCCGCATGACCTCGGCCATCACGGAATCGGTGACCGCCCGCAGCACATACCGATCCCGGTCCATCCCCTCGTACCGGGAGAACTCCATCGCCTCGCCGAAGCGGACGGTCACTCGGCCCGGCCGCGGAATCCCCCGGCCCCCGGGCTGCAACTTGTCCGTGCCGATCATCGCGAAGGGAACCACCGGCGCCCCCGTCATCAGAGTGAGCCGCGCGATCCCGGTACGGCCGCGGTACAGACGGCCGTCGGGCGACCGGGTGCCCTCGGGGTAGATACCGAAGATCCGCCCCTCCTCCAGGATCCGCCGGCCGGTCATCAGCGCGGCCACGCCCCCGCTCGCGCCGTCCCGGTCCACCGGGATCATGCCGACGCCGGTGAAGAACCACGCCATCAGCCGGCCCTTGAGGCCCTTGCCGGTGACGTACTCGTCCTTGCCGATGAAGAACACCTGCCGCTTGGTCACCAGCGGCAGCACGATCGAGTCGATGAAGGTGAGATGGTTGCCGGCCAGGATGACCGGGCCGTCGCCCGGGATGTGCTCCACGCCCTCCACCTGTGGGCGGAACATCAGGCGCATGATCGGTCCGAGCACTGCCTTGATGAGCGCGAAGCGGGACAACGGGTCCTCCGATGTCAAAGGGTCGGTATGTGTATGTGCAGGTGAGGACGATACTCGCGGCCCCCCGCGAAGCGCACATCGGGTACGTCCGGTTCACCGAGGTCTTACGCACTGTTGACGTTGGTTTACCTGCGGTACCGCCTCGACGGCCGTCCGTAACGCCGCCGCGACGATGTGACGTACCTCGCCGGAGGCCTTACAGGCCGCGTACCCGGGGTGCCGGGACCGAAGCCGACGGATCGTCACATCTTGCCTCGCATACGCCATCCGGCGTCACCCACCTGTTCGGACCAAGGTCTCCCGCGAGTCATGTCCACGCCCCTACCATCGGCGCGCACCGACGGGCGGAACGGCAGGAGGGCCCTCATGGAAACCCGGGACTCGAACGAGCGGGACGCGAACGGCACCGGACGGCGGGCGCTGCTCGGCGCCGCGATGCTCGGCGCGGGCGGAGCGGTGCTCGGGCTGCCCGGCGCGGCCAGAGCCACGGAGCCCGGCGCGGCCGGGCACGGGGGCGGGGGTCTGAAGAGCCTGCCCGTGCCGACGATCATCGGGCACCGGGGTGCCAGCGGCTACCGGCCCGAGCACACCTTCGGCTCGTACCAGCTGGCCCTCGACCTGGGCGCCGACGTCGTCGAGGCGGGCGACCTGGTGCCCACCAAGGACGGTCACCTCGTCTGCCGCCACGAGCCCGAGATCGGCGGCACCACGGACGTGGCCTCCCACCCCGAGTTCGCCGACCGCAAGGCCACCAAGGTCCTGGACGGGGTCTCCACCACCGGCTGGTTCACCGAGGACTTCACGCTCGCCGAGCTGAAGACCCTGCGAGCGGTCGAGCGCATCCCGGCCAACCGCCCGCACAACACCCTCTACAACGGCCGGTGGGAGATCCCCACCTTCGAAGAGGTCCTGAAGTGGCAGGACGAGCAGACCCGCAAGCGCGGCAGGCAGGTGTGGATCTACCCGGAGACCAAGCACCCCACCTACTTCCGCAAGCTCGGCCTGGGCCTGGAGGAGCGGGTCGCCAAGCTGCTGCGCAAGTACGGAAAGGACAGGCGCGACTCGCCGGTCATCCTGCAGTCCTTCGAGCCGAGCAGCATCCGGCGTCTGAACACGCTGGTCGACAACCCCCTGGTCGTCCTGCTCTCCGCGGCGACCAGCCGCCCCTGGGACTTCGTCGAGGCGGGCGACCCGCGCACGGTCGCCGACCTCGTCACGCCCAAGGGCCTCAGGGAGATCGCCGGTTACGCGCAGGGCATCGGCCCGACCCTGGACCTGGTCATCCCCAAGGACGCGAACGGCAGCCTCACCACGCCCACCACCCTGGTCAAGGACGCCCACGCGGTCGGCCTGATCCTGCACCCGTACACCATGCGCAACGAGAACCCCTTCCTGCCGGCCGAGTTCCGCAAGGGCACCGACGCCGACGGCTACGGCGACGCCTTCGGCGCGTTCCGGACGTACTTCGCGACCGGCATCGACGGCGTGTTCACCGACAACGCGGACACGGGAGTGCTCGCCCGCGCGGACTTCGTCAACCGCTGACCCGCACGGCACCCGTTCGAGGGGACTGACGGCCGCCCCGGCAACCTGCCCAGGGGCGGTCGCGTCGCTCCGCATATGACGCACAACCTGGTCGCCGCCCTGCGACCGTTCCTCACCGCCGAGGCCTCCGCCGAGGCATATGCCGCCGGAGCCGAACCGGGTGACCTGGAGCAGGCCGTCTGGCTGCGCCTGCTGGAGCGGCTGGAGACCGACGGACCGCCGCTCGACCCGCAGGGCTGGCTGCGCAAGGCCGTCCGCGCCGAGGCGCGCCGCAGCCGTCGTACCTCGCGTCACGAGCGGCCGTACGACACCGAGCCCGCCGACGACAGCGGTCGCGGCCCGGAGCAACTGGCCCTCGCCGCCGCCCGGCGCCGTACCCTGCGCGACGCGGTGCGCCGGCTGCCGGGCCGCTGTCCCCGGCTGATGGAGGCCCTGCTGTCCCCGGAGGACCTCACCTACCGGGAGATCGCGGGGGAGTTGGGTATCTCACAGGGCAGTCTCGGCCCGGAACGTTCCCGATGTCTTGGATGTCTGCGGCGAATGCTGGCACCGGAGGTTGCGGCCCGCGAAGTGCGGGGATAGGAGTGAGGGACGACCGGTGATCAGGTGAGCGGGAGGCGTGCGCACATGGGCATGAGCGTGACCATCTCGGTGGCGACCGAGCAGGATGCAGAGCAGATCTTCAGGCTCCAGTACCTGTGCTTCCAGAGCGAGGCGGCGCTGTACGGCAACTACCGCATCGACCCGCTCGTCCAGAGCCTCGACTCGGTCCGCCAGGAGGTCACCTCCGACTGCGTCTTCGTCGCGCGGCTGGGCGAGGAGGTGGTCGGCTCGGTGCGCGGCCGGATCACCGAGGACGGCGCGGCCTCCATCGGCAAGCTCTGCGTCCACCCGCGGCTGCAGGGCCACGGCATCGGCGCCCGGCTGCTGCGCGCGGCGGAGGCGACCCTGGCGGAGGAGCGCGGGGCCACCAAGTTCCGCCTGCACACCGGCCACCGCAGCGAGGGCAACCTCCGCCTGTACCGCCGGGTCGGCTACCAGACGGTGGGCACGTCCGAGGGTGCGGACGGCGTACCGATGATCGTCCTGGAGAAGCCGGCGGGGGCCTACGCGACTACGGCGTGACCGTGCGCGACTTCCGCAGCCAGTACAGGGCCGAGAGCGGCAGGAGTACGGGGATGAAGACGTACCCCATGCCGTAGTCGGACCACACGGTCGCCTCCGGGAAGGCCGACGGTTCGACCAGGGTCCACGTACCGACGACCAGCACACCCGCGAGTTCGGCGGCGCAGCACACCTGCGCCGCCCTGCGGGCCGTTTCGCCGCCGCGCACCAGCGTGTACGTGATGAATCCGTACACCACGCCCGCCACCGCCGACAGCGTGTACGCGAGCGGCGCCCGGTCGAAGTCGGTCGCGATCTGGTAGGCGGAGCGGGAGACGGCACCGACGACCATCACGCCGTAGAACCAGACGAGCAGCATCCCCGGCCCGCTGATGAGCCGCGTTCTCGGGGGCTTGTCCTGCGCGGTGGTCATCTCACCCTCCCCAGATGTCGTAGAGCCGCACTTCGAGCACCGCCAGCACCACACCGCCGGCGGCGACGGTCACCGAACCCCAGCGCGTCCGCTCGGCCAGCGACATGAAGCCCGCCGCCGGGACGCACGCGAACGCGCCCAGCAGATACGCCACGAAGATCGTCGTCCCCTGCTCGGGCTTCTCGCCCCGCGCCAGCAGCACGATCCCCATCACCAACTGCACCACGGCCAGCAGCGACACCACGGCCATTCCGATGAAGTGCCAGTCCTTGGTCGGCTGGTCCCGGTAGGCGGCCCAGCCGCACCAGGCGGCGAGCAACAGCGCGGCGATCCCCGTCACCAGCGTCAGGGCAGTGAACATGCCGTGACCTTAATACGGGCCAAACGGCCCGAGGCGGTCGCCCCCGGTGTACGCCGTAGGGTCTAGACCATGACGATCCACGCACAAGCCCTTCTGTTCGACAACGACGGCACTCTCGTCTCCTCCCTCGACTCCGTGGAGCGCTGCTGGACGCGCTGGGCGGGGGAGTACGGGATCACGGCCGAGGCGTTCGGACGGGTAGAGCTGCACGGTCGGCCCGCGGCGGAGGTCGTCGCCGACCTGCTGCCCGCGCGGCTCGTGCCGGAGGCCGTCGCACGGGTCGAGCAACTGGAGGTGGAGGACGTACCGAACGGGGGTGTCCGCCTGCTCCCCGGCACGAAGGACCTCCTGGACTCGCTGCCCGCCGACTGCTGGGCCGTCGTCACCTCCGCCACCCGGCGGCTGGCCGAGGCGCGGCTGGACGCCGTCGGCATCCGGCCCAAGACGCTGATCGCCGCCGACGACATCACCCGCGGCAAGCCCGACCCCGAGCCCTATCTGCTCGCGGCCCGACGGCTGGGCGTCGACCCGGCCCGCTGCGTCGTCTTCGAGGACGCCCCGGCCGGGCTCCAGGCGGGCCGCGCGGCCGGGATGACCACCGTGGCATTGACCACAACCCACCCCGCGCACGAGCTGGTCGCCGACCTGGTGGCCGAGGACCTTTCGGCGCTGTCCGTACTGGTCACCCAGCAAGGAGTGGAGATATCCCCGCGCGGCTGACCCCTGTCCGCCGCTGTCCAGCATGCGGACAGCGGCGTCCTGTCAGGACCGTACGTCTGGTTTACTGATCGCATGACCACGACGAGCTGCCGCACCCTTGCGACCGAGGCGACCCCTGCGCCCGGTGCTCGTTGTCTGTGTCGCATGAACCGAATGTGCGCCTTCTAGAGGGCCCCCGCACCACCTGAGCCTCGCGCCCCGAAGCGAGCCGCCGTGGCATGTCCGCGCGCCGTCGTACGGCGCGTGTGACGGCCGCCCCGCGCACCTGTTCTCCCCGGTTCCATCGCCACCGCGAGAACCGTGCCGCGTCCCTGAACGAACGCACCCGTGCCCGGGCACACCCACGCCCGCGCACTCGACAGTGACGGAAACCCACGTGATCACCACATCGGGCCTCACCAAGGTCTACCGGTCCCGAGACCGCGAGGTCACCGCCCTCGACGGCGTCGACCTCCATGTCCGCGAAGGCGAGGTGTACGGCGTCATCGGGCAGTCCGGCGCCGGAAAGTCCTCGCTCATCCGCTGCGTCAACCTGCTGGAGCGTCCCACCGCCGGCACCGTCAACGTCGCCGGACAGGACCTCACCGCCCTCGCCGGGCGCGGACAGCGCGCCGGCCGGGAACTCCGCCGGGCCCGCAGCCGGATCGGCATGGTCTTCCAGCACTTCAACCTGCTGTCCTCGCGGACCGTCCAGGACAACGTCGAACTGCCGCTGGAGATCCTCGGCAAGTCGGGCAGGGACCGCTCCCGCAAGGCGCTCGAACTGCTCGACCTGGTCGGCCTCTCCGACCAGGCCAAGGCCTACCCCGCCCAGCTCTCCGGCGGTCAGAAGCAGCGCGTCGGCATCGCCCGCGCCCTGGCCGGCGACCCCAAGGTGCTGCTGTCCGACGAGGCCACCAGCGCCCTCGACCCGGAGACCACCCGCTCGATCCTGACGCTGCTGCGCGACCTGAACCGGCAGCTGGGCCTGACCGTCCTGCTCATCACCCACGAGATGGACGTCGTGAAGGCGGTCTGCGACTCCGCCGCGCTCATGGAGAAGGGCCGCATCGTCGAGTCCGGCACGGTCAGCGAACTGCTGGCCACCCCGGGCTCCGAGCTGGCCTCCGCGCTCTTCCCGGTGGCCGGCGAGGCCTCCGGCGCCGACCGCACCGTCCTGGACGTCACCTTCCAGGGCGAGGCCGCCACCCAGCCGGTCATCTCCCAGCTCTCGCGTACCTACAACATCGACATATCGATCCTCGGCGCCGCCATCGACACCGTCGGCGGCCTCCAGATCGGCCGTATGCGCATCGAACTGCCCGGCCGCTACGAGGACAACGTCGTGCCGATCGGCTTCCTGCGCGAGCAGGGCCTGCAGATCGACGTCCTGGGGCAGGAGCCCGCGCTGGTGAAGGAAGGTGCCAAGTGACCTGGTCCGAGATGCAGCCCCTGCTGTCCCAGGCGTGTTGGGACACGCTCTACATGGTCGGCTGGTCCACGCTGATCGCCGTCGTCGGCGGGCTTCCGCTCGGCGTCCTGCTCGTCCTCACGGACCGGGGCGGGCTGCTGCAGAACGTCGTCGCGAACAAGGTCGTCGGGCAGATCGTGAACGTCGCCCGCTCGATGCCGTTCATCATCCTGATGGTGGCGCTGATGGACTTCACGCGCTCGATCACCGGAACGACCATCGGCCGTGAGGCCGCCATCGTGCCGCTCGCCATCGGTGCCATCCCGTTCTTCGCCCGCCTGGTCGAGACGGCTGTCCGCGAAGTGGACGGCGGACTCGTCGAGGCCGTGCAGTCGATGGGCGGCAACACCTGGACGATCGTCCGCAAGGTGCTCGTACCGGAGTCCCTGCCGTCCCTGATCTCCAGCACCACGACCACGATCGTCGCGCTCATCGGCTACTCCGCGATGGCCGGCACGGTCGGCGCCGGCGGACTCGGCGACATCGCCATCCGCTACGGCTACCAGCGCTTCGAGACCCAGATGATGTGGATCACCGTGGCGATCCTCGCGGTCGTGATCTCCCTCATCCAGTTCGCCGGCGACTACGCGGCCCGTTCCCTGCACCACCGCGGCGGCCGCTCCGGGCCCGCGCCGAGGCTCCGCCTGCTGAAGGCCAAGGAGCCCGCGGCGGCCGACGTGAGCAAGGTCGCCTGAACTCCCTTCCCAGACTCCCCGCACACCCACAGCGGGGTCGCACCACCGTAAGGAAAGGCACTTTTCGTGCGTAACACCGCCAAGATCACCACCGCCGTCCTCGCCGCCGGAGCCCTCACCTTCGGGCTCACCGCCTGCGGCTCGGACAAGGACAGCTCCTCCTCCGGCGACTACAGCGGCCCGCTGGTCGTCGCCGCCAGCCCCACCCCGCACGCCGAGATCCTGAACTTCGTCAAGAAGAACCTGGCGAAGAAGGCGGGCCTGGACCTGGAGGTCAAGGAGTTCCAGGACTACATCGTGCCGAACACGGCGACCGAGGACGGCTCGGTGGACGCCAACTACTTCCAGAACCAGCCGTACCTGGACGACTTCAACAACAAGCGCGGCACCCACATCGTGCCCGTCGTCACGGTGCACCTGGAGCCGCTCGGCCTGTACTCCCACAAGGTCAAGAAGGCCGACGCCCTCAAGAGCGGTGCGACCATCGCCGTCCCCAACGACGCGGTGAACGAGGCGCGCGCGCTGAAGCTGCTCGCCGCCAACGGACTCATCACCCTCAAGGACGGCGCGGGCAACGCGGCAACCCCGCGGGACATCACCAAGAACCCCAAGAACCTCAAGTTCAAGGAGGTCGAGGCGGCTCAGACCCCGCGCTCCCTGGACGACGTGGACGCCGCGGTGGTCAACGGCAACTACGCCATATCCTCGGGCCTGAAGCCCGCCAAGGACGCCCTCGTCCTGGAGTCCGCGAAGAACAACCCGTACGGCAACTTCCTCGCGGTGAAGAAGGGCAACGAGAAGGACCCGCGGGTGAAGAAGCTCGCGAAGCTCCTGACCTCGCCCGAGGTGAAGAAGTTCATCGAGGACAAGTACCAGGGCTCGGTCATCGCCTCCTTCTGAGCCCGACGGCAAGGCTGACGGCGCGTACAGCGCGTAGCGCCACGCACGGGGTCCGCTCCCTCACATGGAGTGGACCCCGTTGTGCGGTTCAGTGCTTTCATGCTGCATGCTGGGCAGTTGAGCAGGCCCTGAAGGATCACCGACGGTTACGGAGCGGCGCATGACTAGCACCTTCCCCAACATCTCCATCAGCACGGAGCGGTTGGTGCTGCGTCCCCTCGACGAGGACGACGTGCCCGCCCTGGCCGCGATGATGAACGACGAGCAGGTCGGGGCCTGGACCGACGTACCCCAGCCGTTCACCGAGGACGCCGCCCGGCACTGGATCACCGAGTGGGCGCCCACCGAACGGACCGCCGGCCGCGGCATGGAACTCGCCGTCACCGAGTTCCTCACCCAGCGCCTGGTCGGCATCGTCCAGCTGACCAAGACCAACTGGCACATCCGGTCGACGGAACTGTCGTACATCATCGCCCCCTGGGCCCGCGGCGAGGGCTATGCCTCCGAATCCGCGCTCGCCACCGCCCAGTGGCTGCTCGGCGACCAGAAGTTCGAGCGCATCGAGATCCGCACCGCCGCCGACAACACCGCCTCCCAGCAGGTCGCCCAGAAGATCGGCTGCATCAGCGAGGGTGTGCTGCGCAACGCCTGCATAGCCCACGTCCGCACGGAGGACGGCACCTGGACGGACGTCCGTACCGACTTCATCGTGTGGAGCCTCCTCCCGGAGGACCTGGAGGGCGCGGGCGAGCAGCTCGCCGACAGCGATGGTTTCACGTCGTTCTCCGACTGGAACTGACGGGAACCGACCGGACGCGACCCACGGCGACACCGCCCACCGCGCGCCCGACAGCTCCGCCAGGTACCCTCGGAGCCCGCCTGCGGGCGCTCGGACCCTGACGACCTGCGAAAACCTGGAGACTGACGACGATGGCCGACCGGGTCACGGTGATCGGCTGGGACGGCTCGCCGCTGACCGACGCGGCACGTTCAGCACTGGGCGCCGCCACTCTCGTGGCGGGTGCGGCCCACCACCTGGCGCTCCCCGAGGTCCCGCCCCGCGCCGAGCGCATCCGCCTCGGCAGCCTCGCCCTGGCCGCCCGCCGCATCGCCGCCCACCGCGGCACCGCGGTCGTACTCGCCGACGGCGACCCCGGCTTCTTCGGCGTCGTACGGGCCCTGCGCGCACCCGAGTTCGGCCTCGAGGTCGAGGTCGTGCCCGCCGTCTCCGCCGTCGCCGCCGCCTTCGCCCGGGCCGGGATGCCCTGGGACGACGCCCAGGTGGTCGTCGCACACCGGCGCACCCTGCGACGCGCGGTGAATGTGTGCCGCGCCCACACCAAGGTCGCCGTCCTCACCTCACCCGGCGCCGGTCCCGCCGAACTCGGCCTGCTCCTGGAGGGCGTCCACCGCACCTTCGTCATCTGCGAGGAACTGGGCACCGATCGCGAGCAGGTCACCGTCGTCACCTCCGACAAGGCCGCCGACCACACCTGGCGCGACCCCAACGTCGTCATCGTCATCGGCGGCCCGGCGGGTCCGGTGGCCGCGGGCGACGGCTGGATCGCCGGCCGCGACCCGGGAATCGGCCCGCGCGGCTGGGTGCTGCCCGACGAGGCGTACGGCGGCGGCCTCGGCGAAGGCGAGACGAATCTGCTCCGCTCCGCCCAACTCGCCCGTCTGGGACCGCGCGTGGGCGACCTGGTGTGGGACATCGGCTGCGGCGGCGGTGCCTTCGCCACGGAGGCGGGGCGCGCGGGCGCCGCCGTCATCGCCGTCGACCGGGACCCGGAGGCCTGCGCCCGCACCGAGGCGGTCGCGCGCCGGTTCGGGGTGCAGATCCAGATCGTGCGCGGCACCGCCCCGCACGTCCTGGAGAACCTGCCCGAACCGGACGTGGTCCGCGTCGGCGGCGGGGGAGTGGCCGTGGTCTCCGCGGTCGCCGACCGGCGCCCGCAGCGCATCGTCGCCCACGCCGCCACCCGCGACGCCGCCGAACTGATCGGCCGGGACCTGACCGAGCACGGCTACCGGGTCGAGTGCGCCCTGCTGCAGTCCGTCGAACTCGACACGCGGGCCTGGAGGGAGACCGAACGGAGTGTCGCGTTCCTGCTCAGCGGGGTCTTGCCGGATCGCGCCCCGTGATCCTGTTGTCGTACCGCGCGCGGTAGGCTGGCCGATCGTTGTACCGCACCGGGTGGCCCGGAAATTCGTTCGCCAATGTCCGGAAAACACGCCCCCTTTGGGGCGGGTGTGGTACGGCAGAACCGGAGGACGCGCAACGTGGCGCAGTCCACAGCGGGCTGTCGCGGATCAAGCTGTCGCGACGGCGGCACGGCCGCGACAATGACACTGAATGGCTTTGTCGCCTTTTCCGGACGGGCCGTTCGTGCCGCTGGGCACGCACGCTCGTTCTTCACTACGGGGCGGTCGGTGCGCCGTTCCGGGTGAGCTGTTCGTAGGAGCACTAACCGATGGGCGAGGGGTACGCATGACGGACACCGGCCAGGTCCCGGGCGAGGGGCTGCCGGAGAGCGCGGGCATGGTGGAGCAGCCGGGCGTCTCCGCGCACGGCGCGTACACCTACCTCTCCGAGACCACCGCCGAGGACGAAGACCTGCTGCTGCCGGGCGCCCAGGGCGCGTGGGGCAACGAGGTGCCGCCGCCCGCTCCGGAGCCGGTCCTCGAGGCCGTCCACGAGCCGGGCCCGCACGAGACGGACGGCCGCGACAGCGGCTCCGTCGACCTCAGCGGCGTCCGCCTGCCCGACACGGGGCCCGTGTCCGTCCCGCCGTCCCCCATCCTCTCGGCCCCGCACGACCCGACGGCCACCTCGGTCCCGCGCCGTCCGCTGCACCTCGGCCCGCCGATCCCCGACGCCTCCGCCAGCCCGGTCCGCTCCCTCGCCGACCGCGGTCCCGCGGGCGCGCCCGTACGGCAGCCCGGTCCGTCGGCCACCGGCCCCGAGTACCTGGACGTCCAGCCGCTGCGCGACCTCGCCCCCCAGGGCGCGAGCCCCTGGGGCGCGGCGCAGACGGCGCCCGCGGCACAGGTGAGCCCTCAGGTCCCGGCCACCGAAACGGTCGTCCCGGCGACGGACCCGGGCACCGGTCCGTCGGATGCGGCCCAGGCCGCGGTGGCCCGGCTCGCCACGCAGGCCGCCACGGTGAGCGCCGTCGTGGAGACCGCCGCCGCCGCGCAGGTGGCGGCGCACGACACGGCCGCCGAGGCGGTCGAGCAGGAGCCTGACACCACCCAGGACATGACCGGGCACGGCGACAGCGCCCACGCCCCGGAAGCCGCTCCGGAGACCACGCCGGAACCCGAGGCCGTAGGCGCCGCCCCGGCACCCGAGAGAGCGCTCGCACCGGAGGAAACCCCAGCGGGCGCGGACGAGCAGGTGGCGGACGAGCCGGTTGCCGAGGCCGTAGAGACGGTGGAGACCCTGGAGGGCGCGGAGGCTGCGGAGGTCCCAGAGGTCGCGGAGGTCTCAGAGGCCGCACAGCCTCCGGTGGCCGCTCCGTCCGTGGAGCACGCCCAGGCCGACGCCGGACCCGCCCATGTCGCCGAGGCCGAGCAGGCTGTCGAGGTCGCCGAAGTGGCCGTAGTCGCCGAGGTCGCCGAAGTGGCCGAGACCGCTCCGGCTTCCGAAGCTCCCCAGGCCCCCGAGCCCGCCCAGGCCCCCGAGCCCGCCCAGGCCCCCGAGCCCGCCCAGGCACCCGAGGCCGCACCGGCAGCGGACGCCGGCCACCCCCAGGCAGAGCCTGCCGACGCAGACGCCCAGCCCGTCGCTCCCGCCCAGGAGCCCACCCCGGCCCCCGAGGCCGAGGTGCTTGCCGCGCCCGCCGACGACACCCCGCAGGCCCCCGCGCCCGCTCCCGTCCCGGTGGCTCCGGAAGCCGAGGCCGAGGCCGTCCAGGCCGACCCCGAAGCCGCACTCGCGCCCACACCCACCGGCGACACCACCGCCACGCAGATCCAGGGCCCGCAGCTCGGCCACGCCCAGGCCGAGGAGCACGGGCAGCCCGCCGTCCTCGTACCGGAGGACCGGCCGCAGGCCGACGAGGCGCAGCAGCTGCCCGACCAGGCGCACGCGGCGCCCCCGGCCCCGGAGCCGGTCGCCCCCGAGGCCCCCGCGCCGCACGCTCCGTCGCCCGAGCCCGACGCCGTACCGGCTGATTTCGTACCGGCCGAGGTCACCGCCGAGCAGCCCCCCGCAGACCCCGCACCCCCGCTGCCCGGCGGGATTCCGACGCAAGCGCAGCCGGACCACGCGCCGGGCCAGTTCGTGCCCGTGGACGGCTCGGTGCCGACCACCCCGCACCTGGCCCCGACCCCGCCGCAGCACCTCGTCGTCCCGCCGGACCAGCCGCAGGTCCCGCAGGAGCCCGTCGCCACGGTCCCCGCACCCCGAGGGGCCGACCCCGCGCCGGCGCACCCGGCCGAGGAGCCGCACCCCGACGTCGTACAGCACGCGGAGGACCTGGAGACCAGGGCCGCCGACCAGGAAGAGAGCACGGCCGCAGTGGCAGAAGCACGACAGTCCACCGGCCCGGCCGCGCCCGGCTACGACGACGCCGAGCGCGAGGCCGTGCTCAAGGTGATGCGCGAGCGCCGCGACATCCGCAACGGCTTCCGCAGCGACCCGATCCCGCACGAGGTGCTGCTCCGCGTCCTGGAGGCCGCCCACACCGCGCCGTCCGTAGGCCACTCGCAGCCCTGGGACTTCGTCGTCATCCGGTCCGCCGAGACCCGGCGCAGCATGCACGAACTGGCCATGCGCCAGCGCGACGCCTACGCCAAGTCCCTCCCCAAGGGCCGGGCGAAGCAGTTCAAGGAACTGAAGATCGAGGCCATCCTCGACACCCCGGTGAACATCGTCGTCACCGCCGACCCGACCCGCGGCGGACGCCACACCCTGGGCCGGCACACCCAGCCGCAGATGGCGCCGTACTCCGCCGCGCTCGCGGTGGAGAACCTGTGGCTCGCCGCCCGCGCCGAGGGCCTCGGCGTCGGCTGGGTCAGCTTCTTCGACGAGCGTGAGATGGTCCGTGCCCTCGGCCTGCCCGAGCACCTGGAGGTCATCGCCTACCTGTGCGTCGGGTACGTCGACGAGTTCCCGGACGAGCCCGAGCTGATGCAGGCCGGCTGGTCCAAGCGGCGCCCGCTGTCCTGGGTGGTGCACGAGGAGACGTACGGCCGTCGCGCGCTGCCCGGCGAGGACCCGCACGACCTGCTCGCCGAGACCGTCTCTCAGATCCGCCCGCTGGACGCCAAGGCGCTCGGTGAGGCCTGGGAGCGGCAGAAGCGGATGACCAAGCCGGCCGGCGCGCTCGGCATGCTGGAGATCATCTCCGCGCAGCTGTCCGGCCTGTCCCGGCAGTGCCCGCCGCCGATCCCGGAGCCCGCCGCCGTCGCCATCTTCGCCGGTGACCACGGCGTGCACGCCCAGGGCGTCACCCCCTGGCCGCAGGAGGTCACCGCGCAGATGGTGGCCAACTTCCTCGGCGGGGGAGCGGTCTGCAACGCCTTCGCGAGCCAGGTGGGCGCCGAGGTGTGCGTCGTCGACGTCGGCGTGGCCGCCGAGCTGCCCGCCACCCCCGGCCTGCTGCCCCGCAAGGTCCGCGCGGGCACCTCCGACATGACCGCCGGTCCCGCGATGACCCGCGAGGAGGCCAAGCAGGCCATCGAGGTGGGCATCGAAACCGCCCGCGACCTCGTGGCGGCCGGCAACAAGGCGCTGCTCACCGGTGAGATGGGCATCGCGAACACCACCGCGTCCGCCGCCCTGATCGCCGTCTACACGGGCGCCGAGCCGGCCGAGGTGACGGGCCGCGGCACCGGCATCAACGACGAGACGCTGGCCCGCAAGACCGAGGTGGTCCGCCGCGCCCTCGAACTCCACCAGCCGGACCCCGCCGACCCTATCGGCGTCCTCGCCGCGATCGGCGGCTTCGAGCACGCGGCCCTGGTCGGCCTGCTCCTCGGCGGCGCCTCCCTGCGGACGCCGGTGATCCTGGACGGCGTCAGCGCCGGTGCCGCCGCGCTGGTGGCCCGCGCGATCGCCCCCGAGGTACTCGCCGCCTGCATCGCGGGCCACCGCAGCGCCGAACCCGGCCATGTGGCCGCCCTCAACAAGCTCGGTCTGCGCCCCCTGGTCGACCTCGACCTCCGCCTGGGCGAGGGCACGGGCGCGCTGCTCGCCCTGCCGCTGGTGCAGAGCACGGCACGGGCGATGCACGAGGTGGCGACGTTCGACTCGGCGGGGGTAACCGAGAAGTAGGCGTCCCGGCAGCGGTGGTCCGGTGTCCAACCGCCGGACCACCCGGGCCGCCGGCCCCGTCCACACCCTAAAATCCGCACGTCAGGGCCGCTCCGATGGCGCAGCGCCCACCGCACCGCCCGCACGAGGAGCCGCACCTCACATGGCCGAACACCCCGCCTACCCCGTAGGCCTCCGTCTCTCCGGCCGCCGCGTGGTCGTCCTCGGCGGCGGCCAGGTCGCCCAGCGCCGTCTCCCGGCCCTCATCGCGGCCGGCGCGGACGTCCTCCTCGTGTCCCCCGAGGCGACCCCGTCGGTCGAGGCCATGGCGGACGCGGGCGAGATCACCTGGGAGCGGCGCCGGTACGCCGAGGGCGACCTCGCCGAAGCCTGGTACGCCCTCATCGCCACCAGCGACCAAGAGGCGAACACCCGGGCCTCGGCCGAGGCGGAGCGCCACCGCGTCTGGTGCGTCCGCTCCGACGACGCCGACGCGGCCACCGCCTGGACCCCGGCCACCGGCCACAGCGAGGGCGTCACGGTCGCCGTGCTCACCACCGAGGCGCGCGGTCGCGACCCCCGGCACACCGCCGCGATCCGCGACGCGGTCGTGGCGGGCCTGCGCGACGGCACGCTCGTCGCGCCGCACCACCGCACCCGCACGCCCGGTGTCGCACTGGTCGGCGGCGGCCCCGGCGACCCGGACCTGATCACCGTGCGCGGGCGTCGTCTGCTCGCCGAGGCCGACATCGTCATCGCCGACCGGCTCGGCCCGCGCGACCTGCTCGCCGAACTCCCGCCGCACGTCGAGGTGATCGACGCGGCGAAGATCCCGTACGGCCGCTACATGGCCCAGGAGGCCATCAACAGCGCGCTGATCGAGCACGCCAAGCAGGGCAAGTCCGTGGTGCGGCTCAAGGGCGGCGACCCCTACGTCTTCGGCCGGGGCATGGAGGAGGTCCAGGCGCTGGCCGAGGCCGGGATCCCCTGCACGGTCGTGCCCGGCATCTCCAGCTCGATCTCGGTGCCCGGCGCGGCCGGCATCCCGGTCACGCACCGGGGCGTCGCCCATGAGTTCACGGTGGTCAGCGGCCATGTCGCCCCCGACGACGAGCGCTCCCTGGTCGACTGGCCGTCGCTGGCGAAGCTCACCGGCACGCTGGTGGTCCTGATGGGCGTCGACAAGATCGGCCGGATCGCCGAGACGCTGGTCGCCCATGGCAAGTCTCCCGAGACCCCCGTCGCCCTGGTCCAGGAGGGAACGACGGCCGCCCAGCGCCGCGTCGACGCGACCCTCGCCACGGTCGCCGAGACCGTGCGCGCCGAGGAGGTGAAGCCGCCGGCGGTCATCGTCATCGGAGACGTCGTCGCCGTCGGCCCGCGCTCCTCCGCGGCCCCCGCCGAGTAACCGCGGGTAACACAACCGTTCCGAGCCGTTGGCACCACACCCAGGACAAGGCAGTATCACCCTGTGGCCGATCTCATCACCGTTGAGGACCCCGCCGATCCGCGCCTGCGCGACTACACGGGCCTGACCGACGTCGAGCTGCGGCGCAAACGCGAACCCGCCGAGGGCCTGTTCATCGCCGAGGGCGAGAAGGTCATCCGCCGGGCCAAGGAAGCGGGCTACGAGATGCGCTCGATGCTGCTCTCGGCCAAGTGGATCGACGTCATGCACGACGTCGTCGACGAGCTCCCGGCCCCCGTGTACGCGGTCAACCCGGAACTCGCCGAACAGGTCACCGGCTACCACGTGCACCGTGGCGCCCTCGCCTCCATGCAGCGCAAACCACTGCCCACGGCGGCCGAACTGCTGCGGGACGCCCGCCGGGTGGTGGTCATGGAATCCGTGAACGACCACACCAACATCGGCGCGATCTTCCGGTCGGCCGCCGCGCTCGGTATGGATGCCGTCCTGCTCTCCCCGGACTGCGCCGACCCGCTCTACCGCCGCAGCGTGAAGGTCTCGATGGGTGCGGTCTTCTCCGTGCCCTACGCCCGCCTGGACACCTGGCCCAAGGGCCTGGAGTCGGTCCGCGAGGCCGGCTTCACCCTCCTCGCGCTCACCCCGGACGAGAAGGCGAAGACCCTCGACGAGGCGGCCCCGCACCGGATGGACCGCGTCGCGCTCATGCTCGGCGCCGAGGGCGACGGCCTGTCCACCCAGGCCCTGGTCGCCGCCGACGAGTGGGTGCGCATCCCCATGTCCCACGGCGTCGACTCCCTCAACGTGGGAGCGGCGGCCGCGGTCGCCTTCTACGCGGTGGCCACGGGGCGCCCCGGCGCATAGGGGCGGCGGTCGTGCGGGACGCCGTCATGGCCGTACCGCGGCGCGGCGAGCGGATCCGGCCGGGCCCCGGGCGCGCTACTTGCTGACGTCCGGCGGCAGATGCACGCGCGCGTGCTGCGCGTGTACGACACTTCCGGCGCCGCCGAGCCCGTGCGCCGGCCCCTGGCAGCCCTGGGCCGCCGCGATGCCGAGCGCCACCAGCAGGGTCACCACGACGAACACGAACAGCCGTTGCCGCAGCAGCCGGGGATTGGCCGGCCGCCGCCCGGTCCCCGTCGGCCGCGGCCCCGGACGACCGGCCCCGCCGCGCTGAACGGGACGGCCCCCGCTGCCGGACCGGGTGGTGTTGCGCGAGGCCGGGGTCGTCCGTGCCCCGCCGGTCCGAGCCCCGTCCGGCCGCGACGGCACACCGCCACCCCGCGGCACACCGCCACCGCGCGGCGGCGTGCCTCGCACGGGAGCCCCACCGCGCGGCGCCGGAGTGCCCGGCGAAGGCTGCGGACGCCGCTGGGCGCGCTGCGGCTCCGGATAGGTCTCGGCGAGCCGCCCGGTGGGCCGGTCCGCCTCGGCGGCGCGCGGCGCGGGAGGCCGTACGTCGGCCAGGCCCTGGGCCTCGCGCGCCGCGATCTCCTTGAGCCGCAGCGACAGCTGCAGCGTGCTCGGCCGCTCCTCCGGGTCCTTCGCCAGACAGGCCCGTACGAGCGGCGCGAGCGCGTCCGGTACGCCGTACAGTTGCGGCTCCTCGTGCACCACCCGATACAGCATCACCTCGGAACTGCCGTGTCCGAAGGGCGAGTCGCCCGTCGAGGCGTATGCCAGCGTCGCCCCCAGAGAGAACACGTCCGTGGCCGGGGTGACCGCGGCGCCGCGCACCTGCTCGGGTGCCAGGAAGCCGGGGGAGCCGACCGCCGTGCCGACGTGCGTGAGCGTGGAGGCACCGGTCGACCAGGCGATGCCGAAGTCGATGATCCGCGGCCCCTTCGGGGACAGCAGGATGTTGGACGGCTTCAGGTCCCGGTGCACCACCCCGGCCTCGTGCACGGCGACCAGCCCCTCGGACAGGGCGGCGCCGATCGAGGCCGCCTCCGCCGCGCCGAGCGGACCCTCGTCGGCCACCTTGTCGTGCAGGGAGGGCCCGGGCACGTACTGCGTGGCGAACCACGGCCGTTCCGCCTCCAGGTCCGCCGCCACCAGCCGCGCCGTACACCCGCCCCTGATCCGCCGCGCCGCCGAGACCTCACGCGCGAAGCGCGAACGGAACTCCTGATCCTCCGCCAGGTCCGGCCGGATGACCTTCAGAGCGACCCGCTGCCCCTTCTTGTCGGAGCCCAGGTAGACAACGCCCATCCCGCCCGCGCCGAGCCGTCTGTGAAGCCTGAACGAGCCGACGACGCGCGGGTCCTCGCGCCTCAGGCGCATCATCGCCATGTTCATCCCCGCTGCCCGGTCCGTGTGACGTGGCACAGCTTACGTTTCCACGGCCCGCCGCGCGCAGAGGCCGCGCCCTCTGGGGCGGATGGATTGTCAGTGCCTGGTGGGAGACTTGAGGACTGGTCAAGGGGCCCTCCACAAGCACGGCTTTGACCACACGGCGACATCAACACCCGCTCCCGGTAAGGAGATTGGGGTCCTGACAGCGGACCGGTCGGAGACGGCCGCGGACCGGGCGGGCCGCCGTGCGCAGGGGCGGTACGGCCGGGCGCGGTCGAAGTGAGCGAAGTCACGCGGCGGGGGTTCCCCGGTGCCCTCCAGGTGGACAGCCCGGATAAGAGGGGGCACTCCGGGCGCCCCCTCCGGGAAGACCCCGAGACCTGGGACCGCGTCTCCACCCAGGGGAGTACGCCGCAGGTCACGGCTCATCCTTCGGGAGGCCCGTCATTCGGTACGAAGGCATGACGACCGCCGTTCACCGCCCGCCTAGATTTGAGGTCAAGCGGCGGGTGCAGCACTCGTCCCCCGAGGTCAGACACCCGCCGCTGCCAACGACAACTGAGACGGTCAGGAGAGGGACCATGGCCCACACGGCTCCGCGGACACTGATCCGCACCCATGGACGCACCGCGCGTCCCCGCCGTACCGGCCGTCGCCACCCCCTGGTGGCGACCGCGATGGTCCTCCCCCTGGCGACCCTGCTCGTGTACGCCTTCGGCGGCTGGGAAGCAGTGGTCACACAGGCGTCGTCCGTGGGCGTGATGCTGGGGCGCTGAACCGCGACCCCAGGCCCGGAAGAGCGGTCCGGGCGGGGACATCCACCCATGAAACCCCGTGGGGACGGGGGTGCGGCGGACGGCAAAAATGCCGGCGCAGCTGGGGAGCTGCGCCGGCATTGCCGTGCCCTGAGCCCTCTCCCGGAGACGCCCACCCACCGACGCCCCAACTCCGCGCAGCGCCCTCCACCAAGCGCCGGACGCCCAACACCACCGCCCCGCAGTCGCCGACGCCTCCCTGAACCCGCCGCCGCTGTGGACAACCGTGCGGCTGGCTGTCGTTCTCGCCGTGGCTGGAGGCTGTGGTGGCTGGGCGGGCGACGCTCCGGCAGCGGCGGCTGTCGACCCCGCGTCGCGGTGAGCAGTCGTACTGCTGGGCCGGTGTCCATTCGTGCTGCGGCGACTGTCGTCCTCGACGTGGCTGAGGGCTGCGGTGGCGTTGGGCCGGTGGCCATCGGTCGCGGCGGTTGTCGACCCCGCGTCGGGGCGAGCAGTCGTACTGCTGGGCCGGTGTCCATTCGTGCTGCGGCGACTGTCGTCCTCGCCGTGGCGCGGGGCAGTGGTGGCGTGGGGCCGTGCCTCTCGGCAGAGCGGCGGCTGTCGAACCCGCATCACCGCGAGCGTCGGTATCGCTGGCCCGGCACCCACTCAGGCAGAGGTGGCGGTCGTCGAACCGCCCGCGTAGCCGCGGGCAGTCGTTCCCGCTGGGGCGGTGGGGTCCCTCCGGGGTCAGAGTGAAGCCGAGGGTGAGGGGGCGGGCGCGGCGGCACCGCGCCCCACCGCACCGCGTACGCTCGCCGAAGGCAGAAGCACCCGTCGGCCCCAGAAGGACCCCGTGACCGCAGACGTACTCCCGCGGCTGACCGTGAAGGTCAGGGCCGTCGCGCATCCGGACGGGGCGTCCTGCCTCTGTGGGGCGACCGTGACTCTGGCCGACCGTCCCGATGCCACTGTCGTCCGCCACGCCGGTACCGTCGCGAAGGCCCACGCCCCGGAGACGGACCGTGCCGAGCTGGCCGTGCGTCTCGGGGTGGCCGCCCGGCTGCCGGACGTACTCCTCGCCCCGCTCGCCCCGGCTCCGGTCACCCTGCACGACCGGCTCGTCTCCTGCTGGCCGTACGGCACCCCCGTGGACCCGGACGACCCGGACGCCGCCCCCTGGGAAGCCGCCGCCACGCTCCTCGCCGGTCTCCACCGCGCGCCCGCACCCGCCTCCACGCCCACGATGCGCGGCCCCGTGAAAGCCGCCCGCGCCCTCGCCCGGCTCCGTACGGCCCTGGCCGGGGAGGACCACCCCGCCGCACGCCCCGTTCTGCGTGCCTGGGCCGCGCTGCCCGCCTGGGCCCGCGCGGAGGCGCCGATGCCCGGGACCCCGGTTCTCTGCCACGGCGACCTCCACCTCGGCCAGCTCGTCCGCCACCCGGACGGCGACTGGCGGCTCATAGACGTCGACGACCTCGGCGTGGGCGTCCCGGCCTGGGACCTGGCCCGCCCCGCCGCCTGGTACGCCTGCGGACTCCTCCCGCCCGACGAGTGGACCCGCTTCCTGACCGCCTACCGCGCGGCGGGCGGACCGGCCGTGCCCGCGGACGGCGACCCCTGGCCGGCCCTGGACGTCCCGGCCCGCGCCCTCACCGCCCAGACCGCCGCCCTGGCGATCACCAAGGCACTGGCCGCCGGCCGCCCCCTGGACGAGGTGGAGCAGACCCTGATCGACGCCTGCGAGCGAATGGGTGCGGCCCCGCCCGAGTTGACGCCCGGATTCCCGAAGTAAGGTGCAACCGACCGGGGCCGCACGGAGTCTGTCCTGGGGAAACACGAAGCAGGACCAACCGGCGAGGAGTTGAGCCGACCATGCAGTGTCCGAAGTGCCATGCGCCGATGCACACCTACAACCGCAACGGCGTCCAGATCGAGCAGTGCAGCGGCTGCCGCGGCATCTTTCTCGACTACGGCGAGCTGGAGTCGCTGACCCGCCTGGAGTCCCAGTGGTCCCAGCCCGCCCCGCCGCCCCCGGCCGCCCCGCAGGCCTACCCGGCCGCGCCCGCCCCGGCCTGGGGCGCCCCCCAGCACGGCGGCGGTCACTACGGCGGTCACGGCGGCCACCACCGCCACAAGAGCTTCGGCCACATGCTGTTCTCCAGCTGAGCCCGAGCCCACGACGAAGCCCCCGGCCGTACGAGACGGCCGGGGGCTCCGGTGTGTGTGGACGATACTGGGATTGAACCAGTGACCTCTTCCGTGTCAGGGAAGCGCTCTCCCGCTGAGCTAATCGTCCGGGATGCCGCGTGCGCGATACTGGGATTGAACCAGTGACCTCTTCCGTGTCAGGGAAGCGCTCTCCCGCTGAGCTAATCGCGCGGGTTCGGATCTTTCCGACGGTGCTGGAAGATCCAGTGGACGATACTGGGATTGAACCAGTGACCTCTTCCGTGTCAGGGAAGCGCTCTCCCGCTGAGCTAATCGTCCTTGGAGGTGGAGACGGGATTTGAACCCGTGTAGACGGCTTTGCAGGCCGTTGCCTCGCCTCTCGGCCACTCCACCAGGAGTGTAGGGGATCGGGAAGACCCCTCATTCCTACGAGCGGACGACGAGGCTCGAACTCGCGACCTCAACCTTGGCAAGGTTGCGCTCTACCAACTGAGCTACGTCCGCCTGTCGTTTCGGTTCGCTTCCGCGTCCCGGCGACGTGTTGAACTCTAGCGGATTCCCCGGCCAGCACAAAAACGCGTTTGCGCAGCGTGCTGCGCTGCGCCGGACGGACGCCGTGGTCAGGGCACCGCGAGGACACGCCCGGGCCACCGGCGTGACACCCGCCATAGACTCGACCACGTGCTCCACCTGCCTCCTCTCGCCCGCTTCGGCGACCGCGTCGCCACCGGCCTCCTCGACGTCACCAGCGATCCGGCCGCCCTGGACTCCACCGGCTTCTGGGCCGTCTGCGCGGACTTCGAGGGCCGTCTGACCTGCGCCCGTTTCGCGGAGGTACGCAAGGAGCCCGTGCCCGCACCGGTGCGGGGGGCGTGGCGCGGCCCCGGCGCGGACGACTGGACGTCCTCGCTCGACCGCGTCGCGTACACGGCCGCCGTGGACCGGATCCGGGCGCACATCGCGGCCGGCGAGGTCTACCAGGCCAACCTCTGCCGCGTCCTGACCGCTCCCGTCGCCGCCGACGCCGACGTGGACGCCCTGACCGCCCTGCTGGCGCGCGGCAACCCGGCCCCCTATGCGGGAACGATTCGGCTGCCGGGGCACGGCGTCGAGATCGCCACCGCCTCCCCCGAGCTGTTCCTGCGCCGGGACGGGCGGACCGTCGAGTCCGGGCCGATCAAGGGCACCGGCCGCACCGAGGCGGACCTCTTGGAGAAGGACTACGCCGAGAACGTGATGATCGTGGACCTGGTCCGCAACGACATCGGGCGCGTCTGCGCCACCGGCAGCGTCACCGTGCCCGACCTGTGCGCCGTGGAGAAGCACCCCGGCCTGGTCCACCTCGTCTCCACGGTCCGCGGCGAGCTGCGCGCCGGCGCCGGCTGGCCCGAGCTGCTCACCGCCGCCTTCCCGCCCGGCTCGGTCACCGGCGCGCCCAAGTCGAGCGCCCTCAGGATCATCGACGCCCTGGAGACGGCACCCCGCGGACCGTACTGCGGCGGCATCGGCTGGGTGGACGCCGACCGGGGCACGGGAGAGCTGGCCGTGGGCATCCGCACCTTCTGGATCGACCGCGCGGAGGGCGCCCTGAGGTTCGGTACCGGCGCCGGCATCACCTGGGGCTCCGACCCCGAGGGGGAGTGGCGGGAGACCGAGCTGAAGGCGTCCCGGCTGCTCGCGGTAGCGTCGGGGGCGTACGAGGAGAGTGGAAAGGCCCTGATATGAAGATCTGGCTCGACGGCGGGCTGCAGGACGCCGAGACCGCCCGTGTCTCCGTCTTCGACCACGGCCTGACCGTGGGGGACGGCGTCTTCGAGACGGTGAAGGCGGTCGACGGCAGGCCCTTCGCCCTCACCCGGCACATCGACCGGCTGACCCGCTCGGCCCGGGGCCTGGGCCTGCCCGACCCCGACCACGACGAGGTCCGCCGCGCCTGCGCGGCCGTCCTCGCGGCCAACCCGATGCCGCTCGGCCGGCTGCGCGTGACCTACACCGGCGGCCAGGGCCCGCTCGGCTCCGACCGCGGCGAGCACGGCCCGACCCTGGTGGTCGCCCTGGGGGAGACCAGCCGCCGCGCCGACTCCACCGCCGTGATCACCGTCCCCTGGACCCGCAACGAGCGCGGCGCGCTCACCGGCCTGAAGACCACCTCGTACGCCGAGAACGTCGTCGCCCTCGCCCGCGCCCACGAACAGGGCGCCTCCGAGGCGCTGTTCGGCAACACGGTCGGGCAGCTGTGCGAGGGCACCGGCTCCAATGTGTTCGTCGTCCTGGACGGCGAGATCCACACCCCGCCGCTCGCCTCCGGCTGTCTCGCCGGCATCACCCGCGCCCTGACCGTGCACTGGACCGGCGCCAAGGAGACCGACCTGCCGCTGGATGTCCTGGAGCGGGCCGACGAGGTCTTCCTCACGTCCACGCTGCGGGACGTCCAGGCCGTGCACCGGATCGACGGCCGCGAACTGTCCCACGCCCCCGGCCCGGTGACCGCCAAGGCGATGCGGATCTTCGAGGAGCGGTCCGGGGACGATCTCGATCCCTGATGTCCCGGATACCGGGCTGATCCGGAGCGGGGGAGCGGGTAGAACACTTCTGATGACCACCACCCTGCGGCCGACCGAGCCGCTCCAGCACGGCGCCGACGGGGCGCTGTCCCGCCACTTCCACGTGTGCGTGAACAGCCGTCCCGTCGGCGAGGTACGCCTGAGCACGCACCCTTCCTTCGGGCCCGCCGTAGCCATCATCAAGGACCTGCGCATCGAGGAACCGGACCGCGGGCGCGGCCGGGGCGCGGTGGCCGCGCTGGCCGCCGAGGAGGTGGCGCGCGGCTGGGGCTGCAAGCGGATCGAGATATCGGTGGCCGCCGAGGCGGAGGCCGCGCTGCGGCTCGCCACCGCGCTCGGCTACGTCCACCGCAACCGCGGCATGGTGAAGCCGCTCACGGAGAGCCCGGCGGAGCTGCCCGCGGGCAGCCGGAGCAGGCCGATGACCGAGGCCGAGTTCGGGCCGTGGCGCGAGCACGGCGAGGCGGCCTACATCGGCGACTTGACCACTCGGGGTGTGCCCGAGGACGAGGCGGCGGCCAAGGCGCGCGCGGACTTCGCCCGGCTGCTGCCGCACGGCCTCGCGACCGAGGGCACGGTGCTGAGCGTCCTGGAGCACGAGGGCGTCGGCGTCGGCGCCCTGTGGCTGGCGTTCCTGGGGGAGAGCGCGTTCGTCTGCGACGTCGAGACGGGCGAGGCCTTCCGCGGCCGGGGCCACGGGCGCTCCCTGATGCTGCTGGCCGAGCGGCAGGCGATGGCCGCCGGCAAGCCCGTCCTCGGCCTCAACGTGTTCGCCGGCAACACACCGGCCGAGCGGCTGTACGAGTCGCTCGGGTACCTGGCGGTGAGTTACTCGATGTACAAGAGTCTGCTCTGAGCTCAGGCCTCCCCGGCCAGCAGCCGGTCCGCGATCTCCTCGAGGCGCTCGCGCAGCCCCTGCTGGCTCTTGCCGCCGTCGAGGCGCTCGCCGCCGATGACGTACGTCGGGGTGCCGGTGACGCCGATGGCCTTGCCCTCGGCCTGGTCGGCGTCGACGATCAGGATGTGCCGCCCGTCGATCAGCGCGGTGTCGAACTCCTCGGCGTCGAGTCCGAGTTCCCGGGCGACCTCGACCAGGAAGGGCTCTCCCTCACGGTCCAGCTCCTCGACCCGGCCCAGGACCGCCTCGACGTACGCCCAGCCCTGCCCCTGCTCCAGAGCCTCCTCGGCGGCCTGGGCGGCGGCGAACGCGTGCTTGTGCTTCTCCAGCGGGAAGTGCCGCAGCCGCAGCTCCAGCCGGTCGCCGTAACGGGCCCGCAGGGCGCGGAGGTCGTCCAGGGCGCTGCGGCAGTCCGGGCACTGGAGTTCGCACCAGACGTCGAGAACGGGGACGGCGGTGCGGGCGGGGGAGGAGTCGCTCATGGGCATCAGTCTCCCAGGCCGGGCTGCGCCGACCCAATCGGACCGTACGCCGTGACCGGCCCCTGAGGAGGAGGTGACCCGGAGATGTCCCTGATGTCCGGCCGGGGCATGGCCTCGCGGGTACGCGGCGGTGCACGATGGAGTGGACAGGTGGAGGCGGCGCCGCGGTGCCCGTGACCGACGCGTACGCCCTGCGCGCGCCCCGCCCGACCGAGCCGCCAGGAGGACCGGATGATTGCCGAGACCGTCTGTTCCGCCGTGTCCGCGGCCGGCCTGGGCATCGCGGTGGTCACCGCCTACCGCAGGCGTTTCCTGGCCGCGGCCCGCATCGCGGCGTACTCGCTGGTGCCGGTGGGCCTGGTGATGACCGGGGTCGTCGGCTGGCTGGCCGACACCGCGTTCAGCCCGACGGCGTGGGCCGGCTTCGGGGTGCTGGGCGCCGCCTGGGCCCTGTTCGCGACGACCCGGGCCGTGGAGCGCCGCCGCGGCGGCACCCGTGCC
The DNA here is from genome assembly GCF_055639495.1 of Streptomyces sp. NPDC039424. Taxonomy (NCBI): domain Bacteria; kingdom Bacillati; phylum Actinomycetota; class Actinomycetes; order Kitasatosporales; family Streptomycetaceae; genus Streptomyces; species Streptomyces sp. NPDC039424. The sequence goes on from NZ_JBVKAI010000016.1 coordinate 129,770, forward strand.
GAGCGCAAGGCCGCGCGGAAGGCGCCCGGCCAGGAGCCGGTGGCCCCGGCGGCCTCGGCGCCCTCCCTGGGCCCCGGCACCCGTCCCGCCTCCCGCCCCGCCACCGCACCCCGCGCCGGTGACTCCGCGGACGACTTCAGCGACATCGAGGCCATCCTCAAGAAGCACGGCATATGACCTGCTGAAAGATCACAGAACGTCCCCGCGCGCCCGTAAACGATCATTGCTCGGCCGGAACCGAACCGGACATCAAGGATTTCAGTGAACTCCCGTTCATTCCGGGCGTGTTGATCGCGTACGGGGTGTCGGCTGGGTCATCATCGCCGCGAGATGCTGGACACGCCACAGAGCGAGGCCGCGCCGCCGAAGGACGAGCCGCGCGGGTGCCTCTTCGCCCTTTCCCAGCCACCGCTGATGATCTTCCTAGCGGTGATCGGGTGTCTGCTCCTCATGGCTGCGCTGCACGACCTGCTGTTGCTGTGAGCCGTACACGTCCGTCCCCGGTGTCACCCGCCGGGGCGGCGTCGGCATCGCCGATCCGCCCGGTCGCTCAGCCCGCCGCCTCCTTGCGCCGGGCCCGGTAGGCGGCCACATGCAGCCGGTTTCCACAGGTGCGGCTGTCGCAGTAGCGACGCGAGCGGTTGCGGGAGAGGTCCACGAAGGCACGCCGGCAGTCGGGAGCCTCGCAGCGCCGCAGCCGCTCCTGCTCCCCGGCCACCACGAAGAACGCCAGCGCCATCCCGCAGTCGGCGGCGAGGTGGTCGGCCACGGAGGCGCCGGGGGCGAAGTAGTGCACATGCCAGTCGTAGCCGTCGTGATCGGTCAGCCGGGGGGTGGTGCCCGCGGCGGCGACCAGCTCGTTGATCAGCCCGGCGGCGGTCCGGGGGTCCGGGGCGGCGAATATCCCGGCGAACCGTCCGCGTGCCTTCCGCACGGCGGACAGGTCGAACTCGGAGAGCACGCCCACATCGCTGATCTCGTGCTTCCGTACGAAATCCTCTAGGGCCGCGACGTCCGGCAGCCCGTCCGCCGCGTCGTCCTCCGGCACGGTGTTCACCAGATCCACCACGGTGTCGAGGGCGCACCGGGTGTCGTGGGTGATCAGCACGTTTCGCTCCCTGGCCTGGGGGTCGGGCGGGCGCCCGCCGATGCTGGCCGATGGTAGCGACATCGCCGCCCGGCGCACCGGCTCCCGCCCCACACTCGCCCACCGGGAGAACGGACGTGTGCGGGCCGGGGTTCCCGCGCGCACACCGACGCCGCCTCCGTGAACACGCACGGTGACGGCGCCGGTCATGCCGTATGCGGTTGTCCTGGCCCGAGAGCCGCCCGGACCGTCTCCCCGAGATGGACGGCGCCGGGTCGGCTTCGAGGTCCCGTGACCTAGCTTTCCGCCAGGATGTGCGAGAGCTCCTGATCCAGATCGAAGTGCCGGTGTTCCGTGCCGGGCGGCACGGCCGCGTCCGTCCGCTTCAGGAAGGACTCCAGGGCCCGCGCAGGGGCCTCGAGCAGGGCTTCCCCCTCCGGGGAGCTCAGGGCGATGCACACGACGCCCTGACCGTGGCTACGGGACGGCCAGACGCGGACGTCGCCGGTACCGGTGGGACGGTGAAGCCCCTCGGCGAGGAGGTCGCGGGCGAACACCCACTCGACGGTCTCCTCGGCTCCGGTGTGGAAGGTGGCGTGCACGGCGTAGGGGTCGGCCGTGTCGTACCGCAGGCCTGCGGGGACAGGCAGGGAGGACTCGCTCGACACAACGAGGCGCAGGTGCAGCTCGCAGCTGACCGTGGTGTTCATAAGCGCCAGGGCCTTTCGCTCAGTGTGCGCTCGGGGATTCGCACGTCGGCGAAATCGACATGCCACCTACGGTGCCGTTGTAAACCCCTCTGAGTGTTTTGCGTGCGTTTACGTAACTCTTCCGGCCCAGGGCTGGTCTGCGAGGTACGCCCATTCCGGTGATTGGTTTCGCTCCGGTAGGGTTTCGTCGTATGAATACGGGGAGTAACGAGCCGGGCGACGTTGTCGCGGCGGCGAGCGGTGCGGAGGCGAAGGCGGACGGGGCACGGGACGAGCGGGGACTCGGATCCAGGGCGCCGGAGTTCATCAAGGCCCGGCGCTACCTCCACCTGAGCTGGCAGGTCGGCGTCTTCGTCGTCGGCCTGGCCGTCGTGGTGGCCGGGATCATCATGCTGCCGCTGCCCGGGCCGGGCTGGGTGGTGATCTTCGGCGGCATGGCGATCTGGGCGACCGAGTTCGTCTGGGCCCAGCTGGTGCTCCGCTGGACCAAGCGCAAGGTCACCGAGGCGGCCCAGCGGGCCCTCGACCCCCGGGTGCGCCGCCGGAACATCATCCTGACCTCGATCGGACTGGTGATCGTGGGCACCATCGTCGGGATCTACCTCTGGAAGTTCGGCGTGACGATGCCCTGGAAGATCAAGGACCAGTGAAGCCGCCGGGGCCTGGCCTCGCTCGCGCGGGGGGACCCCCGGCGAGGGCGTTCCGGCCCCTCGCGATCGCACGCACCGGACACCGCGAGGCCCGCCCTCCGGGCGCGACCGCCGGCCCGCCGTGGTCGGAGGCACCCCCTGACATGGGGTAATCTTCTTCCTGCGCCCGGGCGATTAGCTCAGTGGGAGAGCGCTTCGTTCACACCGAAGAGGTCACTGGTTCGAACCCAGTATCGCCCACCCCGGAACCGACGGACCATCTGCGACAGTGCAGGTGGTCCGTCGGTCGTTGTGCCCGTGGGGAGTGCCCCCGGCCCGCCTCTCTCGGTCACCACCTCGCCGCTCACCCCGAACTACCCGGCCTCAAGCCGACTTTCAGCCGCCTCGCATCCGATGCCGGTCCGCCCCATCCCGACGGCACGCCCCTCACCTGCGGCATCGCCGAGCCCGTTGGTGTCGCCGGGCGTCCGCGGCCGAGCGCCGCCCAAGAAAATCCTGTCCGAATCATTGACGCACCCCCGACCCCTCCGTAACTTGTGCCAGCAAGCGCTTACTTGAAACGATTCATGCAGTCGGCAACGACGTCACGGGGAGGGTCCGACGGTGGGAACCAGCAGGAATCTTGAGAGGCGTACGATCCTGAGGGCGGCCGGGGTCTCGGCGGCCACGCTCGGGCTGGCCGCGACGACGGGGTGCGGGGGCGAAAGCGGTTCCGGGGACGGGACGGTGACGATCCGTTACTCGTGGTGGGGCGCCGAGGAGCGGGCGAAAAGGATCAACCAGTCCATCGCGCTATTCGAGAAGAAGTACCCGAAGATCAAGGTCAAGACGGACTTTCAGACATATCAGTCGTACTGGGAGAAGTTCCAGACGCAGGCCGCGGGCGGAAATCCCCCGGACGTTTTCCAGAATGCCGTCACTTTTCTTCGGAAGTACGACAAGAGAGGCGTGCTGCTCGACCTCAAGTCCCAGATCCAGGCGGGCAACCTGAGCCTGGACCACTTCCGCGCGGGCGTCACCAAGGTGGGCGAGGTCGACGGCAAGCAGCTCGGCGTCCCGGTCGGCTCCAACACCATGGCGCTGGTCATCGACAAGAAGCTCTTCCGGCAGGCGGGCGTCGAGCCGCAGCCGGGCTGGACCTGGGACGAGTACTTCAAGGCCCTGAAGACCATCCACGACAAGACGAAGGTCCCGGGCGACACCGGCTACTTCGCCATCATGTACCTGTACGACCTGTACCTCCGGCAGAACGGCAAGGCGTTCTTCACCAAGGACGGGCTCGGCTTCGACAAGGCCGACCTGACGGAGTGGTGGCAGGACGGCTACAACCGCATCAAGGCGGGCATCGTCACCGACCCCAAGGTCGTCCAGCAGGACATGCCCAAGTCCTCGCTCTCCGCCCGCCACGGCGCCTCGGAGTTCACCTGGGACAACTTCACCGTCCGCTACACGGCCGAGGGCGACAGCACCTACAGCCTCGCCCCGATCCCCACGACGGACGGCAAGCAGACCGGCCAGTACCTCGCCTCCCTGATGCTGAGCGCCTCCGCGCGCACCTCGCACCCCAAGGAGGTCGCCCAGTTCATCGACTTCATGGTCCACGACCCCGGGGTCGGCAAGATCATGGGCTACGACCGCGGCATCCTCGCGAGCACCGAGCAGTACGAGGCCTTCAAGCCGGCGGACACCGTGAGCAAGGAGATCGCGCAGTACGAGGACGACACCGCCAAGGCCGGTGTCCTCGGCACGATCACCCCGCACCCGTCCGGCGCCGACACCGTCGAGGCCGCCTTCCTGCGCCTCGGAGGTGACCTCGGACAGGGCAAGGCCAAGGTGGCGGACGCGGTGAAGCAGTTCTTCACCGAGTCCGAGGCCGCCTTCCAAGCCTGACCAGCCCGATGGGAACCCCCGTGACTCTCGTCAAGGACTCCGCGGCCCCCACCCGGAAGCCCCGCCCCACCGCCCCCGCCGCCGGACCGCGGCGGGGGCGCCGGGAGAACCTCGCCGGCTACCTCTTCATGTCCCCGTGGATCGCGGGCTTCCTGCTCCTGACCGCGGGCCCCATGGTCGCCTCGCTCTACTTCGCCTTCACCGACTACAACCTCTTCAACAGCCCGAAGTGGGTCGGCTTCGACAACTTCACCAAGATGTTCGACGATCCGCGCTGGCAGAAGTCGGTCGAGGTGACGGCCAAGTACGTGATCATCGGCACCCCGCTGAAGCTGCTGCTCGCGCTCGGCGTAGCCCTGCTGCTGGCGCAGAGCCGCCGCGGCCAGGCCTTCTACCGGGCCGCTTTCTACGCGCCCTCGCTGATCGGCGCGAGCGTCTCGGTCGGCTTCGTCTGGCGGTCGCTGTTCTCCGACCACGCCGTCGTGGACCGCGCCCAGTCCGCCCTCGGCTTCCACGTCGGCGGCTGGGTCGGCAACGCCGACTGGATCCTGTACTGCCTGGTGGCGCTGACCGTCTGGCAGTTCGGCGCCCCGATGGTCATCTTCCTGGCCGGGCTCAAGCAGGTGCCGAAGGAGCTGTACGAGGCCGCCGAGATGGACGGGGCCGGGCCCTTGCGCAGGTTCTGGAACATCACGCTGCCGATGATCTCCCCGGTGCTGTTCTTCAACGTGCTCCTGGAGACCATCCACTCCTTCCAGATCTTCGGCTCGGCGTACGTCGTCTCCAACACCTACTGCGGTCCGGCCGACGCCACACTCGTCTACACCTGCTACCTGTACCAGCAGGGCTTCAAGAACTCCCAGATGGGCTTCGCCGCCGCGATGGCCTGGATGCTGCTGCTCGCCGTGGCGCTGGTGACGGCCGTCCTCTTCTGGTCCCAGAGGAAATGGGTGCACTACGAGGAGGACGCCCGATGAGCGCGACCACCACCGAACCCCTCAGCGGCGGCCTGGGCCGCAGACGGGCCGGCTCCCTCGTCTGGCACGTCGGCACCCTGCTGATCCTGGCCGTCATCCTCTACCCCGTGTTCTGGGTCATCGGCGCCTCGTTCAAGCCCAGCAAGGACATCATCAACAGCCTCCAGCTGTTCCCCGGTCACCCCATCCTGAGCAACTTCAAGGGACTGGCCGACGGCATCGCCGACATCTCGATCTGGACCTTCTTCCAGAACTCCCTCGTCTACGCGCTCGGTTCCGTCGTCGGGATCCTGATCTCCTGCTCGCTGACCGCGTACGCGTTCGCGCGGATCAGGTTCGCGGGCCGGAACCTGCTGTTCAGCCTGATGATCGGCACGCTGCTGCTGCCGTACCACGTGCTGCTGATCCCGCAGTACGTGATGTTCCAGAAGCTGGGCTGGATCAACACCTACGCCCCGCTGCTGGTCGGCAAGTACCTGGCCACCGAGGCCTTCTTCGTCTTCCTCATGGTGCAGTTCATGCGCAACCTGCCCCGGGAGCTGGACGAGGCCGCCCGCCTCGACGGGTGCGGGCACCTGAGGATCTACTGGTCGATCGTGCTGCCACTGTGCCGCCCCGCGCTCATCACCAGCGCGATCTTCACCTTCATCAACGCCTGGAACGACTTCATGGGCCCGCTGATCTACCTCAACGAGCCCGGCAAGTACACCGTCTCCCTCGGCCTGATGATGTTCCGCGACTCCGACGGCGTGGCCGCCAACTACGGCGGCATGATCGCCATGTCGCTGGTCGCGCTGCTGCCCGTACTGCTGTTCTTCCTCGCCTTCCAGCGGTATCTCATCGACGGCATGGCGACCTCCGGACTGAAGGGCTGAGGCGGTCGCCCATGGCCGAAGCACGCGTGAGAGCACGCAAGGAGTCCTGGTTCGCCGAGCGGTTCGGCGTCTTCGCCGAGTCCCTGCTGACCGGGGTGTGGATCGCCCTCGCCTCGCTCGCGGTCCTCACGTATCCGGCCGCCTTCGCCGCCGGTGCGCGGCACCTGCGGCGCCGGACGGCCCATCAGGGCGGCGGATGGCAGGAGTTCGCCGCGGACTTCCGGGTGGCCGTGCGCGGCGGCTGGGCCGTGGGGCTCGCCGGGTGGGTCGCGGTGGCCCTGGTGTGGGTGGACGTCCAGGCGGTGCGGGCCGGGCTGCCCGGTGGGCCGCTCGTCGGGGCCGTCGGGCTGTTCGCGCTGGTCGGCCTCGCCGTCGCCGGAATGCGCGCGGCGGCGGTGTGGACGCCGGGCGACTCCTGGCGCGCCCTGCTCGCGGCCGCCGGCCGCCGTACGGTCCTCGACCCCGCCGGATCCTTTCTGCTCGTCGGCGGACTGGTCCTCGTCGTCTGTTCCGCGCTGCTCGTCGCGCCGCTGGCGGTCCCCGTGCTGGGGGCCGTCGCGGCGGCGGCCGTCGCCGTGGAGGAGCGCTACCGGCACCGGTGAGCGGCGGTGCCCGCATCAGGCCGGCACCCTGGGCGCCGCTCGATCTGTCATGCCCCTGACCACTTGCATCGCGTGTGAAAGGAAAGGCTGGATCTCTCATGTCTCCCATTCCCCGCAGGTCCCTCCTGAAGGCGGCCGCCGTCGCCGGAGCCGCCGCCCAGTTCAGCTGGGCGCTGGGGGCGAGCGACGCGCAGGCCGCCCCGGGCGCCGGGGCCGCCGACGCCGACCCGGTGACCCTGGACTGGCTGGAGGACGGCGGGCTAGGTGCCGCGCCCGGCTCCACCGTCGGCGTGCCCTGGCCGATGGGCACGTACCAGGAGGACCAGACGTTCGCGCTGACGGACGAGGACGGCAAGGCCGTGCCCGTACAGTCCTGGCCGATCGCCCACTGGCCCGACGGCTCCCTGAAGTGGACCGCCCACGCGGTCGGTTCGGGCTCCGGGAAGCTCACGCTGAAGGCCGGCACGCCCGAGACCCCCGCCCAGAAGGTCACCGTCGACAAGAGCGGCGGCACCGTCGACGTCTCCACCGGCGTCATCACCGCGAGGATCGGCAAGAACGGCTCCACGCTGATCAAGTCCGTCAGCCGGGGTTCCACCGAGATCGCCAGGAACGGCCGCCTCGTGCTCATCCGCCAGCCGGAGGTGGAGGACGAGGACCAGGGCACCGTCAGGACCGAGCGGTTCGACGGCGCCATCTCCTCGGTCACCGTAGAGCAGGAGGGCCCGGTCCGCGCCGTCGTCCGCATCGACGGCAAACACCGCAAGGGCGACCGCGGATGGCTGCCCTTCTCCCTCCGGCTCTACTTCTACGCGGGCGCCGACTCCTTCCGCATGGTGCACACCATCACCTTCGACGGCACCCTGGAGCCCGGCAAGGCGAGCGGCGACTTCATCCGCGGGCTCGGCGTCCGCTTCTCCGTACCGATGCGGGACGCCGCCTACGACCGGCACATCCGCATCGGCGGCGAGGGCACCGGCCTGCTGCACGAGGCCGTCCAGGGCATCACCGGACTGCGCCGCGACCCCGGCCCCGCCGTGCAGGCCGCCCAGTACGCGGGCCGGAAGCTGCCCGACCCGTCCACCTGGGACCAGCGGGTCACCACCCGCCTGCAGTACATCCCGCACTGGGGCGACTACACCCTCTCCCAGCTCTCCGCCGACGGCTTCACCCTGCGCAAGCGCACCAAGAAGGGCTACGGCTGGATCGGCGCCGGTGGCGGCGGACGGGCCTCCGGATTCGGGTACGTCGGCGGGGCGAGCGGCGGATTCTCCTTCGGGCTGCGCGACTTCTGGGAGAAGTTCCCCGCCCAGCTCGACATCCGCGACGCCCACACCGACGAGGCCACCGTCACCCTCTGGCTCTGGTCACCCGAGGCGCAACCGATGGACCTGCGCTTCTACCACGACGGCATGGGCCAGGACACCTACGCCGAACAGCTCGAAGGCCTCAACATCACCTACGAGGACTACGAGCCGGAGTTCGGCACCCCCTACGGCATCGCCCGCACCTCCGAACTCCTCTTCTGGGCCAACGACTCCACCCCGAGCGCCGAGACGCTCGCCGACCAGGTCAAGGCCGTACGCACGCTGCCGCAGCTCGCCGCCCCGCCCAAGCAGCTCATCAAGGCCAAGGTCTTCGGCCCCGGCCTCTACTCCGAACCCGACCGCTCCACGGCCGCCAAGGCGAAGATCGAGGACCATCTCGACTTCCTCTTCACCTACTACAAGGACCAGGTGGAGATGCGCCGTTGGTACGGCTTCTGGGACTACGGCGACATCATGCACACCTACGACTCGGCGCGGCACGTGTGGCGCTACGACATCGGCGGCTACGCCTGGGACAACTCCGAGCTCTCGCCCGACCTCTGGCTCTGGTACGCGTATCTCAGAAGCGGCCGGTCCGACATCTTCCGCTTCGCCGAGGCGATGACCCGGCACACCGGCGAGGTGGACGTCTACCACATCGGCAAGTGGGCGGGCCTCGGCACCCGGCACGGCGTACAGCACTTCGCCGACAGCGCCAAGCAGCAGCGCATCGCCAACACCACCTACCGGCGCTTCTACTACTTCCTCACCGCCGACGAGCGGGTCGGCGACCTCATGCGCGCCAACGTCGACTCCGACGAGACCTTCCTCGTCCTCGACCCGCTGCGCAAGGTCCGCACCGACCCCTACACACCCGACCGGCACGCCCTGTCGATCGGCTTCGGCACCGACTGGAGCGGCCTGGTGTCGGCGTGGCTGACCGAGTGGGAGCGCAAGGGGCCCAAGTGGGAGAAGGCCAAGGCGCGCGTGCTGTCCACCATGGAGACCATCGCCGCCCAGCCCAACGGCTTCGTGCAGGGCAGCGGACTGTACGACCTCGACACCGGCAGGTTCGCCGTGGCCGGCACACCGGCGGTCTCCGTCTCCCACCTGTCGGCCGTCTTCGGCCTCAACGAGCTGTGCGCCGAGCTCATCCACCTGGTCGACATGCCGAAGTTCAAGGAGGCCTACCTCGACTACTGCCGCTACTTCAACGCCACCAAGGCGGAGCAGAAGGCCCGTTACGGCTCCGACTTCGGCACGCTGCTGCTCTTCCAGGGCCACTCGCGCCTCGACGCGTACGCCGCCGTCCAGACCGGTGACGAGACGCTCACCAAGCGCGCCTGGACGAAGTTCTACGGCTCCGACGGCTACACCGAGTCCTCCCCGTGGAAGACGGAGAAGCTGAGCGGCCCCGCCACCCTGGTCCCCGGCAGCGAGGCGAGCTGGGTGGCCACCAACGACACCGCGCTCTACGGCCTCGCGGCCATCGAGAACCTGGCCCTGCTCGGCGACAAGATGCCCTCCTAGGCCGTGTCCTAGGGCGCGATGGGGGGAGCGCCGTCGCACGGGCGGCGGCGCTCGCACCGCCGAGTGTGGTGCGTGTCACGGCGCACGGCATGAGTACCCGTACTCAGATCCCCGGGCACGCGCGCGTGCCCGGGCAGACTCTGCCCATGGACTGGACCCACTACCGCTTCCGCACCCTGTGGTCCCTGCCCGCGCCGCCCGCCGTGGTGTACGAAACCCTGGCCCGCGCCGAGGACTATCCCCTCTGGTGGCCCCAGGTCCGGACGGTGACCCGGCTCGACGACACCACCGGGGTCATCACCATCCGCTCCGTCCTGCCGTACGCCATGACCTTCACCGCCCGCGAACTGCGGCACGACCCGGCCGCCGGAATCATCGAGGCCGCCCTGGCCGGCGACATCGAGGGCCGGGCCCGCTGGACGGTCACCCCGGACGGCCCCGGCTGCCTGGCCCGCTACGACCAGGTGGTGGACGTGAACAAGCCGCTGCTCAGACGGCTCGCCGTACCGGGACGGCCCGTCTTCCGCGTCAACCACCGGCTGATGATGCGGGCCGGACGGCGCGGACTGCTCCGGTACCTGGAAGCGGTTTGAAGGAAGCCCGCGGGGACCTGTATTGTTCAGTGCGTTCCCGGGCGATTAGCTCAGTGGGAGAGCGCTTCGTTCACACCGAAGAGGTCACTGGTTCGAACCCAGTATCGCCCACCGGGAAAGAGCCGGTCCGCAAGCAGCGGACCGGCTCTTTTGATTGCCATGGGGGGCGTCTTGGGCAAGGGACAGGGCAAAGCGGGACCGAGAGTTGACGCGGCCGTGCGCCGGCGCCGGCTCCTCGGCCTGAGCGGAATCGTCCTCGCCGTGCTGCTGCTGGGCGGTGTCGTGACGGTGGGGTGGGCCCTCGGCACCACCGAGCGGGTCACCACGATGTGGGTCGGCGCGCGGATCTCCGCCGACGGCAGCGCCCGCATCACCGAGGTCATCGACTACGACTTCGGACACGACGGCACCGCCCGGCACGGCATCCACCGCGATCTGCCCGACCTGCCCTACGACGAGGACGAGGCCGAGGTCGCCGTCACCATGGACGGCGCCCGCGTCCCGTGGGAACTCACGGCAGGCGACCACTACCTCGAAGCGAACGGCCACCGGGAGATCGCCACCCGCATCAAGGTGGGCGACCCCGGCCGGACCGTCACCGGCCTGCACCGCTACCGCATCCAGTACAAGCTCCAGGGCGTGGTGAAGAAGGGCCGGCTCGCCTGGGACGCGGTGGGCACCGGATGGCGGGTCGACCGCGCCCGTATAGAGATCCACGCCGTCACGCCCTACCCCCTCACCGGCCTGAGCTGTGTCCAGGGCACCGAGGGCGCTCGCGGGAGCTGCGCGGCCACGCAGACCGAGCCCGGCCACCTCACCGTCCGGCTCGACCGGCTCAAGGGCAAGGAAGGCCTCACCCTGATCGCCGCCCGCGGTGCGGGAGACGCAGGGCGGACCGCCCTCCCCACACCGCCCACCGGGAAGGCCGTCGGCACGCCGCTGGCCCACCCCTTGCACACGGCCGGCTTCGCCACCACTCTCGCCCTGGCGGCCGCCGCCCTGACCGTCGTACTGCTCCGGCTCGCCGGCCGCGACCGCTACGCGCCGCTCCTTGCCGACGGGACCCCCGGCAAGGAGCGGCGCGTCGGACGCCGCCGGCTCACCGCCTCCCTCACCCCGAGCGCCACACCGCCCGACGACCTGACCCCGGCCCAGGGCGGCATACTGCTCGCCGAGCGGGTCGAGTCGCACCACCGGGTCGCCTGGCTGCTCGACACCGCCGCCGACGGACACCTCGCCCTGGACGGCGACGAGCAGGCCCCGGTCCTCAGCCGCCCGACCGACGCTCCCACGCCGACCGACCGGCTCACCCGGGATGTCCTGGGCCAGATGTTCACCGGCCGCTCCGAGTTCCGGCTCGACCACTACGACCGGAAGTTCCGCGCGGCCTGGACGACGCTCGACCACCGCCTGCACGAGTGGCAGACCGGCAGCGAACTGTGGACCGAGGGAAGCGTGGACCGCATCGGCAAGGTCCAGAGCTCCGGGCTCATCGCCGCCGTGCTCGGTCTCGTCGCCGCCCTCGTGGGCGCCGTTCTCGGCGGCGGGCGCCACCCGTCCGGGGAGCCCGTCCTCGCCGTGGGCGCCGTCGCCGTCGCCGTCGGCTCCGCACTGCTGTGCAACGGCTGGGAGCTGCCCTCCCGCACCGCCCGGGGCACCGACCTCTGGCTGCGCGTCGAAGCCTTGCGGCGCTTCCTGGCCGATCCGTCCCTCGTGCCGGACCTCGAACCGCTCGACGACCAGCAGGTGGAGCGGTGCACGGCCTGGGCGATGGCCCTCGGCCTGAGCGACCACTGGCGACAGGCCCTGGAGTCGGCCGCCGTGCCGACCCAGCGCCCCCATTCCCGGGCGGTAAGGCTCGGGCCCACGCTGGCCACCAGCCTCTTCGTCCTTGTGGTGGTCTCCCGCAGTGCCCCGTCCTCCAGCGGCTCCAGCGGTTCCGGCGGCAGTTCCTTCGGCACGGGCTCCTCGGACAGCGTCGGCGGTGGAGCCGGAGGCGGCGGAGGCGGTTCCTGGTGACCCCCGCGCCCCGCTCCTACGCCGCGGCCGACAGCTCCGGACGCAACGGCCAGTCCGTGCACACGGTCTCCTGCGAGCCGCTGCGCGCGAACCACGCCTGAAGGCCGCGTGCCTGCGCCGCGTGCCAGCCGACCTGGAGGGTGTGCAACTCGGTGGGGCTCAGCCGCTCCAGCCGGGCCGCGAAACGGCGCCCCACCGCCCGTACGACCTCCAGCGAGGCCAGCGCGTCCGCCGCCGCGTCGTGTGCGCCCTCCAGCGCCACGTCGTAGTGCGCGCACAGGTCCGTCAGCGTGCGGCGGCCCTTGCGGTAGCGGTCGAGGTGCTTGTCGAGGACCCGCGGGTCCAGCACCCGCAGCGGCGACGACTCGAACCAGCGGTCCAGCGACGAGGCCCGGTGCCGGCGCAACTCCCGGTCCAGCAGCGTCAGATCGAAGGGCGCGTTCATCACCACCAGCGGACGGCCCAGCGACGCGTGCTCCGCCAGCTCCTCCGCTATCTCGTACACCACCGGCGCCGGCCAGCGGCCGTTGCGCTGCAGGTGTTCCTCCGTCAGCCCGTGCACCGCCGTCGCCGCCTCCGGCACCGGCACACCCGGGTTCACCAGCCAGCGGGTCACCCGGGGCCGGGTGCCCGGGGCGTCCTGGACGACGACGGCGGCCGACACGATCCGGTCGGTCTCGACGTCCACGCCCGTCGTCTCCGTGTCAAAGGCGGCCAGGGGCCCCTCGTACCAGTTCGTCATGCGACCACAACTCCTCGTTCACCCACGGCAACTGACGCACCGTCTTCTGCCAGTTTGGTGATACCCGGGCTGTTTGCGCCGTACGCCGCAAGGACACAACAGGAGTACGGGTCTTTGCAGTTCAGCGGCCCGCAACGGGGAAACCCCTGGCGTGGAAGGCTGTTGGTCATGGCGATAGCGCAGCCCGAGCGGGGCGGGCTGCTGCCCGAAAGCATGGGCCCCCTTCGCGGCACACTCGCCACCACCGCCTGCATGGAGACACTGCAGGTGGGCTATCTGCACGCGGTCGCCGCGGCGGCCGGCTGCTCGCTGTCGCAGCCCTTCCCCGACAACGGCATCGACTGGCACGTCAGCCACAGCGCACCCGGGCACACGGTCGACGACGAGGTGACCATCAAGGTGCAGCTGAAGTGCACCTACCAGATCGCACCCAACCCCCCGGGCCGCTTCTTCTCCTTCACGCTCGACAACGGCCACCTGGCGAAGCTCGCCCGCACACCCGTCTCGGTGCACAAGATCCTGGTCGTGATGCTCGTGCCGAGGTCCCAGGACGACTGGCTGCGCGCCAGTCACGACCGCCTCGACCTGCGGCACTGCTGCTACTGGATCAACCTCGCCGGCCACCCCGTCACCGGGCGGCACCGCACCACCGTGCGGATACCGACCACGCGCATCTTCGACGACCGGGCGCTCTGCGAGATCATGACGCGGGTCGGGACCGGAGGCAGACCATGACGCACCGCCCCCTCGGCGAGCCGCTGCGGGCGGCCGGACCGCACCCCGACGGCCCGGCCGACGCCTCCTGGCAACGACCCCCCGACCCCGTCGACGTGGAACCGGCCGTCCTGAGCGCCCTGCTGCGCCGGCACGGCTGGCAGCGACGCGGCGGAGCCGTCGGACGCTACGGCCGCTGGACCCCGCCGGGTCCCGGCGGCAACGGCACCAGCCTGCTCGTGCCCGAGAGCCGCGCCTTCCCCGACAGCGACGACCTGCTGGGCGAGGCCCTCCTCGCCCTCGCCCGCAGCGACACTCCCTCCGCCCGTGAGGTGCTCGTCTCCCTCGCCGTCCCCAGCGACGAGATCCACTGGTGGCGGGACGTACCGGGCGGCCCCGCGGGCGCCGCCCCCTGGACCGTCGAGGAGCGGCTGCGCACCGCCGCCCGCCAGACCCTCCTCGCGGGCGCGCTGGCCGCCCGGGCGCGGGCGGGCTACCACGGTGCCCGGCACCGGCGGCCGGCCGCGGCGATGCTGGAGAACGTCCTCGTCGGCCCGGCCGCCTCGGGCCGCACCCTCACCGCCTTCGTCCCCGTCGGCGCCGGACGCCCCCTCGCCGTACGCCTCCACCAGGCTCTGTACGCCGCCCGCGAGGCCATCGACTACCAGCGGGCCACCGGTGGCATGGACGCCTTCGACGGCGCCGTCGAGGCGGGCGTCAGCCGCGAGCTCACCGAGGCCCTGATCACGCTCGTGCGGGGTACGGAGGGCGCCCGGATCGCCGTCGAGTGGGCGCCGGCCGCCGGTGTCCCCGAGGGCTGCGCGGCCTCGGCCGAGCCCGTCGAGTTCTCGCCCGGCGACCTGCCCGCCCTGCGCGAGGCCGGGGCCCGCTATCTGCGCGAGGAGCCCTCGGTGCCGGTGCGGCTCACCGGGGCGGTGGTCCGGATGCGCAGGTCGGGGCCGCGCGGCGAGGGCACCGTGCGTCTGCGGGTGATCGCCGGCGCCGAGGTGCCGCACGTCCGCGTCACGCTGGACGAGGAGGACTACCGCATCGCCGGGCACGCCCACCTCGTCGGCCTGCCGGTGCGGGTGCACGGGCGGCTGGAGAGCAGGGGCGGCTTCCGGCGGCTCACCGGCGCCGGCGGGGTCGTACCGGTGCAGGTGGACGAGGCGGAGCGGGACCAGCTGCTGAAGGCCCTGCACGAGACCGCGGAGAAAGAGGCCTTCTTCGAGGAGGAGTGCGGGTCCGAGGACTGAGAGTGACCGTTTCGCGGTCGGTGGCCCCGGGTCGGTACGATCCCACTCATGCGCGCGCTCCTGGTATGGCGCCGCACCCACCTTCAGTCAGGAGAGACCGGTGTCAGACGTCCGTGTGATCATCCAGCGCGATTCCGAGCGGGAAGAACGCGTGGTGACGACGGGCACTACGGCCGCCGAACTCTTCGCCGGCGAGCGCTCGATCATCGCCGCGCGGGTCGGGGGCGAGCTGAAGGACCTCGCCCACGAGCTCCGGGACGGCGAGACCGTCGAGGGCGTCGAGATCTCCTCCGAGGACGGCCTGAACATCCTGCGCCACTCCACCGCGCACGTCATGGCGCAGGCCGTGCAGGAGCTGTTCCCCGAGGCCAAGCTGGGCATCGGCCCGCCCGTCAAGGACGGCTTCTACTACGACTTCGACGTCGAGAAGCCGTTCACGCCCGAGGATCTCAAGGCCATCGAGAAGAAGATGCAGGAGATCCAGAAGCGCGGCCAGCGCTTCTCGCGCCGCGTGGTCACCGACGAGTCCGCCCGTGAGGAGCTGGCGTCGGAGCCGTACAAGCTGGAGCTGATCGGCCTCAAGGGCTCGGCCTCCTCCGACGACGGCGCGGACGTCGAGGTCGGCGCCGGCGAACTGACGATCTACGACAACCTGGACGCCAAGTCCGGCGAGCTGTGCTGGAAGGACCTCTGCCGCGGTCCCCACCTGCCCACCACCCGGAACATCCCGGCGTTCAAGCTGATGCGCAACGCGGCCGCCTACTGGCGCGGCAGCGAGAAGAACCCCATGCTCCAGCGCATCTACGGCACCGCCTGGCCGTCCAAGGACGAGCTGAAGGCGTACCTCGACTTCCTCGCCGAGGCCGAGAAGCGCGACCACCGCAAGCTCGGCAGCGAGCTGGACCTCTTCTCGATCCCCGAGCAGATCGGCTCCGGCCTCGCAGTCTTCCACCCCAAGGGCGGCATCGTCCGCCGCGTGATGGAGGACTACTCGCGGCGCCGCCATGAGGAAGAGGGCTACGAGTTCGTCTACACCCCGCACGCGACCAAGGGGAAGCTCTTCGAGACGTCCGGGCACCTGGACTGGTACGCCGAGGGCATGTACCCGCCCATGCAGCTCGACGAGGGTGTGGACTACTACCTCAAGCCCATGAACTGCCCCATGCACAACCTGATCTTCGACGCGCGCGGGCGTTCCTATCGTGAACTGCCGCTGCGCCTCTTCGAGTTCGGGACCGTGTACCGGTACGAGAAGTCGGGCGTCGTGCACGGCCTGACCCGGGCGCGCGGCTTCACGCAGGACGACGCGCACATCTACTGCACGCGTGAGCAGATGTCCGAGGAGCTGGACAAGACGCTCACCTTCGTCCTGGGGCTGCTGCGGGACTACGGTCTGACCGACTTCTACCTGGAGCTGTCCACCAAGGACCCGGAGAAGTTCGTGGGCTCCGACGAGGTCTGGGAGGAGGCGACGGAGACCCTCCGCCAGGTCGCGGAGAAGCAGGGGCTCCCGCTCGTGCCCGACCCGGGCGGCGCCGCCTTCTACGGCCCGAAGATCTCCGTACAGACCAAGGACGCCATCGGCCGCACCTGGCAGATGTCGACCATCCAGCTCGACTTCAACCTGCCGGAGCGCTTCGACCTGGAGTACACCGGTCCGGACGGCTCCAAGCAGCGCCCGGTGATGATCCACCGCGCCCTCTTCGGCTCCATCGAGCGGTTCTTCGCCGTGCTGCTGGAGCACTACGCGGGCGCCTTCCCGGCGTGGCTCGCCCCGGTCCAGGCCGTCGGCATCCCGATCGGGGACGCGCACGTGGAGTACCTGGAGAAGTTCGCCGTCGAGGCGAAGAAGAAGGGGCTGCGGGTCGAGGTGGACTCCTCCTCGGACCGTATGCAGAAGAAGATCCGCAACGCCCAGAAGCAGAAGGTGCCCTTCATGGTCATCGCGGGCGACGAGGACATGTCGGGCGGATCGGTGTCCTTCCGCTACCGCGACGGCTCCCAGGAGAACGGCATCCCGTTCGACGAGGCCATCGCCAAGATCGCGCAGGTCGTCGAGGAGCGGACGCAGGTCTGACCCGATGCGACGGCCGGGGCCCCCGGGGAGTTCACCTCCCCGGGGGCCCCGCGTCGTCCTCACCGAGTGCGAACCGCTGCATCAGCCACGACGAGAACGACCCCGTCACCGCGCCCAGCAGAGCCAGGCCGCAGGCCATCAGCACCACCGCCACCAGCCGCCCCACCGGTGTCACGGGGACGGCGTCGCCGTAGCCCACGGTGGAGAGGGTGGAGACCGCCCACCACGTCGCGTCGCCGAACGTACGGATCGACGCCTGCGGGACCGTGTGCTCGGCGTGGTACACGGCGAGGGAGGCGGAGAAACCGAGCAGCAGGGAGGACAGGCCCGCGTACAGCATCACCCGTGCCTGCAGGGACAAGCGTGGAGCGCCCTGGCGCCGCTGCTGGAGGGTGTCGTAGAGCCGCACCACGCGTACGGGCCGCAGCAGGGGCAGCAGTACGACCAGCGAGTCCATCCAGTGCCGGCGCACGAAGCCCAGTCCCTCGCCGCTCAAGCGCCAGCGCACCGCGTAGTCGAGGATGAACAGTGCCCAGGTCGCGTATGTCACGACCAGACACAGAGCGCGCACCGGCTCGGGCAGCCCCTCGCCGAGGACCCGCACCGCGTACGAGGCCAGAAAGAGCATGGAGGCCACACCGAGCGGGGTCCCCGCCCGCCGCTCCCAGCTGGCCGTACGGCTGTCGTCGTCCATCGGGCCAGCTTCGCCCCGGGCGGTTCTCCCCGAGCCCCGGCGACACGCCGCGAACGGGCGAAGCCATATGCTGCCTTGCATGACGAGTGAGCCGGAACAGCAGATCGGAGTGGGGACGCAGGACGCGTTCCAGCGCCTGTGGACGCCCCACCGGATGGCCTACATCCAGGGTGAGAACAAGCCGACCGGCCCGGGGGCCGACGACGGCTGCCCCTTCTGCTCGATACCGGCCAAGTCCGACGAGGACGGGCTGGTCGTCCGGCGCGGTGAGCACGTGTACGCGGTGCTCAACCTCTACCCGTACAACGGCGGCCACCTGATGACCGTGCCGTACCGTCACGTCGCGGACTACACCGATCTCACCGGTCCGGAGACCGCCGAGCTGGCCGAGCTGACCAAGCAGGCGATGACGGCCCTGCGCACCGCCTCCGGCGCCCACGGTTTCAACATCGGCATGAACCAGGGCACGGTCGCGGGCGCCGGCATCGCCGCCCATCTCCACCAGCACATCGTGCCCCGCTGGGGCGGCGACACCAACTTCATGCCGGTGGTCGGCCACACGAGAGTGCTGCCGCAGCTGCTGGCGGACACCCGGAAGATGCTCGCGGAGGCCTGGCCGACGGCCTGAGCGTCGGCCAGGGGCCCAGGCACATCAGCCCGTCCGGCATTTGCGGACGAGGCCGTCCAGGCCGAAGCGAGGGCCTGGGGGCGGCAGCCCTCAGACGCCCGCGACGCCCCCGGCCCCTCGGTCGAGCCGCCGGAGGCCTACGCGTCGTACAGGTCGGCCTTCTTCGGTGCCGGGTCCTGCACCTGGCCGCTGAGGAACGCCGACCGGGCCCCGAACTTCTCCACGTCCACGCCGTTCTCCCGCAGCACCCGGATCGCCGACGAGTGCACCACGCGCAGCACCGGCGTGGCGGCGCGCAGCGCGTCGTCGGCCATGAAGCGGTGCCGCCACGGCTTGTCCGCCCACACATGCCGCAGACCGAACGGCTCGGGCAGCCCGAGCGTCCCGCCGAGCCAGTTCAGGGCCGGCGGGTACCAGGTCAGCGGGGCGCGCGCGGTGAGCCGTACCACCTCGTCGGCGTCGACCAGCGGGAGCTTGATGGTGCGGGACTCCCACGGCTTGAGGGACTTCGGCACCGACTTCGTCGGCGCCTCCGGCTTCGAGGTGAACAGCGAGTGCACCGGGCCCAGCGCGTGCCCGGTCACCTCGATGCGCAGCGTCTCGTGCAGCACGGTCACGGTGATCAGCATGGTGATGATGAGCTGGCCGTCCCACAGCGTCCACTGCACCCCGAGGTAGTGCCGGTCGCCGCTGCCGAACTGCTGCTTGTTGCAGATGTCCTGTATGGCGTGCGACTTGACCTGGTACGCCTCGACGTCGGTGCCCTCCGGCCGGGAGACCGCCTTGGCGTTCTCGCCGATCGGCGTGACGATCCAGTGCCGTATCGAGGGCTTGGGGAAGCCGCCGGTGTTCAGCGGGCCGCGCTCCAGCATGCGCAGCTGGTCGTGGATGGAGCGTATGACGTCCCAGCTGCGGAAGGGGTGGATCTCCCGGGTCGGGTCGGCCGGGACCAGGTCCTCGGCGAGCTGCCAGGCGCCCCAGCGGGTGCCCATGCCGAGTATGCCCTTGGGCCCGGCGTAGAAGACGGAGTTGGACTGCTGCTCGGCGCTGAGTTTGGCGAGGGACTGGCGCAGTTGCTCGGCCGCGGTCTGCGCGGGGCTGCTGGGGACCGATTCGGGGATCTTGGCGCCGACGCTGCTGCCGGCGAGCAGGCCGTCCCAGCGGCCCCGGAGGTCCCGGGCGGTCTGTTCGCAGATCCGCTTGGCCCAGAACCAGCCCAGCACCGGGGCCACCGCGGCCGCTCGTCCGTACAGGGCCCAGAACCCGTGGAAGGGCATGCGCACCAGGAACAGCGCGGCGAGCGCGCCCACGGCGACGAGCAGAGTGGTGCCGAGGGCGCCGGCCCGCTTGTCGCTGAGCTTGGCGATGGTGGAGCGGATCTGGAAGACAAGCAGCCAGACCAGCAGCCCGGGCAGGAAGATCAGGCCGCACAGGACCATGACGGCGGTCAGCTTGTTGTCCCGCTCCCGGCGGATGGCGTTGGCCGCCAGGCAGTGCTCCACGACGACCTGGGGCTCGGTGCCGAAGGACTGGATGAGCGCGGCGCGGCCGGGAGCGAGCATGCGGTCCGCCACGGCCCGGGAGAAGGCCTCGCCGAGGTTCGGTTTGAACAGGGAGAACAGGCCGGCCTTGACGGTCGACTCGTGCCATTCGTTGTTGGCCTTGAGTATGTCCTCGACGGCGTTGTCCCGGTAGGCCGCCGAGGCCAGGGCGAACGTCGCCGCCTGGCTCTCGTCCCCCGAGATGGGCACCTGTGGCCCGTCCCACTCCGTTCCCACCGACATTCCCGCCCCCGATCGCCGCGGTCTCGCTTCTGCGGCCTTCCCGACTTCCTTGCTCCGCACACCTGTTGATCAGGTCTTCAGCGTATCCGCAGGCACCGACATTAGTCGGCGGACGGCCGAAGCCGCCCGCCGACGGGGTGGGAGCGGCACGTCTACGAGGCGTCCTTGGCCTCCTCGCGGACGCGTTCTGCGACCTGCGGCGGCATCGGTTCGTGCCGGGCGTACGCCCGGTTGAAGCGGGCGGTGCCGTGGGAGAGGGAGCGCAGGTCGACGGAGTACCGGCCGATCTCGATCTCCGGCACCTCGGCCCGTACGAGGGTGCGTCCGGTGCCCACCTGTTCGGTGCCCACCACCCGGCCGCGCCGCCCGGACAGGTCGCTCATCACGGCGCCCACGTAGTCGTCGCCGACCAGCACGGTGACCTCGGCGACCGGCTCCAGCAGATGGATCCGGGCGTCGGCGGCGGCCTCCCGCAGGGCGAGCGCGCCGGCCGTCTGGAAGGCGGCGTCGGAGGAGTCCACCGAGTGCGCCTTGCCGTCCAGCAGCGTGACCCGGACGTCGATGAGCGGGTATCCGGCGGCGACGCCCTTGGCGGCCTGGGCCCGTATGCCCTTCTCGACCGACGGGATGAACTGCCGGGGCACGGCACCGCCGACCACCTTGTCCACGAACTCGATGCCCGAGCCGCCGGGCAGCGGCTCCACCTCGATCTCGCAGATGGCGAACTGCCCGTGCCCGCCGGACTGCTTCACGTGCCGCCCGCGTCCGGCGGACTTGGCGGCGAACGTCTCCCGCAGCGAGACCCGGTGCGGTACGACGTCGACCTGGACGCCGTACCGGCTGCGCAGCCGCTCCAGGGCGACGTCCGCGTGGGCCTCGCCCAGGCACCACAGCACGACCTGGTGGGTGTCCTGGTTCTGTTCCAGGCGCATGGTCGGGTCCTCGGCGACCAGCCGGGACAGGCCCTGGCTGAGTTTGTCCTCGTCGGCCTTGCTGTGCGCCTGGATGGCCAGCGGCAGCAGCGGGTCGGGCATCTGCCAGGGCTCCATGAGCAGCGGGTCGTCCTTGGCGGACAGTGTGTCGCCGGTCTCGGCGCGGTTGAGCTTGGCCACACAGGCCAGGTCACCGGCGATGACGTGGCTCACCGGACGCTGCTGTTTGCCGAACGGCGTGGACAGCGCGCCGACGCGTTCGTCGACGTCGTGGTCCTCGTGCCCGCGGTCGGCCAGCCCGTGCCCGGAGACGTGCACCGTCTCGTCGGGGCGCAGGGTGCCGGAGAACACGCGGACCAGGGAGACCCGGCCGACGTACGGGTCGGAGGCGGTCTTCACGACCTCGGCGACGAGCGGGCCCTGTGGATCGCAGGGCTTCAGCTCGCGCGGCTTGCCGTCGACCGTGGTGACCCGGGGCGCCTCGCGCTCCAGCGGGGTGGGGAAGCCGCCGGTGATCAGTTCGAGCAGTTCGACCGTGCCGAGGCCCTGTTTGGCGCCCTCGGCCGCGGGGGCGGCGGCCAGGACCGGGAAGAAGGCCCCGCGCGCGACGGCCCGCTCCAGGTCCTCGATCAGCGTCTTGACGTCGACCTGCTCACCGCCGAGGTAGCGGTCCATGAGGGTCTCGTCCTCGCTCTCGGAGATGATCCCCTCGATGAGCCGGTTGCGGGCCTCCTCGATCCCGGGCAGCTGGTCCTCGCCCGGCTCGGACTCCTTGCGTTCCCCGGAGGAGTAGTCGAACAGCTTCTGCGACAGCAGCCCGGTCAGTCCGGTCACGGGCGCGTGCCCGTCGGGGGCCTGCGGGCCGCGCAGCGGCAGGTACAGCGGGAGTACGGCGTCGGGGTCGTCGGCGCCGAAGGCCTCCGCGCAGATCCGGGTCATCTCCTCGAAGTCCGCGCGGGCGGCCTCCAGGTGGGTGATGACGATGGCGCGCGGCATGCCGACGGCCGCGCACTCCTCCCACACCATCCGGGTCGAGCCGTCCACCCCGTCCGAGGCCGAGACGACGAAGAGGGCCGCGTCCGCCGCGCGCAGACCGGCCCTGAGTTCCCCGACGAAGTCGGCGTATCCGGGAGTGTCCAGCAGGTTGACCTTGAACCCGTCCCATTCGACGGGCACCAGGGAGAGCTGTACCGAGCGTTGCTGCCGGTGCTCGATGTCGTCGTAGTCGGAGACGGTGCCGCCGTCCTCCACGCGGCCCGCCCGGTTCAGGGCTCCCGCGGTCAGTGCGAGGGCCTCCACCAGAGTCGTCTTGCCCGATCCGGAGTGGCCGACCAGCACCACATTCCGTACGGACGTGGGGTGGTCGGCCGCCGTAGCCCTGCCGGCGGCCCCGGGATGTGTGTGCGCCTTGTCGCCCATGGTCCTGCCTCCCGTGCACGGTGAGGTCACTGTGGGCGCGGACACGCGGCACCGCGTGCACTGGCGGCTCCTGCGACGCCCGCGGTCCTTCGAGCTTTCCACTCCCGTCACGCTGCGTCCATACGAGGGACGTCGATCCCGTCACCGACGACGCGCCGCGAGCCGTGCGCCCGATCCGGTCACCGGCTGTGGGTGCCCGGCGGTCGCCGACGCGTGCGCGTGGCTACGATGGGCCAGCCGGAGGCCAGCAGGGGCCACGGCGACACCGACCGTCGGGAAGGCCATGCTGAACAAGTACGCGCGTGCATTCTTCACGCGTGTCCTCACGCCGTTCGCCGCGTTTCTCATCCGGCGGGGGGTCAGCCCCGACATGGTCACGCTCATCGGCACCGCCGGTGTGGTCGCGGGTGCGCTGGTCTTCTACCCCCGGGGCGAGTTCTTCTGGGGCACGGTCGTGATCACGCTGTTCGTCTTCTCCGACCTGGTCGACGGCAACATGGCCCGCCAGCTGGGCCGCTCCAGCCGCTGGGGCGCCTTCCTGGACTCCACGCTGGACCGGGTCGCCGACGGCGCGATCTTCGGCGGGTTCGCCCTGTGGTACGCGGGCCAGGGCGGCGACAACATCCTGTGCGCGGTGTCGATCTTCTGCCTGGCCAGCGGGCAGGTGGTGTCGTACACCAAGGCCCGCGGCGAGTCGATCGGACTGCCGGTCGCCGTCAACGGGCTCGTCGAGCGCGCCGAGCGGCTGGTGATCTCGCTGGTCGCCGCCGGTTTCTCGGGCCTGCACAAGTTCGGCGTCCCGGGCATCCAGGTGCTGCTGCCGATCGCCCTGTGGATCGTCGCCGTCGGCAGCCTGGTCACGCTCATCCAGCGGGTCGTCACGGTCCGCCGGGAGTCCGCCGAGGCGGAGGAGGCGGCGGCCCGGGAGAACGCGTCGCAGGGGAGCGAGGCGGCGCAGTGAGCGCCGGGGACCGGCTGACCGACGCGCTGTACGGCCTGGGCTGGAGCAGCGTGAAGAGGCTGCCCGAGCCGGTCGCCGTACGGCTCGGGCGGACCATCGCCGACCTCGCCTGGAAGCAGCGCGGCAAGGGCGTCCAGCGGCTGGAGAGCAACTACGCGCGCGTGGTGCCCGACGCGAGCCCGGAGCGCCTGGCCGAGCTGTCGCGGGCGGGCATGCGCTCGTACCTGCGCTACTGGATGGAGTCCTTCCGGCTGCCGGCCTGGAGCGCCGAGCGGATCAGGACCGGCTTCGAGGCCAAGGACCTGCACTTCCTCACCGACGGTCTCGCCGCGGGCAAGGGCGTCGTCCTCGCGCTGCCCCACCTGGCCAACTGGGACCTGGCCGGCGCCTGGGTCACCACCAAGCTGGAGAGACCGTTCACGACCGTCGCCGAGCGCCTGAAGCCGGAGAGCCTGTACGACCGGTTCGTCGCCTACCGCGAGGGCCTCGGCATGGAGGTGCTGCCGCACAGCGGCGGCTCCGCGTTCGGCACGCTGGCCCGGCGGCTGCGCGAGGGCGGCCTGGTCTGCCTGGTCGCCGACCGCGACCTGTCCGCCTCCGGGGTGGAGGTGCGGTTCTTCGGCGAGACGGCGCGGATGCCCGCCGGTCCCGCCCTGCTCGCCCAGCAGACCGGGGCGCTCCTGCTGCCCGTCACGCTCTGGTACGACGACTCGCCCGTCATGCGGGGCCGGGTCCATCCCCCGATCGAGGTGCCCGAGGCAGGTACCCGGGACGAGAAGACGTCTGTCATGACACAGGCGCTGGCCGATGCCTTCGCCACCGGTATCGCCGACCATCCGGAGGACTGGCACATGCTGCAACGGCTGTGGCTCGCGGACCTCGACCCCGCGAAGGGGACCTCGTGAGAATCGGCATCGTCTGCCCGTACTCCTGGGATGTGCCGGGCGGCGTTCAGTTCCACATCCGAGACCTCGCCGAGTACTTCATCCGGCTCGGTCACGAGGTCTCCGTGCTCGCCCCCGCCGACGACGACACCCCGCTGCCGCCGTACGTCGTCTCGGCCGGCCGCGCGGTGCCGGTGCCGTACAACGGCTCGGTGGCCCGGCTGAACTTCGGGTTCCTCTCGGCGGCCCGGGTGCGGCGCTGGCTGCACGACGGCGCCTTCGACGTGATCCACATCCACGAGCCGACCTCGCCGTCGCTGGGCCTGCTGACCTGCTGGGCGGCGTCGGGCCCGATCGTGGCCACCTTCCACACCTCCAACCCGCGCTCGCGGGCGATGATCGCCGCCTACTCGATCCTGCAGGCCGCGCTGGAGAAGATCAGCGCCCGGATAGCCGTGAGCGAGTACGCCCGCCGCACGCTCGTCGAGCACCTCGGCGGGGACGCGGTGGTGATCCCGAACGGCGTCGACGTGGATTTCTTCGCCAAGGCCGAGCCCAAACCCGAGTGGCAGGGCGACACCATCGGCTTCGTCGGGCGCATCGACGAGCCCCGCAAGGGCCTGCCCGTGCTGATGAGGGCCCTGCCGAAGATCCTTGCCGCCCGCCCGCGGACCCGGCTGCTGGTGGCCGGGCGGGGCGACGAGGAGGAGGCGGTCGAGACGCTCCCCGCCGAACTGCGCTCGCGCGTGGAGTTCCTCGGCATGGTCAGCGACGAGGACAAGGCGCGCTTCCTGCGCAGCATCGACCTGTACGTCGCGCCCAACACCGGCGGCGAGAGCTTCGGCATCATCCTCGTGGAGGCCATGTCGGCGGGCGCGCCCGTCCTCGCCTCCGACCTGGACGCCTTCGCCCAGGTCCTCGACCAGGGGGCCGCGGGCGAACTGTTCGCCAACGAGGACGCCGACGCCCTCGCCGAGGCCGCCGTCCGCCTCCTGGCGGACCCCGGCCGCCGCGCCGAACTCCGCGAACGGGGCAGCGCCCATGTGCGCCGCTTCGACTGGTCGACGGTCGGCGCGGACATCCTCTCCGTGTACGAGACGGTGACGGCCGGCGCCGCGGCGGTGGCCGCCGACGACCGGGCCACGGGGCTGCGGGCACGGCTGGGCCTGGCGCGGGACTGAGCCATGCAGGCGAGGGCGGGCCCATCCAGCCCGTCCGGCGCTTGAGGACGAGGCCGTCCTGGCCGAAGCGGGGGTCTGGGGGCGGCAGCCCCCAGGCACGGCCACGCCAACGCGCCGCACGACCCCCGGCCGACCCAGCGGAGCGCCCCGGTAGCCTTGCCGCCCGTGACCGCAACCCTGATCTGGATCCTCGTCGCCCTCGTGGCGATCGGTCTCTACCTGAGCTGGACGGCGGGCCGGCTGGACCGGCTGCACGCACGGATCGACGCCGCCCGTGCCGCGCTCGACGCGCAGTTGCTGCGGCGGGCCTCCGTGGCGCAGGAGCTGGCGACCTCGGGCGTCCTGGACCCGGCCGCGTCGATCGTGCTGTACGAGGCCGCCCACGCGGCCCGGCAGGCGGAGGAGGAGCAGCGGGAGGTCGCCGAGAGCGAGCTGAGCCAGGCGCTGCGGGCGGTGTTCGCCTATCCCCAGCAGGTCGAGGCGGTCCGTGAGGCCCCCGGCGGGGAGGCCGCGGCCCATGAGCTGACCGAGGCGGTACGCCGGGTTCCGATGGCCCGGCGCTTCCACAACGACGCGGTGGGAGCGGCCCGGCGGCTGCGGGAACACCGCAAGGTGCGCTGGTTCCGGCTGGCCGGACACGCCCCTTTCCCGCTGGCCTTCGAGATGGACGACGAGCCGCCCGCGGCCCTGGTGGACCGGGCCGCGTAGGCAGTCCGTTCGAAAAAGGATCCACCGGCTCACCATTGGCCCTTGCTGTGGCCTGGTCCACTCACGTTTCCTCAGGGTGAAGAGCCCCCCTTTCACTCAGTGAGGTCACTCCGTGTCCACCACGATCCCCACCCCCGCCCAGACCCCCGAGACCGGCACCGCGCGCGTGAAGCGCGGTATGGCCGAGCAGCTCAAGGGCGGTGTGATCATGGACGTCGTCACGCCGGAGCAGGCGAAGATCGCCGAAGACGCGGGCGCCGTCGCCGTCATGGCCCTGGAGCGGGTCCCGGCCGACATCCGCAAGGACGGCGGCGTGGCCCGCATGTCCGACCCGGACATGATCGAGGGCATCATCGACGCCGTCTCGATCCCGGTCATGGCCAAGTCCCGCATCGGCCACTTCGTCGAGGCCCAGGTCCTGCAGTCGCTCGGCGTCGACTACATCGACGAGTCCGAGGTGCTGACCCCGGCCGACGAGGTCAACCACTCCGACAAGTGGGCGTTCACCACCCCCTTCGTCTGCGGCGCCACCAACCTGGGCGAGGCCCTGCGCCGTATCGCCGAGGGCGCCGCGATGATCCGCTCCAAGGGCGAGGCCGGCACCGGCAACGTCGTCGAGGCCGTCCGCCACCTGCGCCAGATCAAGAACGAGATCGCCAGGCTGCGCGGCTACGACAACAACGAGCTGTACGCCGCCGCCAAGGAGCTGCGCGCGCCGTACGAGCTCGTCAAGGAGGTCGCCGAGCTCGGCAAGCTTCCCGTGGTGCTGTTCTCCGCCGGTGGCGTGGCCACCCCGGCCGACGCCGCGCTGATGCGCCAGCTCGGCGCCGAGGGCGTCTTCGTCGGTTCCGGCATCTTCAAGTCGGGCGACCCGGCCAAGCGCGCCGCCGCCATCGTCAAGGCCACCACCTTCTACGACGACCCGAAGATCATCGCGGACGCGTCCCGCAACCTCGGCGAGGCCATGGTCGGCATCAACTGCGACACCCTCCCCGAGACCGAGCGCTACGCCAACCGCGGCTGGTAACCCCTCATGAGCACTCCTGTCATAGGCGTCCTGGCCCTCCAGGGCGACGTACGGGAGCACCTCATCGCCCTGGCCGCGGCCGATGCCGTGGCCAGGCCGGTGCGGCGCCCCGAAGAGCTCGCCGAGGTCGACGGCCTCGTCCTCCCCGGCGGCGAGTCCACGACCATCTCCAAGCTGGCCGTCCTCTTCGGAGTGATGGAACCCCTCCGCGCGCGCGTGCGCGACGGCATGCCCGTCTACGGCACCTGCGCGGGCATGATCATGCTCGCCGACAAGATCCTCGACCCGCGTTCGGGCCAGGAGACGATCGGCGGCATCGACATGATCGTGCGCCGCAACGCCTTCGGACGGCAGAACGAGTCCTTCGAGGCGGCCGTCGACGTCGAGGGTGTCGACGGCGACCCCGTGGAGGGCGTCTTCATCCGCGCCCCCTGGGTGGAGTCCGTCGGCGCCCGGGCCGAGGTGCTCGCCGAGCACGACGGCCACATCGTGGCGGTCCGCCAGGGCAACGCGCTGGCCACGTCGTTCCACCCGGAGCTGACGGGCGACCACCGTGTGCACTCCCTGTTCGTCGACATGGTGCGCGCGTACCGGACAGCCGAGTCCTTGTAGGATCTGCGGGGGTACCTTCCACGCTCTCGGAGCGCTGGGGGAGTTCGGTACAGGATGGGTTACGCGAAGGAGACAGGCAGATGTCCGGCCACTCTAAATGGGCCACGACGAAGCACAAGAAGGCCGTGATCGACGCCAAGCGCGGCAAGCTCTTCGCGAAGCTGATCAAGAACATCGAGGTCGCTGCGCGCATGGGCGGTGTCGACCTGGACGGCAACCCGACGCTGTACGACGCCGTGCAGAAGGCGAAGAAGTCGTCGGTTCCGAACAAGAACATCGACTCCGCCATCAAGCGCGGCGGCGGTCTCGAGGCCGGTGGCGCCGACTACGAGACCATCATGTACGAGGGTTACGGCCCGAACGGCGTCGCGGTGCTCATCGAGTGCCTCACCGACAACCGCAACCGCGCCGCCTCCGACGTCCGCGTCGCCATGACCCGCAACGGCGGCTCGATGGCCGACCCCGGTTCGGTGTCCTACCTGTTCAACCGCAAGGGCGTCGTCATCGTCCCCAAGGGGGAGCTGACCGAGGACGACGTGCTCGGCGCCGTCCTGGACGCGGGCGCCGAGGAGGTCAACGACCTCGGTGAGTCCTTCGAGGTCATCAGCGAGGCCACCGACCTGGTCGCGGTCCGCACCGCCCTCCAGGACGCCGGCATCGACTACGACTCCGCCGACGCCAACTTCGTCCCGACCATGCAGGTCGAGCTGGACGAGGAGGGCGCCAAGAAGATCTTCAAGCTGATCGACGCCCTCGAGGACAGCGACGACGTGCAGAACGTCTTCGCCAACTTCGACGTCAGCGACGAGGTCATGGAGAAGGTCGACGCCTGAGCCGACGCTCATCTTCGAACGGGCCGACGGGACACACCCGTCGGCCCGTCGCCGTGTCGGCCGTTGTCAGTGGCACCCGATAGCCTGCACAAACAGGCGATCGAGAGGGAGGGGGCGCGGTGCGCGTACTCGGGGTGGACCCCGGACTGACGCGATGCGGCGTCGGCGTCGTCGAAGGGGTCGCGGGGCGCCCGCTCACCATGCTCGGCGTCGGTGTCGTGCGCACTCCGGCGGACGCCGAGCTGGGGCACCGCCTCGTCGCCATCGAGCAGGGCATCGAGGCCTGGCTGGACGAACACCGGCCCGAATTCGTCGCCGTGGAGCGGGTGTTCAGCCAGCACAACGTCCGTACGGTGATGGGCACCGCCCAGGCCAGCGCCGTCGCCATGCTGTGCGCCGCCCGCCGCGGCATCCCCGTCGCCCTGCACACCCCCAGCGAGGTCAAGGCCGCCGTCACCGGCAGCGGTCGCGCCGACAAGGCGCAGGTCGGCGCCATGGTCACGCGTCTGCTCCGGCTGGCCGCACCGCCCAGACCCGCCGACGCCGCCGACGCCCTGGCACTCGCCATCTGCCACATCTGGCGCGCCCCCGCCCAGAACCGACTCCAGCAGGCCGTCGCCCTGCACACATCGAAAGGCCGTACGGGATGATCGCCTTCGTGAGCGGACCGGTCGCCGCCCTCGCCCCCGACTCCGCGGTGGTCGAGGTGGGCGGCATCGGCCTCGCGGTCCAGTGCACGCCCAACACCCTCTCGGGCCTGCGGATGGGCAAGGAGGCCAAACTGGCCACCTCCCTGGTCGTCCGCGAGGACTCCCTGACGCTGTACGGCTTCGCCGACGACGACGAGCGCCAGGTCTTCGAGCTGCTGCAGACCGCGAGCGGGGTCGGACCGAGACTCGCCCAGGCGATGCTCGCGGTGCACACCCCGGACGCGCTGCGCCGGGCCGTCGCCACCGGTGACGAGAAGGCCCTGACCGCCGTCCCCGGCATCGGCAAGAAGGGCGCCCAGAAGCTGCTGCTGGAACTGAAGGACCGCCTCGGCGAGCCGATCGGCGCCCCCGCGGTGGGCGCGCCCGTCACCCAGGGCTGGCGCGACCAGCTGCACGCCGCGCTCATCGGCCTCGGGTACGCCACCCGCGAGGCCGACGAGGCGGTGACCGCGGTGGCCCCGCAGGCCGAGGCCGCCGGGGGGACGCCCCAGGTGGGGCAGCTGCTGAAGGCCGCCCTGCAGACCTTGAACCGCGCCCGCTGACCGACCACCACCCCGAGGCACACCACATGAACTGGGACGACACGACCGACCCCGCCGCCCCCGACGCGGAGCGGCTGGTGGGCTCTGTCGCCGACCGTGAGGACCAGGCCGTCGAGGCCGCCCTGCGCCCCAAGGACCTGGGCGAGTTCATCGGCCAGGAGAAGGTCCGCGAACAGCTCGACCTCGTCCTGCGCGCCGCACGCGCGCGTGGGGCGACCGCCGACCACGTGCTGCTCTCCGGCGCCCCCGGCCTCGGCAAGACCACCCTGTCGATGATCATCGCGGCCGAGATGGGCGCCCCCATCCGCATCACCTCCGGCCCCGCCATCCAGCACGCCGGCGACCTCGCCGCGATCCTCTCCTCCCTCCAGGAGGGCGAGGTCCTCTTCCTCGACGAGATCCACCGCATGTCCCGGCCCGCCGAGGAGATGCTCTACATGGCGATGGAGGACTTCCGGGTCGACGTCATCGTCGGCAAGGGCCCCGGCGCCACCGCCATCCCCCTCGAACTGCCCCCCTTCACCCTGGTCGGCGCCACCACGCGCGCGGGCCTGCTGCCGCCCCCGCTGCGCGACCGCTTCGGCTTCACCGCGCACATGGAGTTCTACGAACCGGCCGAGCTGGAGCGGGTCGTGCACCGTTCCGCGAGTCTCCTCGACGTCGAGATCGACGCCGACGGCGCCGCCGAGATCGCCGGCCGCTCCCGCGGCACGCCCCGCATCGCCAACCGCCTGCTGCGCCGCGTGCGGGACTACGCGCAGGTCAAGGCGGACGGGCACATCACGCGCGAGATCGCCGCGGCGGCCCTCGCCGTGTACGAGGTCGACGCGCGCGGCCTCGACCGGCTCGACCGCGCGGTCCTCCAGGCCCTGTTGAAGCTGTTCGGCGGCGGCCCGGTCGGCCTGTCCACGCTCGCCGTCGCGGTGGGGGAGGAGCGGGAGACCGTGGAAGAGGTCGCCGAGCCGTTCCTGGTACGCGAGGGCCTGCTCGCCCGTACCCCGCGCGGACGGGTCGCCACGCCCGCCGCATGGGCGCATCTCGGCCTCGCCCCGCCCCGCTCCGCCGCCGGTGGAAACGGACAACAGGACCTGTTCGGGGCGTGACGGCGAGGGCATTGGCCGGGGGAGGAACCCAGGTGCCATGCTGAGCGTTGTTCCTTGCATGCGGACTCGCTTAGACTCCGCCGATGCCGCCTTCGTCGGCGGCGCCGACCACACCCCCAAACATCAGGCCGCTCTCCATCGCGGTCGCGCGAAGGAAATTCCGTCCCGTGAATACCTTGACCCTTCTCCCGTTCATCGTGCTCATCGCGGCCATGTTCCTGATGACGCGCTCGGCCAAGAAGAAGCAGCAGCAGGCCGCCGACATGCGGAATCAGATGCAGCCCGGTTCCGGCGTGCGCACGATCGGGGGCATGTACGCGACGGTCAAGGAGGTCAACGAGGACACGGTCCTCGTCGACGCCGGCCCGGGTGTCGAGCTCCTCTTCGCCAAGAACGCGATCGGCGCCGTCCTCACCGACGACGAGTACAACCGCATCGTCCACGGCATCGAGCACGACCTGAAGTCCGACGCCGACGTCGTCCCGGACGACGCGTCCTCCCTCACCGAGAGCGACGGGCCTGCCGCCGACGCTGCCGCCGCCTCCGACGACAAGGCCGTCGACCTCGGCAAGAAGGACGCGCCCGAGGCGAAGGCCGAAGCGGCCCAGGCCGCCGAGGCCCGAGCCGAAGAGGCCAAGGCCGCCGAGGCGAAGGCGGACGAGGAGCCGAAGGCGGACGAAGAGCCGAAGAAGACCGACGGCGACTCCGACGCGAAGTAGTCACGCCCCGGGGAGCGCGTCGCGACACGTTCGCGGCCGGCGCACCCCGGGCGCGTCTGTTTCCCGTACGGGATCCCGACACCATGTCATGGCCGACCGCGCCGACCGTGCGCGGGGCGGCCCGAGAGGGAGTACGAGAAGGTGGCAGCACCTAAGAGGGGCCGGAGCGCGAGCGCCCAGAGCAAGCCAGGGCGCTCGCTGGCCCTCATCCTGATCGCCATCGTGGCGCTCACCGGAGGCATGTTCGCCACCGGGCACCCGACGCCGCGTCTGGGCATCGACCTGGCCGGCGGAACGAGCATCACCCTCAAGGCGAAGGCCGACCAGGGCGCCGCGATCAACAAGGCGAACATGGACACCGCGGTCGACATCATGAACCGCCGTGTCAACGGCCTCGGCGTCTCCGAGGCGGAGGTGCAGACCCAGGGGACCGACAACATCATCGTCAACATCCCCAAGGGCACCAACTCCAAGGAGGCCCAGCAGCAGGTCGGCACCACCGCGAAGCTGTACTTCCGCCCGGTCCTGGCCAGCGAGCCCAGCACGGGCACGGCGAGCCCCTCGCCGAGCGCCTCCTCCAGCGGCAAGGCCTCGCCGAGCCCGTCGAGCAGCGCGTCGCCCAAGCAGACGGCGTCCTCGTCCTCGTCCTCCTCAGCGTCCCCGACGGCCACGGCCACCTCGCAGGGCCGCGCGGTCACCGACGGCCTGAAGGCCGACGCCACGCCGTCGTCCTCCGCCTCCGCGAAGTCGTCGTCGTCCCCGAGCCCCTCCGCCTCGTCGAGCGGCGGTGCCGACGCCCGGGTCGCCCAGCTCCAGGCCCAGTACACCGCACTCGACTGCGCCGACCCGGCACAGCGCGCCAACGCGGGCAAGAAGGCCAAGCCCGGTGAGTCCACCGTGGCCTGTGGCGAGATCGACAAGATCTGGTACAAGTACCTGCTCGGCCCGGCCGCCGTGGACGGCACCGACGTCAAGAAGGCCGCGGCCGTGTTCGACACGCAGGGCGCCTCCGGCTGGCAGGTCCAGATGACCTTCACCAACAGCGGATCCAAGAAGTTCGCGACCATCACCGGTGAGCTGGCCAAGAACCAGAAGCCGCAGAACGAGTTCGGCATCGTCCTCGACGGCGAGGTCGTCTCCAGCCCGTTCGTCCAGCAGGCCATCACCGGCGGCCAGGCGGAGATCTCCGGCAGCTTCAAGCAGGAAGAGGCCCAGAACCTCGCCAACATGCTGTCGTACGGCGCGCTCCCGCTGTCCTTCCAGGAGCAGAGCGTCACCACCGTGACCGCCGCGCTCGGCGGCGAGCAGCTGCACGCCGGTCTGCTGGCCGGTGCCATCGGTCTCGCGCTGGTCGTGATCTACCTGGTGGTCTACTACCGGGGTCTGTCGTTGATCGCGATCGCCTCGCTGCTGGTCTCCGCGATCCTCACCTACGTGATCATGGCGCTGCTCGGTCCGACCATCAACTTCGCGCTGAACCTGCCCGCGGTCTGCGGTGCGATCGTCGCCATCGGTATCACCGCGGACTCGTTCATCGTGTTCTTCGAACGCATAAGGGACGAGATCCGCGAGGGCCGCTCGCTGCGTCCCGCCGTCGAGCGGGGCTGGCCGCGTGCCCGGCGCACCATCCTGGTCTCCGACTTCGTGTCGTTCCTCGCCGCCGCCGTGCTGTTCATCGTCACCGTCGGCAAGGTCCAGGGCTTCGCGTTCACGCTGGGGCTGACCACCGTGCTCGACGTGGTCGTCGTCTTCTTCTTCACCAAGCCGCTGATGACGATCCTCGCCCGCCGGAAGTTCTTCGCCGACGGTCACAAGTGGTCCGGCCTCGACCCGAAGAGCCTGGGGGCCAAGGCGCCGCTGCGCCGCACCCGCCGTCCCGCCGGTCCTGCCGCCGGCCCTGTCGACCCGAAGGAAGCGTGAGCGATGTCGAAATTCGGCAGCCTCGGCGCCCGACTGCACCGCGGCGAGATCAGCTACGACTTCGTCGGTCACCGCAAGATCTGGTACGGCGTCTCCATCCTGATCACCATCACGGCCATCCTCGGCCTGGCGGTGCGCGGCCTGAACATGGGCATCGAGTTCCAGGGCGGGGCGGTCTTCACGACGCCGAAGCACATGAGCGTCTCCGTGGCCAAGGCCGAGGAGTACGCGAACGACGCCTCCGGCCACGAGGCCATCGTGCAGAAGCTCGGTGACGGCAGCCTGCGCATCCAGATCGCCGGTATCGACACCGACAAGTCCGGCGAGATCAAGCAGACGCTGGCCAAGGACCTGAGCCTCGACCCGGAGAAGCTGGCGTCCGACCTGGTCGGCCCCAGCTGGGGCGAGCAGATCGCCAGCAAGGCCTGGGAAGGCCTGGCGATCTTCATGGTCCTCGTCGTGATCTACCTGGCGATCGCCTTCGAGTGGCGCATGGCCCTCGCGGCGCTCGTCGCGCTGATCCACGACATCACCATCACGACCGGTATCTACGCCCTCGTCGGCTTCGAGGTCACGCCCGGTACGGTCATCGGTCTGCTGACCATCCTCGGTTACTCGCTCTACGACACGGTCGTCGTCTTCGACAGCCTCAAGGAGCAGACCAAGGACATCACCAAGCAGAGCCGCTTCACCTACAGCGACATCGCCAACCAGTCGATCAACGGCACCCTGGTCCGCTCCATCAACACCACGGTGGTCGCGCTGCTGCCGGTGGCGGCCCTGCTGTTCATCGGCGGAGGCTTCCTCGGCGCCGGCACGCTCAACGACATCTCGCTGTCGCTGTTCGTCGGCCTCGCGGCGGGCGCGTACTCCTCGATCTTCATCGCCACGCCGCTCGTCGCCGACCTCAAGGAGCGCGAGCCGGAGATGAGGGCCCTGCGCAAGCGTGTCCTGGCCAAGCGCGCCCAGGGCGCCGGGGAGGAGCTTGCCGAGACCCGCTCCGTCGCCGGTGACGATGCGGATGACTCCGCCGCGGCCGTGGTGGGCCCGCGCAACCAGCCCGCGTCCCGCAACCGGGGCCGCGGCCGACCTTCTGGGAAGCGCCGATGACCGAGCTCACCGACATCACGACGCTGCTGCTCAGCCGTATCCGGGACGTGGAGGACTACCCGGAGCCGGGCGTGATGTTCAAGGACATCACCCCGCTCCTGGCGGACCCGGCGGCCTTCGCCGCCCTGACCCAGGCGCTGGCGGAGATCGCCGAGCGCACCGGTGCCACCAAGGTCGTCGGCCTGGAGGCCCGCGGCTTCATCCTGGGCGCTCCGGTCGCCGTCCGCGCGGGCCTCGGCTTCATCCCCGTACGCAAGGCGGGCAAGCTCCCCGGAGCGACCCTGCGGCAGGCCTACGACCTGGAGTACGGGTCGGCCGAGATCGAGGTGCACGCGGAGGACCTGACGTCCGCCGACCGCATCCTCATCGTGGACGACGTGCTCGCCACGGGGGGTACCGCGGAGGCGGCGATCCAGCTCATCCACCGTGCGGGCGCCGAGGTGGCGGGCGTCGCGGTCCTGATGGAACTGGGGTTCCTCCAGGGCCGTCCGCGGCTGGAGGCGGCGCTGAACGGGGCGCCGCTGGAAGCCCTTCTGCAGGTCTGATCAACGCAGTCCGAGGCCGTCCCGGGAGTTCCGGGGCGGCCTCGGCCGCGTTTTCGGAATCCCGCGGCAGCACCCCGTGTTTCCCCGGTAGACGGTCCTCACATCGGTCTGCGGGCGATGCCGGAGCCCAGGATCGCTACCATGGGATCTCCGGAGCCTGACCGGGGACCCGGATCGCGCACGAGGAGCCCTCTTGCCAGACGAGGCCCAGCCACTGACCGCCGCCAAGCCCGAGCCCGCCTCGGCCTCCACGGCGAAGCCCGCGCCGAACGCGCCCCACGCGAAGAACGACCCCCGCGGGCCGGTCGAGCACGCCCAGTCCGCGCCCGTCGAGAAGTCGGCCGAGACCACGCGCCCCAAGTCGGCACCGCCCGAGCACCCCGCGCAGTCCCCGGCGGTCCGCCCGTCGGCCGGACAGCCCGCGCGCTCCGGCTCCTCCAACCGCGTCCGTGCCCGCCTCGCCCGCCTGGGCGTCCAGCGCGCCAACCCCTACAACCCGGTCCTGGAGCCGCTGCTGCGCATAGTCCGCAGCAACGACCCCAAGATCGAGAACGCCACCCTGCGCCAGATCGAGCGCGCCTATCAGGTCGCCGAGCGCTGGCACCGCGGCCAGAAGCGCAAGAGCGGCGACCCGTACATCACGCACCCGCTGGCGGTGACCACCATCCTCGCCGAGCTGGGCATGGACCCGGCCACCCTGATGGCGGGGCTGCTGCACGACACCGTCGAGGACACCGAGTACGGCCTGGACGACCTGCGCCGGGACTTCGGCGACGTGGTCGCCCTCCTCGTCGACGGCGTCACCAAGCTGGACAAGGTCAAGTTCGGTGAGGCCGCGCAGGCCGAGACCGTGCGCAAGATGGTCGTCGCCATGGCCAAGGACCCCCGCGTCCTGGTCATCAAGCTCGCCGACCGCCTGCACAACATGCGCACCATGCGCTACCTCAAGCGCGAGAAGCAGGAGAAGAAGGCGCGCGAGACCCTGGAGATCTACGCGCCGCTCGCCCACCGCCTGGGCATGAACACCATCAAGTGGGAGCTGGAGGATCTCGCCTTCGCGATCCTCTACCCCAAGATGTACGACGAGATCGTGCGGCTCGTCGCCGAGCGGGCCCCCAAGCGCGACGAGTACCTCGCCATAGTGACCGACGAGGTCCAGGCCGACCTGCGCGCCGCCCGCATCAAGGCGACCGTCACCGGCCGGCCCAAGCACTATTACAGCGTCTACCAGAAGATGATCGTCCGCGGCCGTGACTTCGCGGAGATCTACGACCTGGTGGGCATCCGTGTCCTGGTCGACACGGTCAGGGACTGCTACGCGGCCCTCGGCACCGTGCACGCGCGATGGAACCCGGTCCCCGGCCGGTTCAAGGACTACATCGCGATGCCCAAGTTCAACATGTACCAGTCGCTGCACACGACGGTCATCGGGCCCAACGGCAAGCCGGTCGAACTCCAGATCCGCACCTTCGACATGCACCGCCGCGCCGAGTACGGCATCGCCGCCCACTGGAAGTACAAGCAGGAGGCCGTCGCCGGCGCCTCCAAGGTGCGCACCGACGTGCCCAAGGCGTCCGGCAAGGACAAGGACGCCATCAACGACATGGCGTGGCTGCGGCAGCTCCTGGACTGGCAGAAGGAGACCGAGGACCCCAGCGAGTTCCTGGAGTCGCTGCGCTTCGACCTCTCCCGCAACGAGGTCTTCGTCTTCACCCCCAAGGGCGACGTCATCGCGCTCCCGGCCGGTGCCACCCCGGTCGACTTCGCGTACGCGGTGCACACCGAGGTCGGCCACCGCACCATAGGGGCGCGGGTCAACGGCCGCCTCGTACCACTGGAATCCACCCTGGACAATGGCGACCTGGTCGAGGTCTTCACCTCCAAGGCGCCCGGCGCGGGTCCCTCCCGCGACTGGCTCGGGTTCGTGAAGTCGCCGCGCGCCCGCAACAAGATCCGGGCGTGGTTCTCCAAGGAGCGGCGCGACGAGGCGATCGAGCAGGGCAAGGACGCCATCGTCCGCGCGATGCGCAAGCAGAACCTGCCGATCCAGCGCATCCTCACCGGCGACTCGCTCGTCACGCTCGCCCACGAGATGCGCTACTCGGACATCTCCGCGCTGTACGCGGCGATCGGCGAGGGCCATGTCTCCGCGCAGAACATCGTGCAGAAGCTCGTCCAGGCGCTCGGCGGCGAGGAGGCGGCCACCGAGGAGATCGACGAGACGGTCCCGCCCTCCCGCAGCCGCAGCCGCAAGCGCCGCTCCAGCGCCGACCCGGGCGTCGTCGTCAAGGGTGTCGACGACGTGTGGGTCAAGCTGGCCCGCTGTTGTACGCCGGTCCCCGGCGACCCGATCATCGGCTTCGTCACGCGCGGTAGCGGCGTATCGGTTCACCGCAGCGACTGCGTCAACGTGGAGTCACTGTCCCGAGAGCCGGAGCGCATCCTCGACGTCGAGTGGGCGCCCACCCAGTCCTCCGTCTTCCTGGTCGCCATCCAGGTCGAGGCCCTGGACCGCTCCCGGCTGCTGTCGGACGTCACGCGCGTCCTGTCCGACCAGCACGTCAACATCCTCTCCGCGGCCGTCCAGACCTCCCGCGACCGTGTGGCCACCTCCCGCTTCACCTTCGAGATGGGCGACCCCAAGCACCTCGGACACGTCCTGAAGGCGGTACGGGGCGTGGAGGGCGTGTACGACGTGTACCGGGTGACGTCGGCGCGCAGCCGTTCATGACGACCCGCCGGACGTAGCAGCGCACGCGAGAGGGCCCCGTACACCGTCGTACGGGGCCCTCTCACGTGCGTGGGGCAGGCGTCAGCCGCCGAACTCCTGCAGACCCTTCAGCGCCTGGTCCAGCAGGGCCTGACGGCCCTCCAGCTCCCGCTCGAGCTTGTCGGCCTTGGCGGTGTTGCCCTGGGCGCGCGCCTGCTCGATCTGACCCCTGAGCTTGTCCACGGCGGCCTGCAGCTGGCCGGTCAGACCCTCGGCACGCGCGCGTGCCTCCGGGTTCGTCCGGCGCCACTCGGCCTCCTCGGCCTCCTGGATCGCCCGGTCGACCGTGTGCATCCGGCCCTCGACCTTCGGACGCGCGTCGCGCGGCACATGGCCGATGGCCTCCCAGCGCTCGTTGATCGAGCGGAAGGCTGCGCGGGCGGACTTCAGGTCCGTGATCGGCAGGAGCTTCTCGGCCTCCTCGGCCAGCTCCTCCTTCAGCTTCAGGTTCTCCGACTGCTCCGCGTCCCGCTCGGCGAAGACCGAGCTGCGGGCGGCGAAGAACACGTCCTGGGCGCCGCGGAAGCGGTTCCACAGGTCGTCCTCGTGTTCGCGCTGGGCGCGGCCCGCGGCCTTCCACTCCGCCATCAGCTCGCGGTAGCGGGCCGCCGTCGGACCCCAGTCCGTGGAACCGGACAGGGCCTCGGCCTCGGCGACCAGCCTCTCCTTGGTCTTCCGGGCCTCCTCGCGCTGCGCGTCCAGCTGCGCGAAGTGCGCCTTGCGCCGCTTGGAGAACGCCGAGCGAGCGTGCGAGAAGCGGTGCCACAGCTCGTCGTCCGACTTGCGGTCCAGACGCGGCAGGCCCTTCCAGGTGTCCACGAGGGAACGCAGCCGCTCACCGGCCGCCCGCCACTGGTCGGACTGCGCCAGCTCCTCCGCCTCGGCGACCAGCGCCTCCTTGGAGTGCCGGGCCTCGTCGGACTGCTTGGCGCGCTGCTGCTTGCGCTCCTCGCGGCGCGCCTCGACGGTCTGGACGAGCTTGTCCAGGCGGGTGCGCAGCGCGTCCAGGTCGCCGACCGCGTGGTGCGCGTCGACCTGCTCCCGGAGGTGGTCGATGGCGGCCTGTGCGTCCTTCGCCGACAGGTCGGTGGTCTGCACTCGCTTCTCGAGGAGGCCGATCTCGACAACCAGGCCCTCGTACTTGCGCTCGAAGTAGGCCAGCGCCTCCTCGGGGGAGCCGGCCTGCCAGGAACCGACGACCTGCTCGCCGTCGGCCGTACGCACGTACACGGTCCCCGTCTCGTCGACGCGGCCCCACGGGTCGCTGCTCACAGCGCCTCCTCCACATGATGCCTGCGGGGGGCCTCAGCTCCCCCGGGCATCGTCCACAGTTTCGTCACGGCCAACATAGGCGACCAGCGGGTTGCCTGTCCGCATCCAGCGCGACCGAATTCCGCTGCCCGCCGACCCGGCCGTCAGGATTTCGTGACCGTCGCCTTGTTGATCACGACCGTCGCGTTCGGAGCACCGTCACCCTGCCCGGTGCTGTCGCCCGCGGCGGCGATCTTCTTCAGCACCTTCAGGCCCGCCGCGTCGACAGTACCGAACGGGGTGTAGCTGGGCGGCAACTGGCTGTCCTGGTAGACCAGGAAGAATTGGCTGCCACCGGTGTGCTTCTGGCCGGTGTTCGCCATCGCGACCGTGCCCGCCGGATAGACGTTGCCCTTCAGGCTTGCGTCCTTGAGGTTCTCGTCAGGGATCGTGTACCCCGGACCACCGCTGCCGGTGCCCGTCGGGTCGCCGCACTGCAGCACGTAGATGCCGTTGGTGGTGAGCCGGTGGCACTTCGTGTGGTCGAAGTAGCCCTTGGCCGCGAGGAAGTTGAACGAGTTCACCGTGTGCGGCGCCGCCGAGGTCTTCAGCGCGACGCCGATGTCACCGCAGGTCGTCGCCAGCTTCATCGTGTACTTCGCCGACTTGTCGATGGTGACCGCCGGTTCCTTCTTCCAGCTCAGCTTCTTCACCGAACCCTTGGCGGCCTTCTCGCACGGGTCCGGGGCCTTGCTGGTGGGCGAGGCGCTGGGGGTGACGTCGGAACTGGCGTTGGACTTCTTGTCGTCGTCGTTCTTCAGCACCCCGGTCGTGTACAGGGCGACGCTGCCTATGACGACCACGCCGAGCACCGACGCGATCACGGAGTTGCGCATGCGTGCCTTGCGCCGCGCCGACGTGCGCCGCTGCTGCTGCCGCAAGAACTTCTCCCGGGCGAGCTGACGCCGCCGCTGCTCCTGGCTGACCACCGGGTTCTCTCCTCATGCGTGTCGTGTTGCCGACCGGTACGCGTGCGTCCTGTGAGCCGACAGCCGCGTGTAGCCCCGTACCGTATATGGGTTCGCTGAGGAAACGGCACCGCCGGTAGGCTCTGACAGCAGTTGTAGCCGCCTGTAATCGACACAACGAAGGACGATCGTGCTCATTGCCGGGTTCCCCGCCGGGGCCTGGGGGACGAACTGTTATCTCGTCGCCCCCGCCGCCGGAGAGGAGTGCGTGATCATCGACCCGGGCCACCAGGCCGCCCCAGGAGTCGAGGAAACGCTGAAGAAGCATCGGCTCAAGCCCGTCGCCGTCGTCCTCACCCACGGCCACATCGACCATGTGGCCTCGGTCGTCCCGGTGTGCGGCGCGCACGACGTGCCCGCGTGGATCCACCCCGAGGACCGGTACATGATGAGCGACCCCGAGAAGGCGCTCGGCCGTTCCATCGGCATGCCGCTCATGGGCGAGCTGACGGTCGGGGAGCCGGACGACGTCAAGGAGCTGACCGACGGCGCGCGGCTCGCGCTCGCCGGTCTGGAGTTCTCCGTGGCGCACGCGCCCGGCCATACCAAGGGGTCGGTGACGTTCCGGATGCCCGAGTCGACCGACATCCCGTCGGTGTTCTTCTCCGGGGATCTGCTCTTCGCCGGCTCCATCGGACGCACCGACCTGCCCGGCGGTGACATGGCCGAGATGCTCGACTCGCTGGCCCGCGTGTGCCTGCCGCTCGAGGACTCGACCGTGGTGCTGTCCGGCCACGGCCCCCAGACGACCATCGGCCAGGAGCGCGCCACCAACCCGTATCTGCGGCAGGTGGCCGCCGGCCTCGGGAGCGTGGACGCTCCCCGACGAGGAATGTGACGAGAGACTTCCCGTGAGCACCTACAAGGCCCCCAAGGGCACATACGACCTGATCCCGCCGGACTCCGCGAAGTACCTGGCGGTCCGCGAGGCCATCGCCGCCCCGCTGCGCAACTCCGGCTACGGCTACATCGAGACGCCCGGCTTCGAGAACGTCGAGCTGTTCGCGCGCGGTGTCGGCGAGTCGACCGACATCGTGACCAAGGAGATGTACGCCTTCGAGACCAAGGGCGGCGACCGGCTGGCCCTGCGCCCCGAGGGCACGGCCTCCGTGCTGCGCGCCGCGCTGGAGGCCAACCTGCACAAGGCGGGCAACCTGCCGGTCAAGCTCTGGTACTCCGGCTCGTACTACCGCTACGAGCGCCCGCAGAAGGGCCGCTACAGGCACTTCTCCCAGGTCGGCGCCGAGGCCATCGGCGCGGAGGACCCGGCGCTGGACGCCGAGCTGATCATCCTGGCCGACCAGGCGTACCGTTCGCTGGGGCTGCGGAACTTCCGCATCCTGCTGAACTCGCTGGGCGACAAGGAGTGCCGGCCGGTGTACCGGGCCGCGCTGCAGGACTTCCTGCGGAACCTGGACCTGGACGAGGACACCCTGCGCCGGGCCGAGATCAACCCGCTGCGAGTACTGGACGACAAGCGTGAGTCGGTCCAGAAGCAGCTGGGGGACGCCCCGCTCCTGCGCGACTACCTGTGCGACGCGTGCAAGGCGTACCACGAGGAGGTGCGCGAGCTGATCAGCGCGGCCGGTGTGGCCTTCGAGGACGACCCGAAGCTGGTGCGCGGCCTCGACTACTACACCCGTACGACCTTCGAGTTCGTCCACGACGGCCTCGGCTCCCAGTCCGCCGTGGGCGGCGGTGGCCGCTACGACGGCCTGTCGGAGATGATCGGCGGCCCCGCGCTGCCGTCCGTGGGCTGGGCCCTCGGCGTCGACCGTACGGTGCTGGCCCTGGAGGCGGAGGGGGTCGAGCTCGACCTTCCGTCGACGACCAGCGTCTTCGCCGTGCCGCTGGGCGAGGACGCCCGCCGGGTGCTGTTCGCCAAGGTCACCGAGCTGCGCAAGGTGGGCATCGCGGCGGACTTCTCCTACGGCGCGAAGGGGCTGAAGGCGGCCATGAAGGCCGCCAACCGCTCCGGCGCCCGCTTCACCCTCGTCGCCGGCGAGCGCGACCTCGCTGAGGGCGTCGTCCAGCTCAAGGACATGGAGTCCGGCGAGCAGACCCCGATCGGCGTGAACGAGATCGTGGCCGAACTGGAGTCACGGCTGGGCTAGCAGGCACGTGAAGCGCCGGGCGCCCGAGAGGGCACCCGGCGCTTCCGTCACGGATCCAGCAGCCCGAACCGCATCGCCGAGGTGACCGCTGCCGTCCGGTCGTCGACTCCCAGCTTGCCGAAGGCCCGCAGCAGGTGGGTTTTCACCGTGGACTCCCCGATGAACAGGCGGCGGCCGATCTCGGCGTTGGTGCAGCCGTCGGCCACCAGGCGGAGGATCGCGGTCTCCCGGTCCGACAGGCGGGGCGTTCGGGCTTGGCGCGCAGTTGGTCGACCAGGCGGGCCGCGACGGAGGGGGCCAGTACGGTCTCGCCACGGGCGGCGGCGCGTACGGCGTCGGCCAACCGGCCCCGCGGCAGGCTCGACGGCGATCGAGATGCCCAGCGACTGGAAGCTCGTCGACATGATCCCGGAGGCCATCATCGCGGGGACGTACAGCTGGGAGGCGGTGACGCCGCTGCCGCGCACGTCGTCGTGGAAGATCGACGCGAAGAGGAAGAGGAAGACGACCGGGAAGGCGAAGGTGAACACCACCTGGTCGCGCTGCCGGAAGAACTGCTTGATCTCCAGCGCGCCCCTGCTCAGGCCGAGGGACCAGGTCATCGCGCGTGCTCCTGTCCGGTCAGCCGGAGGTAGACGTCCTCCAGGGTGGGGCGGCTCAC
The DNA here is from genome assembly GCF_055639495.1 of Streptomyces sp. NPDC039424. Lineage (NCBI taxonomy): Bacteria > Bacillati > Actinomycetota > Actinomycetes > Kitasatosporales > Streptomycetaceae > Streptomyces > Streptomyces sp. NPDC039424. The sequence goes on from NZ_JBVKAI010000016.1 coordinate 172,935, forward strand.
CGTGAGCCCCGGTATCTCGCCGTCGAAGCGCTCCATGAGCGCGGCGACCGTCTTCGTCGGGGTGTCCGTCTGCTCCGCGCGCGCGAAGCCGCCGGGATCCGTCCAGGTCACCGTGGCTCCGGTGCCGTACCGCTCGCGCAGCTCCCCGGGCTCGCCCTCGGCGACGACCCGGCCCCGGGCGACCACCGCGAGCCGGTCCGCGAGTGCCTCGGCCTCCTCCAGGTAGTGGGTGGGCAGCACGATCGTCGTGCCCTCGTCGGCGAGCAGCCGGATCAGGTCCCAGAACTGCCGCCGGGCCGCCGGGTCGAAGCCGGTCGTCGGCTCGTCCAGGAGCAGCAGTTCGGGGCCGCCGATCACACCGAGCGCCACGTCGAGGCGGCGGCGCTGGCGGCCCGAGAGGCCCTGGATCCGGCTGTCCGCCTTCGCGTCCAGCCCGACCAGGCCGATGACCCGCTCCGGGTCCCGCGGGCGCGGGTAGTAGCGGGCGAAGTGCCGTACGGTCTCGCGGACCGTCAACTCGGCGGGCGCCGATTCGTCCTGCCAGACGATTCCCACACGGGATCGCCACGCGCGCGTGCCGGTCGCCGGGTCCGACCCCAGGACGGAGACCTCGCCCGCGTCCCGGGAGCGGTGACCCATCTCCACCGTGGTGCTCTTGCCCGCGCCGTTGGGCCCCAGCAGGCCGAACACCTCTCCGCGCCGGATGCCCAGATCGATGCCGTCCACCGCGGTCACGTCGCCGTACTGCTTGCGCAGCCCTCGTACGTGCACCGCGTATTCGTCCGCGTGTGCTGTCATGCCCCCGAGCTCCGGCCGGAACCGAACGCTCCGGGACGACCGCGCGTACCTCCTTATGTCCAGCGAACGGTGGACACACGGGTGCGTGCGGCACAATGACGCGTGCCCGAAGATGGTCCTATTCTCAAGTGACGGAATCGGCGTGATGAGCAAGACGACTGTGAACGACGTCTCCACGGAGCCCGGGCCCGAGCAGGCCACCGCCGCGTCGCGGACGCTGGGCGGCAGCCGTGCCTTCGCCCTGCTGCTGCTGATCACCGGTGCGGCCGGACTGCTCGCCGCGTGGGTCATCACGATCGACAAGTTCAAGATCCTCGAGGCCAAGGTCGCGGGCGAGACCTTCACTCCCGGGTGCAGCCTCAACCCGATCGTCTCCTGCGGCAGCGTCATGGAGAGCAAGCAGGCCGCCGCCTTCGGCTTTCCCAACCCGATGCTCGGCCTGGTCTGCTACGGCATCGTCATCTGCGTCGGCATGAGCCTGCTCGCCCGGGCCCGCTTCCCGCGCTGGTACTGGCTCACCTTCAACTTCGGCACGCTCTTCGGCGTGGCCTTCTGCACCTGGCTGCAGTTCCAGTCGCTGTACCGGATCAACGCGCTGTGCCTGTGGTGCTCCCTGGCCTGGGTCGCCACGATCACCATGTTCTGGTACGTGACCTCCTTCAACGTGCGCAACGACCTCCTGCCCGCCCCGCGCCCGGTCAAGAACTTCCTCGCCGAGTTCACCTGGGTGCTGCCGGTCACGCACTGCGGCATCATCGCCATGCTGATCCTGACCCGCTGGGGCAGCAAGCTCTGGGTCTGAGCCCGGTCCGGCGGCGATGTCAGTGCGGTGATTTAGGGTTTTGGACGTGGAACCCGACCTGTTCACCGCCGCAGCCGAAGAACGCCAGGAGAAGGACCCCGCCGCCAGCCCCCTGGCGGTGCGGATGCGCCCGCGCACCCTCGACGAGGTCGTGGGCCAGCAGCATCTGCTGAAGCCCGGCTCGCCCCTGCGCCGGCTGGTCGGCGAGGGCGCGGGCGGTCCCGCCGGACCGTCCTCGGTGATCCTCTGGGGGCCGCCGGGCACCGGCAAGACGACTCTGGCGTACGTCGTCTCCAAGGCCACCAACAAGCGCTTCGTCGAGCTGTCGGCCATCACCGCGGGCGTCAAGGAGGTGCGCGCGGTCATCGACGGCGCCCGCCGCGCCACCGGCGGCTTCGGCAAGGAGACCGTCCTGTTCCTGGACGAGATCCACCGCTTCAGCAAGGCCCAGCAGGACTCCCTGCTCCCGGCGGTGGAGAACCGCTGGGTGACCCTGATCGCGGCGACCACGGAGAACCCGTACTTCTCGGTGATCTCCCCACTGCTGTCCCGCTCCCTCCTGCTCACCCTCGAACCCCTCACCGACGACGACCTGCGCGGTCTGATCAAGCGGGCCCTGACCGACGAGCGCGGTCTGCGGGACGCCGTCACCCTCCCCGAGGACACCGAGGACCACCTCCTGCGCATCGCCGGCGGCGACGCCCGCCGCGCCCTGACCGCCCTGGAGGCCGCCGCCGGAGCCGCGCTCGACAAGGGCGAGACGGAGATCGCCCTGGCGACCCTGGAGGAGACGGTCGACCGGGCCGCGGTGAAGTACGACCGCGACGGCGACCAGCACTACGACGTGGCCAGCGCCCTGATCAAGTCCATCCGCGGCTCCGACGTCGACGCGGCCCTGCACTATCTGGCCCGGATGATCGAGGCCGGCGAGGACCCCCGCTTCATCGCCCGCCGCCTGATGATCTCGGCCAGCGAGGACATCGGCCTGGCCGACCCCAACGCCCTGCCGATCGCGGTCGCCGCCGCCCAGGCCGTCGCCCTGATCGGCTTCCCCGAGGCCGCCCTCACCCTCAGTCACGCCACCATCGCCCTGGCCCTCGCCCCCAAGTCCAACTCCGCGACCCTCGCGATAGGCGCCGCTCTGGACGACGTACGCAAGGGGCTGGCCGGCCCGGTGCCCCCGCACCTGCGTGACGGGCACTACAAGGGCGCGGCCAAGCTCGGCCACGCGCAGGGGTACGTGTACCCGCACGACCTGCCCGAGGGCATCGCCCCGCAGCAGTACGCACCGGACGCCATCAAGGAGCGCGAGTACTACACACCGACCCGGCACGGCACCGAGGCCCGGTACGCGGACGCGGTCGAGTGGACCAGGAAGCACCTCGGTCGCAAGCGGTCCTGAGCACGCTGTAGAATGCTCCGAAGTGCTGAGTCCCGCGCAGTCAGAGCGGGACAGCCAGCCGGAGATCCAGTCCTTCGTGGATTGACTCCAGGAGCGTCGCGCACCGTCGGACGGTGTCGCGGGCAGCCCACCACCACCCGAACTTCCGGGAACGGTCGGTGGGCCACTCGCGTGCTGCACATATGTGCCCAGACCAGGGGAGCGGCTGCCCGGCAGGTCCCTCGCGGACCCGGCGGGTTTCCCCGGCTGCGGATGCGACCTCCCTCAACCCTGACAAGCCGGAAACTACGAAAGAAGACAGAGACAGTGGCGAACCAGTCCCGCCCCAAGGTCAAGAAGTCGCGTGCCCTCGGCATCGCGCTGACCCCGAAGGCCGTCAAGTACTTCGAGGCCCGCCCCTACCCGCCGGGTGAGCACGGCCGTGGCCGCAAGCAGAACTCGGACTACAAGGTCCGTCTGCTGGAGAAGCAGCGTCTGCGCGCGCAGTACGACATCTCCGAGCGCCAGCTGGTCCGCGCCTACGAGCGCGCCTCCAAGGTTCAGGGCAAGACCGGTGAGGCCCTGATCGTCGAGCTCGAGCGCCGTCTCGACGCCCTGGTCCTGCGTTCGGGCATCGCCCGCACCATCTACCAGGCCCGCCAGATGGTCGTGCACGGCCACATCCAGGTCAACGGCCAGAAGGTCGACAAGCCGTCCTTCCGCGTGCGTCCGGACGACGTCGTCCAGGTCCGTGACCGCTCCAAGGACAAGACGCTCTTCCAGATCGCCCGCGAGGGTGGCTTCGCCCCCGACGGCGAGACCCCCCGCTACCTGCAGGTGAACCTCCGCGCCCTGGCGTTCCGCCTGGACCGCGAGCCGAACCGCAAGGAAGTTCCGGTCATCTGCGACGAGCAGCTCGTCGTCGAGTACTACGCCCGCTGATCACCAGCCGGGTGTAGCACCTCCGCGTCGGCCCGCCGTCTCCCCGCCCTCCCGGGCGGGCGAGGCGGCGGGCTTTCGCATGTCCGCCCCAGCGCCCGGGCCACGGCGGCCTCCCGGTCCAGGCCCGCCCCCTGCCGTACGCACTCCTCGTACCGCGCGTCGCCCAGCGCCTGCCGGGCCGTCGCCTCGCACAGCTCGTGCGGGGCGTTGTAGTAGGCCGAGCCGAACAGCGGCAGCCCCACCGACGGCCACATCCGGGCCGCCGCGCCCTGCAGCACCGCGGCCTCGGCCGGGTCGCCCTCGGTGGCCCTGACCAGGGCCAGCAGCTCGATCGACAGCACCGAGCCCAGCAGGTCCCGGAAGGAGTGCGCGCTGCCCAGGCACTCCGTCAGCAGCCCCCGGGCACGCGCCGGATCGCCGCCCTGCCAGGCCGCGTACGCCAGCACGAACAGCGCGTACGACCGCGCCCACCGCTCCCCGTGCTCCTCGCACACCCGGCGCACCTCCTCGCACAGCCGCACCGCGTCCGGCAGATCGCCCAGGAACGCCCGCGTCATCGCCAGCTCGACCTGGCCCATCAGCACGTTGCTGTTGAACTCGCCGATCTCCCGGTAGCGGGCGAGCGCCGAGCGCAGCAGCGTCTGAGCACCCGCCATGTCGTCCGTGACCAGGGCGAGGCAGCCGGTGCGGTGTTCCGCGTACGCCACCGCCGTCGCGTCGCCCGACCGCTCCGCCGCCTGCCGGCACTCCCGCAGCACGGCCAGCGCCGGGACGGTGTCGCCCTGGAGGATCGCCACGTAACCCAGCACCCACAGCGCCTTCAGCCGGGACTGCTCGTACTCCGAGACCGGCTCCAGGCTGCGCTCCAGCCAGCGCCGCCCCTCCGACAGCCGCCCGCAGCCGACCCAGCAGAACCACAGCGAGCCCGCGAGGTACTGGCCCAGGTGCGCCTCCTCGGGCTCGGTCAGGCAGTGCTCCAGGGCCGCCCTGAGATTCGGCAGCTCGGCCTCGACCCGCGCGGCCACCTCGGCCTGCCGGGGCGAGAACCACTCCAGCTCGCACCAGGTCGCCAGGCCCATGTACCAGTCGCGGTGCCGCCGCCGCAGCCGGGCCGCGTCCCCCGCCGCCGCCAGCCAGTCGGCGCCGTACGCCCGGACCGTGTCCAGCATCCGGTAGCGCACGCCCGCGGGGGTCTCCTCGCGGGTGATCACCGACTGGGCGAGCAGCTCGGACAGCACGTCCAGGACGTCGTCGGCGTCCAGCCCGGCGCCGCCGCACACGTACTCGGCCGCCTCCAGGTCGAAGGTCCGGGCGAACACCGACAGCCGCGCCCACAGCAGCCGCTCGGCGGGCGTGCACAGCTCGTGGCTCCAGCCGATCGCGGTGCGCAGCGTCTGGTGGCGGGCCGGGACGTCCCGGCCGCCGCCGGTCAGCAGCCGGAACCGGTCGTCGAGCCGCTCCAGCAGCCGGGCGGGGGACAGGGCCCGCAACCGCCCGGCGGCCAGCTCCACCGCCAGCGGGATCCCGTCCAGGCGGCGGCACAGCTCCCGTACCTCCCCGCTGTCCGGCACGTCCAGGCCCTGCCGGTCCGCCCGGTCGGCGAACAGCTCCACCGCCTCGTCCTCACCCAGCGGCGCCAGCGGGAACAGCCGCTCGCCCGCCACCGCCAGCGGTCTGCGGCCGGCCGCCAGCACCCGCAGCCCCGGCGCCCGCCGCAGCAGCTCGGCCACCAGCTCCGCGCACGCCGCCACCAGGTGCTCGAACCCGTCCAGCACCAGCAGGAGGTCACGGTCGGCGAGGTGCTCCAGCAGCGCCTGGCGTGGCGGGCGTGTGGTGTGGTCCGTCAGCCCCAGCGCCTCCACCACCGCGTAGTCCACGAACTCCGGGTCCTGCGCCGGGGCCAGCTCCACCAGCCATACACCGTCCCGGTGCACCGCCCGCCGCGCCGCCCGTACCGCCAGCCGCGACTTGCCGACCCCGCCGACGCCCGTCACCGTCACCAGCCGGCCCGCCTCCAGCGCCTGGGCCAGCCCGGCCAGCTCCGCCGAGCGGCCGACGAAGGCGTTGAGCTCCAGGGGCAGATGGCCGTCCGCCGGGGGGCCGTGACGCTGAGGACCTCGCATGGGACACGGAGCGTACTGAAGCGTATTCATTCCGTACAATCGCTTCCTGTGTTTCCACCGCTCCCCGCCGGTAATCCGGTACGGAGCCCCAGCCCCGGCGCGATAGGCTCGGGACACGACCTTTTCGATGTTCAGGCACGTTTCAGGGAGCGGGTGAACAGTGTCCGGTGGAGAGGTGGCCGGGATCCTGGTGGCCGTCTTCTGGGCGATCCTGGTCTCCTTCCTCGCCGTGGCTCTGGCGAGGCTGGCCCAGACGCTCAGGGCGACCACCAAGCTCGTGGCGGACGTGACCGACCAGGCGGTCCCGCTGCTCGCCGACGCCTCCGCGGCCGTGCGCTCCGCGCAGACCCAGATCGACCGGGTCGACGCGATCGCCTCCGACGTCCAGGAGGTCACGTCGAACGCCTCCGCGCTCTCGACCACCGTCGCCTCCACCTTCGGCGGCCCCCTGGTCAAGGTCGCGGCCTTCGGCTACGGCGTGCGCCGGGCCCTGGGCGCCCGCAAGGAGGACGAGCCCGCGAAGAGGTCGAGGCGTACCGTGATCGTGGGCCGCACCGTCCCGGCCGCGCGGCGGGAGAAGCGGAACCGGGGGAACAACCCGGAGAAGAGGGACTGAGCGACCGATGTTCCGCCGTACGTTCTGGTTCACCACGGGCGTCGCAGCCGGTGTGTGGGCCACCACCAAGGTCAACCGCAAGCTCAAGCAGCTGACGCCCGAGAACCTCGCCGCCACGGCGGCCAACAAGGCGCTCGAGGCCGGTCACCGGCTCAAGGACCGCGCGGTCGGCTTCGCGCTCGACGTCCGCGACAACATGGCCCAGCGGGAGGCCGAACTGGGCGATGCGCTCGGGATCGACGCGGACCCCGAACTCCCGGCGCCCCGGCGGTACGCCGCCATCGAGAACCGCAACAACCCGAAGTACGTCGAGGGCTCGACGTACCAGACGTACTCGTACAACCGGAATGAGGACCACTGATGGAGTCGGCCGAGATTCGCCGCCGCTGGCTGAGCTTCTTCGAGGAGCGCGGGCACACCGTCGTCCCTTCGGCGTCGCTCATCGCGGACGACCCGACTCTGCTCCTCGTCCCCGCCGGCATGGTTCCCTTCAAGCCCTACTTCCTGGGTGAGGTCAAGCCGCCCTTCGCCCGCGCCACCAGCGTGCAGAAGTGCGTGCGCACGCCCGACATCGAAGAGGTCGGCAAGACCACGCGGCACGGCACGTTCTTCCAGATGTGCGGCAACTTCTCCTTCGGCGACTACTTCAAGGAAGGCGCCATCAAGTACGCCTGGGAGCTGCTCACCACGCCCCAGGACAAGGGTGGTTACGGCCTCGACCCCGAGCGCCTGTGGATCACCGTCTACAAGGACGACGACGAGGCCGAGCGGATCTGGCACGAGGTCGTCGGCGTGCCCAAGGAGCGCATCCAGCGCCTCGGCATGAAGGACAACTACTGGTCCATGGGCGTCCCCGGCCCGTGCGGCCCCTGTTCCGAGATCAACTACGACCGCGGCCCCGAGTTCGGCGTCGAGGGCGGCCCCGCCGTCAACGACGAGCGGTACGTGGAGATCTGGAACCTCGTCTTCATGCAGTACGAGCGCGGCGAGGGCATCGGCAAGGACAACTTCGAGATCCTCGGCGATCTGCCGAGCAAGAACATCGACACGGGCCTCGGCATGGAGCGCCTCGCCATGATTCTGCAGGGTGTGCAGAACATGTACGAGATCGACACCTCCATGGCGGTCATCAAGAAGGCCACCGAGCTGACCGGTGTCGAGTACGGCGACGCCCACGCCTCGGACGTCTCCCTGCGCGTGGTCACCGACCACATGCGCACGTCCGTGATGCTCATCGGCGACGGCGTCACCCCCGGCAACGAGGGCCGCGGCTACGTCCTGCGCCGCATCATGCGCCGCGCCATCCGCAACATGCGCCTGCTCGGTGCCACCGGTCCGGTCGTCAAGGACCTGATCGACACGGTCATCGAGATGATGGGCCAGCAGTACCCGGAGCTGGTAACCGACCGCGAGCGCATCGAGAAGGTCGCCCTCGCCGAGGAGAACGCCTTCCTCAAGACGCTGAAGGCCGGCACCAACATCCTCGACACCGCCGTCACCGAGACCAAGCAGGCCGGTTCGGCCGTCCTGCCCGGCGACAAGGCCTTCCTGCTCCACGACACCTGGGGCTTCCCGATCGACCTCACCCTCGAGATGGCCGCCGAGCAGGGGCTGTCCGTGGACGAGGAGGGCTTCCGCCGCCTGATGAAGGAGCAGCGGGAGCGCGCCAAGGCCGACGCCCAGTCCAAGAAGACCGGCCACGCCGACATGGGCGCCTACCGCGAGATCGCCGACGCCGCCGGTGCCACCGACTTCATCGGCTACTCGGACACCGAGGGCGAGACCACGATCGTCGGCCTGCTCGTCGACGGTGTCTCCTCCCCGGCCGCCACCGAGGGCGACGAGGTCGAGGTCGTCCTCGACCGCACCCCGTTCTACGCCGAGGGCGGCGGTCAGATCGGCGACACCGGCCGTATCAAGGTCGACTCCGGTGCCGTCATCGAGGTCCGCGACACCCAGAAGCCGGTCCCGGGGGTCTACGTCCACAAGGGCGTCGTCCAGGTCGGCGAGGTGACGGTCGGCGCCAAGGCCCACGCCTCCATCGACCACCGCCGTCGCAAGGCCATCGCCCGCGCCCACTCGGCCACCCACCTCACCCACCAGGCCCTGCGCGACGCCCTCGGCCCGACGGCCGCCCAGGCCGGTTCCGAGAACCAGCCCGGCCGCTTCCGCTTCGACTTCGGTTCGCCGTCCGCCGTGCCGACGGCCGTGATGACCGACGTCGAGCAGCAGATCAACGAGGTGCTCGCCCGCGACCTCGACGTGCACGCCGAGGTCATGGGCATCGACGAGGCCAAGAAGCAGGGCGCCATCGCCGAGTTCGGCGAGAAGTACGGCGAGCGCGTCCGCGTGGTCACCATCGGCGACTTCTCCAAGGAGCTGTGCGGCGGCACGCATGTGCACAACACCGCCCAGCTGGGTCTGGTGAAGCTGCTCGGCGAGTCCTCGATCGGCTCCGGTGTGCGCCGTATCGAGGCCCTGGTCGGCGTCGACGCCTACAACTTCCTCGCCCGCGAGCACACGGTCGTCAACCAGCTGACCGAGCTGCTCAAGGGGCGTTCCGAGGAGCTGCCGGAGAAGGTCTCCGCCATGCTCGGCAAGCTCAAGGACGCCGAGAAGGAGATCGAGAAGTTCCGCGCCGAGAAGGTGCTGCAGGCCGCGGCCGGTCTCGCCGGGTCGGCCAAGGACGTCCGCGGGGTCGCCCTGGTCACCGGTCAGGTGCCGGACGGTACGACCCCCGACGACCTGCGCAGGCTCGTCCTCGACGTGCGTGGCCGCATCCAGGGCGGCCGGGCCGCCGTGGTCGCCCTGTTCACGGTCAACAACGGCAAGCCGCTGACCGTGATCGCCACCAACGAGGCCGCCCGCGAGCGCGGTCTCAAGGCCGGTGACCTGGTGCGTACGGCCGCCAAGACCCTCGGCGGCGGCGGTGGCGGCAAGCCGGACGTCGCCCAGGGCGGCGGCCAGAACCCGGCCGCCGTCGGCGAGGCCGTCGACGCCGTCGAGCGGCTCGTGGCGGAAACGGCCAAGTGATGCGCCGCGGACGCCGACTCGCGATCGACGTCGGGGACGCCCGTATCGGGGTCGCCTCGTGCGACCCCGACGGGATCCTCGCCACGCCGGTGGAGACCGTCCCCGGACGGGACATCCCGGCGGCTCACCGCCGGCTGAGGCAACTGGTCGAGGAGTACGAGCCGATCGAGGTCGTCGTCGGTCTCCCTCGCTCCCTCAAGGGGGGCGAGGGCCCGGCTGCGGCCAAGGTCCGCCGCTTCGCCCAGGAACTCGCCCGCATGATTCAGCCGGTCGGGGTGAGACTGGTGGACGAGCGGATGACGACCGTGACGGCCACTCAGGGGCTGCGCGCCTCCGGCGTGACGTCCAAGAAGGGCCGTTCCGTCATCGATCAGGCCGCCGCCGTCGTCATTCTGCAGCAGGCCCTGGAATCCGAACGGGTGTCAGGCAATGCACCCGGCGAGGGCGTCGAAGTGGTCATCTGATCGCGATACGGTAACGTTCCGCGCGATGCGGTGGTGTTCGAACAGCCACCGCACAGAGAGAGTCGGAACGGTAACCCGGCCCCCGGGCCGCGTGACCGGCCGTCTCGCGGCTCTAGGGGATCGATGACTGAGTATGGCCGGGGCCAAGGCTCCGAACCGTGGCATCCGGAGGACCCGTTGTACGGGGATGGCGGATGGGAAGGGCAGCAGCAGGCTCACGTGGGCCCGCAGTCTGCCTACGGCGGCCAGCCGCAGCAGTATCCGCAGGAGCCGCAGTACGGTGACTGGGCCCAGGACCAGGGCCAGCAGGGCGGGTACGACCAGCAGCAGTACCAGTACTACGAGGGCCAGGGCCACCAGCAGTACGAGCAGCAGGGTCACCAGCACTACGGCGAGCAGGGGCAGCAGCAGTACGACCAGCAGCAGTATGCCGGTCATGTCCAGGAGCAGTACCACCAGGGCGGCGGCTGGGACGCCACCGGTACCCACGGACACGTGCCCTACGCCGCCGATCCCGGTGACCCCTACGGCCAGCAGCCGGTGGCCTACGGCGGGGAGCAGCCCGACCTCTACGGCACCCCCGACGCCTACCCGCCACCGGAGCCGCCCGGCCGCAGACGCCCCGAGCCCGAGCCGGAGGCCGAGCCGGAGCCCGGTCCCGAGCAGGACGAGCACCCCTTCTTCGCGGGTGGGGGCGACGACGAGGACGAGGCCGACGACGAGCTCGGTGACGACCCGAAAGCGCGCCGTGCCCATGGTGACAAGCGCGGCAAGAACGGCAAAGGGGCCAAGGGCGGCAAGGGGGCCAAGAAGCGGCGCAACGGCTGCGCCTGCATGGTGGTCGTCCTGGTCTTCGGCGGCGGGCTGGGCGGTGTCGGATATTTCGGGTACAAGTTCTACCAAAATCGTTTCGCCCCGGCTCCGGACTACGCGGGCGACGGCATCAACGCGACGGTGGCCGTCGAGATCCCCAAGGGCGCGGGCGGCTGGGAGATCGGCCGCCGGCTGAAAGAGGCCGGGGTCGTCAAGAGCGCCGACGCTTTCGTGCACGCCCAGGGGCAGAACTCCAAGGGTGACCAGATCCAGGCCGGTGCCTATCTCCTGAAGAAGGAGATGTCCGCCGCCAGCGCCGTCACCGCGATGCTCGACCCGCGGAGCCAGGCCAACGTGGTGGTCACGCCCGGACAGCGCAACGCGGGCGTCTACGCGGCGATCGACAAGAAGCTCGGTCTTTCCATCGGCACCACCAAGGGAATCGCCCGCAAGCAGTACAAGAGCCTCGGGCTGCCGGGCTGGGCGAAGAACGACAAGCAGATCATCGATCCGCTGGAGGGCTTCCTCTTCCCGGGCACCTATCCCGCGGCCAAGGGGATGAAGCCCGCGGCGATCCTGAAGCAGATGGTCACCCAGGCCAAGGACAAATACGCCGCCTACGGCCTCACGGCGAAGGCCAAGGACCTGGGGCTGGAGAACCCGTGGCAGCTCGTCACGGTCTCGAGCCTTGTCCAGGCCGAGGGAAAGACGCACGACGACTTCCGCAAGATGGCGGAAGTGATCTACAACCGCCTCAAGCCGACGAACACCGAGACCAACCAGCTGCTGCAGTTCGACTCGACCTTCAACTACCTGAAGGGCACCAGCAACATCCACATCAGCGAGTCCGAGATCAACAGCAACAAGGACCCGTACAACACCTACACCAACAGGGGACTCCCGCCCGGTCCCATCGGAAACCCCGGCGACGACGCGATCAAGGCGGCACTGAATCCGACCGACGACGGCTGGATCTACTTCGTGGCGACCGACGGTCAGAACGAGACCGAGTTCGCCAAGACGTACGCCGAATTCCAGGAACTCAAGGACAAGTTCAATGCCAGCTCGGGCCGCTGACGCCCGCCGTGCCGCCGTGCTCGGTAAGCCCATCGCCCACTCGCTCTCCCCGGTGCTGCACCGGGCGGCGTACGACGAACTCGGCCTGGCCGACTGGTCGTACGAGCGCTTCGAGGTCGACGAGGACGGCCTGCCCGGCTTTCTCGACGGGCTCGGGCCCGGGTGGGCGGGGCTGTCGCTGACCATGCCGCTGAAGCGGGCGGTCATCCCGCTGGTCGACGAGATCAGCGACACGGCCGCCTCCGTGGAGGCGGTCAACACGGTCGTCTTCACCGAGGACGGCCGGCGTATCGGCGACAACACCGACATCCCGGGCATGGTCGCCGCCCTGCGCGAGCACGGCATCGAACAGGTCGACTCCGCCGCCGTCCTCGGCGCCGGCGCCACCGCCTCCTCCGCCCTGGCCGCTCTGGCCCGGGTCTGCACCGGTGAGATCGTCGCGTACGTCCGCAGCGAGGCCCGCGCCGCCGAGATGCGCCAGTGGGGCGAGCGGCTCGACGTGGAGCTGCGCACGGCCGACTGGGCGGACGCGGCCGAGGCGCTGCGCGCCCCCCTGGTGATCGCCACGACGCCCGCGGGCACCACCGACGCCCTCGCCGCCGCCGTACCGGAGCGGCCCGCCACCCTCTTCGACGTGCTCTACGACCCCTGGCCGACCGAACTGGCGGCGCGCTGGTCGATGTTCGGCGGCGCCGTCGTCAGCGGACTCGACCTGCTGGTGCACCAGGCCGTGCTCCAGGTGGAGCAGATGACCGGCCGCGCACCGGCGCCGCTGGAGGCCATGCGCCGGGCCGGGGAGAAGGCGCTCGCCGGACATTGACCGCCGCCCGCGCGTCCGGGTTCTGGACCGGGGGCCGGGTCCCGTCGCGGACGTGGGAGGATCGGAGATGGCGGGCCGGGGCCGCGCACCTGGTCGCGCCGTTGCCGTACGCGAGGACGCGCGTACGCAGGGCAGTACCGGGCGCGAGCACTGAGGAGCACCGTTGAGCAGGTTGCGCTGGCTGACCGCGGGGGAGTCCCACGGTCCCGCACTCGTCGCCACGCTGGAGGGTCTTCCCGCCGGCGTGCCGGTCACCACGGAG
>NZ_JBVKAI010000017.1:0-20443 GCF_055639495.1 Streptomyces sp. NPDC039424
TCCCGGACCCGCTCGACCACCTGCCGCAAGTGCTCCGGAGTCGTACCGCAACAACCACCGATCAGGGACAGACCGTACTCACGGACGAAGGTCTCGTGGGCGTCCGCGAGCTCCGGGGCCGTCAGCGGGTAGTGGGCGCCGTCCTTGCCGAGGACGGGAAGGCCGGCGTTCGGCATGCAGGACAGCGGGATGCGGGAGTGCCGGGCCAGGTAGCGCAGGTGCTCGCTCATCTCGGCCGGGCCGGTGGCGCAGTTCAGGCCGATCATGTCGATGCCCAGCGGCTCCAGCACGGTCAGCGCCGCGCCGATCTCCGAGCCCAGCAGCATGGTGCCGGTCGTCTCCACCGTCACCGACACGATCAGCGGCACCTCGTAGCCGGCCGTGCTCATGGCGCGGCGGGCGGCGACGACGGACGCCTTGGTCTGCAGCAGGTCCTGCGTGGTCTCCACCAGCAGGGCGTCGGCGCCGCCCGCGAGCAGGCCCTCGGCGTTCTGCTGGTAGGCGTCGCGGATGGCGGTGAAGGTGGTGTGGCCGAGGGTGGGCAGCTTGGTGCCCGGTCCCATGGAGCCGAGCACCCAGCGTGGGCTTCCGGTCCTGGCCGTGTACGCGTCGGCGGCCTCGCGTGCGATGCGGGCTCCGGACTCGGACAGCTCGACGATGCGTTCGGGGATGTCGTACTCGCCCAGAGCGGTGAGGTTCGCGCCGAAGGTGTTGGTCTCCACGCAGTCCACGCCCGCCGCGAAGTACGCGTCGTGGACCGAGCGGACGATGTCCGGACGGGTGACGTTGAGGATCTCGTTGCAGCCCTCGAGGTTCTCGAAGTCCTCCAGCGTCGGCTCCTGGGCCTGGAGCATCGTGCCCATCGCTCCGTCGGCCACCACCACCCGGGTGGCGAGCGCCTGGCGGAGAGCGGACGCACGGGTCCGGCTGTCGGCGGAAGGGGTCAGCGGCGACGAGGCCATGAAGGGGCTCCCTGGGATGCGACGGCTGTCGGCTATGCGGTTTCCCGGGCAGGCCCGGGGAAGACGCACGGCGCCAGCGTAACCGGGAGTCGGCTTGGATGGGCAGGGCGTCCACGACGCGGACGGGGGTGGCGGATGGGCCACAAGCTGACCACGCGTGACGTAACAAGTACCGACCGACCATTAGCGGGAGGTCGTCATGGACCGGTAGTGTTCGACATTGCCGAACGGCGTCGGTTAACGGTGCTCTACGGCGGACGAAGGGGACGGAGGCAGTACGGCGATGGCACGGAACATCCAGTCGCTCGAACGGGCGGCCGCGATGATGCGGCTGCTCGCGGGCGGCGAGCGACGGCTAGGCCTGTCGGACATCGCCTCGTCGCTGGGCCTCGCCAAGGGCACGGCCCACGGCATCCTGCGCACCCTCCAGCAGGAGGGCTTCGTGGAGCAGGACGACGTCTCCGGGCGCTATCAGCTGGGCGCGGAGCTGCTGCGCCTGGGCACCACCTATCTCGACGTGCACGAGCTGCGGGCACGCGCCCTGGTGTGGACGGACGACCTGGCCCGCTCCAGCGGGGAGAGCGTCTACCTGGGCGTGCTGCACCAGCAGGGCGTCCTGATCGTGCACCACGTCTTCCGGCCCGACGACAGCCGGCAGGTCCTGGAGATCGGGGCCATGCAGCCGCTGCACTCCACGGCCCTGGGCAAGGTGCTGTCGGCCTACGACCCGGTGGCGCACAGCGAGGCGCTGGAGGCCGACCGGAAGGCGTTCACCGACCGCACGGTGAGCGACCTGGCGGGCTTCGAGCACATCCTCGACCTCACGCGCGCGCGTGGCTACGCGGCCGACGTGGAGGAGACCTGGGAGGGCGTGGCCTCGGTGGCCGCGCCCATCCACAACCGGCGGCGCATGCCGGTGGGCGCCGTGGGCATCACCGGGGCGGTGGAGCGGTTGTGCTCGGACGGCGAGTTGCGCCCCGAGCTGATCGCGGCGGTACGGGACTGTGCCCGCGCGGTGTCGCGGGACCTGGGCGCCGGGCGGTTCTGACCCCGGGGGAAGACGGCGCGCGGGGAGACGGCGCGCGGGAAGAGGGTGACTGACCGGGACGCGGGGCGGCGTTCCGGCTCTCGCCATACCCTGAAAGGGACATAACCCGCGTAACTGCACTTCCGTGCCAGAACATAGATAACTCATAGCGATCAATAACGATCGTGTTTTCGATAACCAGACTCTTGACGCGTGGCTGAGGCCGGAGCAAGACTCCCGTCCATCGGTCGGCATTGTCGAACACCTACCGGCAATACGCGCTAGAGTGTGACAACGCCAAGGGCCGACATCGCTCTCACCCCCGAGGGCAGCTCGAACTCCCGGAGGGACCCGGGGTTCGGTCCCCTGGACGAAGGACAAAGGAGTCGCGGGTGTCCAGCTCCGACATCTTCATCGGCGAGACCATCGGTACCGCCATACTCATCCTGCTCGGCGGTGGCGTGTGCGCCGCTGTCACCCTGAAGGCCTCCAAGGCCCGCAACGCCGGCTGGCTCGCCATCACCTTCGGGTGGGGTTTCGCCGTTCTGACGGCTGTCTACACCTCGGCGCCGCTCTCCGGTGCCCACCTCAACCCGGCCGTGACGCTCGCACTCGCGATCAAGGACAACGACTTCAGCAACCTCCCCACCTACTGGGGCGGCCAGCTTCTCGGCGCCATGATCGGCGCGGCCCTGGTCTGGGTGGCCTACTACGGCCAGTTCCACGCGCACCTCACCGACAAGGAGATCGTCGGCGGTCCGGGCGCGCAGACCACGGCGGCCAAGGCCGTCGAGGCCCAGGAGACGGGCGCCGGCCCGGTCCTGGGTGTCTTCTCCACCGGTCCGGAGATCCGGAACGCGGTGCAGAACCTCGCCACGGAGATCATCGGCACCATCGTGCTGGTGCTCGCCGTCCTCACGCAGGGCCTGAACGACAAGGGCAACGGCCTCGGCACCCTGGGTGCGCTGATCACCTCGCTGGTGGTCGTCTCCATCGGCCTGTCCCTGGGCGGTCCCACGGGCTACGCGATCAACCCCGCCCGTGACCTCGGTCCGCGCATCGTGCACGCCCTCCTGCCCCTGCCCAACAAGGGCGGCTCCGACTGGGGCTACGCCTGGATCCCGGTGGTCGGTCCGCTGATCGGCGGCGCGATAGCCGCAGGCATCTACAACGTCGCATTCGCTTAATAGGAGTCCCGGGTCTCCCACGGGCGGCCCGGGCCCCGAACCTCGAGCACGCGCCGTACGTAACGCCCCTCAACCACGGATTCCTCAGGAGCACACAGTGACCGACGCCCACACTGCCGGCCCGTTCATCGCCGCTATCGACCAGGGCACGACCTCCTCGCGCTGCATCGTCTTCGACCGGGACGGCCGGATCGTCTCCGTCGACCAGAAGGAGCACGAGCAGATCTTCCCGAAGCCGGGCTGGGTCGAGCACAACGCCAACGAGATCTGGACCAACGTCCAGGAGGTCGTCGCCGGAGCCATCCAGAAGGCCGGCATCACCCGCGACGACATCAAGGCCATCGGCATCACCAACCAGCGCGAGACCACCGTGCTGTGGGACAAGAACACCGGTGAGCCCGTCCACAACGCCATCGTCTGGCAGGACACCCGCACCGACGCCCTCTGCAGAGAGCTCGGCCGCAACGTCGGCCAGGACCGCTTCCGCCGCGAGACCGGCCTGCCGCTGGCCTCGTACTTCGCCGGCCCCAAGGCCCGCTGGCTGCTCGACAACGTCGAGGGCCTCAAGGAGCGCGCCGAGGCGGGCGACATCCTCTTCGGCACCATGGACACCTGGGTCATCTGGAACCTGACCGGTGGTGCCAACGGCGGCCACCACGTCACCGACGTGACCAACGCCTCCCGCACCCTGCTCATGAACCTGCACACGACGCAGTGGGACGACAAGATCTGTGAGTCCATCGGCGTGCCGATGCAGATCCTGCCCGAGATCCGCTCCTCCGCCGAGGTGTACGGCGAGGTCACCGGCGGCAAGCTCGGCGAACTGCTCGGCGGCATCCCCGTGGCCTCCGCGCTCGGCGACCAGCAGGCGGCCCTGTTCGGCCAGACCTGCTTCTCCGAGGGCGAGACCAAGTCCACCTACGGCACCGGCACCTTCATGGTGATGAACACCGGTGACAAGATCATCAACTCCTACGCGGGCCTGCTGACCACGGTCGGCTACAAGATCGGCGACCAGCCGACGGTCTACGCCCTGGAGGGCTCGATCGCAGTCACCGGCTCCCTGGTGCAGTGGATGCGCGACCAGATGGGCCTGATCTCCACCGCCGCCGAGATCGAGACGCTCGCGCTCTCGGTCGAGGACAACGGCGGCGCCTACTTCGTGCCGGCCTTCTCCGGCCTGTTCGCCCCGCACTGGCGCTCCGACGCCCGCGGTGTGATCGCCGGCCTGACCCGGTACGTCACGAAGGCGCACCTCGCGCGCGCCGTCCTGGAGGCCACCGCCTGGCAGACGCGGGAGATCGCCGACGCCATGGTCAAGGACTCCGGCGACGAGCTGGTGACCCTCAAGGTCGACGGCGGCATGACCGCCAACAACCTGCTGATGCAGACGCTCTCCGACGTCCTGGACGCGCCCGTGGTGCGCCCGATGGTCGCCGAGACGACCTGCCTCGGCGCCGCCTACGCCGCCGGTCTCGCCGTCGGCTTCTGGTCCAGCACGGACGAACTGCGCGCCAACTGGCGCCGGGCCGCCGAGTGGACCCCCCGCATGGACGCGGAGACCCGCGACCGTGAGTACAAGAACTGGCTCAAGGCCGTCGAACGGACCATGGGCTGGATCGACGAGGACGAGAGCTGACGAGAGCTGACGTCAGCTGACGAGGAGTAAGTACCCGAAATGACCAGTCAGTCCACCCTGCAGTCCGTACCTGCCCTGGGGACGCACCCGGCATCCGGCTCCCTTCCGAGCCGGGCCGAGACCAGGGAGCAGCTCTCCAAGGCGTCGTACGACCTTCTCGTGATCGGCGGCGGCATCCTGGGCATCTCCACGGCCTGGCACGCCGCGCAGTCCGGCCTCAGGGTGGCTGTGGTCGACGCCGGCGACTTCGCCGGCGCCACTTCCTCCGCCTCCTCCAAGCTGCTCCACGGCGGTCTGCGCTACCTGCAGACCGGCGCGGTGAAGCTGGTGGCGGAGAATCACTTCGAGCGCCGTGCGGTCTCCCGTCAGGTGGCCCCCCACCTGGCGAACCCGCTCACCTTCTACCTCCCCGTGTACAAGGGCGGGCCGCACGGCGCGGCGAAGCTCGGCGCGGGCGTCTTCGCCTACTCCGCGCTCTCCGCGTTCGGTGACGGCGTCGGCCACCTGCTGAGCCCGTCGAAGGCCGCGCAGGACGTGCCCGAGCTGCGCACCGAGAACCTCAAGGCCGTGGCCGTGTACGGCGACGACCAGATGAACGACTCGCGCATGGCGCTGATGACGGTCCGCGCGGCCGTCGACGCGGGCGCGGTCGTCCTCAACCACGCCGAGGTCACCGGCCTGCGCTTCACCAAGGGCCGGGTCACCGGCGCCGAACTCAGGGACCGGCTGTCCGGCGAGGAGTTCGGGGTCAACGCCCGCCTGGTGCTGAACGCGACCGGTCCGTGGGTCGACCACCTGCGCCGGATGGAGGACCCGGACGCGGCCCCGTCCATCCGACTGTCGAAGGGCGCGCACCTGGTCCTGAAGCGCACCTCCCCCTGGAAGGCCGCGCTGGCCACCCCGATCGACAAGTACCGCATCACCTTCGCCCTCCCCTGGGAGGACATGCTGCTGCTGGGCACCACGGACGAGGAGTACGAGGGCGACCCGGCGGATGTCGCGGTCAACGACAAGGACATCGCCCAGATACTGGACGAGGCCGCCTTCTCCATCCGCGACCAGCAGCTCGACCGTGACCTGATCACCTACGCCTTCGCGGGGCTGCGCGTGCTGCCGGGCGGCCCCGGCGACACGGCGAAGGCCAAGCGCGAGACCGTGGTGACCGAGGGCAAGGGCGGCATGCTGTCCGTCGCGGGCGGCAAGTGGACCACCTTCCGGCACATCGGCCGTACGGTCATGCAGAAGCTGGAGGCGCTCCCCGGTCACCCGCTGGGCGACGACTTCGAGCCGATCTCCTCGCTGCCCAAGAAGCTGCCGCTGCCCGGCGTCGCCAACCCGCGCGCGGTCGCCCACCGCCTCCTGGTGGACCACCCGGCGCCCGGCCCGCGCATGGCCGCCGACACCGCCAGGCACCTGGCGACCCACTACGGTTCGCTGGCCTTCGACATCGCCCGACTGGCCAACGACAACCCGGAGCTCGGCGAGCGGGTCCACCCGGACGCCCCGGAGATCTGGGCGCAGGTCGTCTACGCCCGGGACCACGAGTGGGCCGAGACGCCGGACGACGTGCTGCGCCGCCGGACGACGCTGACGATCCGCGGCCTGGCCACGGACGAGGTGCGCGCCAAGGTCCAGGACCTGCTGGACAAGAAGTAGACCCTCCGCCGGCCACTCCCCTGACCGTGGCCGGCACCAAGGGACGGCCCCCTCCGCACCGGGGCCGGGACCGCGCAAGGGGCGGCTCCACGCCGATGGAGCCGCCCCTTCCGCATGCCTCCGCCCTGCTCCGCGCGGGCCCCGGGGCTGCGGCGACCGGCTTGCCCGTGCACAGGTCCGGCCCCGGTGTGTGCGTCCATAATGTGCTGACACATCGGAGGTCTGAACGACAGGAGGCCCGCCATGGCGGTCACCGACGAGGCGATCGAGAAGATCAAGGGGATGATCGTCTCCGGTGCGCTGCGGCCCGGCGACCGGCTGCCCAAGGAGAGTGAGCTGGCCGCCGAGCTGGGGCTGTCCCGCAACTCCCTGCGGGAGGCGGTGCGGGCGCTGTCGCTGATCCGGATCCTGGACGTGCGGCAGGGTGACGGGACGTACGTCACCAGCCTGGATCCCCAACTGCTGCTGGAGGCACTGAGCTTCGTCGTCGACTTCCACCGCGACGACACGGTGCTGGAGTTCCTGGCGGTGCGCCGGATCCTGGAGCCGGCCGCCACCGCCATGGCCGCCGCCCGGATCAGCGAGCAGCAACTGGACGCGCTGACGACGCAGTTGGACGCCCTGGGCACCGAGCCCTCGGTGGAGGAACTCGTCGCCTGCGACCTGGAGTTCCACCGGGGCATCGTGCGCGGCTCCGGCAACTCGGTGCTGTGCTCGCTGCTGGACGGCCTGTCGGGGCCGACCACCCGGGCCCGGATCTGGCGCGGTCTGACCCAGGAGGACGCGGTCAGCCGCACCCTGCGCGAGCACCGCGCGATCCTGGGTGCCCTGCGCGACCGGGACGCGGAGGCGGCCCGGTCCTGGGCGACCGTGCACATCGCGAGCGTGGAGCAGTGGCTGCGCAGCACCCTGTGAAACACCTGTGAGTCAGCCGCGCGGGGCCGGTGAGGCTGCTCCCGGCCGGGGGGTGTTCCGGCGTGTTGATCGGGGCAGTGATCCGGTCACTCCCCCGTGCGAGGGGGCTGCGGGCGCCCCCGTCGGACGCCGTAAGGTTGGGACGTACGCGAGGGCACGTCGGAAGGAGGCACTGGGTGATCGAGCTCGAGGGGGTACCCGAGCTGATCGACCCGGTCATGGTGGCCGCGTTCGAGGGCTGGAACGATGCCGGCGACGCCGCTTCCACCGCGGTCGCGCATCTGGAGAGGGAGTGGAAGGGCGAGGTGTTCGCGGCGCTGGACGCCGAGGACTACTACGACTTCCAGGTGAACCGCCCCACGGTGTTCATGGACGGCGGCGTCCGCAAGATCACCTGGCCGACGACGAGACTCTCGGTGGTCCGGGTCGGCGGCGAGAAGCCCCGAGACCTGGTGCTGGTCCGTGGCATCGAACCGTCCATGCGCTGGCGCTCGTTCTGCAACGAGCTGCTGGGATTCGCGCACGAGCTGGGCGTGGAGTTGGTGGTCGTCCTGGGCGCCCTGCTCGGTGACACCCCGCACACGCGTCCGGTCCCGGTCAGCGGGGTGACGTCCGACCCGGACCTGGCCCAGCGGATGGACCTGGAGGAGACCAAGTACGAGGGCCCCACGGGCATCGTCGGCGTTCTGCAGGAGGCCTGCACGCACGCCGGTGTCCCGGCGGTGTCGCTGTGGGCGGCGGTCCCGCACTACGTGTCGCAGCCGCCCAACCCGAAGGCGACGCTGGCCCTGCTCAACCGCCTCGAGGACCTGCTCGACCTGCGGATCCCGCTGGGCGAACTGCCCGAGGACGCGCGCGCCTGGCAGGTGGGCGTGGACCAGTTGGCCGCCGAGGACAGCGAAGTCGCCGAGTACGTGCAGACGCTGGAGGAGGCCCGGGACACCGCCGAGCTTCCGGAGGCGTCGGGCGAGGCGATCGCCCGCGAGTTCGAGCGCTATCTGCGCCGACGGGACGTCAGCCCGCCCGGCGGGCACGCGACGGCGGACGGCGGGGACGGTACGTACCGGAGGGACAACCCCGGTGGCCGCGCCCGGCCGCCGAAGCCTCCCAAGCCGCCGAGCACCGAGGACGACGACTCGTCGGAGGACTGAGCGAAGGGGCGGTACGCGCGACGCGTACCGCCCCTTCGTCTGCCGACGCTACAGGGCCACGCCCAGCAGCGCGTCCACGGCGCGTGTCACCACGCCGGGGGCGCCGGTGTCGTCGCCGCCGCTCTCCTGCTGGAGCGCGGCCCAGCGGTCCACGGCGGCCAGCGCCGCCGGGGCGTCGAGGTCGTCGGCGAGAGCCTCGCGGATCTCCTCGACGAGCGCCTCGGCGGGCGGCCCGTCGGGCCGGGACACGGCGGCGCGCCAGCGTGCGAGCCGCTCCTCGGCGTCCCGCAGCACCTGGTCGGTCCACTCCCAGTCGGACCGGTAGTGGTGGGCGAGGAGGGTGAGCCGGATGGCGGCGGGGTCGACGCCGTCGCGGCGCAGCTGGGAGACGAAGACGAGGTTGCCCTTGGACTTGGACATCTTCTCGCCGTTCAGGGCGACCATGCCGGCGTGTACGTACGCCTTGGCCATGGGGAACTCGCCGGTGAGCACCTGGGCGTGCGAGGCGCCCATCTCGTGGTGCGGGAAGGCCAGGTCGGAGCCGCCGCCCTGGACGTCGAAGCCCATGCCGAGGTGGTCCAGGGCGATGGCGACGCACTCGATGTGCCAGCCGGGCCGGCCACGGCCCAGCGAGCCGCCGTCCCAGCTGGGCTCGCCCTCGCGGGCGGCCATCCACAGCATCGGGTCGAGCGGGTTCTTCTTGCCGGGCCGGTCGGGGTCACCGCCGCGCTCGGCGGACAGCAGCCGCATGGCCGCGGCGTCGAGGTTCGAGACCTTGCCGAAGTGCGGGTCGGACTCGACGGAGAAGTAGATGTCCCCCTCCAGCTCGTAGGCGGCGCCGAGGTCGCGCAGCCGCTCCACGAGCGGGACGATGCCGGGTATGGCCTCGACGGCGCCTATGTACTGCCGGGGCGGAAGCATCCGCAGGGCGGTCATGTCCTCGCGGAAGAGGGCCGTCTCCTTCTCGGCGAGGGCGACCCAGTCGACGCCGTCCCGTTCGGCCCGCTCCAGCAGCGGGTCGTCGACGTCGGTGACGTTCTGGACGTAGTGAACCTGCCGCTTGGTGTCGAGCCACACGCGCTGCACCAGGTCGAACGCGTTGTAGGTCGCCGCGTGCCCCATGTGGGTCGCGTCGTACGGGGTGATGCCGCAGACGTAGATACGGGCGACGGGACCGGGGTCCGGGGTGACCGGGCCGCCGGTCGCGGTGTCGTGGATCCTCAGGTCGCGGCCCTGACCAGGCAGGGCGGGGACCTCGGAAGCGGGCCAGGCATGCATGTACATGAGCCTAACCGCCCGCAAGTCGCGTATACGAACCGGAGCGGGCCGGACGGCCGGAAAGGCGATCTTGTGTTCCGCTCCCCGATGTGCTCCTACACCGGTGGCCAGGGAATCGCCGGCCACTCGCCGCTCGGCTCCGGATGCCTGCCGGAGGTGAGCAGCGCGTCGACCCGCGCGCGCGTGGCGGCCAGCTCGGCGGCGGTGATCAGCCCGGCCAGGCGCGCGCCCAGGGCGCCCTCGTCGGCCAGGGCGTCCCTGAGCCCCTCGAGGACGCCGACGGCCTCCGCGGTGAGGGGCTCCCCCGCCCAGCCCCACAGCAGGGTGCGCAGCTTGTTCTCCACGTGGAAGGTGACACCGTGGTCGATCCCGTAGAGCGGTCCGCCGGTGGTCGCCAGCAGGTGGCCGCCCTTGCGGTCGGCGTTGTTGATCACCGCGTCCAGCACCGCGAGGCGGCGCAGCCGTTCGTCGTCGGCGTGCACGAGGAGCGCGGTCCGTCCCTCACCGACCTCGGCGAACCCGATGGCCTTCCAGCCCGGCTCCGGTTCCTCGCCGTCCACCAGGGCGAGCAGTTCGGCGTCGGGGGCCGCCTCGACCCACAGCTGGACCATGCCCTCGCCGTACGGGCCCTCGCGCAGCACGGTGGGCGGTATCAGTGCCCAGCCGGTCGCCTCGGAGACCTCGTAGGCGGCCACCTCGCGCTCGGCGAGGGTGCCGTCGGGGAAGTCCCACAGCGGGCGCTCCCCGGCGACCGGTTTGTACACGCAGGCCGCCTCCTGGCCGTCGTACGCCACCGTGCAGTACAGCGCCGCGTTGGAGGCGTCGCGGATGCGTCCGCGCACGGTCAGCTCGCCCTCGGCGAGGAGGGCGGCGCCGGTCACGCTCCGCGGCGGTATCCGTTCTGGCGCGGACATACGTGTCCTTCCGGGTCGAGCGGCAGGCTGCACAGCGGGCACGGTGGCCGCCCCGCGTTGACGACGTCGAGGGCGCGTTTGGCGAAGGCCCTGGCCTGTGCGCCGGTGAGCCGGACCCGCAGCATCGGGGGCCCGTTCTCCTCGTCCTGGAGCAGCCGCTCCTCGGCCTCCGCGAGGTCCTCCTCGGAGTCGGCGTCCAGTTCCACCAGGGCCTGGGCCTCGACGATCATCCGCTGCTCCTCGCCGTCCCAGGCGAGTGCCATGGTGCCGACGCGGAACTCCTCCTCGATGGGGGTCTCCAGCGGAGCGGTGTCGGAGACCTCGGCCGGGGCCATCGCGGGGACCGGGGCGTTGCCGCCGCTGCGGCGTACGACCTCGTCGAGCAGTTCGTCCATGCGCTCGGCGAGGGCGGCGACCTGGGTCTTCTCCAGGGCCACGCTGGTCACCCGGGAGCCGGCGGTGGCCTGGAGGAAGAACGTACGGCGCCCGGGCAGTCCGACCGTGCCGGCCACGAAGCGGTCCGGCGGGTCGTAGAGGAACACCTGACGGGACACGTCCTGTCTCCATTGGATCGAGATCGGATCGAGAGTGCTGGGTCGAGAGAACCGGGGTGCGTGAGGGGCTCTGTGCGCACGCGACGCTTCACCCTACTGCGCCCGACGATCACGGTGCGCCCGCACCACCACCCACGGGTGCGTCATCCCCCGAGGGTTCCTCGCGCGGTGCGAGGGAGGCGAAATCCCCGGTGTCCCCGAGGCGAACGAGAAACGGCCTCAGGCGGGTGTAACGGATCGCGGTGATGGAACACGGTTCCACGGAGATCCGCTGGAAGAGGTCGAGATGAAGTCCGAGCGCGTCCGCGACGAGAGACTTGATGATGTCGCCGTGCGAACACATGAGGTACACGGCGTCGGCGCCGTGATCGCGCTCCACGCGGGCGTTCCACTCCCGTACGGCCTCGGCCGCGCGGGTCTGCATCGCCCGCATGGACTCGCCGCCCGGGAACGCGGCCGCCGACGGGTGGGCCTGCACCACCTCCATCAGCGGTTCGTCCTTGAGCTCGGCGAGCTTGCGGCCGGACCAGTCGCCGTAGTGGCACTCCCCGATCCGCTCGTCGGTGTGCGCGCGCAGGCCGGGCCGGGCGTCCAGCAGCGGCTGGACGGTCTCCTGGCAGCGCTGCAGGGGGCTGGTGACAACCTCGGAGAGGGGCAGCCCGTCGAGCCGCCCGGGCAGCGCGGCGGCCTGTGCGGCGCCGCGTTCGTCCAGGGCGACGCCGGGCGTCCAGCCGGCGAGCAGTCCGGCGGTGTTGGCGGTGGAACGTCCGTGCCTTACGAGGATCAGCGTGGGCATGCGGCCCAGCGTAGGCGTACCCCGCGCGACGGCGGAGCGCGGGCGGCGGGAGGATGTGGTTCGTGATCGTCGACTGCGCCATCTACCGTCACGGGCACCGCAGTGAGGGGCCCGAGGACCTGTCCGACGCGCTGGACGAGGCGCGGGCCGCGGGCGGGTTCGTCTGGATCGGGCTGCACGAGCCCTCGGAGAAGGAGTTCGATCTGGTCACCCAGGAGTTCGGGCTGCACCCGCTGGCCGTCGAGGACGCCCTCAAGGCCCATCAGCGGCCCAAGCTGGAGGTGTACGACGACTCGCTCTTCCTGGTGCTCAAGCCGGTCGTGTACGAGCCGGAGACCGACACCGTCTCCACCGGCGAGGTGATGATCTTCGTCGGGGACAGCTTCGTGGTGACCGTCCGGCACGGCGAGGGCTCGCCGCTGGCGGCTGTGCGGCGCCGTCTGGAGGAGGAGGCGGAGTTGCTGGAGAAGGGCCCGACCTCCGTGCTGTACGCGATCGCCGACGCCACCGTCGACCACTACCTGGAGGTGTCGACCGAGCTGCAGACCGACCTGGAGGAACTGGAGGCGGAGGTGTTCTCCCCGGACCGGGGCGGCTCGCGCAACACGGCGTCCCGGATCTACAACTTCAAGCGGCAGGTCCTGGAGTTCCGCCGGGCGATCGTGCCGCTGGCGCTGCCGCTGACGCGGCTGGCCGGCACCGGGCCGATGGGCGGTGGCGGGGTGCCCTTCGTGGACGACCAGGCCCGGCCCTTCTTCCGCGACGTGAGCGACCACCTCACGCGCGTGAACGAGTCCGTGGAGGGCCTGGACCGGCTGGTGTCGGACATCCTGTCGGCGCATCTGGCCCAGATGAGCGTCCGGCAGAACGACGACATGCGGAAGATCTCCGCGTGGGCGGCCATGGCCGCGGTCCCCACGATGATCGCGGGGATCTACGGCATGAACTTCGAGCACATGCCGGAGCTGCACTGGGTGTGGTCGTATCCGGCGGTGATCCTGCTGATGGCGGCCCTGGAAGTGCTGCTGTACCGCCTCTTCCAGCGGCGCGGCTGGCTGTGACCGGACGCCTCAGGCGAACTCGGCGGCGGCGGTCGCGGGGCCGCCCAGGGGGTCGCGGCGCTCGGGCATCCGCAGGGAGACCATGCGCCGCCAGCCCGCGGTCCGCTCGTAGGCGTACACGGCGCGGATGCCGGCCGCGAGCACCGCGGACTTGGCCCTCGGCCAGCCGAGGATGCGCCCCATGTGGGCCATGACAGCGAGGCTGACGTCCCGGTAGACGCGGATCTCGGCGAGGGCGCACTCGCGCAGGGTCCGCTGGATCAGCCGGCCGTAGCCGGAGGACGCGAAGCGCAGCAGTTCCTCGTGGGTGTAGGCGAGGTGGTTGTCCTCGTCGTCGGAGATCATGCGGACGGCCCGGCCGACCTCCGGGTGGTCGGCGAAGTACCTGCGGAGCATGACCATCTGTTCGGAGGCCCGCTGTTCGGTGACCCGGCTGTGCGCCAGGTAGACGATGAGGTCCTGTACGCCGAGCGGTTCGTCCCGCCGGAGCTTGTCGTGGGCGAGGCCGATCCCGCGTTTCTCCAGGAGCATCGTGTAGTCGGTCTCGGGCGGGACGGGGACCGGTTCCAGGCCGCGTTTGCGCAAGAGGGCGTTGAAGATCCGCCCGTGTTTGTCCTCGTCCGCGCCGTGCCTCGTGATCTTGGGGACGAGTGCGCGTTCGCCCTCCGGGACGAGCGCGGCGATCCGCCCGTTCTCCCAGCCGCCCTGTGCCTCGCCGCTGGCCGCGATGGAGCAGAAGAGGCGGAAGGACTCGTCCTTGTCGAGGATCTCCAGGAACAGACTCTTGGCCGAAAGCATGGTGGGGCACCTTTCCGCAGGATTCCGCAAAGAACGAGTCAAATGCGGCATCGCGGGTGCTGCAACAGCTGTGTCGGTCAACTGGGCCGAAAGAAGGAGCACCGGGGGCACTGCGGGGGCGTAACCGCGCGGCGCCGGGCGCGTTGTTCCTCGTGACGGCCGTGGCGGGGAAGACCCCCGAGCCCCCACCACGGCCGCTGAAGATCCCCCCGCGCGTGTGCCGCGTGTTACGCGAGTCCGGCGCGCTCCAGGGCCTCGCTGCCGGCGCGGAGGGAGGCGAGCCGCTCGTCGAGGGTGAAGCCGGCGGGAGCGAGGCTGAGGGTGGTGACCCCGGCCGCGGCGTAGGCCTTCATCCGGTCGGCGATGCGGTCCACGGAGCCGAGCAGCGTGGTGCGGTCGATGAGGTCGTGCGGCACGGCCGCCGCGGCGCCCTGCTTGTCGCCGGAGAGGTACTTGTCCTGGATCTCGGCGGCCTCCCGCTCGTAACCCATGCGCCGGGCGAGCTGGTTGTAGAAGTTCTGCTTGGGGCTGCCCATGCCGCCGACGTACAGGGCGGTGTAGGGGCGGAAGGTGTCGGCGAGCCGGGCGACGTCCTTGTCCTCGCCGACGGCGAGCGGCACGGTCGGGCAGACGTCGAACCCGTCGAGGGTCTTGCCGGCCTTCTCGCGCCCGGCCCGCAGGTACTTGATCGCGGTGTCCTCGAGGTGGTCGGCGGAGGGGAAGATGAGCAGGGCGCCGTCGGCGATCTCGCCGGTCTGCTCCAGGTTCTTCGGCCCGATGGCCGCGATGTACAGCGGGATGTGCTCGCGCTGCGGGTGGACGGTCAGCTTGATGGGCTTGCCCGGGCCGCCGGGCAGCGGCAGCCTCCAGTGCTCACCCTCGTACGACAGTCGCTCGCGCGTCATCGCCTTCCGTACGATCTCCACGTACTCGCGGGTCCGCGCCAGCGGCTTGTCGAACTTGACGCCGTACCAGCCCTCGGAGACCTGCGGTCCGGAGACGCCGAGCCCGAGCCGGAAACGGCCGCCGGAGAGCGAGTCGAGCGTCGCGGCGGTCATCGCGGTCATCGCGGGCTGGCGGGCGGGGATCTGGAAGATGGCCGAGCCGACGTCGATGCGCTCGGTCTGCGCGGCGACCCAGCTGAGTACGGTGGCCGCGTCGGAGCCGTACGCCTCGGCGGCCCAGCAGACGGCATAGCCGAGCCGGTCGGCCTCCTGCGCGACGGCCAGGTTGTCCGCGTCCATTCCGGCGCCCCAGTAGCCGAGGTTGATCCCGAGCTGCATGGCCGATCCCCTTACCGATGAGTAACGTCCCTGTGGGGGCGACCCTAGCGCGGGTGGGTCCTCCGTGGGCCGCGGGGGGGCGCTCTGCTGCTGGAAGGAGGCCGGGAAATCGGTTATCCACAGGGACCCACGGCAGCAGTTCCGGCCAGTAATCTCGGCCAGCATGGAGCAGAGGCATCTGGGCCGTACCGGCCTGCGCGTGTCCCGGATCGGGCTGGGCACCCTCACCTGGGGCCGGGACACCGACGAGCACGACGCCGCGGACATGCTGAAGGCGTTCTGGGAGGCGGGCGGGACCCTCGTCGACACCGCGGACGTGTACGGCGACGGAGAGGCCGAGTATCTGCTCGGGCAGCTGATGGAAGGGCTCGTGCCGCGCCGGGACCTGGTCATCTCGACCAAGGCGGGGAGCGTGCCCGACCCCGACCGCCGGTTCGACGGCTCCCGCGGTCATCTGCTCGCCGCGCTCGACGCCTCCCTGGCCCGCCTCGGCACGGACTACGTGGACGTGTGGCACGTCCACGCCTTCGACGCCCAGACCCCGCTGGAGGAGACGCTGCAGGCTCTGGACCTCGCCGTGAGCAGCGGTCGCGCCCGCTATGTGGGCGTCTCCAACTTCTGCGGCTGGCAGTTGGCGAAGGCGGCGACCTGGCAGCTGGCGGCGCCGGGGACGCGGACCCGGCTGGCGAGCACGCAGCTGGAGTACTCCCTGCTCCAGCGCGGCGTCGAGCGCGAGGTGCTGCCGGCCGCGCTCGACCTCGGCGTGGGCCTGCTGCCCTCCTCCCCGCTCGGGCGCGGGGTGCTGACCGGCAAGTACCGGCACTCGACCCCCGCGGACTCGCGCGGCGCCTCGGAGCACCTGGCGCCGTTCGTCGCGCCCTACCTCGACGACACGGCGACCCGCATCGTGGACGCGGTGACGACGGCGGCGGACGGCCTCGCGGTGACCCCGCTCCAGGTCGCCCTCGCCTGGGTCCGCGACCGCCCGGGCGTCGCTGCCCCGATCGTCGGCGCGCGCAACGCGCAGCAGCTCACGGCCGCGTTGTCAGTGGAGGCCCTTACTCTTCCTGACGAGATCTGCCGGGCGCTCGACGACGTGTCGGCGCCCGTGCACCGCTATCCCGATCACGACTGGAGCACGCTGTGAGCACGGACCCGGAGACCACGGAGCAACCCGAGCCGGGCGTCTCCGACGGATCGGCAGGAGCGACCGGGGACCCGGCCGCGCTCGCCGAAGAGGCGGCAGCCGGGAACCCCGCGAGCGACGCGGCCGGTGAAGCCGGACTCGGCGCGGGCACCGAAGGCGGGGACACCGAAGAGGGGAACACCGAAGACGCCGGGGCCTCCGGCGCGGATGCCGCAGAACCCGGTGACTCGGCCGAGGGAGCCGACACGTCCGGTGCCGGTGAGGCGGGGGAAGCCGAGGGCGCCGGTTCGCAGTTGTCCGCGGCGGAGGCCGAGTTGGCCGCGCAGCGGGTGGAGCGGGAGCGGATCGAGCGGCGGAAGGCCGAGAAGGGCGGGCCGATCGCGAGTGGCACCAAGCTGAGCGGCAAGGCGGCCGATCTGCTCGCGGCCGTGCGCGCGGTGGAGAGCGGCGAGAAGCCGGCCGCCACGGTGTTCAGCGAGCCCGAGCCCGCACCGCGCAGGCCTGCCGCCGAGCCCGTGCACCGGCCGCAGCCCGCCCCGGCCGCCGCGCCCACCGCCCCCGTGCCGGAGACCGTCGAGGCCGTACGGCGCGTGCTGACCGAGGGCGGCGCGCCCGAGGCGCTCGCGCCCCAGGTCGCCGCGGACCTCGGCGAGGGCGCGGACACCGTGCTGCGGGAGGACCCCTGGCAGCTGCTCCGGATCGCCGGGGTGCGCCCGGAGCAGGCCGACGGCTTCGCGCGGGCGCTGCTGGGCGCGGAGTGCGGCCCCCACGACGAGCGGCGGGTCCGTGCGACGACCGGGTGGCTGCTGGAGCAGGCGGCCCTGGCCGGCCACACCGCCCTCGACCTGTCGGCGCTCACCGCGGCGCTGGCCCAGCGGGGCGTGCCGGACCCGGACGCGGCCGTGCAGAGCGCGATCGCGGAGGGCGAGGTCCTGGTCTTCCAGGACGCCCTGGAGGAGCCGGGAGCCCCGGCGGCCCGGCCGGTGGAGCGGGCCGAGGACGGGGACGGGGACGAGGAGGAGCGCCCGGTCCGTGTGCTGGTCGGCCTGGAGCGGTACGCGCTCGCCGAGGAGAGCCTCGCCGACGGTCTGGCCCGGCTGGTCAACTCGCCGTCCAAGGAGGCCGCCGAGCGGTGGGAAGCGGTGGCGGCGTCCGGCGGCGCGGCCGATCTCGTGCGCGCCGTCGCCGGGCACGGCCTGGTGCTGCACACCGGCGGCGAGGCGGCCCGCGCCGAACCGGCGGCCCTGCTCACCGCGGCCCGGGCGGCCGGACTGCGGACCGTCGCGGCCTGCCACACGGCGGACGGACGGCACCGTTTCGCCGCCCTTCTCGGCAACGACGGCGAGGGGCCCCAGGACGAGCGGGCGGCCTCCGTCGTCACCGTCCCCGGCCTGCTGGCCGGCGCCGAGGGGCCCGGCCGGGACGCCGACGGCGCCCTGGACCTGGACCTCCTGATCGTGCTGGACGCCCCGCAACTCGACGTGGAGAGCGCGGCGATGATCGTGGAGTCGCTGCCCGACGGGGCCCGGCTGGTGCTGAGCGGTGACCCTTCGGTGCTGTGGTCGGCCGGGGCCGGCCGGGTCTTCGCCGATCTGCTCGCCGCCCGCGTGTGCCCGCAGGTCGCCTCGCGCACCCCCGACCCCGGCCCGCTCGGCGAGCTGGTCTCCGGCATCGGCGCCGGTGAGCTGAACCAGGTCGAGGCGCCCGGCAAGGAGCTCGTCATCGTGCCGGTCCGGGACGCGGGCGAGGCCGTGCACCGGACGGTGCAGCTGGTCGCGGACTCCGTGCCGCGGGCCATCGGCGTCCCGCCCGAGCAGACGGTGGTGATCACCCCGGGGCACGGCGGCGCCGCCGGCACCCGCGCGCTCAACGCGGCGCTCAAGGAGCGGCTCAACCCGGGTCCCGGCCGCTTCGGCGGCTTCGACCCCGGCGACCGGGTCGCCTACTCCCCCGCCCCGGGCCGCACGCTGCCGGGGCAGGTGGTGAAGGCCGACGCCGACGGGCTGCATCTGTCGTGCTCCGGCGCCCCCGTCGTCGTACCAAGGGAGCGGGTGGAGCAGTCCGTGCGGCACGGGTGGGCGCTGACCGCGCACCAGGCGGTGGGCGGGCGGTGGCCCGCGGTGGTGGTGGTGCTGCCCGGCGATGCCGCGCAGGCGCTCAGCCGGCCCTGGGTGTACACGGCCTTCGGCCGGGCGAGCCGGCACCTGTCCGTGGTGCACGGCGTCGAGCAGGCGCTGCCGAGGGCCGTCGCCGAGGTTGTGGCCAAGCCGCGGACGACGCGCCTGCCGGTGCTGCTCAGAGCGCAGGTCCCCGCGGCCGACTGATCCGTAGCGGCGGTGCCGGACCGGCCCTCCGGGCCGCGGGGCACCGCCGCCCGGCCGTGTCAGCGATCGGCGTCCAGCGGCTCCAGGTCCTCGTCCTCGTCGAGGTCGAGCCGGCCCTCCACCTCGTCGGCCTCGTCGTGGTCGTCGTGGTCGTCTTGGTCGTCGTCATCGGCCTCGTCGTCGAAGACCGCGCTGACGTCGAAGCGGCAGACCACCCGCTGCGGGTCGACCTGCTCGAACGGGGCCTCCAGCCACTCGCCGGGTTCGGCCGGTTCGTCGGCGGCGGTGACCCACAGCGTGGAGTCGCCCTCCTCCAGGCCGAACTCCTTGTGCCGGGAGGCGATCTCGTCCGGTTCGAACTCGCCGAACAGGATGCCCAGCGCCCCGTGCACCGTGCCGGACGCGTCCGCGCCGTCCTCGTAGTCCGCCGCCTCGATCCGCTGGGCCTGCGCCCGCAGCCGCTGGGGTTCCGCCACGGCGTAGTCGCGGCGGATCAGCACACTGACCGCGTTCGGTTCCTCGGGGCCCGCGTACGGCGGCAGTGAGTCCTCCGCGCCGGGGATCTCGAAGGGGGTGACCTCGTCGTAGCGGTCGTAGAGCAGCTCGTCGTACACCTCGGCGGCCGCCGCCAGCTGGTTGAACGCCTCGTAGACGGCCGGGTCGTCCTCCCCCGACCTGCGTTCGACCGCGGCCAGGTGGCGGTCGAGCGCGGTCTTGACCGCCTCGGCGGCGGCGCGTACCTCGGCAGCGGTGGGCTGCGCAGCATCAGACATAGTGCAGACGCTATCCGTACCGGGCCCCAGCCCGCACAATAGATGCGATGCCGGAATACGAATTTGTCGACGTGTACGTGCCTCGCGGGGTCTCCCGCAAGGACGCCACACGCCTGCTGACGGACCATGCCGAGTACGGACACTGGGAGTTGGACCGACTGAGCCTGCTGCGCGACGGCAGCCGCCGGGTGCGGTTGCGCCGACGGATCATCCGCCAGGTGCGCGCCACGTGGTGAGGCAGGACGACTGAGACGGAGCGGGCCCCGCATCGGCGGGGCCCGCTCCGTTTTGTCCTCCGGTGCTCACTGTGCGTGCGTCACACCGAGGCGCGCGCCTTGCGGTAGAGCACCGCGCCCGCCAGCAGCGCGCCCGCGCCCACCGGCAGGACGATGCCCAGCGGCAGGTCGCTGCCGGTCTGGGCGAGCTGCGCGGCGGACGGTGCCTGGGCGACGGGGCGCCCGCCCTGCTGGTCGACGTGCGAGGAGCCGCCCGGCGTACCGGGGTGGCCGGGCTGACCCGGCGTACCCGGCTGCTGCGGGCTGCCGGGGTGGCCCGGCTGGCCCGGGTTGCCCGGCTGCGTGGGCGGAGTGGTGCCGCCACCGTCTCCCGGAGGCGGGGTCGTGCCGCCACCGTCCCCCGGAGGCGGGGTCGTGCCGCCACCGCCGGGCGGCTGGGTCGTGTCGCCGCCGCCGTTGGCGCAGTCGTTGTCCGTGGTGGAGTTGCCGGCGCCGATGACGTTGACGCTGTTGCCGCACACGTTCACCGGCGCGTCGACCGGGACCTCGACGTGGTTGCCCGAACCGACGCCCGGCGAGCCGCCGGTGTGCCCACCCGTGTGGGAGCCACCGGAGCCGCCGCTGCCGCACTCGTTGCCCGCCGCGGCGTTGCCGGCGCCGATGACGTTGACGCTGTTGCCGCACACGTTCACCGGCGCGTCGACCGGGACCTGGACGAGGTTGCCCGAACCGACGCCCGGCG
>NZ_JBVKAI010000017.1:20542-47261 GCF_055639495.1 Streptomyces sp. NPDC039424
CTGCCGCACTCGTTGCCCGCCGCGGCGTTGCCGGCGCCGATGACGTTGACGCTGTTGCCGCACACGTTCACCGGCGCGTCGACCGGGACCTGGACGTGGTTGCCCGAGGCGATGCCGGGCGAGCCGCCGGTGTGTCCGCTCGCGTGGGAGCCGCCCGTACCGGAGTGCCCACCGGAGCCGCCGCCGTTGGCGCAGTGGTTGCCCACCGCGGGGTTGAGGATCCCGACGACGTTCACGGTGTTGCCGCAGACGTTCACCGGGGCGTGTACCGGTGCCTGGACGACGTTGCCGGACAGGATGCCCGGCGCGTTGGAAGCGGAGCCGACGGCGCCCGCGTCGGCGTGGGCATAGCCACCGGCGGCGGCGATCACCCCGGTGGCGGCCGCCACGGTCATCAAGCCCTTGCGGGTGCTCTGTCGCATTGCTGAATTCCCCCTGCCTTGTTCTTCAAATGACTTCGGTTCACTCGCGCGAAGACCGGTCGGCCCCGGAGCGCATGGCGGGCGCTCCGGGGCCGACGGCAAGGACGTCCCTCAGAGTGCGGACGTCACTTGTTGACGCAGGAGTTGCCGAAGGCAGGGTTCAGCAGCCCGATCACCGAGATCGTGTTGCCGCACACGTTCACCGGCACGTGAACGGGCGCCTGGACGACGTTGCCGGAGCCGATACCCGGGGAGTGCACGGCGGCACCCTGGGCGCCCGAGTGGGCGGCGGCCATACCCGCACCCGCGAGAACCAGACCACCGGTGGCGGCCGCAGCAGCGACGACCTTCTTGATCATTATTCCTCCTTGTTGGCAAATGCGATCTCATGTCGCTGATCGCATTACCTGTAACGAGGAGGGAGTAATGAAGCTACGAGCCTATGGTCGCATTCACCCTTCTCAGTCGAGCTCGTACGAGCGCCCGAATTACCGTGTCACGAGGCGTCGATGAACCGGTCCAGCACGCGCACGCCGAACTTCAGTCCGTCCACCGGGACCCGCTCGTCCACGCCGTGGAACATGCCGGCGAAGTCCAGCTCCGGGGGCAGCTTCAGCGGCGCGAAGCCGAAGCCGCGGATGCCGATGTCGTCGAAGGACTTGGCGTCCGTGCCGCCGGAGAGCATGTACGGGATCGCCTTGGCGGCCGGGTCCTCGGCCACCAGCGCGGACTGCATGGCCTCCACCAGCGCCCCGTCGAAGGTGGTCTCGACGGCCTTGTCGGCGTGCACGTCCTCCCGCTTCACCCTGGGTCCGAGGATCCGGTCGAGGTCGGCGAGGAACTCCTCCTCGTGCCCGGGCAGGAAGCGCCCGTCGACGTGCGCGGTGGCCTCGCCCGGAATGACGTTGACCTTGTAACCGGCGCCCAGCTGGGTGGGGTTGGCCGTGTTGCTCAGGGTCGCGCCGATCAGCTTGGCGATGCCGCCGAGCCGGGCGAGGGTCGACTCCATGTCCTCCGGGTCCAGCTCGGTGCCGAGCGCGTCGCCGAGCTCGTCGAGGAAGGCCCGGGTGGTCTTGGTGACCCGCACCGGGAACCTGTGCCGGCCCAGACGTGCCACGGCCTCCGACAGCTCGGTGATCGCGTTGTCCCGGTGGATCATCGACCCGTGCCCGGCGGAGCCGGCCACGGTCAGCTTCATCCAGTGCATGCCCTTCTCGGCCGTCTGGATCAGATACAGCCGCCGCTGCTCGCTGACCGTGAACGAGAACCCGCCCACCTCGCTGATCGCCTCGGTGACGCCGTCGAAGAGCTCACGGTGGTGGTCGACGAGGTACCGCGCTCCGTACGTGCCCCCCGCCTCCTCGTCCGCGAGGAAGGCCAGCACGATGTCCCGGGGAGGCCTGCGCCCGCTGCGCAGCCGGTCGCGCACGACCGCCAGCGTCATCGCGTCCATGTCCTTCATGTCGACGGCCCCGCGTCCCCAGACGCAGCCGTCCGCGACCTCGCCGGAGAAGGGGTCGTGGGTCCAGTCGGCGGCGTTGGCGGGTACGACGTCCAGGTGGCCGTGGATCAGCAGCGCGGGCCTGGACGGGTCCTCGCCCTCGATACGGGCCACCGTCGACGCCCGCCCGGGGTGCGACTCGAAGATCTTCGGCTCCAGGCCCACCTCGGCGAGCTTCTCGGCGACGTACTCGGCGGCCGTGCGCTCGCCCGGGCCCGAGTGGTCGCCGTAGTTGCTGGTGTCGATCTGGATCAGCTCGCGGCAGAGGTCCACGACCTCGTCCTCGCCGGTGACGCCCTTGGCCGTGTCCGTCTCGCTCACGCTGCTTCCTCCCGCTGTCACTGCTGGTGGTCACTGCTGCTCGTCCCCTTCATCCTCCCTCTCCGCCCGCTCCGGTCCCAAGACCGGCCCGGGCCCGTCACACGCCGTTCACGCCCGGACCGGGACCGGGACGGGGTGTGATCGGCCCTCTCGGAAAGCCTGGTAATGTTTCCTTCGTCGCCGCGGGGGAAACCCCGCACGACAGACACCTTGTCCGGGTGGCGGAATGGCAGACGCGCTAGCTTGAGGTGCTAGTGCCCTTTATCGGGCGTGGGGGTTCAAGTCCCCCCTCGGACACCAGCTGAGACCCCTGTTCATCAGGGGTTTTCTGCTTTTCCGGGCTATGGCGTGACCAACCACGTGACCAACAGCCTGGAGATTCCCCAGGTCAGACCAGGGATGACAGGCCGAGTCGGCCCGCACCGGAGGCGGCCAGCTTCCGCGCCCCGTCCTTACGAGAGTGGCCGTACCGGGCCATGGTGTAGCCCGGCGAGTGGCGATCATGACCTTGTGTTCGCCCGTGACGGCTTCAAGCTCTACCGGGGCGAGGCTGGAGGCCCTCAGGACCCGGAGAAGGTTTCCGCCCGCTGGCGGACCCTGCGGACGCGGCTGAAGCTCCCCGAGGAGTTCCGTATCCACGACTGGAGACACAGCAAGGTCACGAACGATCTGGAGGCCGGAGAGAACCCCGTAGAGGTCTCCGCCAACGTCCGGCACGACCCAGGCGGAGCCGAGACGTGCACGCTCGGCGCCCTGCCGCTCCTTCTGCCACTTGATGACGACCCCGTGACCCTGCCGGAAGTGGACGGCCGAGACGTGGCTGACGCTTACGGGTGGGCGACGGCCCGGCCGCGTGTGATCACGCTCGGGGAGGGCGCCCGGCCCTTGTGGCGGATCGTACGGCGGTACGCCCGGATCCTCGGTGAGGCCCTGCCGGAAGAGCAGGCAGCGTTTATCGAGCGGACCGCAGAACAGACGCTCAGGGTTGCGGCCTGCCTGGCAGCGTCTGAGTGCTCCGAGCAGATCACGGAAGAGATGCTGTCAGCCGCTTCACTCTGGTTCGGCGGTCGGTACAGGACGCCGTACGGATCACCAAGGGGGCCACCTCCCCGAAGGTGAAGCGGCAGCCGCTCAGTCTCGCGGACAAGGTTCGGGCCCGAATCGAGATGCACGGCGGTCGGGCCACGTCCTCTCAGGTGCTCCCGTTCGTCGGG
The DNA here is from genome assembly GCF_055639495.1 of Streptomyces sp. NPDC039424. Taxonomy (NCBI): domain Bacteria; kingdom Bacillati; phylum Actinomycetota; class Actinomycetes; order Kitasatosporales; family Streptomycetaceae; genus Streptomyces; species Streptomyces sp. NPDC039424. The sequence goes on from NZ_JBVKAI010000017.1 coordinate 24,001, forward strand.
GCAACGGCCGCTGAGGTCAAGGCACTTCCCGGAATCGTCGTGACCGTGGAGCGGTCGGGCAAGACGGGCCGACCGGCCACCGTTTTCTCACTCCGCGGTGACGGTTCTGAAGACGAGTGTTGACAGAAACGGTTGCGGAGCCGATGCCGGCCAGTGCGGAGGGTGAACAGGGGCGCGCAACGGTTGTCCGTCTGGATGCTTACCGTCCGGAACCGAACCGGGCCCTGGAGCCCGCGCCGGTCCTGAAGCGGTCGGTTCGCCCGCCGGTTTCCGTGACCGAGCGGCCCGAACCGCTCGGAGAGAACCCGTTCCGCGCACTGCTGTAGCAAATCAATCAGCCCCCGGACTACTTCCCGGGGGCTTCGTTCTTTCAGCGCTGTCCGTAGTCACGGGCCAGGAGTCTCATCTCCTCGCCCCTCCTTCACTGGAGCCCCTCTTCTCGTTCACGGATCAACCACTTATGATCACCGATCACACGAACCATGTGGGGGGTGCATCTACATGCAAACGATCACTGAACGCTACGGTCGGAGACGTCTGACCATCTTCTTCGTCGCCGTCTTCGTCGACTGGGCGTGGTCGGCTGGATCAAGATCAACTCTACCAACGACGGGCCGCCGTCCTGTGCTCAGAACTTCATCGGCGTGAGGGCGGACGACGCCGAGACGCGCAACAAGATGGCGGAGTGCGACACCGAGGTCGAGCAGTGGTGCGACAAGCACCACCCGGGCGACGGCAATGACTGCTACGTCAATGTTGAGGAGACCGGTGAGTACACCGTCAAGGATTGACGCACGTGTTCCCTAGGAATAGGAGACGCCGACAACACCGCGTTTGGACGTGGTTGTGTGTCCTTGAGGCCAACGATGGCTGTTGCGTGTACTGCGGTAGGCCGTCACAGACGATGGATCACGTCATCCCGTTCTCGGACGGGGGAGCGGACGATATGTCGAACCTCGTGCCAGCTTGCCGCAGTTGCAACTTGAGCAAGGGCGACAAGACTCCGATGGAATTGTTCATTGGATGGGACCTGCGCCACCGGTGGAGTGGGAACGGCACAGCCCAGAAGTCAGACTTCGGCGATAAGGGTCTTCGGGACATGTATCTGTCGGTACATGAAGGAGTGCTGGGGCTGCTCGATGACCTCGACACGGTTGCAGCCGAGATAGCAGACCCGAAACGCCGATCGTGGTTCCTCCGCGAAACGCCCGGGAATTATCCCTACGACCTAGGCGTGGGTTGGTACCGCGCGTGCTACGCCGAGAAGGTTGCAAAGGCCAAAGCGGAAGGATGGCCGGACCCGACTCCCGAATGGCCGCGGCGAAGTAGTACCTAAACAAAGAAGAGCCCCCGGCCGAAGCCGGGGGCGATTTATTTCCTTCTCGCAGCCCGAGGTGGAACCCTCTACCTCAGTCAGTGGGCTGCTGCGCTCGGAACCGAGCACTCTGAGCCTCCTTCGTGGCCTGAAACTTCGCCACGCGCTCATCGGACTCGATCTTGAACCGTTGGGTCTCCGCGTCCAGGGCGTCCCTGCGCCGCTGAGTGGTGGCGTCAATCTTTGCCTTGGCGACGGTGGCGGCGGCGGTCACAGAGGCCGCTACTGCGCCGCTCGCGAGGATCTCATTGAACAGTTCAGGCTCGGCCTGACGTTGAAGTGCCTGGGTGGCGCTTTCGATGGCCCTTTGCTGAGCAGTGCCAGTAGGGCTAACGCCGCGCCGAAGATTGGCCAACCGACCCCGGACATCGCCCGGCGCTCTGGAGACCTGAGGGCCTGACTCGGACCTCCAGAGCCCTTGGGGGCTGTCGGACGGGGAGTTGGACGTCGGTTGCCCGTGGGGCCGTGGCCGTCGAGGTAGGGGCGCCCGAGGTGCGCCATCAGGCGGGGCTGAGCGGCCTTCATCCTCGTTCGATGCAGCGCAGTTGTTGGCCTGGCTAATGTGCCAACTCCAGGCGATCCGCGGATCAGCTACCTCGTGTTCAGACACATTGCCAGCGTAGCGACGCCAGGGAGGCCATGGGAGCATGAAGGCGAAAGTGCCCTTGGCCCATAAGGCCGTTGGGCTGTCAGGCCGTGAAAGACGGCTGGACAGCGGGAGCCGGCGCGGCAGGGCTTCGCCGTAGTCGCGTGACGCCAAGTTCATGACGATATGCCAGCTCCGGCACCACCGGAGGGAAGAGCATCGCAGCAAGCCTCCGCCGCAACGCCTGCGACCCTCGTCGCCCCCTCGCACTCCTCGGCCTCGGCTGATCGCGAACCGGGCGTCCTGCGGGTACGCCGAAGTCCCGGGCATGAGGCCTTCCAAGTAGAACTTCCTGCGGATGATCTTCTCGCTTTGACGGGCGAATGAGCAGCGAAAACCACCATAAAGGTCACGCGGCAATTCCAGGATCGCCACAAAGAGGGCAAGGGAACGAGGAATGGTGGCACTCAGTGCCATTTCTGAGCCTCGCTGGTGACCCCGAGTGCACTCTCTCGGGCCTACTTGGGGATAGTAGAGGTCTGTAGGGAAATCCAGCTCTACAAGCGACTTGATGGAGGGTCAGCGAATGGAGCCCGAGCAGAACGCCCCGGTCCTGGACATCCGTGTTGGTGGTTTCCGGATGACCGTGCAGCGCGTCCCCGTGCGGTTGTTGACGGCCCTGATCACCTGTGCCGGGTCGGCGATCACCGCTTGGATCACCGCTCGGTGAGCGCACAGCGGAAGGTGGGGGCAGGATCGCCGCGGGGCTACCGCCGAGTCGCCCCCGGACGTCAAGCAACTACGCCAACGCCCTGGCCGGCGCGATGGGCGCCGACTCGGCAGGAGCCGCAGCAGCGGACTTGGCCTGAAGACGCTCGATCTTCTGAAGCGCGAGCTGGCCAGCTTCAGCGAGAGCCCACGCAGTGGCGGTCTTCTGGTCCTGCTTCCGCTCGTGAATCGCAAGCAGCTGCGCGTTCAGCCGCTTGATATTACGCAGCCCCAGCGTCCTTACCGGTGCGGGCCGGGGTCACGCACCCCTCGGTACAAGGGCCGCCGCACGCCTGGACGAACGAGGTCCCGCTGATGTCGAGCGCGTACAGGTCGGTTCCGTTCTGCATCACTGCACCTTCCTGCTCAACTAATCGCGGCCATGACTGACCGCCGCCGCCCGTGCCAGGCGGGAGTCCAGGTCCCCCATAACTGCGGCAGGGGCTCTACTCGGCGCGAACGACCATGGCGAACGACGTCCTGATGCGTCGGAAACCGGCGTGCCCGGAGCGGCCCGTGTGGCTCAAGCACTCCACATCGACGGACGCCGACTCGGTGGAAGGTGTCGCTGTCCACTTGCAGTGCAGGCATTCTGCTTCGAAGGTGACGTCTGTGTCAGGGTGCTCGGTAATCCTGTGCATCACGTAGCGCATGGCTGTTCTGATGCTCACACCACACCCCTACGGCTCCGCGCGTTGGCCTCAGCGACTCTGCTGCTCAGGGCCTCTGTCGGCCTACTGGGTGCCTTGTAGTCAGGACACTTCGGGCTCCCGCACTCGCACCGGGGCCAGCGCAAAGCCGAACTGGGCGCCATGTCAGCGCCCTCGGGGCCAGGGTCGCTCTTCTGCACCATGAGCACCCCGTTTACGCCGAATGCACCGGAGAGGCGCGAGAGGAACTGCCGAGCCTCACTGCTGCCCAGACGATCAGCCGCTTCGGTGTCCCGCGCCTTGCTCTCGCCCATTGCACCGCGCCCTCCCGATCGATTCCGTGTCGATGTGCCGACCGTAGGAAGCGGCGAGTGTCCGGCTCCACAAACTTGCATGAGCTTGCATCCCAATTGGCCTTGCTGATGGCGGTATTGACGCTGTCTCTGCAGTTCAACGAAGCTTATGCAAGTCCGAGCAAGCAGGTATCGACCCCGACACAGACCGGGACCACTGCCCCACCGTGTGGGCGGATGCGGAAGCTCAGGAGATCTTGTTGCAAGGGTGGAAGCCGAGCCCCGAGACTCAAGCGCAGTGCGAGGCAAGCAGCCCCGCGAACGGCTCGGTGCCCGACAGTGAAGCCATCGTCAGGATTCCGGCCCGGATGATCCCGATGATCAGGGAGGCGTGTGATGCCGTCGAGCGTGCCCAGCTTCGCTGAGCTGCTTGGCCAGTGCGAGCGGTCCGCCGTCCACCTGGAACTGCGTGACTCCTATGCCCCAACAGATCGGTTCGAGGCATGGAAGCGGGGCGAGCGGATCAATTGGGAGGACCGCGAATCCTGGTGGCACCCGTACGATCAGTTGATCACGGACACCGTGGCCCGGGGTGTGGCGATCCGCCGGGCCCGAGTGATCTCCGAGCCCGTATCGGACTACATCCGCTGGGAGCACTACGTCACCCGCGCCAACGTCACGGCGGGTGAGGAAGTGCGGTGGTTGCCACGGAGGCAGGCCACGAGTATCCCCTTGCCGGGGAATGACTTCTGGCTGTTCGATGGTGCGCTGCTCCGGGTGCATCACTTCTCAGGTGACGGCGCGGTGGTGGAGGACGAGATTACCGCGGACCCGGGAGCCGTGAAGCTATGCTCGGCTGCTTTCGAAGCGGTCTGGGAGCGAGCAATCCCGCACCACCTGTACAAGATCTGACGAAAGCCAGCTCCGTGCCCACACACCCGTCTTCACGCGTTCAGCAGGCCCGCGAAGAGCTGGCCGGCCGTATGCGTGAGATCCGGAAGGATGCGGGGATCAGCGGGCGGGAGCTGGCCGTCAGGTGCGGCTGGTCAGAGTCGAAGTCATCCCGGATCGAGAACGCTAAGACACCACCCTCTGACGCGGACATCAAAGCGTGGTGCCGAGCGTGCGCCGCTGATGATCAGGCCCCGGACTTGATCGCGGCTAACCGACAGTCCGCCGATGCCCATGTGCAGTGGAGGCGACTCCAGCGGAGCGGTCTTCGCCGCCTGCAAGAGTCCACAGGTGATCTGTACCAACAAACAAAGACGTTCAGGGTCTACGTCTCCGACGTGATTCCCGGATTCCTCCAGACGCCCGGGTACGCCGCTGCCCTGCTGTCGTCCATCGCAGACTTCCGAGGAACCCCGGACGATGTGAGTGACGCCGTGGCGGCCCGCATGAGGCGTAATGGGGTGCTGAGCAACGGCGCACGCCGGTTCTCGTTCGTACTGGAGGAGTCGGTGTTGCGGTACCGGCTGTGCAGCGTCGAGACGATGGCAGCGCAGCTTGGCCACCTCCTCGGGGTTATGGATCTCCAGAACGTCGCCGTGGGGATCGTCCCATTTTCGACGCAACGGACCATGTGGCCCATGCCCACCTTCACGATCTTCGACGACACCAGAGTGCACGCGGACACGCTGGACGCTGCCGCCACCCTCACGCAGCCCAGCCAGGTCGAGCTGTACGCCCGAGCCTTTGACCGACTCTCTCAGGGGGCCGCGCGGGGAGCTGCGGCACGTTCCCTGATAGCAGGTGCATTGGCATCCCTGGACTGAGTGGGCGTGGTTCTCGAACGGGTTGGCCACGTGACCAACGCATGACCAACAGCGGTCGGGAACGGGCAGAAACAGCAGGTGAGCATGACCAACCCTCACAGCCTCGAAGGGCGCCGAGAGGGTACGTTTTCGCAGGTCAGTCAGCTAATGGGCCGATGCCCGAGTGGAGAGTTCAAGTCCCCCCTCGGACACACGAGATGAGCGAGGGTCGCGACCACTGGTCGCGGCCCTCGCTTCGTTGTGTGGGCCATCTCTCGTCGGCTCGAAGATCACGCAGGTCAGCGTGGCCCGCCCTCTGCCCCAACGGCCCCGAACGGCCGTGCCCAGTGGCCGGCAGAAGGGGGCGAGCCTAGCGTCGTACTAAAATTTCCGGCTTGTTACGAGGCTGGACCGGACAACCCCAGGCAGACCTGCGGGCCCGCCGGCGCCCCGGAGGCTTCCGGGATCGAGACGCGAGGACCGATGGCAGCCATACACGAGAGCAGTGCTCTCGGCCTGCTCGACGAAGAGATCCGCGAACGGTTCGGTGACAGGGCACGTTTCTCCGGGGGCCCGGCGGCCTCTCCCCGCACGCTGGTGGACGTCTTCGAGGCATCCGTGCGGACGTACCCGGACGAGCTCGCCCTCGACGACGGCACGACCCGCCTCACCTACCGCGGGCTCGCCGTCGAGGTGGAGCGGCTGCGGCACCGGCTGGGCGCCGCGGGTGTCGGTCTGGGCGACCGGGTGGGCGTGCGGGTTCCGTCCGGGACCAACGAGCTGTACGTGGCCGTCCTCGCCGTCCTGGCCGCCGGTGCCGCCTACGTTCCCGTCGACGCCGAGGACCCCGACGAGCGGGCCGAGCTGGTGTTCGGGGAGGCGCGGGTGCGGGCCGTGGTCGGGGCCGGGCAGGAGATCACGGTCCACGGCGTCTGCGACGTCCCCGCCGGCCGCCCCGGCATCGAGCACGACGCCTGGATCATCTTCACCTCCGGGTCCACCGGGAAGCCGAAGGGCGTCGCCGTCACACACCGCAGCGCCGCCGCGTTCGTGGACGCCGAGGCCGCGCTGTTCCTGACGGAGGAGCCGATCGGGCCCGGGGACCGGGTCATGGCGGGGCTGTCCGTGGCGTTCGACGCGTCCTGCGAGGAGATGTGGCTGGCCTGGCGGTACGGGGCCTGTCTGGTGCCCGTGCCCCGGTCGCAGGTGCGCAGTGGTGCCGACCTGGGGCCCTGGCTGGTGGAGCAGGAGATCACGGTCGTGTCCACCGTGCCCACGCTGGCCGCGCTGTGGGAGCCCGAGACCCTCAACGACGTACGGCTGCTGATCTTCGGCGGTGAGGCCTGCCCGCCGGAGCTGGCGCAGCGGCTGGTGACGGAGGGGCGCGAGGTGTGGAACACCTACGGGCCCACCGAGGCGACCGTGGTGGCGTGCGCCTCGCTGATGACGGGCGAGGAGCCCGTGCGGATCGGGCTGCCGCTCGACGGGTGGGAGCTGGCCGTCGTCGACGAGGGCGGAGAGCCCGTGCCGATGGGCGGCAGCGGGCAGTTGGTGATCGGCGGGGTCGGGCTGGCCCGGTATCTCGATGCCGAGAAGGACGCCGAGAAGTACGCCCCGCTCACCTCGCTCGGCTGGGAGCGCGCCTACCGCAGCGGTGACCTGGTGCGGGCCGATCCCGAGGGGCTGGTGTTCCTCGGGCGGGCCGACGAGCAGATCAAGCTCGGCGGGCGCCGGATCGAGCTCGGCGAGGTGGACGCGGCGCTGCAGGCGCTGCCCGGTGTGGCGGGAGGCGCCGCCGCCGTGCGCACCGCCCGCAGCGGCAATCAGCTCCTCGTGGGTTACGTGGTCACCCAGGACGGCTGGGACCACACGGCGGCCGTCGAGAGGCTGCGCGCCGAGCTGCCCGCGGCCCTGGTCCCGCTGCTCGCCCCGGTGGACGAGCTGCCGACCCGTACGTCCGGGAAGGTCGACCGCAACGCCCTGCCCTGGCCCTTGAAGGGGGTGGAGGCGCCCGCGGCGCAGCTGTACGGCACCGAGGCCTGGCTCGCCGAGCAGTGGGCGCAAGTGCTGGGCATCCCGGTCATCGGTGCCTCGGACGACTTCTTCGCGATCGGCGGCAGCAGCCTGGCCGCCGCCCAGCTCACCACCCGGCTGCGCACCCGCTACCCGAGCGCCGCCGTGCTCGACATCTACCAGCAGCCCACCCTGCGCAAGCTGGCCCGGCGCCTGGAGGCCTCGGCGCAGGACGACGGCGCGCGGCGGACGGTAACGCCGGTCCCGGTCCGTGCCCAGGCTGTGCAACTGCTGCTGCTCTTCCCGCTGTTCACGCTGCTCGGGCTGCGCTGGACGGTGGTCCTGGCCGCGGCCGGGAACCTGCTGCCCGCGTACTCCTGGCTGCCGACCGCCCCTTGGTGGCTGGTCGCGGCCGGGGCGCTGCTGTTCTTCAGCCCGCCGGGACGGATCGCGCTCGCCGCGGGCGGGGCGCGGCTGCTGCTGCGGGGCGTGCGGCCGGGCCGGTATCCGCGCGGCGGGAGTGTGCACCTGCGGCTGTGGACCGCCGAGCGGCTGGCCGAGTTCACCGGGGCGACCGCGCTGACGGGGTCCTGGCTGGAGCGGTACGCGCGGGCGCTGGGGGCGCGGATCGGGCCGGACGTGGACCTGCATTCGCTGCCGCCGGTCACCGGCATGCTCAGGCTGGGGCGCGGGGCCGCGGTGGAGTCCGAGGTGGATCTGAGCGGGCACTGGCTGGACGGGGACCGGCTGGAGATCGGGCCGGTGAGGGTCGGTGCGCACGCCGTCGTCGGGACGCGCAGTGCGCTGTTCCCGGGCGCGCGGGTGGGCAAGCGGGCCGAGGTGGCGCCGGGTTCGGCGGTCACCGGGCAGATTCCCACCGGGCAGCGGTGGGCGGGCGCGCCCGCGGTGAAGCTGGGCAAGGCCAAGCGCAACTGGCCCAAGGACCGGCCCAGGCGGGGCACGTACTGGCGGGTGATGTACGGCGTGGCGGGTGTGGTGCTGAGCGCCCTGCCCGTGCTCGCGGGTGTCGCCGCGCTGCTGGTCGCCGGGGTGTTCGTGGCGCCCGGGGACGGGCTCGCCGGGGCGGTGCGGGGTGCCGCGGCGGCGCTCGTGCCGGCCACGCTGGCCTTCGGGCTGGCGTACGCGCTGCTGATCCTGGTCGCCGTACGGCTGCTGAGCCTGGGGCTGCGCGAGGGCACGCATCCGACGCACGGCCGGGTCGGGTGGCAGGCGTGGACCGTCACACAGCTGATGGACCGGTCCCGGGAGACGCTGTTCCCGCTGTACGCGGGTCTGGTCACGCCGGTGTGGCTGCGGCTGCTGGGGATGCGGATCGGGCGCGGGGCGGAGGTGTCGACCGTGCTCGCGCTGCCGAGCCTGACCACCGTCGGCGACGGGGCCTTCCTGGCGGACGACACGCTGACCGCGCCGTTCGAGCTGGGCGGCGGCTGGGTGCGGATCGGGCGCGCGGAGATCGGGCGGCGGGCCTTCCTCGGGAACTCGGGGATGACCGCGCCGGGGCGGAGCGTGCCGGACGGCGGGCTGGTCGGTGTGCTGTCGGCGACGCCGAAGAAGGCGAAGAAGGGCACCTCGTACCTGGGGCTGCCGCCGGTGAAGCTGCCGCGCAGCGCGAGCGACGGCGACCAGAGCCGTACGTACGAGCCGCCGGCCCGGCTGCTGTGGGCGCGCGGTCTGGTGGAGCTGTGCCGGATCGTCCCGGTCTTCTGCTCGGCGGCGCTGGGGGTGCTGACGGTGGCGGCGCTGTGTGCGCTGGGCGTGTGGGCCTGGGCGTTGTCGGGTCTGGTGCTGCTCGCGGCGGGTGCCGCGGCGGCGGTCGTCTCGGTCGTCGCGAAGTGGCTGCTGGTGGGGCGGCATCACGCCGGGGAGCATCCGCTGTGGAGCTCCTTCGTGTGGCGCAACGAGCTGGCGGACACGTTCGTCGAGGTGCTGGCCGTGCCGTGGCTGGCCGGGCGGGTGCCGGGAACGCCGGTGATGACGGCGTGGCTGCGGGGGCTCGGCGCGCGGATCGGCCTGGGGGTGTGGGTGGACAGTTACTGGCTTCCGGAGACGGATCTGGTCACCCTGGAGGACGCGGCCACCGTCAACCGGGGCTGTGTGCTCCAGACGCACCTCTTCCACGACCGGATCTTGCGGACGGATACTGTGGTCCTCCGTGAGGGCGCCACGCTGGGTCCTGGCGGGATCGTGCTGCCCGGCAGCACGGTCGGGGCCCGTACGACCCTGGGTCCCGCGTCGCTCGTCATGGCCGCGGAGTCCGTTCCGGACGACACCCGCTGGCTCGGCAACCCGATCGAGGCATGGCGTCCCTGAGCGCGGGCCACTCGGAGCCGGTGAGCGAGGCACCGGTACGGAGTGGCAGCGCGGCGCAGGGAGCGGACACAGCGGTGGCAGTGCAGCAGTCGGCGGGGCGGGACCCGTACTTCCCGGACAACGGTGATCCCCGGTACCGGGTGCACCGTTACGAGCTCGCGCTGGACTACCGCCCGGGTCCCAACCGGCTGTCGGGCACCGCCCGGATCAACGCTATAGCGGGCCGGTCGCCGCTCACCGAGTTCCAGCTCAATCTGGCCGACTTCAGGATCGGCCGGGTCCGGGTCGACGGGCGGCAGCCGCACTACACGCATCGCGGCGGAAGGCTCCGCGTCCGCCCCGCCAAGCCCGTCCGGGCCGGGGCCGCCTTCACGGTGGAGGTGCACTGGTCGGGCAACCCGAAGCCGGTCGCCAGCGCCTGGGGCGGGATCGGCTGGGAGGAGCTGGAGGACGGGGCGCTGGTGGCGAGCCAGCCGGTCGGGGCGCCGTCCTGGTACCCGTGCAACGACCGGCCCGCCGACAAGGCGTCCTACCTGCTGTCGGTGACCACGCCGTCGGCGTACGCGGTGGTGGCGGGCGGACGTCTGCTGACCCGGACCACGAAGGCGTCGACGACCACGTGGGTGTACGAGCAGGCGGCGGCCACGTCCAGCTATCTCGTGGGGCTGGCGATCGGCAAGTACCAGACGGTGCTGCTGGGCGACCCCGGGCCGGACGGCGTCCCGCAGCACGGGCACATCCCCGCCCACCTCCTGCCCCGCTTCTCCCGGGACTTCGCCCGCCAGCCCGCGATGATGGGGCTGTTCCAGGAGTTGTTCGGCCCGTACCCCTTCGACGAGTACGCGGTGGTGGTGACCGAGGAGGAGCTCGATGTGCCCGTCGAGGCACAGGGGTTGTCGCTGTTCGGCGCCAACCACGTGGACGGGGCGCGGGGTTCGGAGCGGCTGGTCGCGCACGAGCTGGCACACCAGTGGTTCGGCAACAGCGTGTCCATAGCCGACTGGCGGCACATCTGGCTGAACGAGGGTTTCGCCAAGTACGCGGAGTGGCTGTGGTCGGAGCGGTCGGGTGGCCGCAGCGCCCAGCACCACGCCGCCTCCGCGCACCGGCTGCTCTCCTCTCTCCCGCAGGATCTGAGGCTGTCCGACCCGGGCCGCAAGCTGATGTTCGACGACCGGCTCTACCAGCGCGGCGGCCTCGCCGTGCACGCGGTGCGCTGCGCGCTGGGCGACGAGGCGTTCTTCCGGATGCTGCGCGACTGGACCCGGCTGCACCGGGGCGGGTCGGTGGGGACGGCCGGCTTCACCACCCACGCCGGCCGCTTCGCGGAGGAGCCACTGGACGACCTGTTCCAGGCCTGGCTCCACGAGACCCGGCTGCCGCCGCTGCCCCTGCCCGGTGCGCGGGTCGCCGTCTAGCACAATGGCGTCCATGACCTCGCGTTCCTGCCCGTGCGGGCTGTCCGAGCCGTACGAGAAGTGCTGTGGCCGCTTCCTGCCCGTCGGTGCCGCCGCCGCGCCGACCGCCGAGGCGCTGATGCGGTCGCGGTACACCGCGTTCGTGAAGGGGGACGCGGGCTATCTGCTGCGGACCTGGCATCCGCGGACGCGGCCCGGGCGGCTCGATCTCGATCCGGGGATGCGGTGGACCGGGCTGGAGGTGCTGGAGACGACCGGCGGTTCGGCCTTCCACTCCACCGGCACCGTGACCTTCCGGGCCTCCTACCGGGGCGGTTCGCTGCACGAGCGGAGCCGGTTCGAGCGGGTGGACGGGGCGTGGGTGTACGTCGACGGGGACTTTCCCCGGTGACCGACCGCGACTGGGACGACGACGGCGACTACCGCGACGCGGTCCGGCGGGCCGAACGTGCGACGCGGTTCGGCTGGGCGACGATCGCCGGGGTCACGGGGCTGCTGGGGTGCGCGCTGATCGCCCTGGCCGTCGCGGTCGTGGCGTGCGTGTACCTCGTGGTGGCCGGGGACTATCCCTAGGTCGTGTCCGGCGGATCAGGGCGCCAGGATGTCCAGTTCCTGGAGGGCGCCGACGGTGATTTCCCTGGTCAGTCGCTCGGCGCGGGGGGCGTCGCCCGCGCGGACCGCCTCGGCGACCTGGACGTGCAGGGTGACGGCGGCCGGGTCGGGGTCCTCGAACATGATCTCGTGGTGGGTGCGGCCCGCGAGGACCTCGGCGACGACGTCGCCGAGGCGGGCGAACATCTCGTTGCCGGACGCGGTGAGGATCACCCGGTGGAAGGCGATGTCGTGGACCAGGTACCCCTGAAGCCTGCGGCCGCGTGAGTTGGCCACCATGCCGAGGGCGCACTCGGTGAGCTCGGCGCACTGCTCGGCCGTGGCGTTGCGTGCCGCGAGGCCCGCCGCGACCGGTTCGAGCGCCGAACGCAGCACGGTCAGCGAACGCAGCTGGTGCGGGCGGTCGGCGCCGGCCAGGCGCCAGCGGATGACCTGCGGGTCGTAGACGTTCCACTCGTGCTTGGGGCGGACCGTGACGCCCACGCGGCGGCGCGACTCGACCAGGTGCATGGACTCCAGGACCCGTACCGCCTCGCGCATCACGGAACGTGACACGTCGAAGCGCTGCGCCAGTTCGTCGGTGCGCAGCACACTGCCCGGCGGGTACTCGCCCGCCGTGATGGCGGGGCCGAGGGCGTCCAGTACGCGGCCGTGCAACCCCCGGCCCGGTGTGCTCATGCACTCAGCGTACGGGGTGGATCACTGAGCCAAAAAGTCAGACTTATTTGTCACAGTCTCTTGAATTCGTCGTACCTAATCGGTTTCAGTGTCGTCGGCGTCCGATGGCGTCGGATGCCGACGAGGACAGCGAGGCAGAGATGCGTATCCCCCACATCCCCCCTGTCGTGGTCGTGATGGGCGTCGCCGGCACGGGCAAGACCACGATCGGTCGGCTGCTCGCCGACCGGCTGGGCGTCCCGTACGCCGAGGGCGACGACTTCCACCCGCCGGCCAACATCGCCAAGATGGCGGCCGGCACCCCGCTCGACGACGCGGACCGGTGGCCGTGGCTCGACGCCATCGGCGCCTGGGCGGACGGGCGGGCCGGGCTCGGCGGGGTGGTCAGCTGCTCGGCGCTGAAGCGGTCGTACCGCGACCGGCTCAGGGCCGCGGCTCCCGGGATCGTGTTCGTGCACTTGGCGGGCGACCGGTCGCTGATCGCGGACCGTATGGCGCACCGCCGGGGCCACTTCATGCCGACCGCGCTGCTCGACTCCCAGTTCGCCACCCTCGAACCGCTCCAGGCGGACGAGGCGGGCGTCGTCGTCGACGTCCGTGGCGCCCCGGAGGCCATCGCCGAACGGGCCGTGGGGGCGCTCGCCGCCCTTCCCGACCCGGCCGTGTAACGCCTGTCGCTCCCCCCACCTCCACACCTGCAAGGGAAACCCGTGACCAGACTCAGCGTCGAGATGCTGGCAGCGGACGCGCCCGCGCCGATCACCTCGGCCGGCCACGCCCAGTTGGGCCTCGCCGTCCTGGCGGGCATCGCCGTCATCATCCTGCTGATCACCAAGTTCAAGCTCCACGCCTTCCTGGCGCTGACCATCGGGTCGCTGGCGCTCGGGGCGTTCGCCGGGGCGCCGCTGGACAAGGCGATCCTCAGCTTCACCACCGGCCTGGGCGCCACGGTCGCCGGTGTCGGCGTGCTGATCGCCCTCGGCGCGATCCTCGGCAAGCTGCTCGCCGACTCCGGCGGCGCGGACCAGATCGTGGACACGATCCTGGCCAGGGCGGGCGGCCGGGCGATGCCGTGGGCGATGGTGCTGATCGCCTCGGTGATCGGCCTGCCGCTGTTCTTCGAGGTCGGCATCGTGCTGCTGATCCCGGTGGTGCTGATGGTCGCCAAGCGGGGCAACTACTCCGTGATGCGGATCGGCATCCCGGCGCTGGCGGGTCTCTCCGTGATGCACGGTCTGGTGCCGCCGCACCCCGGTCCGCTGGTCGCGATCGACGCGGTCAAGGCCAACCTCGGGGTGACGCTGGCGCTGGGCATCCTGGTCGCGATTCCCACGGTGATCATCGCCGGGCCGCTGTTCTCGAAGGTCGCCGCCCGCTGGGTGGACGTACCGGTTCCGGACCGGATGCTCCCGCCGCGTGCCTCGCAGGACCTGCAGCGGCGCCCCGGCTTCGGCGCGACGCTGGCCACCGTGCTCCTGCCGGTCGTCCTGATGCTCTCCAAGGCGCTGGTCGACCTCGTCGTGGACGATCCCGCGAACGGCACGCAGCGTGTCTTCGACGTCGTCGGTTCCCCGCTGATCGCGCTGCTCGCGGCCGTCATCGTTGGCATGTTCACGCTCGGACGCCCGGCCGGGTTCACCAGGGAGCGGCTCTCGTCGACCGTCGAGAAGGGCCTGATACCGATCGCGGGCATCCTGCTGATCGTGGGCGCGGGCGGCGGCTTCAAGCAGACGCTGATCGACTGCGGTGTGGGCCGGATGATCCTGGAGATCTCCGAGGACTGGTCGATCCCCGCGCTCCTGCTGGCCTGGCTGATCGCGGTGGCGATCCGGCTGGCGACCGGTTCGGCGACGGTGGCGACCGTCTCGGCGGCCGGTCTGGTCGCGCCGCTGGCCGCCGACATGTCGACGACGCACACGGCGTTGCTGGTACTCGCCATCGGCGCCGGGTCGCTGTTCTTCAGCCATGTCAACGACGCCGGGTTCTGGCTGGTGAAGGAGTACTTCGGGCTGACCGTCGGGCAGACGATCAAGACCTGGTCGGTCATGGAGACGATCATCTCGGTGGTCGCCGGCGGACTGGTCCTGCTGCTGTCCCTCGTGATCTAGCGCAACGGGCGGCCGACCAGGGAGTCCAGGATGTCGCGGGCCGCGCTCAGGTCGTCGATGGTCGCCGTGATGCGGGCCCGTTCCCGGGCGAGGCCCGCGAGGAGTTCGGGGCACCTGCCGGCCAGGACGACGTCCGGGTCGTCGGCGCAGGGCACGATCTCCGCGATGGCGGAGGTGCCGAGGCCCGCGGAGAGCAGGACCTGGATCCGCCGTACGGTCGTGACGTCCCGTTCCTCGTACTCGCGGTAGCCGCTGGGGCGCCGGTCCGGGGTCAGCAGCCCCTGTTCCTCGTAGTAGCGCAGCGCGCGCGGGCTCGCGCCGGTGCGCCGGGAGAGTTCCCCGATCCTCATGGCGCCGAGTCCAGCAGGGGCTTGACTCTCACGTCAACGTGATTGTCTACCGTCCCGGCATGACGACTTCGAACCAGTCAACTCCCGTCGCGCTGCTCGGCCTCGGCCCCATGGGCCGGGCTCTCGCCGGCGCCTTCCTGACGGCCGGTCATCCCCTGACCGTGTGGAACCGCACCCCGGACCGGGCCGGAGACCTCCCCTCGCGGGGTGCGGTCGTCGCCGCTGATGTCGGTGCGGCGGTGAGCGCCGGCCGGGTGGTCGTCGCCTGTCTGCGGGACTACGCCGCCGTACGGGCCGTCCTCGATCCGCCGCCGGGCGACTGGAGCGGACGCGTGCTGGTCAACCTCACCAGCGGGGAGCCCGCGCAGGCCCGGGCCCTGGCGGAGTGGGCGGCCGGGCACGGCATCCGCTACCTGGACGGCGCGATCCTCACCCCGACCACGGCCATCGGGACACCGTCGGCCGCGGTGCTCTACAGCGGGCCGCACGAGGCCCAGAGGGCCGTACGAGAGGTGATGGCCGCGCTCGGCGGCACCGGCAGGTACCTCGGTGCGGACCCCGGGCGGGCCGTGGCCCACGAGGTGGCGCTGCTCGACCTGTTCGCCACCTGCGTGCACGGCCTGGCGCATGCCTTCGCCCTCGCCGAGGCCGAGGACGTCACCCCTGGTGAGCTGGCGCCGTACGCGGCCGGAATCGGCGCTGTCCTGTCGGAGATGGCGCCGCGCTGGGCACGGCAGCTGACCGCCGGCCACTTCCCCGGCGAACGCTCCACGGTCGCCTCGGCGGCCACCACGCTCACCCACCTGATCGACACCGCCGCCGCGCACGGCCTCGACGTGGCCGCGCTGACCTCCGCCAAGCGGGCCGCCGACCGGGTGGTCGCCGCGGGCCACGGCGCCGACTCACTGGCACGGCTGGCCACGGCGCAGCACGCGGAGGGCGCTGCCTCAGGACGCTAGGACCGCCACAGCGGATGCTCGCGCTCCGCCCACTCCCGGCTCACCGTGCCGGTGCGCAGGCCGCGGCGGGCCTCGGGGTCGGCCAGGGCCATGCCGATGTGGCCGGCGAGGACGATGCCGATGGTCAGGGCCAGCCAGTCGTGCACGAAGGTCGCGCTGGTGCGCCACATCAGCGGGGTGAGGTGGGTGAACCACATCATGAGGCCCGTGCCGAGCATCACCAGCGTCGCCCCGGCGATCCAGGCGGCGTAGACCTTCTGCCCGGCGTTGAACTTGGCCGCCGGGCGGGCCTCGGGCCGCTTGTCGCGGCGCAGGGCGGCGCGCAGCCAGAGCCGGTCGTGCGGGCCGAAGCGGTTGAGGAAGCCGAGGTCGGCGCGGAAGGCACGGGAGGCGAGGCCGAGCAGGACCGGTGCGGGCAGGGCGAGTCCGGCGCACTCGTGGACGCGGACGACCAGTTCGCGGCGGCCGACGAGGACGGCGATCTGGGGGATGTAGAGGCAGGCCGCGGTGAGGACGCACACGCCCATCAGCACGGCCGTCGTCCGGTGCACCCAGCGCTCGGCCCGGCTGAAGCGGTGGATCCGCGCGCTCGGCGGGGCCGGGGTCTCAGCTCGTAGGCTCATCGGTCCGTCCGTTCGAACGCCCCACCCATGCGTCGACGTCGTAGCCCAGCTTCTCCCAGTAGCCGGGCTGGACGCGGTCGGTGACGGTGATGCCGGAGAGCCACTTGGCCGACTTGTAGAAGTACATGGGGGCCACGTACAGCCGGACCGGGCCGCCGTGGTCGTGGCCGATGGCCTTGTCCTGCATGCGCAGGGCGACCAGGACGTCGGGGCGGCGGGCCTGGGCCAGCGTGAGGCTCTCGGTGTACGTGCCGTCGAAGCAGGTGAAGCGGATCGCCTTCGCGCCGTCGCGCACGCCCGCCGCGTCCAGCAGGTGCGCGAGCCGGACGCCTTCGAAGGGGGTGCCCGGAACCCGCCAGCCGGTGACGCACTGCACGTCCTTGACCACCCGGGTCTGCGGCAGGGCGCGCAGGTCGGCCAGGTTGTAGGTGCGGGGCCGGTCCACCAGGCCGTCGACGGTGAGGCGGTAGTCCGCGGGGCCCTTGTGCGGGACGGAGGCGGCCACCGAGTAGTAGCGGAAGCCGCCGCCGTTCGGCAGGAGTCCGGTCAGGCCCGTCGGGTCCTTGCCGGACACGGTGCCGAGGAAGGACTCCAGGCCGTGTTGCAGGGTGGGCGCGGCGACGACGCCGAGGGCGCCCAGGCCGAGGGTGCCGAGGAAGACACGGCGGCCGACCGGGCGGCCCTCCTCCTCGGATGGTTCGGGGTTCACCCATTCATTCGAGCACTCTTGCTCCCCGGGGGGCCAGCGATCGCCGGTTCCCGTCAGAATTCCGTAACCACTTCTCACCTACGTCTCATGGAGGCCTGTGGCGTACGCCATGGCGCCGCCGCCCCGGTCGGCGGACCATGGCGAGTCAACCGCCCGGTTCCGGGTACCCCAGGGGCAACGCCGGCCCTGGGGCGCTACAGTCGGCCACTACGCACTTTGTGGCCCGACCGGATGATCGAGGTACGCAGCGTGTCGGTTCTGGTTCTGATTCTCGCCGTGAGCGCGGCCTGTTGCCTGGGCTTCGGGTTCGTACTGCAGCAGGACGCCGCCCAGAAGGCACCGCTGAGCGACTTCCTGTCGTTCCGGCTGCTGCTCGACCTGATGAAGGTGCCGACCTGGCTGGGCGGCATAGGGCTGATGGTGGCGGGCATGGCCCTGGGCGCGATCGCCCTGAGCCAGGGTGAGATCTCCCTGGTCGAGCCGCTGCTCGCCACGAACCTCCTGTTCGCCCTCGCCCTCTCCCGGCACCGGACCCGGCAGGTGCTGGGCCACCAGGGCTGGGCCGGGCTGGCGTTGCTGGCGGGGGGCGTGAGCGCGTTCATCGTGGCCGGTCAGCCGCGCGGCGGGACCGATGTCACCGATCCGGTCCGGCACTGGCTGATCATCGGCGCCATGGTCGGCGTCGCCCTGGTGCTGACGACGTACGCCAAACGTTCACGGCTGAGCTGGGGTCCGGTCCTGCTGGCGTGCGCGGCCGGGCTGTTGTACGGCGTGCAGGACGCGCTGACCCGGGTGAGCGGCGAGCGCTTCTCCGCGGGCGGGTTCGCGGAGCTGATCACCGGGTGGCAGCCGTACGGGGTGGTCGTGCTCGGTGTCACCGGGCTGATCCTGGTCCAGAGCGCGTTCGAGACCGCCCCGCTGCGTATGTCGCTCCCCGCGCTCACCGCGGCCCAGCCGCTGGCCGGGATCCTGTGCGGGGTGGGCTTCCTCGGCGACCGGCTGCGCACCGACACCGGGGCGCTGGCCTGGGAGGCGGCGGGGCTCGCGGCGATCGTCGCGGGGATCCTGCTGCTGGGGCTGCATCCGGCGATGCCGCGCGGTACGGCGCAGACGCAGCCTGCCCGGGACCTCCAGCCGCGCTGAGCCCGACCGGGGCGGCCTGCGGGGTGCCCCGCGGGGGCGCCCTGCTTTCATGGGGGTCATGAGCGCTGCTGACGAGATCCTCGACATCGTGGACGAGAACGACCAGGTCATCGGGCAGTCCCCGCGCGGGGAGGCGTACGCGCGCGGGCTGCGGCACCGCTGTGTGTTCATCCAGGCCCGGGACTCCGCCGGGCGCGTCTTCGTGCACCGGCGTACACCGACCAAACCGGTGTTCCCCTCCCTCTATGACATGTTCGTCGGGGGTGTGGTCGGGGCGGGTGAGTCCTACGCCGACGCGGCGCTGCGGGAGGCGGAGGAGGAACTGGGGGTGAGCGGGCTGCCCGAGCCGTCGTACCTGTTCAAGTTCCTGTACGACGGCGGGGCCGGGCAGAGCTGGTGGTCGGCGGTGTACGAGGTCCGCTGCGAGCTGCCGGTGCGGCCGCAGGTGGAGGAGGTGGCCTGGTACGGGTTCCTGCCCGAGGACGAGGTGGAGCGGCGGCTCGGGGAGTGGGAGTGGGTGCCGGACGGGCTGGCGGCGTACGAGCGGCTGCGGGCGTTCCGGTCGGCCGGATGACGCCCCGGTAGGGTCGTCCGTGTGATCGAATTCGTACGGAACGTCCGGCTGTGGTTCGCGCCGGAGCAGGTGCGGGCGGACGGCAGCACTCCCGACTACCGGTTCTCGCTGGCGAACGAGCGCACCTTCCTGGCCTGGCTGCGGACCGCCCTCGCGCTGATCGGCGGAGGGTTCGCGGTGGACCAGTTCCTGCCCGACCTGCGCTGGGGCTGGCGCGTCGGGCTGGCGCTGGGGCTGCTCGGGGCCGGCGTGCTGTGCTCGCTGCGGGCGGTCAACCACTGGGTGCGCTGCGAGCGGGCCATGCGGCGCGGCGAGGATCTGCCGGCCTCCCGGTTCCCCGCGGTGCTGAGCCTCGTCGTCGCGGTGGTGGCCGTCGTCATGGTGGTGGTCGTCCTGGCCGGGTGGGCGGGATGACGGGCGGGCGGGACCCGGGGCTGCAGCCGGAGCGGACCCGGCTGGCGTGGCGGCGCACGACGCTGTCGTACGCCGTCGCCTCCGTCCTCGCGCTGAAGACAGCGCTGCACGGGGTGTCGGCGACCGGTGTCGTCGTCTGCGCGCTGTGCGGCGCGCTCTGGCTGGGCTTCCTGTGGATCGCCCACCACCGCATCCGCGCCCTCGCGACCACGACCGCCCGGCCCGCCGCGCTCACCCCCCGGCACGCCGCGGTCGCGGTGCTGTGCACGGTGGCGATGGCGGTGTGCGCCGCGGCGCTCGTCGTGTAGCCCGCGGGCGGCGGCTCGCTACTCCCCCGACCCCGCCGTCTCCCCGGCCTCCACGGTCTCCTCCGACCAGTCCACCGTCACCACGATCTTGCCCCGCGTCCGGCCCTCCTGGCTCAGCCGGTGCGCGTCCGCCGCGCGCTCCAGGGGGAGGGTCTCGCAGACGTGGACCGACACCACGCCCTGTTCCGCGAGTTCGGACAGGCGTCCCAGGTCCTCCGCGTCGGGGCGTACGAAGCAGTAGCGGCCGCCGTAGCTCACGACGTCCGGGTCCGCGATCGACGCCAGGCGGCCCTCGGGGGCGAGCAGGTTCGCCGAGGCCTTCAGCGTGTCGCCGCCGATGGTGTCGAAGGCCGCGTCCACGCCCTCCGGCGCGAGCCCCCGCACCCGTTCGGCCAGGCCGTCGCCGTACGTCACCGGTTCGCCGCCGAGGCCGCGCACGAAGTCGTGGTTGCGTTCGCTCGCCGTACCGATGACGCGGGCGCCGAGGTGGACGGCGATCTGGACGGCGATCGAGCCGACCCCGCCCGCCGCGGCGTGCACCAGGACGGTCTCGCCGCGCCTGACCTCCAGCGCCTTGACGAGCACCTGGTAGGCGGTGAGTCCGGCCAGCGGCAGCCCGGCCGCCTCCTCGAAGGTGAGGTTGCGCGGCTTGCGGGCCAGGGTGCGCACGGGGGCGGCGACGTACTCGGCGAAGGTGCCCCGGGAGAGGAAGTCCTCGCGGACGTAGCCGATGACCTCGTCGCCCACGGCGAACTCGGTGACGGAGGCCCCGGGCCGCACGACGACCCCGGAGACGTCCCAGCCGGGAACGACCGGGAAGGCGGCGTCCAGGAGGGCGTCCAGATAGCCCTCGCGGCACTTCCAGTCGACGGGGTTGACGGCCGCCGCGCGAACTTTCACCAGCACCGAGTCGGGGCCGACCTTGGGATCGCGCACCTCGCCGTACTCGAGTACCTCGGGTCCGCCGTAGCGGCTGTAGTGGATGCCCTTCATGTGACCGACCCTTCGGGGTTCTCGAACACCACGCAAGTGGTATGCCCCGATATGTGGCGTTTGCGTGGCGGCCTGTGCGTCGTCAACGTCAACGTCACCCCTTACCCCCGAAGAGGAAGGCCATGACCACCGGGAGCCGTCGGCCTATCGTGGCACCGATCACGTTCGCTCTGCCTACTGGACGGCATACCGACCGGTCGGCATCATGAGTCGCATCCTGTTCACCCGTTCGTAGGAGCGACGCATGAGCCCCGACCACCCGCCCGGACTCGATCTCGACCGGCTGCGCGGCCTGCTCGACCGCGAGCGGCCCGGCCTGGTGACCGGCCCGCTGACCGGCCGGCTGATCGAGGGCGGACGGTCGAACCTCACCTACGCGGTCTCGGACGGCACCTCGAAGTGGGTCGTGCGGCGGCCCCCGCTGGGCCATGTGCTGGCCACCGCGCACGACATGAAGCGCGAGCACCGCGTGATCAGCGCCCTGCACACCACGGACGTGCCGGTGCCGCGCCCGGTGGTGCTGTGCGAGGACGAGGACGTGCTCGGGGCGCCCTTCTACGTGATGGACTTCGTCGAGGGCACCCCGTACCGCACCGCGGACCAGCTCGCCCCGCTGGGCGAGGAGCGCACCCGGAACGCGGTGTTCTCCCTCGTCGACACCCTGGTCGAACTGCACGCGGTGGACCCCGCCGCGGTGGGCCTGGCGGACTTCGGCCGCCCCGAGGGCTTCCTGGACCGGCAGCTGCGCCGCTGGGGCAAGCAGCTGGACGCCTCCCGCAACCGCGAGCTGGCCGGAATCGACGAACTGCACGCCACCCTCGGACGGCGGCTGCCCGTCTCGCCCGCGCCCGCCGTGGTGCACGGCGACTACCGCCTCGACAACGTCCTGATCGGCCCGGACGACACGATCAGGGCGATCCTCGACTGGGAGATGTCCACGCTCGGCGACCCGCTCACCGACCTCGGTCTGCTGGTGATGTACAGCCGGCCGCTGGGCATGCCCGACTCGCCGGTCTCCACCACCGCCGAGGCCCCCGGCCACCCGGCCCCGGCCGAGCTGATCGAACGGTACGCCGCACGGTCGGGGCGCGACGTCTCGGCCGTGTCCTGGTACACGGCGTTCGCCTGGTTCAAGCTCGCCGTGATCCTGGAGGGCATCCACTACCGGTACACGCTGGGCCAGACGGTCGGAGCCGGCTTCGACCGCATCGGCGAGCTCGTCCCTGTCTTCATCCACCACGGACTGACCACTCTTCAGGAAGGCTGACGGCCATGGACTTCGCGTTCGACGCGCGCACGGAGGAACTGCGCGCCAAGCTCCTCGCCTTCATGGACGAGTACGTCTACCCGGCCGAGCAGGTCGCGGAGGAGCAGCGCGCCGCGCTGGCCTCCCCGTGGGACACCCCGGCCGTGGTGGAGGAGCTGAAGACCGAGGCCCGCAGGCAGGGCCTGTGGAACCTCTTCCTGCCCGACACCGAGTACGGGGCCGGGCTGACGAACCTCCAGTACGCGCCGCTCGCCGAGATCACCGGCCGCTCCCCGCACCTCGCGCCCACCGCGCTGAACTGCGCGGCGCCGGACACCGGCAACATGGAGGTGCTCACCCAGTTCGGCGACGAGCAGCAGCGCAAGCAGTGGCTGGAGCCGCTGCTCGCCGGTGAGATCCGCTCGGCGTTCGCGATGACCGAGCCGGAGGTGGCCTCCTCGGACGCCACCAACATCACCACGCATATCGAGCGGGACGGCGACGAGTACGTCATCACCGGCCGCAAGTGGTACATCTCCGGGGCGATGAACCCGGACTGCAAGATCTTCATCGTCATGGGCAAGACCGACCCCGAAGGCGCGGACATCCGCCGCCAGCAGTCCATGATCCTGGTCCCGCGCGACACCCCGGGCGTCACCGTGCAGCGGGCGATGCAGGTCTTCGGGTACGAGGACCACTCCCACGGCGGCCACGCCGAGGTGGTCTTCGACCACGCGCGGGTGCCGGTGTCGAACCTGATCGGCGAGGAGGGCGGCGGCTTCGCCATCGCCCAGGCCCGGCTCGGCCCCGGCCGCATCCACCACTGCATGCGGCTGATCGGCATGGCCGAGCGGGCGATCGAGCTGATGTGCCGTCGGGCGGCGTCCCGTACGGCGTTCGGCAAGGCGCTCGCCCAGCAGGGAGTGGTGCACAACTGGATCGCGGACGCCCGGGTGACGGTAGAGCAGCTGCGGCTGCTGGTGCTGAAGACCGCCTGGCTGATGGACACCGTCGGCAACAGGGGCGCCCACTCGGAGATCCAGGCCATCAAGATCGCCACGCCCCGCGCGGTCGTCGACATCATCGACCGGGCGATCCAGCTGCACGGCGCGGGCGGGGTGAGCCAGGACTTCCCGCTGGCCGAGCTGTACGCGAGCGCCCGCACCCTGATGATCGCCGACGGTCCGGACGAGGTGCACCAGCGGTCGCTGGCGCGGCGGGAGCTGAAGAAGTACCTCTGAGGCACCGGCCCCGCACCGGCCCCCCCCCCCCCGCTTCCCCGTGCCTTCGTGCGCCGTTGAGTGCGCGCCCCGTCTGTGGTGTCGTACGTCTTTCACGACCGGCCGGTGGCGCGCG
>NZ_JBVKAI010000017.1:47361-178392 GCF_055639495.1 Streptomyces sp. NPDC039424
CCCCCCCCCCCCGCTTCCCCGTGCCTTCGTGCGCCGTTGAGTGCGCGCCCCGTCTGTGGTGTCGTACGTCTTTCACGACCGGCCGGTGGCGCGCGGCGCGTGCGGGGAATGGAGGAACGGTGACGGACCTGCGGGAATCGCCGGAATGGGACACCGCGGCGCAGTCGCGGGTGACCCTGGAACGGCTGCTGTCCGTGGTGGGCCCGGGAGCCCTGGAGCTGGACACGGCTCCCGGCGGTCTCGCGGTGGCCGTCGCCGGGGTCACCGTACTGGACGTGCTGGACCCCGAGATCCGGCCGCGGGAGTTACTGCTCGCGGTCGGCGTCGACCCGGGATCGGCCCACGCGGTGGACCTGCTGCGCCGGGCGGGTGGCGCGGGTGCGACGGGCGTGGTGTTCGGCCCGGGGCGGTCCGAGCGGGCGGCCGAGGCACTGCGGGCGGTCGCCGAGGAGAGCGGTACCGCGGTGCTCTCCCGCACCGCCTGGTGCACCTGGGCCCAGCTGGTCGGCGTGGTGCGGGCGGGGCTGGCCTCGGCCGGCGCCCCGCCGGTGCCCGCCACCCGCGGCCTGTCCCTGGGCGATCTCAACGGACTGGCCGACGCGGTGGCCGCGCTGGTCGGGGGCGCGGTGACCATCGAGGACACGGACTCCCGGGTCCTGGCCTACTCCTCGACCGAGGAGAACGTGGACGAGCTGCGCCGGCTGACCATCCTCGGCCGGCGTGTGCCCCCGTGGCGTGTGGCCGCCATGCGCGAGGCCGGGTTCTTCCGCGCGCTGTGGGGCACGGACGACGTGCTGTACCGGCGGGCCCAGGGGGAGGACCCGGAGCGTCTGGTCGGCGCCGTCCGGGCGGGTGGCGAGGTGCTGGGCTCCATCTGGGTTGCCGCGGTCGCGGGGCGTCCCCTGTCCCCCGGTGCCTCCGAGGCCCTGCGCGCGGCGACCCGTACGGCCGCCGCCCATCTGCTCCACGTCCGTACGCGCGGTGCGGACGACCGGCTGGTGGAGGACGCGGCGCGGGCGCTGCTGGAGGGCCGCGGCTCCCCCGAGGTGCTGGCGGAACGCGCCTCGCTGCCGGCCCAGGAGCCGTGCGCCGTCCTGGCGTTGGGCGCGGGATCCGGCGCCCCCGGCGACGACGACCCGTCGAGGCTGTACGCGCTGCTCACCCTGCACTGCGCGGCGTTCGGGCACCGCACCGTGGTCGTGCCGGCGGGCGGCCGGATCCTGGTGCTGGTGAGCGCGCTGGACCACGACCCGTCGCAGGCCGACGGCCAGGTGGCGCGGCTGGGAGAGTCGCTGGCGAGACAGCTGTCGGCCACGACCGGCACACAGGTGCGCGTGGGGCTGGGCGACGTGGCCCCGGGGCTCGCCCGGGCGGCCGAGTCCCGCCGGTCGGCCGAGCTGGCGCTCAAGGCGCTCACGCGGGCCGCGGGAGCGCGCACCGTGGCGCGGGCCGAGGAGGTCGCGGACACGGTCGGCATCATGCAGGTCGCCGAGGCGCTGCGCGAGGTGGTGCTGCCGCCGGGGACCTCGGTGGCGCGGCTGGCCGCGTTCGACGCCGAGCACGGCGGAAGCTGCCTCGTGCAGACCCTGCGGGCCTACCTCGACCACTTCGGTGACGTGGCCGCCGCCTCCCGCACGCTCGGCGTGCACCCCAACAGCCTGCGCTACCGGTTGCGCCGGATCACGCAGGTCTCGGAGCTCGACCTCGACAGCGCGGACGCACGCCTGCTGGCACAGCTGCAACTGCGCCTGCTGAACGGTGGCGAGGGGGCGCGCCCCGGACCGCCTCCGGCACGCCCGTGACAGCGGGGGCCGACAGCCCGTCGCTTGGCCGTCCGCACCACCCGGCGGCTCCGGCTTCGTCGCGGCGCACAACGGCGTGGCCCGCCGCGTCCGGTCGTCGCCCCCGGCCGCCGCTTCGGGGCCGGATTCTTTGACGAGACGACGAAGACGGCGTCCGGGCGCGGCGAGCAGTCTGGGATTCCGCCCGGGGGTTGCCGGGCGCCGCGATCCCGACCCCGAAGGGCACACCATGACCGGTACGACCCCTGCCGCCGTGCGGCGCGAACGCATCCTGCGGGAGGCCGTGCGGCAAGGACTGCTGGACCCGGAGCAGTCCCTGCTGGCCGCCTTCGTCGACCTGGACGGCGTGGAGGCGACGGTCGGGAGCCTGCACCGGGCCTTTCCCCCGTCGGTCTCCGTTCTGCACGCCTTCGCCGCCAAGGCGAACTGCCTGGTGCCGGTCCTGAAAGAGCTGGCGGGCAACGGCATGGGCTGCGAGGTCGCCACCGCCGGCGAGCTGGCCCGGGCGCTGGCCGCCGGTTTCCCGCCGGAGCGGATCGTCTTCGACTCGCCCGCCAAGACGCGCGCGGAGCTGGAGCGTGCCCTGGCCCTGGGCGTGG
Organism: Streptomyces sp. NPDC039424; assembly: GCF_055639495.1. Lineage (NCBI taxonomy): Bacteria > Bacillati > Actinomycetota > Actinomycetes > Kitasatosporales > Streptomycetaceae > Streptomyces > Streptomyces sp. NPDC039424. The sequence goes on from NZ_JBVKAI010000017.1 coordinate 49,763, forward strand.
CCGTCAACGCGGACAACTTCCAGGAACTGGCGAGGATCGAGCGGGCAATCGCCGGCCGCGCTCCCGTGTCGGCGATCGGGGTGCGGGTCAACTCGCAAGTCGGCGGCGGCGCCATCGCCGCGATGAGCACGGCCACCAGTACCTCGAAGTTCGGCGTCCCGCTGGCGGACCCGGGCGTCCGGCGGCAGCTGCTGCAGGCGTTCCGGGATCACGAGTGGCTGACCTGGATCCACACGCATGCCGGATCACAGGGCTGCCCGCTCGACCTCATGGCCCGGGGGGTGGCGCAGGCCGTGGAGTTCGCCGAGGAGGTCGACGCCGCCCTGGGCGAGCGCCGGGTGGTCGGCATCGACATCGGCGGCGGACTGCCCGTCAACTTCGCCGACGACGAGATCGCCCCGACCTTCGACACGTACGTCGAGTACCTGAACGCGCACGCCCCGGCTCTCTTCGAGCGCGGCTACCGCGTGGTCACCGAGTTCGGCCGCTCCGTCCTCGCGAAGAACGGTTTCATGGCGGCGTACGTGGAGTACACCAAGAGCGCGGGAGGCCGGCCGATCGCCGTCACCCACGCCGGCGTGCACGTCGCCACGCGGACCGTGTTCGCCCCGGGCGCCTGGCCCCTGCGGATCGAGGCGCACCACGGGAGCGGCGCCGCCAAGCGGGGGCGGCCCGTTCGCCAGGACGTCGCGGGCCCCGCCTGCTTCGCCGGTGACCTGCTGGCCCGCGACCGTGCGCTGCCGCTGCTCGAACCCGGCGACATCGTCGTCGTCCCGGACACCGGTGCCTACTACTTCTCGACGCCGTTCCACTACAACTCGCTGCCCGAACCCGCCGTGCACGGCGTCCGGGTGCGCGGGGACGGCCGGGTCGAGTTCACGCTCCTGCGTCCCGCCCAGGACCCGTGGGACCTGCCGGACCAGGACGGCCGGTCCTCCCGGGAGTTGGTGGGCGCCCCGGCCCGCGAAGACCGCTGAGGAGCACCGAGGTGTTACAGCCCGACCGTCCGCGGCCCGACCGGGACGGACCGCTCCTCACCCAGCGCGCCGCCATCGTGTTCCTGCTGGCCGCCCTGGTCGGCGTAGGCGCCACCGTCCTGGCGGCGCTGGCCGGCAACGCGTGGCCGGTCGCGGTGAGCGTGGGCGGCGGCGCGGCGGCCTCGGCCGTGCTGTTCTTCAAGGAGATCATCGACTAGCCGGGCCGCCGGGAACGGGGTCCCACGGGTCCTACCGGTCCTACGGGCGCAGGGCTCGCAGCAGCAGGTCGGCGAGATGGTCGGCGACCTCCTGCGGGCTGAGCGGGCCGTCCGGGCGGTACCAGGTGGACAGGTGGTGGACGGAGCCGAAGTGGTAGTCCACCACGAGGTCGGCGGGGGTCGCCCGGGAGAACACTCCGGCCTGCTGGCCCTCCTCGACCAGCGCACGGAAGCGTTCGTGGTAGCGCCGGCGCTCGGCGCGCACCTGCTTGTTCTTCTCCGGGCTCAGGTGGTGCATGGAGCGGAAGAAGATCATCGCGTCGTCGAGGTTGTCGATGGTGGTGACGACGACGTCGGCCGCGGCTCCCCGCAGCCGCTTCTCGATCGGCTCGTCGGCGTTCGCGAAGGCGTCGAGGCGCTCCTGCTGGAGGCGCAGCACGCGCGAGTACACCTCGTGCAGGAGGTCGTCCTTGGAGCCGAAGTAGTGGTACAGCGCCCCCTTGGTGACGCCGGCCGCCTCGACGATCTCCTGCACGGAGGTGCGGTCGTACCCCTGCTCGGCGAAGAGCCGGGTGGCGGCGGCGAGCAACCGCTGCGGGACGGGAGTTCCGTCTCCGTCCGTCGTCCTGGGCACTGCCGCCACCTGCCTTTCTGTAGTTCTACTGACTGTCGTGCGCGCGGGAGCGCAGTTCCCGACGCAGGATCTTCCCACTCGCCGTCTTGGGCAGGTCGGGCAGGATCTCCACCTGGCGCGGGTACTTGTAGGCCGCCAGTCTCTCCTTGCAGTAGGCGGCCAGTGCGCCGGGGTCCGTCTCGGCGCCCGGGCGGAGGCTGATGTACGCCTTGACGGTCTCGCCACGATATCCGTCGGGAACCCCGACGACGGCCGCCTCGCGCACTCCGGGGTGGGTGTAGAGGACGTCCTCGACCTCGCGCGGCCACACCTTGAAGCCGGACGCGTTGATCATGTCCTTCTTGCGGTCGACGACGTACAGCCAGCCCTGCTCGTCCATGAACCCGATGTCGCCGGTGCGCAGCTCGCCGCCGGGGAAGGTCTCGGCGGTGGCCTCGGGCCGCCGCCAGTAGCCGGGCACGACCTGGGGGCCGCGGACGACGATCTCGCCCTGCTCGCCGAAGGGCACCTCCTCGCCCCGGTCGTCGACGATCCGGACGACCGTGTCGGGGCCCGGCGCGCCGACGGCCAGCGTCCCGGAGACCGGGTCGACGGGCGCCTCCCGGCCGGGCGGGACGCTGGCGCAGGGCGCGGTGCACTCGGTCAGGCCGTAGCCGTTGCGGATGTACGGCCCGAAGCCCGCCCGGAACTTCTCCACCAGCGCGGGCGGCAGGGGCGCGCCGCCCGAGGAGATGATCCGGAACGAGGAGAAGTGGTCCCGGGTGACGGACGGCTGGGCGGTCAGCGCCATGAAGGCGGTGGACGGGCCGACCGTGTAGTGCGGGCGGTGCTCGGCGAAGGCGTCCAGGACGACCCCGGGCTCGAAGCGGTAGGCCAGCGCGAGTGTGCCGGCGCTGTTCAGGCAGGCGCCGAACTCGCAGACCATGCCGGTGATGTGGAACAGCGGGGCCAGCGCGAAGTAGACGGGCGCCTCGGGCAGGCCGAGGCCGGTCCGCTGCCGCTCGGCGTTGTACATGATGTTGCCGTGCGTGTTGATGGCGCCCTTGGGGGTGCCGCTGGTGCCCGAGGTGTAGCTGATCAGGGCGGTGTCGCCCGGGGCCGGGGCGCGGTCCGCGGGGGCCTGGTGGCCCTGGCGGGCGACGGTCAGCAGGTCGTCGGCGTCCGGGGCCTGGGGCAGCCGCTCGAAGGAGAGTACGCGCGTGTCGTCGCGGGTCTGGAGGTCCAGCTCGCAGGCGGTGAGCACGATCCGTACGGGCGAGTCGGCGGCCGTGGCCCGCAGGTACGACTCCCAGGCCCGGTCGGCGCAGACCAGCGCGGTCACCTCGGCGTCCCGCAGGACGTGCGAGACCTCGCCCGACCTGTACATCGGGTTGACGGGGACGACGGTCGCGCCCGCCTTCCAGGCGCCGAGCACGGCGAGCACGAAGTGCGGGGAGTTCTGCAGCAGGACGGCCACCCGGTCGCCGCGCCGCAGGCCCCGGGCGGCGAGATGGCCGGCGACCGAGTCGCTCAGCTCGTCGGCCTCGCGGTAGCTCAGGCGGGCGTCGAAGTAGGCGAGGAAGGTGCGGTCCGGGGTCTCGGCCACCGCCCGGCGCAGGGCGTGCACCAGGGAGTCGGCGGGGTCGATCGGGGCGCGCTGGGCGTCGTCGAGGAGGGCCAGCCAGGGCTTGGCCGCGTAACGGGAGGCGGTCACCGGGCCTCTTCCCACTTGCGCTGGATGTGGTTCATGTTGGCCAGCCAGCGGTCGGGGTCGGTGGCCCGGGCCTCGTAGTACCCGGCGACCTCGGGGTGAGGCAGGATCAGGAAGCGGTCCTCCTCGATGCCCTTGAACAGGGCGTCGGCGACGTCCTGCGGTTCGATCGCGGTGGGCTTCAGGACCAGGTCGCCGGCGGTGCCGGTGGCGTCCAGCATGTCGGTGCGGACGCCCTGCGGACAGATGGCGTGCACCTTCAGGCCCCGGTGGCGGTAGGTCAGCGACAGCCACTCGGCGAAGGCGTAGGCGCCGTGCTTGGTGACGGCGTAGGGGGCGGCGCCGATCATGGTGAGCAGGCCGGCGGCCGACACGGTGGAGACGAACCGGCCGCTGCCGCGCTCCAGCCAGTCCGGGAGCAGCGCGTGGGCCGCGCGGACGTGCGCCATGACGTTGACGTCCCAGGAGGCCGTCCAGGCCGTCTCGTCGAGCGGCGCGGACCCCTTGCCGGAGACGTTCCCGCCCGCGAAGGCGACGCCCGCGTTGGCGCAGTAGACGTCGACCGTGCCGCCGAGCGCCTCCCGGGCCTCGGCGACGATCCCGGAGGCGTCGCCCGGTACCGCGATCCCGCCGATCTCCTCGGCGACCGCCTTCGCCCGTCCCGCGTCCAGGTCGTTCACCACGACCCGGGCCCCTTCCGCGGCGAACTTGCGGGCCAGCGCGGCCCCGATGCCACCGCCCGCTCCGGTGACGACCACTCCCGCATCCTGCACGGCTTCCACCATCGGTCTCCTTCGACACGGCACGACTCGGCTCTGCAGGCCAGACTAACCGGTCGGTATGGAGCGCGGAAGAGGTGACTCGACGAGACCGGTCCGCTTCGTTCCGTGTGGGCGGTGTGCGCGCTAGCGTGCGAAAGACCGGGCACCCGCCGCGCTCACGGAGGTCACCGCATGAAGCTGTCCAGACGGAGCCTGCTCGCTTCCGCCTCCGCCTCCGCCGCCGCGGTCGCGGCGTCGGCCGCGCCGGCGGCGCTGGAGACGGCACCCGCCACCGGCTCCCGGCTGCGGACCGGGTTCGAGCGCCTCGCCGCGGACGGCTACGCACCGCTCGACGGCCGGCGCGTCGGCATCGTCACCAACCCGACCGGCGTGACCCGGGACGTCCGCCACATCGTCGACGTCATGCACGCCGACGACCGGGTGAACCTGACCGCCGTCTTCGGCCCGGAGCACGGCTTCCGGGGCACCGCGCAGGCCGGCGGCTCGGAGGGCCGCTACGACGATCCGGCGACCGGGCTGCCGGTGTACGACACCTACCTCAAGAGCGGGCAGCCGCTGGCCGACGTCTTCACCGCCTCCGGCGTGGACACCGTCGTCTTCGACATCCAGGACGTGGGTGCGCGCTTCTACACGTACATCTGGACCCTCTACGACTGCATGGAGGCGGCCCGGCTCGCGGGCAAGCGGTTCATGGTGCTGGACCGGCCGAACCCGGTGACCGGACGGTCGGCCGGGGGGCCGGTGCTGCACAGGGAGTTCGCCAGTTTCGTCGGGCGGCAGCCGATCGCGCAGGCGCACGGGATGACGGTGGCGGAACTGGCGCGGCTGTTCAACGGGGAGTTCCTGGACCCGCCGGTGAGCCTGGAGACCGTACAGATGACGGGCTGGCGGCGGTCGCAGTTCTACGATGCCGCCGGGCTGCCCTGGGTGCCGCCGAGCCCGAACATGCCGACGCCCGACACCGCGCTGGTGTACGCGGGGACGTGTCTTTTCGAGGGGACGAACCTGTCGGAGGGGCGTGGCACGACCCGCCCCTTCGAACTGCTGGGCGCGGACGGTGTCGACGGGCGGTGGGCCGCGGCGGCGAACGGACTGGGGCTGCCGGGCGTGCGCTTCCGGGAGGCCTACTTCGCGCCCACCTTCTCCAAGTTCCAGGGCAAGACCGTCGGGGGCGTGCAGATCCATGTGCACGACCGGGCCGCGTACGACCCCGTACGGACCGGGATCGGGCTCCTGGTGACCGCCAGGAAGGTCTGGAGCGGCTTCGGCTGGCGGTCCGACAACTGGATCGACAAGCTCACCGGCTCCGCGCGGGTGCGCACGATGATCGACGCCGGCGCGGGTACGGACGAGGTGGTCGGCGCCTGGCAGGAGGAGCTCGCGGGGTTCCGGCGGATCCGGAAGGAGTACCTCCTCTACCGGTGAGCCGCGACGTATGGCCAACCTCGTGCGCCGGTAGGACGATGCGCCCACATCGCACCGCTTCGGGGTACGAGGGGGCCTGTCATGGCGGATCCTGGGATGAGTGTGACTCCCTACTGGGAGCTGACCTTCGACGCGGACGGGGACGCGGACGGCCCGGAACGGGACCGGCTGCTCGCCGAGGTCACGGGCCAGGGCGTGCGCGACCTGATCGTCTTCTCGCACGGCTGGAACAACGACCGCTCGGACGCGACCGACCTCTACCGCCGCTTCTTCGCCCCGATTCCCGGGCTCGCGCCGAAGGCCCGGATCGGATACGTGGGCGTGGTGTGGCCGTCGATGCGGTTCTCGGACGAGCCGATCCCGGACTTCCCGAAGACCGTGGTGGCCATGGAGGCCGAGGCGGCGCCGCACCCCGCCCTGGACAAGGACACCCGGCAGGCGCTGCTGAGGACCTTCCCCGACCGGACCACCGTGATCGAGCGGATCGCGGGTCTGCTGGACCGGCAGCCCCGCGAGGAGGCCGCCCTGGAGGAGTTCGGGCGCCTGGTACGACTGCTGGTCGAGGTCGCCCCGGACGGACCGCAGGCGCTGTGCGCGCCGGACACACCGGAGGCGGGCGAGCCGGACATGCTGTGCGGGAACACGGCAGAGATCTGCGAGGCGTTCGCCGAGGCGCTGGCGGGGCTGGGGTCGACGGGTGACGTGGGTGAAGGGGCGGGGGGTGTGGCCGGGGGTGCCTCGTTCGCGTTGCCCAATCCCTGGCACGGGGCGCGCGAGCTGCTGCGTGCCGCGGCGTACCACGCGATGAAGCGGCGGGCGGGCACCGTCGGGGAGCGTGGACTGGGCTCCGTACTCGGGCGGTTGGCCGGTGCGGCCCCGGACGTGCGGGTGCATCTGGTGGGGCACAGCTTCGGCGGCCGGCTGGTGTCCTTCGCGCTGCGCGGGCTGCCCGAGGGGATGCGCACGGTGAAGTCCGTGACGCTGCTCCAAGGCGCCTTCTCGCACTACGCGTTCGCGGCCCGGCTGCCACATGATCCGCACGCGGGCGGGGCGTTGCGGGACCTGCACAGGCGCGTCGACGGTCCGCTGGTGTCCTGCTACTCGCGCCATGACGCGGCCCTGGGCACGTTCTACCCGCTGGCCTCCCGGATGGCGGGCGACGCCCGGTCGGTCGCGGGCCTCGGCGTCGGGCGGGTGCTGGGCGCCAAGTGGGGCGCGATGGGGCACGACGGGGTACAGGCGGTGCCGGGCACCCGGGCGCTGACCCTGGCCGAGGCGCTGCGCGGCCCGCTGCCCGGCTCGGGCTGCGTGAACGTCGACGCGGCGGCGGTGGTCCGGCGCGGCGGGCCGCCTGCCGGGGCGCACAGCGACATCGTGCACCGGGAACTGGCCCGGGTGGTGCTGGCGGCGGGGCGTATCGCCTGACCCCGCCGCCACACCACCCCCGCGTCACCGGTGCGAGGTGTACTCCACGACCTGCTGGAAGGTCGGCCGGTTCTGCCAGCTGATCTTGCCGTGCTTGATGCCGCCCAGGGTGCGCTGGACGATCGAGTCGGCGCACCACTGGTCGCCCGCCGAGCACTGGTCGTCACCGGGGTAGACCTGGGCGGCGGTCATCCCGGCCGCCGTCTTCAGCGTGCTGATCAGGATGTCCCGGCAGGAGCTGAGGCTGCCGCCGCCGCAGTACTTCTGCGCGAGGCCGCCCTGCACCGACTCACCGAGCACCGCCCGGATGTCCTTTTCGACATAGCTCCACCAGCCGTACTGGAAGGAGCTTCCGGCATGCGAGCCGGTCGGGCCGTGTCCGGCGGACGGGGCCTCGTCGACGGGCAGGTTGTTGGTCACGGCGGTGTACAGGTCGCTGCCGAGGCCGGGCTGGAACTCGGCCTTCACCAGCAGCGGCCACCAGGCGTCGAGGATCCGGATGGCGTCGGCGTTGGCGTACGTCTTGGAGCCCGCCGAGGTCTCCGTGCGCTTGGCGCCCGCCGTCACCCAGGCCTGCAGCTTGCTGACGGCCGCCGCGGCCGTGGAGTCCGTCACCGGACTGCTGTTGACGACCTTCAGCAGCTTCGGCAGCACGTCCTCGGCCCGCAGGTCGGCGAGCGCGGCGTCCGCCATCGCCTTCACCAGCGCCGCACGGGTCACCCCGCCCGCCGCGACCAGCTTCTTCACCCGGTCCTCGAGCAGGTTGCCGCGGTGCACGGACCCGTCGCCCCAGGGGGCGGTGGTGTAGTCCTTGGCCTGCTTGTTGTTCCAGGAGATGTAGTAGTCCTGGTCGACGGAGTTGGGGTGGGTGGAGGCCGCGGTGTAGTCGGCGGTGTTGGTCGCCGGGTCCCAGCCCTTCCACTCGTAAGCCGGCTGCCCCCACACCGGGAACTCGGCGTCGACGCCGCTCGCGCGCACCGGGTTGTCGCCGCTGTTGTAGTACGCGGTGTGCTGGGAGTCGGCGTAGAACCAGTTGAAGGTGTAGTTGATGTGCTGGGCCGCGCTCTGGAAGTCCTTCGGACCCTTGACGTAGTCGGGGTCGTTCAGCATCTGGAAGCCGATGATCGAGTCGGCCTCGTGCAGATAGGAGGAGCGCAGGGTGGTGTAGGCGACCTTCTTGCCGCCGACGGTGGCCCGGTACTCCACCGGCCCGTACTTCGTCCGCCACACCCGCATCGTGTAGGAACCCGCCGCGGTGCCGTCGGCGACGGTCGGGGTCCAGGCGTTCTTCTGCTCGACCTTGTCCATGGCCGTGCAGGTGCCGTGGTACAGGTAGTGGTAGTCGTCCTGGCAGAGCTCGACGGCGTAGGTGTCGATGATGTCCTGGCCGGAGGTCGTCGCGCTCCAGGAGTAGTCCTGGCCGCGGCCGAGCTCGACGTACATGCTCAGGCCCGCGAAGGAGGCGCCGCGGGCGCTGATGCCCGGGCCCTGGATCTCCTGGAGCATCAGCAGCTGCGGGGCGAAGTAGCCGGTCTGCGGGCCGAACACGGCGATCGGATGCCCGCCGGCGGTGTACTTGCCGCTCACCACCAGGGCGTTGGACATGCCGCGCTTGGCGGAGCTCAGCGTCGTCTTCGCCGCCGTGGCCGAGGCGCTGGTGGCAGCGGCGGTGCCCGCGCTGCCCGTACGGTCGTGGACCAGTGGTTCCTGGGTCACCGAACCGGCGTCGGGCAGGGCCTCGCCCTGGGCGTCGCCGGGCTTGGACGCGTACGGGAAGCTCTCGCCGTTGTGGACGGTGAGGACGGCCTCGGGGTCGTTGCGCTCGCGGAAGGACTCCCAGACCTTGGTGCCCTCGGTCACGCCGTACTTGGCCTGGGCGGCCAGCAGGGAGAGGGCGTTGTTGACCTCGCCGCCACCGCCGGAACCGAACAGCGAGCCGACCACCGAGCCCAGCGCCACCAGGTCGGTGATCTTGAAGTGGTCGATCGTGCCGGCGTTGGTGATCGAGTCCTTGTGGCCGGTCAGAACGTACTCGCCGGGGAAGTAACGGCCGCTGTCGGAGGCGTCGATGTAGGCGTTGATGCCCGCGAGGTAGGCGTTGGCGTCGGCGAGGGCCTGCTGGCCGCGGGCGCCGTTGTTCGCGACGGCGTTGTCGATCTGGGCCTGAAGGTCGGCCTCGGTGTACGGCGCGTTGCGGTAGAACTCCTGCTCGAGGCCCTGGTTGGAGGGGGCGCCGCCCGCGAAGCTGGTCAGCTGGCCGCGGCCGACGTGCCGGAAGACGTCCATCAGCCACAGCCGGTCCTCGGCCGCGGCATACCCGGCGCCGAACTCGGTGCCGTATCTGGTGGTACCGGTGATGTGCGGCACACCGGCCTTCTTGTCGCGGACGATCGTCACGTCGCTGCGGCCGGCCGGTTTCTCGGTGGAGGCGACCTGGTCGGAGGGGACCCCGAACGAAGCGTCGTTGAAGAACGTATTGATGGTCGAGTCGGTGAGCGTCGAGTAGCCGGTGGCCAGGTTGGCATAGGGGCCGAGCTGGTCCTCGGCGTGGCTCGGCTGAGTGCCGAACGCCTGGTTGAGCAGGATCTGGGCGAGGGTGGCGTTGCCGTTCTCGCCCGGCGGCAGGATGTCGGAACACTGGCCGCCGCAGTAGTCGTTGGAGGCCGTGGCCGCGGAGGCGGTCGCCTGGGTCAGCGGAGTCAGAAGACCGGCGATGAGGACGCATATCGATGCCGACTTCAGGAACCCGTGGAACCTGCGAGGAGTTCTCAGTTTGTGGAGGGTGGTGCGTGGGACGCGCCGGGCCATGGCAGCTCCTGGTGAACGGGGGGTGGAGCGGGACGTTACCGCCGGTATCCCCGAGATTGAAGATGAACATGCGTCACTTTTTGGAGTCACCTTCGGGTTTCTTCGGGCGGTCAACCCGGGGCGCGTTATGGGAGGGCATCGGAAAACGAATGGAGCCGGATCGGGTGTCGATACGTCTACTCGTCGACGTCGTTACGAGGACTCCGTACGACGACGCCGAAGTGACCGAAGTGCAGGTGCAGATGTGACGGAGGTGCAGGGCGATGGCCGGTTTCCGGAGTCTGGCGAGACAGGTGCGCGATCCGCGGTGCGATCTGGCACTGCGGCGTTATTCACTGCGCAAGTGCCTCGAGCGGTTCGCTCCTTACGGGCACAGGGCGACCTGGGACCATCTGTGCTCCCGGGCCGGGTTCGGTCCTGAGGACCGGTCCCCCGATCCGGCGCGGCTCGTGGCCGCACTGGAGGAGTTGGAGGAGGCGCGGGCGGTCTGGCTCGCCTATGAGGTGGAGTTCGCCGAGCGCCGCAAGAAGGAGAAGCACGACGGGCTGCGCCGACCGGGCAGCGTGGACGACTGGCACCGGCTGACCTGGGGCGGCTTCGGCGTCGCCTGGTGCGACGACCCCCGTGTGCACCCCGGCGAATCCCTCGCGGAGGTGCTGCGGCGGCTGATCGCCGCCCTGGAGCGCGAACCGGGCTCGGCCTGCCCGGTGTGCGACGGGGAGCGCCTCGTCTGGAGATACGACCTGGACCACGAGCCGTCGTCCGGCCCGGTCTGCGCGGATTGCGGGATCCTGGTCCCCCGGCCCGTACTCACACCCGAGGCCCTGGCCTACGCCAAGCGTGTACGGCTGCTCGTGTCGGCCTGACTTCACCGGGGGTGCGCCGGGGATGCCGCACCCCCTCCATGACCCGCGGGCCCCGGTTGTCAGTGGTCGCGGGCATCATCGAGGCATGGTGCAGGTGTGTCTCAACGGGCGCCGAGGGGGCGCCGACGGTGCGTGTGTGCCGCTGTCGCCGGAGGCGATGGCCGAGTCCGCGGCCGAGGCCGTCGCGGCCGGGGCCACGGAGGTGCACGTCCATCCCAGAACGCCGTGCGGGCAGGACAGTCTGTCCCCGCGCGTGGTCGCGGCGACCGTCGAGGCGATACGGGCGCGGGTGGCGGTGCCGGTCGGGGTGACCACGGGCGCCTGGACCGCTGACGATCCCGCGGTCCGGCTGGGCCGCGTGCGCGGCTGGTCGGTGCTGCCGGACTTCGCCTCCGTCAACTGGCACGAGCCGGGCGCGGAGGAGATGGCCGGGCAACTGATGGCCATGGGCGTCGGCGTGGAGGCGGGCATCTGGTCCGGGACGGACGGTGCGGCCCGGTTCGCGGCCTCGCCGCTCGGGCCGAGGGTGCTGCGGGTGCTGGCCGAGGTGACGGATCCGGACCCGGACACCGCTGTGGCGTCGGCGCGGGCGCTGCTCGGCGAGCTCGGCCGGGCGTTCGGCCGCCCGGTGCTGCTGCACGGCGAGGAGGGCGGCGCGTGGCCGGTGCTGCGGCTGGCGGGGCGGCTGGGGCTCGCGACCCGCGTGGGCCTGGAGGACACGCTGTTCCTGCCCGATGGCCAACGGGCCGCTTCCAACGCCCGGTTGGTGGCCGAGGCGCTGGGACCGGAGCGCTGACGGCGGACCCTAGCATCCGCTAATCCGCTCGCTCCAGCCCTTTGCCGTCCGGACAGTTGGGGTCGATGAAACCCGTCCCGAGCGACTGCGAAGACCGACCCCAGGAGCCCCGATGTCGACGCTGCGCGTCACCGCCGAAGTGCTGACCGTCCATGAACACCCCAACGCCGACGCACTCGAACTGGCCCAGGTGGGCCTGTACCGCGCCGTCGTCGCCAAGGGGGCCTACCGCACCGGTGACGCCGCCGTCTACATCCCCGAGCAGTCCGTCCTCCCGGCCGGGCTGATCGAGGAGCTGGGGCTGACCGGGCGGCTGGCGGGCGGCGACCACAACCGGGTCAAGGCGGTCCGGCTGCGCGGGGAACTGTCGCAGGGCATCGTGTGCCGGCCGCAGGCCCTGTCCGGCGTCGACCTGGCGCGGGCCGCGGCCGACGGCACCGACTTCGCCAAGCGGCTGGGCATCACCAAGTGGGTGCCGCCGGTGCCGCCCACCATGAACGGCGAGGTGGAGTCCGCGCCCGGGCTGCTGCCCTGGGTGGACATCGAGAACATCCAGCGCTACCCCGGCATCTTCACCCCGGGCGAGCCGGTGGTGCTGACCGAGAAGCTGCACGGTTCGGCGTGCCTGCTGACCTACGTCGCCGACGAGGACCGGGTGTACGTCACCTCCAAGGGCTTCGGCGCCAAGTCGCTGGCCCTGAAGGAGGACCCGCGCAACCTGTACTGGCGCGCGGTGCGCGGACACGGCGTCGCCGAGGCCGCCGCGCGGCTCGCTGAGCGGCTGGGGGCGCGCCGCGTCGGGATCTTCGGGGAGGTGTACGGCGCGGGGGTCCAGGACCTGACGTACGGGGCCGACGGTCGGCGCGACACGCTCGGGTACGCGGCGTTCGACGTGTCGGCCGAGATCGGCGGGTCGGTGCGCTGGCTCGACGCGGTGGAGTCGCTGGAGGGGGAGCTGCCTCTGGTGCCGCGGCTGTTCGAGGGGGCGTACGACATCGAGCGGGTGCTGGCGATCGCCGCCGGGCGGGAGACGGTGTCCGGGCGGGAGCTGCATCTGCGGGAGGGGGTCGTGATCCGGCCCGCGGTGGAGCGGTACAGCCCGGTGACCGGGGGGCGGGCCATCGCCAAGGCGGTGAGTCCGGCTTATCTGACGCGCAAGGGCGGGACGGAGTACGAGTGAACGACGCCGCTCCGCGTCGGCCGGCGAGGGTCTGGGGGCGGCGGCCCCCAGCACCCGCCCGCGTCAGCGCGGGGGAGAGTCCACCAACAGCCGGGACCCGGAACGCCGTTCACCGAACGCGTCGTCCGGGTTGGACAGCACGCACGCGCTGAAGGAGAGGCAGCCGCAGCCGATGCAGTCGGTGAGGTGGTCGCGCAGACGGTTCAGCTGCTTGATGCGCTCGTCGAGTTCGGAGCGCCAGGCCTCGGAGAGGCGGGCCCAGTCCTCGCGGGTCGGGGTCCGCTCCTCGGGGAGTTCGGCGAGGGCCTCGCGGATCGTGGCCAGCGGGATGCCGACGCGCTGGGCGGCGCGGACGAAGGCGACCCGGCGCAGTGCGTCGCGGGCGTAGCGGCGCTGGTTGCCGGAGGTGCGCCTGCTGCTGATGAGGCCCTTGGACTCGTAGAAGTGCAGGGCGGAGACGGAGGCGCCGCTGCGCGCGGACAACTGGCCGACGGTCAGCTCGTGGATCTTCTCGGGGATCTGGGGCACCCCTCCGAGCCTACCCACCCCCTCCCCCTCCCGTGTCGTTGACATCGGATCCGCCACCGACCATGCTAAGCAGTCGCTTAGGCATACGACCGACTCCGTCACGCGAGAGGCCCTGGACATGGCAGAACCGAGGATCTTCACCTCCCCCGACGAGCTGAGGGCGGCCGTGGGCGAGCAGCTGGGCCACACCGACTGGCTGGAGGTCGACCAAAAGCGGATCGACCTCTTCGCCGAGGCCACCGGCGACCACCAGTGGATCCACATCGACCCGGAGAAGGCCGCCGCGGGCCCGTTCGGGACGACCATCGCGCACGGCTATCTGACCCTGTCGCTGCTGCCGCTCTTCGGGCCCCAGCTGATCCGGGTCGAGGGCGTGAAGATGGGCGTCAACTACGGGACGAACAAGGTCCGCTTCCCCTCCCCCGTCCCGGCCGGCTCCCGCGTGCGCGCCACCGCGAAGATCACCGGCGTGGAGGACGTCACGGGCGGCGTCCAGGTCACCGTGGCCTTCACCGTGGAGCGCGAGGGCGGCGACAAGCCGGTCTGCGTCGCGGAGTCGGTGGCCCGCTACTACCTCTGACCGGGCTGGTCCTGCTTCGCCCCGACCATCCGCAGCACGAGGTCGGCGTACAGGGCGCCGACCTCCTCGGGCGTGCGGGGACCGTCCACGTTGAACCAGCGGGCGACGTCGATGCACAGGGACAGCACCGCGAGGGTGGTGCCGTGCACGTCCAGCACCTGGAACTCGCCGGACGCCACGCCGTCCTCGACGATTCCGCGTACCTCCGCGTCGACCTGCCGGCGCAGGTCGAGGATCTCGGCGCGGGCGTCCGGGCCGAGCGCGTCGAGTTCGTACTGCACGACCCGGGCGGTGGTCCGCCGGCCGGCGTGCCAGCGGACGAAGGAGCTCACCGCGTCGGCGAGCCGCTCGGTGGCGGTGCCCTCGCCGCCGGCCGCCGCACGCAGGATGGCCAGGGCCCTGTCGTGGCCGATCCGGCTGATCCGGTGGAGCAGCTCTTCCTTGGTCTTGTAGTGGATGTAGAGCGCGGCCGGGCTCATGCCGGCGCGGCCCGCGATGTCGCGGGTCGTCGTCGCGTGGTAGCCGCGCTCGGCGAAGGCCTCCACGGCGGCGACGAGCAGTCGCCGGGCCGCGTCAGGGGTGACCTCTTCCCACGGCTCGATCTCGCCGCCGGTCGTCTCCTCCGCCGTACTCATCGCTCGTTCGCCCCTCTCGGTACCGGAGCTCCACCATACCGCCGAAGCTGAGCGAGCGCTTAGACCGCCCGCTCACAGCCTCGTACCTACCCGGCCTCCTGGCGGTCCCGGATCACCTTGGCGAGGGTGAAGGCGGAGGTGACGAGGTAGAGGACGGCGATACCGAGGAAACCGCGCACCCAGGCGTCGGCGTTCAGCCGGAAGATGCCGATGGCGGTCGCCGCCATGGCGACGGCGAAGGAGGCGACGGCCTGGCCGTAGAAGGCGGCCGTGTTCTGCTGCTTGACCGGGATGTCATTCATGGGGACAAGCTTCCGCGGACGTGGCCCGCGCCACATCCGCCCAGGTACTCAGTCAGGTACTCAGAACGCCGAAATCCCGGTCAGCGCCCGCCCGATGAGCAGCTTCTGTATCTGGCTGGTGCCCTCGTAGAGGGTCATCACGCGGGCGTCGCGCAGCAGTTTGCCCGCCGGGTACTCGTCGATGTAGCCGTAGCCGCCGAAGACCTGCAGGGCGTTGTTCGCGGCGCGGACGGCCGCCTCGGAGGCGAAGAGCTTGGCCTTGGAGGACTCCACGGCGAAGGGCAGCCCGCGGTCGACCAGGTCGGCGACCCGCCAGGTCAGCAGCCGGGCGGCGTCCACGTCGACGGCGATGTCGCTGAGCAGTTCCTGGACGAGCTGGTGGTGGGCGATGCTCCTGCCGAACTGCTCGCGCTCCCCGGCGTACCGGACCGCGGCGTCGAGCGCGGCCTGGGCGATGCCGACGCAGCCCGCCGCGACCGACATCCGGCCCTTGGCGAGCGCGGACATGGCGACGGAGAAGCCCTTGCCCTCCTCGCCCAGCAGCGCGGTGGCGGGGATCCGCACGTCCTCCAGGACCAGTTCGGCGGTGGCCTGGCCGCGCAGGCCGAGCTTGCCGTGGACGGGGCGGCGGGTGAGGCCGGGGATGTCGGTGGGCACGAGGAAGGCGGAGACGCCCTTGTGGCCGGGGGCGTCCGTGGAGCGGGCGAAGAGCAGGACGACATCGGCCCAGGTGCCGTTCGTGATGAACATCTTGGTGCCGTTGACGACGTAGTCGTCCCCGTCGCGGACCGCGCGGGTGGCGAGGTTGCCCGCGTCCGACCCGGTGCCCGGCTCGGTCAGGCCGAAGCAGCCGACGTACTCGCCGGAGGTGAGCCCCGGCAGCCAGCGCCGCTTCTGCTCCTCGCTCCCCCAGGCGGCGACCGACTTGGCGACCAGGCCGAGCGAGACGGAGACGATCCCGCGCACGGACGAGTCGCCACGGCCCAGCTCCTCGGTGACCAGGCAGTACGCCAGGTGGTCGCCGCCACAGCCGCCGTACTCCTCGTCGACGGTCAGCCCGAGGAAGCCGACCTCGCCGAGCTTCTTCACGATGCCCCGGTCGACCTCCTCGGCGCGGTCCCAGGCGATCACGTGGGGGGCGATCTCGCGTTCCACGAAGTCCCGGGCGAGCTGCCGGATCGCGGTCTGCTCCTCGCTGAGCCCCAGGTACACCACGAGATCACCCCACTTGAAAACCGTACATTTAAATTAGCACTGCTAGTTTCCAGCCGCAGCCCTACTATGTGCGCCATGGCCCGACCGCGCAAGCCCCTCCTCAGCACCGACCGGATCGTCGCGACGGCCCGGGAACTGGTGGACGCGGAAGGCCTGGCGGCCGTCTCCACCCGCCGGCTCGCCGCCGAGCTCGGGGTGAGCGGGCCCTCCCTCTACAACCACTTCCGCACGAAGGACGAGATCCTGGAGGCGGTCGCCGACTCGGTGAGCGCGCAGGTCGACCTGTCGATGTTCGAGGACGGCCGGGACTGGCGGACCGCCCTGCACGACTGGGCCGTCTCCTACCGGGCCGCCCTGCGCGACCACCCGAACATCGTCCCGGTCCTCGCCCGCGGCCCGGGCCGCCGCCCGGCCGCGCTGCGCCTCGCCGACGCCGTCTACGGCGCGATGGTCGACGCGGGCTGGCCACCCGCGCAGGCGACCTCCATCGGCGCGCTGATGCGGTACTTCATCATGGGCTCCGCGCTCGGTTCCTTCGCCGGGGGCTTCGTGGACGACGTGAGCGCGTACGACCCCGCGGACTATCCCCACCTCGGCCAGGCCCATCTGCTCGCCGACCAGCAGGAGAAGATCGACGAGCGGGCCTTCGAGACGGGGCTCGGCGCGCTGCTGGACGGGCTGACGCAGCAGTACGAGCAGGTCGGCCGGGCAGGTTAGCGACACTTCGGCGGCGACCGAAGTGTCCGTGCCGCATGCTGGACCGCATGACCACGAAGGACCCCCAGGCCCCCGGCCTCGCCGCGCTGGCCGGGCTGATCGCCGACGAGACCCGGGCCGCCTGCCTGCTGGCGCTGCTGGACGGGCGGGCCTGGACGGCCGGTGAGCTGGCCCGGCACGCCGGGGTCGCCGCGTCGACGCTGAGCGAGCACCTGGGCAAGCTGGTCGCGGGCGGACTGCTCACCGAGGAGCGGCAGGGGCGGCACCGGTACGTCCGGCTGGCCGACGCCCGGGTCGCGCAGCTGGTGGAGGATCTGGCCGCCCAGGTCGCGCCCGCCGCCCGGCGCCCGCGCACCCTGCGGGAGGCCGGCGCCGGGTCCGCGATGGCCCGGGGCCGCACCTGCTACGACCATCTCGCCGGGCGGCTCGGCATCGCGGTCACGGACGCGCTCACCGAGCGCGGACTGCTGCGGCAGGACACCGGGTTCGCCCTCACGGACGCCGGGCTGGAGTGGTTCGGCTCGGCCGGCATCGCACTGCAGCGCGCGGGCCGCCGCCCGCTGGCCCGCGCGTGCCTCGACTGGACCGAGCGCCGCCCCCACCTCGCGGGCGTGGCCGGCGCGGCCCTGTGCCGGCACGCCCTGGACACGGGCTGGTGCGTGCGCATCGGCTCGGAGCGCGCGGTGAAGGTGACTCCGTCGGGCGAGCGGGCGCTGTCCACGCTGCTGGGCATCCCGGCGGCGGCACTGTGCTAGCCATGTCGGAGGTCATCGGGTGGGAGGCCGCGTGGTGTGCCGGGTGCGGGTGCGTGGGGGCCGGTCGCGCAGTTCCCCGCGCCCCTCGGTAGGTGAACTCGCCCACGTCCGAGCGGCCCCGCACTCCGTTCGGTTTCCGCCAGCCCCTCACCCTGCCCGTAACCAGCCTCAGGAGCATGATGAAGACCTCCCCGTCCCGGGCCGCCCTTCGCCCCGAGGCGCTCGCCGCCGGTGCCGCCGCCGTCACCGTCGTGCTGTGGTCCTCCGCCTTCGTGTCGATCCGAGTCGCGGGGGCGGAGTACTCGCCGGGCGCGCTGGCGCTCGGGCGGCTGCTGGCCGGGGCGCTGGCGCTGGGGGTGATCTGTCTCGTACGGCGGGAGGGGTGGCCGCCGAGGTCGGCCTGGCGCGGGATCGGGATATCCGGGCTGCTCTGGTTCGGCTGCTACATGGTGGTCCTGAACTGGGGCGAGCAGCAGGTCGACGCGGGCACGGCCGCCCTGGTGGTGAACGTCGGGCCGCTGCTGATCGCCCTGCTCGGGGCGCGGCTGCTCGGCGATCCGATGCCGCCGCGGCTGCTGGCGGGGATGGCGGTGTCGTTCGCGGGCGCGGTGACCGTGGGGCTGTCGATGTCGGGCGGGGGCGGTGCCTCGCTGCTCGGGGTGGCGCTGTGTCTGCTCGCGGCGATCACGTACGCCTCCGGGGTGGTCGCCCAGAAGCCCGCCCTGGCCGGGGCGAGCGCGCTGCAGGTGACGACCTGGGGGTGCCTGGTCGGGGCCGTGGTCTGTCTGCCGTTCGCCGGGCAAATGGTGCACGAGGCGGCCGACGCCCCGCTCTCGGCCACCCTCAACATGGTCTACCTGGGCGTCTTCCCGACCGCGGTCGCCTGCACGACCTGGGCGTACGCCCTCGCCCGTACGACCGCCAGCCGGATGGGCGCGACCACCTACGCCGTGCCCGCGCTGGTGGTGCTGATGTCATGGCTGGCCCTCGGCGAGGTGCCCGGGCCGCTGACGCTGGTGGGCGGGGTGCTGTGCCTGGCCGGTGTGGCGGTGTCCCGGGCGCGGGCGGCCCGGGTCGCGGCTCCCGAGCCGGAGCCGCGACCCGAGCGGGTGTCCTGAGCCTCGCTGTCCCGGGCCTCAGAACACCACCAGCGCCCGACCCCCCTTGCCCGCCAGCATGTTCTCGAAGGCGGCCGGGATGCCGTCGAGGGCGATCCGCTCGGTGACCAGCGCGCCGAGGTCCAGACGTCCGGCCCGTACGTGGTCGGCGAGCACGGGCAGGTCGCGGGCCGGGTCGGAGTTGCCGTAGACGCAGCCGGACAGGGTGCGGCCCCAGTGGAAGATCTCCAGGGCGTTGAAGGTGACCTGCTGGTCCTTGCCGCCGATGCCGACCACCGTCGTACGGCCGCCCCGGCGGGTGGACTCCCAGGCGGCGCGGATGCTGACCGCGCGGCCCACGCACTCCACGGAGACGTCGACGCCCTGCTTGCCGGTGAGCGCGCGGATCTCGCGGGGGGTGTTCTCGGAGGCGAGGACGTAGTCGGTGGCGCCCGCGCCGCGCGCCAGTTCCTCCTTCTGGGGGGAGACGTCCACGGCGATGATCCGCGTGGCCCCGGCGATCCGGGCGGCCTGGAGGGTGGCGAGGCCGACCCCGCCCGCCCCGAACACCGCGACGGTCTCGCCCGGCTGGACCCGCGCCGAGTGGTGGACGGCGCCGTAGCCGGTGAGGACGGCGCAGCCGAGCAGGGCCGCGTCGGTGAGCGGGACGCCGTCCGGCAGGGGCAGCACGCAGGACGCGGAGACCACCGTCTCCTCGGCGAACGCGGCGACGTTCAGGCCGGGGTGGAGGTCGGTGCCGTCGACGGTACGGGCGTGGACGTCGGCGGCGCCGCCCAGGGCGTTGGCGCACAGCCAGACCTCGCCCAGCGTGCAGGCATGGCAAGTGCCGCAGGACGGTGCCCAGTTGAGGACCACGGCGGCGCCGGGGGCCACGTGGGCGACGCCCTCCCCCACGGCGACGACCGTGCCCGCGCCCTCGTGGCCGAGGACCGCCGGGACCGGTACGCGCATGGTGCCGTTCGACAGGGACAGATCGGAGTGGCAGACCCCGGCGGCGGCGAGGCGGACGCGGACCTGCCCGGGGCCCGGGTCCGGGAGCTCGATGCCGGTGATCTCCAGGGGTGCGCCGATGGCGGGCAGGACGGCGGCTCGTACGGCCATGGCTCGCGGCTTCCTTAGAACTGGAGGGACTTGGTCTGGAGGTACTCGGTGAGTCCGTGCGCGCCGAGTTCGCGGCCGACCCCGGAGTGCTTGTAGCCGCCGAAGGGCGCGAGGGGGTTGAACCGACCGCCGTTGATGTCGACCTGGCCGGTGTCCAGGCGGCGGGCGAAGGCCACCGCCTCCGCCTCCTCGCCCGCCCAGACGGCACCGGCGAGGCCGTAGACCGTGCCGTTGGCGATGCGCAGGGCGTCCTCCTCGTCCTCGTACCTCAGGACGGTGAGGACCGGGCCGAAGATCTCCTCCTGCGCGATGGTCATCTCCGGGGTGACGTCCGCGAAGACGGTGGGGCTGACGTAGTAGCCGCGCTCGCGCGGGGACTCTGGGCCGCCGGCCACCAGGCGGGCGCCCTCGGCGAGGCCCTTCTCGATGTACCCGCGCACCCGGTCGCGCTGCCTGGCGTTGACCACCGGGCCGATGCGGTCGCCGTACTTGGCGGCGGCGGCCGAGGCCAGCTCCAGGGCCTCGTCGTACCGGTCGGTGTGCACCAGCATGCGCGTCCAGGCGCTGCACGTCTGGCCGGAGTTGGACATCACGTTGGCGACGCCGACGTTGACCGCCTTGGCGAGGTCGGCGCTCGGCAGGATCACGTTGGCGGACTTGCCACCGAGTTCCAGGGCGACCTTCTTCAGGGCGCCGCCGGCCACCGCGCCGATCCGCTTGCCGACGGCGGTGGATCCGGTGAAGGAGACGAGGTCGACGTCCGGGTGCTCGGCGAGGGCCTGGCCGGCGACCGGGCCGAGACCGGTGACGAGGTTGAAGACCCCGGCGGGCACACCCGACTCGTGCACTGCCTCCGCGAAGAGCTGGGCGGTGAGCGGGGTGTCCTCGGCGGGCTTCAGGACGACCGTGCAGCCCGCGGCCAGCGCCGGGGCGACCTTGGCGACGATCTGGTGCAGGGGGTAGTTCCACGGGGTGATCGCGCCGACCACGCCGATCGGTTCGTGGTGGACGACCGAGTTGCCCACCTTCTCCTCGAAGGCGTGGGTGGCGGCCAGGTCGGCGTACGAACCCGCGACCGCGATCGGCACGGCGGCATGCACGGTCTGGGACAGCTTCAGGGGTGCGCCCAGCTCGGCGGTGACCGTCTCGGCGATCTCCTCCCGGCGGGCCACCAGCACGTCCCGGAGCGCGGCCAGCCGGGCGGCCCGCTCGGCCGGGGGCGTCGCGGCCCAGGCCGGGAGGGCGGCGCGGGCGGCCCGTACGGCGGTGTCGACGTCCTCGGCGGTGCCGGCCGGGACCTGGCCGATGACCTGCTCGTCGGCCGGGTTCACCACCTCGATCAGGTCGCGGCCCGCGGCGGGGCGCCAGGCGCCGTCGATGTACAGGCCGTCGTGTGGCTTCATGGTGCTTCCTCCCGGCGGGGCGTGTCGTCCGGCTCGTGAGCCGCCGTCCGGCTCACAAACTAGCGGCGATAGTTTTCGCGCGCCAGCATGCCCCTCGCGGCCCTACTCTTCCAGGTCCGGCAGCCGGGCCGGGGAGGGGCAGATGCGGTCACCGTCCTGGTCGAAGACGAAGAGGTGGGCGAGGTCGACGAGGAGGGGGATCTGCATACCGTGGCGGAGCCGGAGGTCGGGGGTGGTGCGCACGACCAGGTCGCCGGGCATGCGGCCCTCCGGCGGCGCGGGGTCCGGGTCCGCGTCGGCCGGGTGCTCCAGAACCACCACCGGGCCGGCGCGCAGCGAGCCCGCCCGCTCCCTCAACCGGTCCAGGACGCCTGGGCCCACCCGGCGGCGGCGGCGCGCGGGGCGGGCGGCCGGGCGCGGGGCCTCCAGGTCCGGCACGAGGGCGGGCCGGGAGCCGGTGTCGAAGTGGACCAGCATCTCGTGCCCCTGGAACTCCACATGCCGGACCAGCCCGGTGATCGGCACCTCTCCGGGGCGGGCGGCGCTGTGCTTGGCGATACGGACCGCCTCCGAGCGCAGCCCGACGATCACCTCCCGGCCCTGCTGCACGCGGAGCAGACGGTGGTCCAGGCAGAGGGGCTCGGGCAGGGGCAGGGCCTGCTTGCCCATGCTGATGGTCATCGCGCCGTCCAGCGGGGCGCGGACGAGGCCGCGTAACAGGTTGATGCGGGGCGTGCCGATGAAGGCGGCGACGAAGACGTTGCGGGGCAGTGCGTACACCTCGCGCGGGGTGCCGACCTGCTGGAGCAGACCGCCGCGCAGCACGGCGACCCGGTCGCCGAGTGACATGGCCTCGGCCTGGTCGTGCGTGACGTACACCGTGGTGACGCCCAACTCGCGGGTGAGCTGGGATATTTCGGCGCGCAGATGATTGCGCAGCTTGGCGTCGAGGTTGGAGAGGGGCTCGTCCATCAGGAAGGCGGAGGGGTGGCGGGCGATGGCCCTTCCCATGGCGACCCGCTGGCGTTCGCCGCCGGAGAGCTGGCTGGGGAAGCGGTCCAGGAGGTCCTCGATGCCGAGCATGCGGGCGGTGGCGTCCACGCGGGTACGGGGGTCCGTGCCGGGGGTCTCGATACGCAGCGGGAAGCCGATGTTGTCCCGGCTGGTCATGTTCGGGTAGAGCGCGAAGTTCTGGAAGACCATCGCGATGTCCCGGTCCGACGGGGCGAGGTCGTTGGCGTACTCGCCGTCCAGGAGCAGTTCGCCCTCGTCTATCTCCTCCAGCCCGGCGATCATCCTCAGCACGGTGGACTTGCCGCAGCCGGACGGTCCGAGCAGCACGAGGAACTCCCCCGGCGCGATGTGAAGCGACAGCCGGTCCACCACGCGCGCCCCTCGCGCGTAGGCCTTGCTCACGTCCTGCAGAGAGATGGCGCGTGTCATGCAGCAGCCCCCGGGGCCGGTCCGAAGCCTCGTGCGGGTCGTACGGGGCTGTGAGTCACGGAAGTTAACGGAATGTACGCGGCCTGGGGAAGACAACAGCCGAAATCGAACCCGGCCCGCCTGCACACGAGTTGAGCTCGGCGCCCACCCCCGGGGGGGCGGTACGGACCGCCTGCGGCAAGCAGACGGGGGCAACTCCCGCGCGCCCTCCGCCGGACGGCTGCGGCGAGCAGGGCGTGACACCCCGACCGGCGAGCAGTGCGGGACGCCTGCCACCGAGCAGCACCCGACACCTGCGACCGCCTGCCCACGACTGCGGCGAACAGGACGGCACGCCCGTCGGCGTGGGCAGGCGCCGCGCACTGCCGACAGTGGGGCTCGGCGCCGCCGTGGTCAAGCAGCGGCACGCGTGCCCCGTGCCGGTTCCGTAACGTGCCGACTGTCACTGGCCGGAGGCCCGGGTGGCGGTCAGGTGGGCGAAGACGACGACGTTGCTGGTGTATCCGGTTCGGCGGTCGAAGAGGCCGCCGCAGGTGAGGACGCGTAGTTCGGGGCGTCGGCTCGGGCCGTACACCTCCTTGTCGGGGAAGTTGGCCTTGTCGAAGACGCGGACGCGGTCCACGGTGTAGACGGCGGTGCGGCCATCGGCGCGACTGGCCTCGATGTGGCTGCCGACGGGCACCTGCGCGAGGGCGGCGAAGACCGCGGGGCCGGTCCTGGTGTCGCGGTGGCCGACGGCGACGGCCGTGCCCGACTCGCCCGGGGAGGGCCCGTCCTGGTACCAGCCGACGAGTCGGGGATTGTCGATCGGCGGTGTCTCCAGTTGCCGGCCGGAGCCGAGCCGTACCCCGGTGACCGGCGCGTCGACCTCCAGGGAGGGAACCCGCAGGGAGGTCGCCGGGGAGCGGGGCAGCGGCCGGGGCGGGGGCGCGGGGCGGGCCTGTGCGGCCCGCCCGTCCGCCCCCGCCGGCTCGTCGTCCCCGCCGCACCGGGAACCCACCGCCACCAGGACGGTCACGAGCACGGCCGTCCTGACGAGGCGATAGGCACGCCTGCGGTGCCAGGGCCTGCGTCTGCGTCCGCGCCTACGCGGCACCATGGGGGCGCCGGCGGATGAGCCGGAGGTACACGGCTCCGCTGACCACGACCAGCCCCACGGCCGCGGCCGCGGTCAACGGGGTGTACGCCTGGGCCGTGTCGGCGATGCCACCGCCACCGGCGTGCACGCCGCCCCTCGGGCTGTCGCCACCGGACCCGACGGCATCGCCCCGCCCGCTCTCGCCGGACGTGAGGGAACCGCCTCTCGGGCCGTCACCGCCGGGCCCGGCGGCCCCGGCGTCATGGCCGTGGTCCTCGATGCGGCCCGGGTCCCCCTGATGCCCCTCCTGCCTGTGGTCCTGCTTGCCGTGGCAGTCGACGCGGAAGATCTTCTCCCTGGGTGTGGTGCCCGCGAGCCAGGAAAGCCGGTACTGCCCGTCGGCCAGCCCCATCGGGTCGGTGTGCCCCGCACCGGAGCCGGGGCCGAACGCGATGGTGCCGGTCACCGTGGCGCTGTTGGGCAGCGGCGGCTGGGCCTGGATGGTGTAGTCGACGCTCGCCAGGGAGTCGAAGTTGACGGCGTCGAGGTAGAACCGGCAGACGACGGGGTCGTCCTCCGAGTCGCCGTAGGCCACCCCCACCCGGTGGATCCGGATGTCGCCGGCTTCCCCTGCGGCCACAGCGGTCGGCGTCGCCAGCCAGGTGGCCCCGGCCGCGGTGAGGACGGTGAGGGCCGTGGCGCCGAGGCGGGCGCCGACGGCAGGTGGGAGTGTCAAGGTGGGCATGCGCGCTCCTCCGAGTCAGACGATTTTCATACAAATCGGCCTTTCACCTGACTCTCTTTCACAACCCCTCCCGGTCCCCGGGCAGCGACACCCGACGCGCCGTCAGCTGTCGCCCGACCGGCGCAACGCGGCCCCGCCACGGCGCTCGTGCGCGGCGCGCTCCACCCCGGAAACCCGCTCCGGACCCCCCGGCGCCCGCACGGCAGCACCCGCCGAGAGCAACAGCAGCGCCCCCAGCATCACGAACGGCGCGGCCACCCCCGCCACCCCGGCGACCAGTCCCGCGGCGGCGGGCGCGGCGACCTGGCCGAGGCGGTTGCCGGTCAGGCGCAGGGCGAGGGCCGTCGAGCGGGCCTCGCCGGGGGCGGCCTGGACGACCGTCGTCATGGACAGCGGCTGGCCGACGCCGAGGCAGAAGCCGAGGGCGGTGAGCATCAGACCGAGTGCCCACACCGGCACCGGCAGCGCGACGCCCGCGCACAGCACGGCCGCCGGCAGACAGGTCACGGTCAACAGCAGGGACCGGCCGAGCAGGCGCAGCAGCGGGGTGAGGACCAGACGGCACGCGATGGTGGCCCCGGCGCGCAGGCTGAGCAGGACGCCGACCACGGACGGCGCGATGCCCCGGTGCTCGCCGACCACCGGAAGGTAGGCGGTGAGGATGTCGGTGGCCGACAGCACGGAGAGGCTGACGAGCATGCCCGCGGGCACGCCCCGGGCGCGCAGGATGCGGCCGACGGGGACGCGGTCCGCCTGCGCCGTACGGGACTTGACTGCCGTACGGTCCTCGATGCGCCACAGCGACGTGAAGGCGACCGCCGCTCCCGCGCCCGCCACCACTAGGGCCAGCGCGCTGGAGGCCGCCCGGTCGGGGCCGCCGATCAGCGCGCCCGCCGCGACGGGGCCGATCAACTGGCCGAGCGAGGCTCCGATGGTGAAGTGGCCGAAGTTGCGGTCCTGTTCGTGCGGGGCGGACTGCCGGGCCACCAGCGACTGGGCGCCGATCACGAAGCACAGGTGACCGAGGCCCATCACGCCGCTCCACAGGGCCATCGCCCAGAGGGAGCCGACGGTGCCGCTGAGCACGCAGCCGCCCGATATCAGGACCACACCGACCGGCAGCAGGGGCGCGCAGCGGCCGTGGTCGGTGCGGCGGCCCAGGGGTACGGCGGCGAAGAGCGGCAGCAGCGCGTACACGCCCGCGATCACACCGACCGCCCGCTCGTCCGCGCCCAGCGCGAGGGCCCGGTAGGAGACGGCGGGCCGGGCCATCGACACCGCCCCCTGCGCGAAGCCGAAGGCGATGACGAGGCGGAACAGCCAGCCGCGGTTCCCAGCGGGCCCCATGGACTTCCTCCTGGAGGGTCAGATGATGCCGAACAGGATTCCGGCGCCGAGCACCACCAGCGAGGTGAGCGCCGCCCACTTGACCACGAACTTCGTGTGGTCGCCGAACTCGACCTTGGCCATGCCCACCAGGACGTACACGGCCGGGACGAGCGGGCTCGACATGTGCAGCGGCTGGCCGACGAGGGAGGCGCGGGCGATCTCCAGGGAGGAGACGCCGTGCGCGTGGCCGGCCTCGGCGAGCACGGGGAGGATGCCGAAGTAGAAGCCGTCGTTCGACATGAAGTACGTGAGCGGGATGCTCAGCACGCCGGTGACGAAGGCCATGTGCGGGCCCATGCCGTCGGGGACGTTGGCGACCAGCCACTCGGCCATGTGGTCGACCATGCCGGTGCCCTGAAGGACGCCGGTGAAGACGGCGGCGGCGAAGACCATGCCGGAGACGTTCAGGACGTTCTCGGCGTGCGCGCCGAGGCGGGCCTTCTGGTCGGGCATGTGCGGGAAGTTGACGGTCAGCGCGAGGGCCGCGCCGAGCAGGAACAGCACCGGGATCGGCAGCCACTCCATGATCATGGCGGTGAGCAGGACGACCGTGAGCAGCGCGTTGAACCAGTACAGCTTGGGGCGCAGGGTGGGCCGGTTCGGGTCGAGGCCCTGCAGGCCGTCCTCGGGCTCGTCCCCGGCCGGCGGAACGTCGGCGCCTGCCGAGCCCGCGGGGCGGGCGGCGCCCTTGCCGGTGCCGGAACCGGCGCCCACGAGGACCGTCTCGGTCTCCTTCTCCTCCACCAGCACCTCGTCCAGCGTCAGCACGCCGAGCCGCTTGCGCTCGCGGCGGCCGAGGACGTACGAGAGCGCGAAGACGAACAGCAGGCCCACGGCGAGGGCCGGGATCATCGGCACGAAGATGTCGCTGGCGTCGAGCTTCAGCGCGGTGGCGGCGCGGGCGGTCGGGCCGCCCCAGGGCAGCGTGTTCATCACACCGTTCGCCATGGCGGCCACGCCGGTCATCACGACCAGGCTCATCTTCAGGCGCTTGTACAGCGGGTACATCGCCGAGACGGTGATCATGAAGGTGGTCGAGCCGTCGCCGTCCAGCGACACGATCGCGGCGAGGACGGCGGTGCCGACGACGATCCGCAGCGGGTCGGCCTTGCAGAACTTCAGGATGCCCCGGACGATCGGGTCGAAGAGGCCGACGTCGATCATCACACCGAAGTAGACGATCGCGAACATGAGCATCGCCGCGGTGGGGGCGAGGCTGGTGACGCCGTCGATGACGTAGTCGCCGAGCTTGGCGCCCTTGCCGACGAACACGCAGAACAGCGCGGGAATCTGCACGAGCGCCGCGATCGGCGACATCTTCTTCAGCATGATCAGGACCAGGAAGGTCGCGATCATGGCGAAGCCGAGGATGGTCAGCATGAGTGGATACCTAACGTTCGCCCTTGAACATCCCACCGGGCAGGCGGTGCGATGACGTTAGGTCCGTTCAAACGGCGTTAACAAGACGTTGACGTGCGAGCAATAAGCGCAAAACTCCAGGTCACGGCTTTGCTCAGGTCACCGGGCTGAGATTTTCGGTCACGGCGACGTCCACGGGGACCCCGTTGAGGACCGCGTTGCCCGACAGCGGGTCGAGCAGGCTTCCGTCGAGCAGCTGGTTGACGTTGACGCCGGGGTCGGTGGTGGCGTGGCTGAGGCGGGTGCCGGGCCGGTCGTGACCCCAGCCGTGCGGCAGGCTCACCACGCCCGGCCGCACGCCGTCCGTGACCTCGGCCGGGGCGGTCACCTCTCCCCCGGCGCCCCTGACGCGCACCGCCGCCCCGTCGCGCACCCCGAGGCGTTCGGCGTCCTCGGGGTGGATGTGCAGGGTGCAGCGGTTGGTGCCGCCGGTGAGGGCGGGCACGTTGTGCATCCAGCTGTTGTTGGAGCGCAGATGGCGGCGGCCCACCAGGACGAGCCCGTCGGCGCGCTCGCGCAGGGCCTCGCGCAGGCGCGGCAGGTCGGCGGCGATCGGCGGGGGCAGCAGCTCGACCTTGCCGCTCGGGGTCTTCAGGGGCTGCGGCAGGCGCGGGCTCAGGGGTCCGAGGTCGATGCCGTGCGGGTGGTCGAGGAGGGTGGCCAGGCTCAGCCCGTCCGGCCGTGTGCCGAAGCCGTCGCCGTAGGGGCCGAGGCGCAGCATCATGTCCAGCCGCCGCTCGGGGCCGTTGTCGCCGGTGAGCTGTGCGGCGAGTTCCCCGGGGTCGCGTCCGTGCACCGGGGAGTGCGGGTCCTGGACGGCCTTGCCGAGGGTCTGGTCGATCACCATGGCGTCGACGGCCGACGGGTCGGCGCCGTGCATGCCGGTCGCGGCGAGGATCAGCCGGGCCAGGATCTCGGTCTCGGCCATCCGGCCGGGCTCCAGGGGGACGGCGGGGCGGGTGTAGCGGACCTGGTTGCGTACGGCGAGGGTGTTGAAGGCGAAGTCGTGGTGCGGGCTCTGGGAGGGCGGGGGCGGGGGCAGTACGACGTGGGCGTGGCGTGCGGTCTCGTTCAGGTACGGGTCGACGCTGACCATGAAGTCCAGGGAGTCCAGGGCCTTGTCGAGGCGGTCGCCGTCGGGGGCGGAGAGTACGGGGTTGGCGGCGACGGCGATCAGCGCGCGGATCGGCTCGCCCTCGTCGGTGGCGGTGTCGATCTCCTCGGCGAGCGCGGAGAGCGGCAACTCCCCCTTCGCCTCGGGGTGCCGGCGCACCCGGGAGTGCCAGCGTCCGAGCGCGAAACCGCGCCCCGGTCCGGCGGGGCGGGGCGTCTTGTCCGTCGCCGCCTGCGGGAAGAGGGCGCCGCCGGGGCGGTCGAGGTTGCCGGTGAGGATGTTGAGGACGTCCACGAGCCAGCTCGCGAGGGTGCCGTGCGGGACGGTGCAGCTGCCGATGCGGCCGTAGACGGCGGCGGTGGGGGCGGCGGCGAGTTCGCGGGCGAGGGTACGGATCTCGGCGGCTTCCACGTCGCAGGCGCCGGCGACGGCTTCGGGGGTGAAGTCACCGACCGCGTCGCGGAGTTCGGGCACTGCCTGGACATGGGGCGCGAGGTCCCCGAGGTCGACGAGGCCCTCCTCGAACAGGACGTGGGCCATGGCGGCGAGCAGTAGGGCGTCGGTGCCGGGGCGGATCGCGATGTGCCGGTCGGCGAGCTTGGCGGTGCGGGTGCGGCGCGGGTCGATGACGGTGAGTGTGCCGCCGCGCGCCTTGAGGGCCTTGAGCTTGCCGGGGAAGTCGGGGGCGGTGCACAGACTCCCGTTGGACTCCAGGGGGTTGGCGCCTATCAGCAGCAGGTGGTCGGTGTGGTCGAGGTCCGGTACGGGGATGGCGTTGGCGTCCCCGAACAGCAGCCCGCTGGAGACGTGCTTGGGCATCTGGTCGACCGTGGAGGCGGTGAACAGGCTGCGGGTGCGCAGCGCGGCGAGCAGGACCGGCGGGTAGAGGGCGCCGGCCATGGTGTGCACGTTGGGGTTGCCGAGGACCACGCCGACGGAGTCCGGCCCGTACCGCTCGACGACCGGTCCGAGACCCGCGGCGACGGCGTCGAAGGCCTCCTCCCAGGTGGCCTCGCGCAGCTCGCCGTCCCGGCGGACCAGCGGGGTGCGCAGCCGGTCGGGGTCGCCGTCGACGGCCCCGAAGGAGGCACCCTTGGGGCAGATGAACCCCTTGCTGAACACGTCGTCGCGATCCCCCCGGGCGCCGGTGACCCGGGTGCCTTCGATGGTGAGCGTGAGCCCGCAGGTGGCCTCGCACAGGGGGCAGATTCGCAGGGCGGTGCGGGACACGGGTCCTCCCGGTGGGGTGGCGGCGGCGCTGACGCCTCGACTGAGGCCCGAGCATACCGACCGGTATGCCCAAAGGGGAGGCCTCTGCCGGAGGAGCCGCCCGGGAGCGGGCCGCCCGGGCACCGCCCGCCCGGAAGGACCCCGGCCGGCCCAAGCCACAGGGCCTCAGTCCAATACCCGCGCCAGATAGGCCCGGAGCAGCTCCCGTGTCTCCGCGATGATCGCCTCGTCGCCGTCCGGGTCCACGCGGAAGGCGAGGTGGACCAGGGTGTCGGAGGCCTCGACGGCGACCAGGAAGGTGCGGCGGAGATCTTCGTCGGGCTCGCGGGAGAGGAAGCCGGAGAGCAGGTCGGTGAGACGGTCGGCGACCCGGTGGTTGGGCTCGGCGTGCCGGGCGCCGACCGGTATCTGGTTGCCGAAGTCGACCAGGGAGAAGCCGGGCGCGGTGCGCTTCATGGCCAGGTACTCGTCCAGGACGGCGTCCATGGCCGCCCGCCAGTCGCCCGGATCGGCACCCTTCAGGCGCTCGGTGACACGCTCCGAGTACCGCTCCAAGTTGCGCTGCGCGAGCGCGTCGGCCATCTGCCGCTTGTTGCCGAAGAAGCGGTAGACCGAGCCGATGGGCACGCCGGCGCGCAGCGCCACGGCCCGGGTGCTCAGGGCGTCGTAGCCGACCTCGTCGAGGAGGTCGGCGCAGGCGTCGAGGATCCTGGTCAGCCGTTCGGCGCTGCGCCTCTGCACGGGCGCGCGGCGGAGCGAGGTCGCATGGGGCACGGGTTTCATGATGCCTTTCCGCCGGGGTCCGGTGAACCACACCCCCCAGTACGGAGACGGATGGCCGATGCACTCATCTCGCCGTCGTGACCGGCGCCGGTGTCCGGGCGGGCTCCGTCTCCGCCCCGGACGCCGTGATGTCGGCGGTGCTCTCCACCGGTCTGCCGCGGACCGCCCACACCGTCCCGTCGTCGGCGTACAGCCGGGCGGTGACGTGGTGGGTGCCGTGCGGGACGAGGCGGGCGGCGAGACGGTACTCGCGGGTGCGCAGCCGGGTGATCTGGTCGCCGTCCACGAAGAGGTAGGCCAGGCCCCGCCCGGGGACCGCCTCCGCCTTGGTGCCGGGCGCCGAGAAGCGGAAGTCGCGGACGGTCAGCCGTACGTCCCAGCCGCCGCCGGCGTCGGGCGTCACCTCGATGCCGACGTGGGGTGCCCCGTTCTGGCCGACCTCACGGTAGTACCGCCCTTCCCGGTCCGTCTCGTCGAGGAGCCGGCCCACCGGTGAGGGCGACTCCCCTTCCTTCCGCTCGTGCGCGTCGCCGGTTCCGCAGCCCGCCGGCCCGAGCAGCAGCGGCACTGAGACGACCAGCGCGGCGAGCACTCCGCGCGTCCACGACATGGCGGGGACTGTAGAACACCGGTCCGACCGCCCGGATCCACCTGAAGTCTGGTTTCCGGCCCTACGACCGACGCGGGAGGGCCGTCCCTCTTGCGCCCGAGAAAACGCAATCCTACGGTGATACATAGGAATCGGGTTCGCAAGGGAGCGATCATGAGCGGGGACGCGCGGAAGACCGCGGAGGGACTGGCCTATCTCTCCGGATTCGGCAACGAGCACGCCTCGGAGGCGGTGCCCGGCGCCCTGCCCGAGGGCCGCAACTCACCGCAGCGCGCGCCGCTCGGTCTGTACGCGGAACAGCTCAGCGGCGCGGCGTTCACCGAGCCCAGGGCGTACAACCGGCGCTCCTGGCTGTACCGCGTCCGCCCCTCGGCCGCGCACCCGGCGTTCACCCGCACCGGCAACGGCGCCCTTCGCACGGCGCCCTTCCACGAGACCGTGCCGGACCCGAACCGGCTGCGCTGGAACCCGCTGCCCGAGCCGCCGGCCGGGACGGACTTCCTGGCAGGCCTGTGGACCCTGGGCGGCAACGGCGACGCGACCCAGCGCACCGGCATGGCCGTGCACCTGTATCACGCCAACTCCTCGATGGACCGCGTCTTCAGCGACGCCGACGGGGAGCTGCTGATCGTGCCCGAGCGCGGCGGGCTGCTGCTGCGCACGGAGTTCGGGCTGCTGCATGTGGAGCCGGGACATGTGGCGCTGGTGCCGCGTGGGGTGCGCTTCCGTGTGGAGCTGCTGGACACCGCGCCGGACGGCGGGCAGAGCCCGACCGCACGGGGTTATGTGTGCGAGAACTACGGGGCACCGTTCCGCCTCCCCGACCTCGGCCCCATCGGCGCCAACGGGCTGGCCAACGCCCGGGACTTCCGGGCGCCGGTCGCCGCGTACGAGGACGTCGAGG
The DNA here is from genome assembly GCF_055639495.1 of Streptomyces sp. NPDC039424. Taxonomy (NCBI): domain Bacteria; kingdom Bacillati; phylum Actinomycetota; class Actinomycetes; order Kitasatosporales; family Streptomycetaceae; genus Streptomyces; species Streptomyces sp. NPDC039424. The sequence continues at coordinate 81,633 of NZ_JBVKAI010000017.1, forward strand.
GGCCGGTGGAGGTGGTGAACAAGTTCTGCGGCAACCTCTGGCGGGCGACGTACGACCACTCGCCGCTCGACGTGGTCGCCTGGCACGGCAACCATGTGCCGTACGTATACGACCTGCGCCGCTTCAATGTGCTCGGCACCATCTCGTACGACCACCCCGACCCGTCCATCTTCACGGTGCTGACCTCGCCCTCGGACACCCCCGGTCTCGCGGGTGTCGACTTCGTGGTCTTCGCGCCGCGCTGGCTGGTGGGCGAGGACACCTTCCGCCCGCCGTACTTCCACCGGAACGTGATGAGCGAGTACATGGGGCTCATCGAGGGCGCGTACGACGCGAAGACGGCCGGAGAGGGCGGTTTCGTGCCGGGCGGCGGCTCGCTGCACAACATGATGTCGGCGCACGGGCCGGACCGGGAGACCTTCGACCGGGCGAGCGCGGCCGAGCTCGGGCCGCAGAAGGTGGACGACGGGCTGGCGTTCATGTTCGAGACACGCTGGCCGGTGACGCTCACCTCGCACGCGGCGGACGCCGACCATCTGCAGCAGGGGTACGACCTCGTGTGGGAGGGCCTGGAGCGGCACTTCCGTCCGTTGCACTGAACCGTTCCCGACCGGTACGGATAGCCCCGTGACCTCCTTCGCCCCGGACTCCATCGTCCTGAACCGCAAGCTGCCGCTGTGGTACCAGGTGTCGCAGTCGCTGCGCGCCTCCATCCTCGGCCGCTCGCCCCGGGACCCGCTGCGCCTGCCCACCGAGGAGCGGCTGGCGGAGCACTACGGGGTGAGCGTGCTGACCATGCGGCAGGCGCTGAAGGAGCTGGAGGACGAGGGGCTGATCTCCCGGCACCGCAGGCGCGGCACGTTCATCGAGCCGGACGTCCGGCGGGGCGCCCCGGTGCGGCTGCTGGGCTCGGTGGACGCGATCGTGGCCCAGCAGTCCGGTATGACGACCGAGCTGCTGGCCCACGGCCGCGTGCCGGTGCCGGCCGAACTCGCCGAGCACTTCCCGGATCTGGCGGAGGTGGCGACGTACCACCGGCTGCGCGGCGACGAGAAGTCCGGCGAGCCCACCAACCACGCGCACAACTACGTCCGCCCCGAACTGGCCCGCCGCATCGACCCGGAGGACCTGGTCCGCTGGCCGATGACCAAGGTGCTGCGGGACGCGGTCGGGGCGGACATCAGCCGCATCACGGACACGGTGGAGGCGCGGCTGGCCGACCCGGAGACCGCGCGGCTGCTCCAGGTGCCGCTGCTCAGCCCGATACTGCACTACACGGGTGTGACGTACGACGGCGCGGGCCGGGTGCTGGACGTGGCGGTCATCCACTACCGCGGCGACCGCTTCTCCTTCACCGTCAGCCTCGACGCCACCTGACCCAGGGCCCCGGCAGGCCGTTACGATGCCCCGCGTGACGCACGACGACGCTCCGCTGCTGGCGGACCTCATGCCGTGGTCCGTCGCACCGCCGCGGCCGGGCCGCGCCTGGCCGACGGCGCCCGACCCGACCTCTCTGCGGGCCCGCTGGGACGCCCTGCTGAAGGCGGAGGGCCCCGACCGGGAGGCCCTGTTCGAGCCGACGCGCGCGCGGACGGCGCAGTCGGCGGTGGGTCAGTTGCCCGGGCAGTCCAGCGGCACGGAGCGGCTGCTGCGCGCCTCGGGCCCGTGCGCGGAGCCGGTACGTGTGCTGGCGGCGCCGTTCGACGAGCAGTGGCTGATCCCCGACCACCGCCTGCTCGACACGGCCCGCCCCGAGCTGTGGCGGGTGGCCGACGCCCACCAGGTCTTCACGGTGGAGACGGCCGGTGGCACCACGGGCCCGCCCCTGCTCGCGACCTCCCACATCCCCCTGCTCCGCCCCGGCCGCATCCGCCCGCTGTACCGCCGCCCCGGAGCCACGGAACCCAACCTGACGCCCGGCCTGCCGGAACTCCTGGGCACCCGTCTCGGGCTGCGCCCGTCCCCGCCGGACGTCCTCGCCTGGATCCTGGCCACGGCCCGCCCGGACCTCACCGTCCCGCTCACCGAGGACGCCGGACTCTGGTCGGAGGGCGTCCGGCTGGGCCACCGCATGCTCTGGCTGATGCGCCGGGACGGCGAACGCCCGAAGCTGCCCGGTGGTCGCCGCCCCTACGTCCGCGCGCCGCTTCCCTCCCGCCCCCTCACCCTCCACTACGACCGCGACGAGGAGACCCTCCTGCTCGACGAGGGCCGCATCTCCCCGGTACCCCCGCAGGCCTGGGACTTCGAGGTGTCCGGAACCCGCGTCCTGGAACAGTGGTTCGCCACCCGCACCGCACCCGCGGAGCCGGGCACCCTGTCCGCGATCCGCCCGCCCGGCTGGCCGCAGCCCTGGACGTCGGAGCTGCTGGAACTGATCACGGTGCTCGCCCTGCTGGCGGAACTGGAGCCGCGGCGCGCCGGACTGGAGCCGGCCGCTCCCATCACGGCCACCGACCTCCGCACGGCGGGCGTACTCCCGGCCCCCGAGTGGTCCCACCGCCCCGCCTCCGTCCTGGACCACCACGAGGAGGGCCCGGAGGGCCAGTTCGCGCTCATCTAGCGAGGTCAGCGCGGCGTGAACGCGTCCAGCACCCGTTCCAGCGCCCGTTGGAAGACCGCCTCCATGTCGATCGGCCCCGGATCCTCCATGAACGCCGCGGCCATCCTCGGATAGGCGCCGGAGGCGATCCGGGTGCCGAGATAGGCGATGCGGACCGCGTTCTCCTGCTCCTCGGACCAGGGCAGCCCGCGAACCCGCTCGGCGGTGTCGAGTTCGCTGCGGACGTACGTCGTCACGACACCGTTGAGCATCGCCACCAGCTCCAGCTTCGTGCCGTAGGACGCCTCCAGCGGATCCAGACAGGTCAGACAGTGCTCCAGATACCGCAGGGCGTGCGGACTGAAGCCGTACACCGGTGACATCAGCCGGGGCATCCACGGGTGGCGGTGCATCAGTGAGCGCGTGTCGTGCGCCACCCGGAGCATGTCCGCCCGCCAGTCCCCGGTCGGCTCCCACGGGACGTGCTCCGCGCTGACCGCGTCCACCATCAGCTCGTACAGGTCCTCCTTACGGGGGACGTAGTTGTACAGCGACATCGTGCCGCAGCCCAGCTCCGCCGCGACGTGCCGCATCGACACCGCGTCCAGCCCCCGGTCGTCGGCGATCCGTACGGCGGCGGCCGCGACGTCGGCGCGGGTGAACGCCGGTCTCGGACCCCGTCCGGTGCGCTCGGGGCGCGCCCAGATCACTTCGGGTACGGCCCCTCGGCCTGCCATCGATCATCACCTCGCCCCCATCGTAGTTACGTACACCGTACGTAGTGCGCTATGGTCACCGTATGACTACTACGTACGCTGTACTTAGTGAAGGTCTGGCGAAGCGCTTCGGCGCCGTGCACGCCCTGCGGGGGCTGGACCTGGCCGTGGCCGAGGGCACGGTCTGCGGGCTGCTGGGCCCGAACGGGGCGGGGAAGACGACGGCCGTACGGCTGCTGACCACACTGCTGCGGCCCGACGCGGGTTCGGCGCGGGTCGCGGGCCACGACCTGGTGCGGGAGGCGGCGGCCGTACGGCGCCGGATCGGCGTGACCGGGCAGTACGCCTCGGTCGACGGGGACCTCACCGGCCGGCAGAACCTGCGGCTGTTCGCGCGGCTGCACCGGGTGCGCGGGCCGGCCGAACGGGCCGGGGAGCTCCTGGAGCGCTTCGGCCTGGCCGAGGCCGCCGACCGGCCCGCGTCCACCTACTCGGGCGGGATGCGGCGCCGCCTGGACCTCGCGGCGAGCCTGATACGCCGCCCGGACGTGCTGTTCCTCGACGAGCCGACGACCGGACTCGACCCGGCCAGCCGCAACCACATCTGGGACGCGGTACGCGAGCTCAAGGCGGACGGCACGAGCGTGCTGCTCACCACCCAGTACCTGGAGGAGGCCGACCAACTCGCCGACGACATCGCCCTGGTGGACCGGGGACGGGTCGCGCATCACGGTTCACCGGCCCAGCTCAAGGCCCTCGTCGGGGCCTACGCGGAGGTCGTCGTCGCGGATCCCGGCGCCCTGGGCGAGGCGGCGGCCGTGCTGAACCGGCTCACCGGCGCCGAGCCGGCGTTCGACCGCGACCGCAACGCGGTGGGCGCGGTCACCACCGATCCCACCCTCACCCTCCCCCGGCTGGTACGTGAACTCGACGCGGCGGCCGTGCGGTTGGCCGATGTGGGGCTGCGGCAGCCGACCCTGGACGACGTCTTCCTCCGGCTCACGGGGGACTCCACCGACGGCAAGGAGCTGGTGGCATGAGCGCGTTGGCGTACGACGGGACCGCCATGGTGGGCCGGCAGCTGCGCCGGGTCCGCAACAACCCGGGGCTGGCGATCCTGACCCAGGTCATGCCGATCAACATGCTGCTCTTCTTCGGCTACGTCTTCGGCAGCGCCCTCGCGATGCCCGGCCGGGAGTACCGGTCGTTCCTGGTGCCGGGGCTGCTGGTGGCGACCGCGGCCGGCGGGATCATGACCGGCATGTTCCAGGCCGCCCAGGACTCGCACCGGGGCGTGATGGACCGCTTCCGCACGATGCCGGTCAGCCGGGCGGCGGTCCCGCTCGGGCAGGCGGTGGCGGACCTGGTCGTCACGGCCGTAGGCACGGTGCCGCTGCTGATGGTGGGGCTCGCGGTGGGCTGGCGGGTCGAGGGGTCGGTGCCCGGCGCGCTGGGCGCCGTGGGCCTGCTGCTGCTGTTCCGGCTCGCGTGCACGGGCATCGGCGTCTTCCTGGGGCTGCTCACGCGGAGCGAGGAGGCCGCCGGGCAGCTCGGGGCGTCGACCTTCGTCCTGCCCCTGCTCTCCAACGCGTACATCCCCACCGACGATCTGCCCGGCTGGCTGCGCACGCTCGCCGAGTGGAACCCGATCAGCGCGGTGACCACCGCCCTGCGGGACCTGTTCGGCAACGCGCCCGTACCGCGGGGCGCCGCCTGGCCGGTGGCCCATCCGGTCGCCGGATCGCTCGCCTGGTGCGGGGTCCTGCTGGCCGTGTTCCTGCCGCTCGCGGTACGCCGGTACGCGCACGGCCCGCGCTGAGCCGCAGCTCACACGCGGTGAACCCCTGCTGACAAAGCCTCCGGGCCGGGACATGATCCACCCATGGACCCACTCCCCCTGCCCCTGGAGGGCATCACCGTCGTCGCCGTCGAACAGGCCGTGGCCGCGCCCTTCGCGACCCGGCAGCTCGCCGACCTGGGCGCCCGGGTCATCAAGGTGGAGCGGATCGACGGCGGCGACTTCGCGCGCGGCTACGACACCGCGGCCCGCGGTCTGGCCTCGCACTTCGTGTGGTGCAACCGCGGCAAGGAGTCCATCGCGCTGGACCTCAAGGACCCGCGCGGCCTGGACGTCGTACGGCGGCTGGTCGCGGACGCGGACGTGTTCGTGCAGAACCTCGCCCAGGGCGCGGCGGCCCGGCTCGGCCTGGACGCGGCCACGCTGTGCGCCGAGCGGCCCCGGCTGGTCGCCGTGGACATCTCGGGATACGGGCCCTCGGGCCCGTACGCGGACAAGCGGGCGTACGACATGCTCGTGCAGTGCGAGGCGGGGCTGGTGTCGGTGACCGGGACACCCGGGCAGCCGGTGAAGGCGGGGATCCCGGCGGCGGACATCGCGGCGGCCATGTACGCCTTCTCGGGAGTGCTGGCGGCACTGGTGCGGCGCGGGACGACCGGGCGCGGCGGGCCGGTGGAGGTGTCGATGCTGGAGGCGCTCGCCGAGTGGATGGGCCACCCGCTGCACCACACGATGCACGGCGGCACACCCCCGGCGCGCACCGGCCTCGCGCACGCCGTCATCGCTCCGTACGACGCCTATCCGACGGCGGACGGCGGGCGGGTGCTGTTGTCGGTGCAGAACGACCGGGAGTGGCGGCGGCTGGCCGAACGGGTCATGGAGCGGCCGGAGCTGGGGACGGATCCGGCCTACGCGACGAACGCGGCCCGGGTGGCGAACCGGGAGCGCACCGACGAGCTGGTCGCGAAGGCGCTGGGCGCGCTGACGGCGGACGAGGCACTGGCCCGGCTGGAGGACGCGGGCATCGCCTGCGCACGTCTGAGGGATCTGCGGGAGGTCGCGGAGCATCCGCAGCTGGCGGCCCGGGAGCGGTGGCGGGAGGTGGGGTCACCCGCCGGGCCACTGCGCGCGCTGCTGCCACCGATCACGCTGCCGGGCGGGGACGAGGCAAGGATGGGGGATGTGCCCGCGCTCGGGCAGCACACCGGGGCGCTGCTGCGTGCCGTGGGGATGACGGACAACGAGATCGCAGCGTTGCGCCGGGACGGTGTGGTGGCCTAGGGCCTGCCCTGCGGGCAGGCCCCGAGCGCGGGCGGGTGCGCTCAGTGCTTGTTGCCGCCGAACAGCGAACGACGCAGGCGGCGCAGGGGGGCGAAGAGCGAGACCCGGCTCACCCGGGCGCCCCTGCCACTGCGCTTGTGCGCGGGTTCGCGTGCCGTCAGCTCACGCATCAATGAGGTCGCCTCGACCGTCTCCCGCTGCGGTATGGCGGGACCCCCCAGCACCGAGAGATGGCGGTCCAGCCGCGAACTGGTCGCGCTGCTCCCGCAGGTGATCGCTGGGACCCGCGCCCTGCTGCGCACTGTTATCTGCTCCATGTCACTCCCCACCCGTACGAGTCCACCCGGCCCGGGCAGGGTAACCCTATCGCCCCGGTGCGGCACTCGTGTATCTCGGCCACAGGATTCACCTTCCCCACAAGGAGGTTGACGATTACTCTCCGAATCCGACCGATTTCAACGCGAGTTGGGCAATTGGCTGAGTGGTGGGCTGTGCTGACCCTCCGTCGGGTTCGACGGTTACGGCGAGTGACGTGGCCGACTTGGCCAGACCGGTGGCGACCAGGGGCGTGTCGCCGGCCGCGAAGAGCCCGAGGGAGCGCGGTTGCGCGCCGGAGCGCATGAGCCACAGCTGGTGCACCCGTCCGCCGGACGGCGTGCCGTACCCGCTGAGCGTGACGACGGCTTGACCCTCGGAGGCGGAAGCGATCACTCCGATACTTCGGCCCCGCGCGTCCTTGCCGCTGGTCGCGCGGGCGTCGGAGGCGGCGAGAACGTGGGCGATCTCACGTGACTGCGCCCGTTCGGCGTCGAGCCGGTCCTGAGTCCGGTTGGCCTGGACCGCGAAGAGACCGGCGACGACGAGTGCCGCGGCGGCCGTTGCCGTGGCGAACGGGACGAAGAGCGGACGCGAGCGACGCGGACGGGTGCGGGCGGGCGGAGGCTGGGCACCCCAGACGTGCGGGGGGAGTTGGGGGGCGCGCTCCCGTGCCGGAGCCGGAGCCGGTTCCTGCGGGATGGCGCGGACCGCGGCCAGTACCCGGTCGCGCATCGCGGCCGGTGGCGGGGCCGCCGTGGACCAGGCCAGACGCACGGCGTCCTCGGCGAGGTCGCGCACCTCGGCGGTGCAGCGGTCGCACGCCTTGAGGTGCCGCTCGAAGCGGATCCGCTCGGCGGGTTCCAGGGCGTCGAGGGCGTAGGGGGCGGCGAGCGAGTGCAGATCCTCGCGGCCGAGGACACGGTCGAGCAGGCTCATGCGACACCTCCCAGGCACTGGCGCAGCCGGGTGAGTCCGTCGCGCATCCGCGTCTTCACCGTACCCAGCGGCAGTGACAGCCGCTCGGCCACCTCGCGGTAGGTGTAGCCGTCGTAGTAGGCGAGTGTGACGGACTGTCGTTGCAGGGTGGTGAGACGGTCCAGGCAGCGCCGTACCCACTCGCGCTCCAGCCCCGCCTCGACCTCCTCGGCGACCTGGTCGAAGGCGGGCCCCCCGGAACGGAGTGCCTCCCGCTGCTCCCGTTCGCCCGCGGCGCGGGCGCTGCGCACCCGGTCGACGGCGCGGCGGTGGGCGAGGGTGAGCACCCAGGACAGGGCGCTGCCCCGGCCGGGGTCGAACCGGGCGGCGGAGCGCCAGAGTTCGAGCAGCACCTCCTGGGCCACTTCCTCCGACTGGGCGGGGTCGCGCACCACGCGGCGCACCAGCCCGTACACCGGCCCGGAGACCATGCCGTACAGCTGCTCGAACGCCTTCTGGTCGCCGCCCGCGACGAGCACCAGGAGCTCGTCCGCCTCCACTCGGGTCCCCTCTCCGTGGCCGCACCGGCCCCATCCCGCCACACCAGCTCCTGTCACACCAGCCATGCGCAATCAACGCACCTCCGGCAGGGGTTACGGATCGGCAGTCCGAAAACGCCAGTCAGGAAGTCCGAAAAAGTTTTTTGCCTCGGACCAATCCAAACAGGCCCTCCGCTCCGTATACCCGTCCGTCAGGCAAGTTGGACTGAGGACGGACGGCATGACACCTCTATTTTCCAGGAGCGGTGCGGGACGCAAGGGCCTTGTCACCCTCATCTGTGGTGCGCTGGGCGCCGGCGGGCTCGCAGCCGCCGGCGTGGCCACGCTGGAACCCGGGGCGGCCTCCGCCTCCAGCCACCGGGAGGCCCCGCTGATCTCGGGGACTCCGCAGTACGACAACACGGACGTGTACGCGTTCGTCAGCCCGGACAAGCCCGACACGACGACGATCGTGGCGAACTGGATCCCGTTCCAGGACCCGGCGGGCGGACCGAACTTCTACACGTTCGCGGAGGACGCGCAGTACGACCTCCACGTGGACAACAACGGTGACGCGCAGGACGACCTGCTCTTCCGCTACACCTTCAAGACGCATCGGAAGAACGACAACACGTTCCTCTACAACACCGGCGCGGTCACCAGCCTGGACGACCCCGACCTCAACATCACGCAGGCGTACGACATCGACCTGATCCGGCTGAAGCACGGGAAGGCCGTGTACAAGACGAGGCTGGCGGACGATGTGCCGGTGGCCCCGTCGAACGTCGGCAAGGCGTCGATGCCGGACTACGGCAAGCTGCGCTCCCAGGCGATCTACAAGACGGCGAACGGTGCCCAGACCTTCGCCGGGCAGGCGGACGACCCGTTCTTCCTGGACCTGCGCGTCTTCGACCTGCTGTACGGCGGGAACCTCACCGAGGTCGGCCGGGACACGCTCAAGGGCTACAACGTCAACACGATCGCCCTGCAGGTGCCCAACGACCTGATCCGCGAGTCGGACAAGCAGCCGATCGTCGGTATCTGGTCGACGACGCAGCGCCGGAACGCGCAGGGGTACTACTCGCAGGTCTCGCGCCTCGGCAACCCGCTGGTCAACGAGGTCGTCAACCCGCTGAAGGACAAGGACAAGTTCAACGCCTCCCAGCCGGCGTACGACGGTCAGTTCCTGAAGAACGTGACCAACCCCGAGCTGCCGAAGCTGATCGAGGCGATCTACAAGATCGACGCTCCCGATGAGCCGCGCAACGACCTCGTCGACGTCTTCCTGAAGGGCGTCAAGGGCCTCAACCAGCCGCCGAACGTGAAGGCTTCGGAGGAGCTGCGCCTCAACACCTCGATCAAGCCGGCCATGCACCCCAAGCGGCTCGGTGTGCTCGACGGTGACAACGCGGGCTTCCCGAACGGCCGTCGCCTCACCGACGACGTGATCGACGAGGCGCTCCAGGTCGTCGAGGGTGAGCTGGTCGGTGCCAAGAACGACCTGAGCGACGCGGTCGACAAGAACGACAAGAAGTTCGAGAAGTACTTCCCGTACGTGGCCCAGCCGACGGCCGGTTCGCGCGGCAAGCTCGCCAAGGGCACGACCAGCGGAGCCGATGTGCGCAGCCAGCTCGGCGACGCGCTGCAGCCGGCCGGTACCTCCGGCGGCGGCACCGACAACACGACCCTGATCGCCGCCTCGGCGGCCTCGGGCGCGGCCGGAATCCTGCTGATCGGTACGGCCTTCGCGTGGTGGCGCCGGCGTATGCAGCGCCCGTACTAAGCCACGCCCGCTGAACTGGCGCGGCCCGCGCACCATTCCCCCACGGCGCGGGCCGCGCCGCCCCACGACTTCCCGCACCGACCAGGCGACCCAGGAGAGGGCATGCCCCCGCGTACGAACGACAACGAGCCCGCCGCACGCCCGGTGGACGCACCCGAGGGCAACCTGCCGGACACCCCGCCCGCCTCCGCCGGGGGCGGGGGCCCTCTCCCGAACGCCGGTGCCGAACTCTCCACCACGGAGGAGGGCGTTCCGGAGGCGGGCCTTCCCGAGGCGGGACCGGAATCCAGCGCCGCTGAGGCGGACCGCCCCGAGCAGGACGCCGTGTCCTCCTCCGCGGGCGGGGACGATCGGGTCGCCGCCGTGCGTCGGGTCGGTGCGGCCGGGCGGAAGTGGCGGGCGGCGCGGCTGGCGGGGTGTGCGGCCCTGCTGGCCATCGCCCTGACCGGCGGTGCGATCGCGATCGGTGCGGCGCGGGACGGTGCGCCCGCGACCGTGGCCGCCTCCAGCGCCGTCTCCCCCGGGCTGCTGGCCGGCGGCGACCTCGACGCGGGGATCGCCGCTCTCCAGGCCCACCTCCGGACCCAGCCGAGGGACCACGGCAGCTGGGCCACCCTCGGGCTCGCCTATGTCGAGCAAGCGCGGACCAAGGGCGACCCCTCCCGGTATCCGCAGGCCGAGAAGGCCCTGAAGCGCTCCCTGCGGCTGGCCCCGGACGACGACCAGGCCCTGGCCGGCCTCGCCGCGCTCGCCGCCGCCCGGCACCGGTTCGAGGAGGCCCTCGCCTACGCGGACCGGGCCCTGAAGCAGAACCCCTACAGCGAACGCGCCCTGTCCTCCCGGGTCGACGCCCTCGTCGAACTGGGCCGCTACCAGGAGGCGTCGAAGGCCGCCGACACGGCCGACGAGCGCAAGCCCGGGGTGCCCGTGTTCACGCGGTACGCGTACGTGCGCGAGCTGCGCGGCGACGTGAAGACGGCCCGCCGGGTGCTGGAGCAGGCGCTCTCCGCCGCCACCTCCTCCGGTGACGTGGCCTACGTGTCCGCCCAGCTCGGCCAGCTCGCCTGGAACCAGGGCGACTACAAGACGGCCCTGCGGCACTACTCCCGGGCCCTGGCCGCCGACGACGACTACCTCCCCGCCCTGGAGGGCCGCGCCCGCGCCCAGGCCGCGAGCGGTGACCGGGCCGCCGCGATCAAGGGCATGGAACTCGTCGTCCAGCGATATCCCCTGCCCGGCCCCCTCGTCGAACTCGGCGAGCTGTACGAGGCGCGGGGCCAGGAGGGCGACAAGGCCAAGGCCAAGGACCAGTACGCCCTCGTGGACGCCTGGATCGCGCTGGCCAAGGCCAACGGCGTCAACGCCGACCTCGACACCGCGCTCGCCGCCGCCGACCACGGCGACAAGGCGGCAGCCCTGCGCGCGGCCCGCGCCGAGTGGGCCCGCCGCCACACCGTGCACACCGCGGACGCCCTCGCCTGGGCCCTGCACGTCAACGGCCGGGACCAGGAGGCCCTCGGCCACGCCCGCCGGGCCACCGCCACCGGCTACCGCAACGCCTCCTTCCTCTACCACCGCGGCATGATCGAACTGGCCACCGGCCACCGGAAGGACGGCCGCGCCTCCCTCACCGCGGCCCTGAAGCTGAACCCCGGCTTCTCCCCCCTGGGCGCCGCCGAGGCCCGCAAGGCGCTGGAGGCGGCCAAGTGAAGCCCCGTCGACTTCTCGCCGCCGCCGTGGCCGCCGGCGCGCTCGCCCTGCTGCCCGCCACCGCCGCGAGCGCCCATCCGCTCGGCAACTTCACCGTCAACCGGTACGACGGCCTGGTCGCCGCTCCCGGACAGCTGCGCGTCGACCACGTCGAGGACCTCGCCGAGATCCCCGCCACCCAGGCCAAGCCGGACATCGAGCGGCTGGGCCTGACCGAGTGGGCCCGGCAGCGGTGCGCCGACGCCGCCGAGGGCAGCAGGCTCACGGTCGACGGCCGTAAGACCGCCCTGTCGGCCGGCGCCCAGCACGCGACCCTGCGCCCCGGCCAGGCCGGGCTCAACACCGTGCGGGTGGAGTGCCGGTTCACGGCCCCGCTCCCCGAGGGCGACGCCGTGACCCTCGGCTTCCACGGCGCGGGGGCGTCCGCGGGACCCGGCTGGCGGGAGATCACCGCGCGCGGCGACCGTATGACGCTCACCGCGTCGGACGTGCCGAAGACCTCGGTCTCCCACGAACTGACCACCTACCCCAAGGAGTTGCTCTCCTCCCCGGCCGACACCGCCACCGCCTCCGTGCGGGTGCGGCCCGGCGGGCCGGCCCTCGCCGAGGAGCGCAAGGAGGCCCCGGCCGCCTCGGTCCTGCCGCGCGGCGCCGACCGCTGGACCCGAGCCCTGGACAACCTCGTCGCCCGCCACGACCTCACCCTCGGCTTCGCCGCCCTCGCCCTGCTCATCGCGATCGGCCTCGGCGCGATGCACGCCCTCGCCCCCGGACACGGCAAGACCCTGATGGCCGCGACGGCGGCCGCCCGGGGCGGCCGGGCCCGTATGCGGGACGTGCTGCCCCTGGCCGCCTCGGTCACGGTCACCCACACCCTGGGCGTGGTGGCCCTCGGCCTGCTCGTCACGGCCGGTTCGGCCGCGGCCCCCTCGGTGATCGCCTGGCTGGGCATCGCGAGCGGCGTCCTGGTGACCTTCGCCGGGGCGAGCCTCGTACGCCGGGCACTGCGCAGCCGGCAGCCCGCTCACGAGCACGGGCACGGGCACGATCACTCGCACGGAGACGCGCACACGCACACGCATGAGCACCACGATCACGACCACAAGCACGACCACGACCACAAGCACGACCACGATCACGAGCACAGCCACGACCACGACCACGACCCCAGCCACCACCATCACGGCACCGCCATAGAGCACACCCACGGCGGCTTCACCCACACGCACGCCACCGCCCCCACCCTCCGCGGCACGATCCTGCTCGGGTTCGCGGGCGGGCTCGTGCCGAGTCCCTCCGCGGTCGTCGTGCTGGTGGGCGCCGCGGCCCTCGGGCAGGCCTGGTTCGGTCTGCTGCTGGTCGTCGCGTACGGCGTGGGACTGGCGCTCACGCTCACCGCGGCCGGGTTCGCCGTGGTGAAGCTGGGCAGCGGGATGAACCGGGTACTGAACAGGCGCCCCCGCTGGTCGGCCGGTCGCGCGGCGGCCCTGGTGCGCAGGACCACGCCGCTGGCGTCCGCGTTCGTCGTGCTGGCCCTGGGCGCCGGATTGGTGCTCAAGGGGGCGGCATCCGCACTCGGCTGAGCTACTTTTGTGGAGAATTCACGCGAGATGCCGTGGGGGGCACCCGTGTCCGAACAGCCGGGCAGTGAACGTGTCGTCGCGGGCCGCTACCGTCTGCTGGCCCCGCTCGGCGAGGGCGGCATGGGAACCGTGTGGCGCGCCCTCGACGAGGTGCTGCACCGCGAGGTCGCCGTCAAGGAGGTGCGGGCCCCGGCCGGGCTGCCCGGACCGGACGTCGAGCGCATGTACGCCCGGCTGGAGCGCGAGGCCTGGGCGGCGGCGCGGGTCGCCAACCGCAACGTGGTGACGGTGTACGACGTGGCGATGGAGGGCGGCCGGCCCTGGATCGTCATGGAGCTGGTGCGCGGGCTGTCCCTCGCCGACCAGCTGGACGCGGAGGGCCCGCTGCCCCCGGAGCGCGCCGCGCACATCGGGGCCGAGGTGCTGGCCGCGCTGCGCTCCGCGCATGCCGCCGGGGTGCTGCACCGGGACGTGAAGCCGGCCAACGTGCTGCTGGCGAACGACGGCCGGGTGGTGCTCACCGACTTCGGCATCGCCACGGTCGAGGGCAGCTCCGCGCTGACCATGACCGGCGAGGTGATCGGCTCGCCCGAGTTCCTCGCCCCGGAGCGGGCGCTCGGCCGCACGCCCGGCCCGGAGTCGGATCTGTGGTCGCTGGGCGTGCTGCTGTACGCGGCCGTCGAGGGCAGCTCGCCGTTCCGCCAGGACACGCCGCTGAGCACCCTGCGCGCGGTGGTCGACGAGGAGTTGCCGCCGGCGCGCCGGGCCGGTCCGCTCGCCCCCGTCATCGAGGGTCTGCTGCGCAAGGATCCCGCCGAGCGGTTGCCGGCCGAACTGGCCGAGCAGGACCTGCGGGTGATCGCGGCGGGCGGCGCGCCGCGTGCGGACACGGTGCCCGTGGGGTACGCCCCGACGGTCGCGGCCCGTCCGCCGCGGCCGTCGTCCCCGACCCCGCCGAGACCCGTACCGACCGGGCCCTTCACGCACCCGGGGACCGCGACCACCACGGCCGACCGGCCGGACCGCAACCGGCGTGCCGTCGTCGTCATGGTCGCGGGTCTGGTCGCCGTGGCGCTGGCGCTGGCCGGACTGACGTACGCGCTGCTCAACCACGGCGGCGACGCCGACAAGGTCGATGGTGGCGCGACCACGGACCGGAGCAGCAGCCTCCGTTCGCCCACCCCGAGCCACAGCACCGACGCGAAGACCGGCGCCCCGCCTGCCACCCGGAGCAGTCCTCCGGCGAGCTCGGCCGCTCCCCAGTCCGTGCGCGTCACCCTGACGGGCGCGAACACGGAGTACTCCGGGGCCTGTCCGCCGCCGAGTGCCGAGGCGCCCGCCTTCACGGCGACGTTCACGGTGGGGCGGCTGCCCGCGCAGGTCGAGTACCGGTGGGTGGCGAGGAGCGGCTCGCTCTCCGATTCTGAGTGGAAGACGCTGTCGTTCCCGGCGGGCGGCGGGAAGTCCAAGCAGGACAGGGTGACCGTGACGACGTACTCCGAGAGCGGGACGATCGAGAACGCGATCAGCGTCGAGGTCCGCGGTCCGGTGCGCACGACGTCCGACGAGGTGCCGTTCTCGGTGACCTGTGCGACGACGGAGACCCCGACGGGCGGGGCCTCCTCCTCGCCTTCGGCCACCCCCTGAGGAGGCGGGCCCGACGGCGGTTCAGGCCGCGTTGGTGAGGGCCGGCAGATAGCCGCCGGACTGGCCGGACGCGGTCGGGTGATACGACTCGCCGATGTCGAGCAGGTTGAGGCTGTGCAGCCACGCGCTGCCGGAGCAGAGTTCGTGACCGGTGAAGGTGGTGCGGACGTCGCCGTAGACGAAGCCGTGGTCCAGGGCGCGCTTGTGGACGGCGGTGTTCAGGTAGTCGGCCGCGTCGTTGATCGCGGCGCGCTTGGTGTCGGAGAGGCCGACGCACGTCGTGCCCAGCTTGTAGAAGCGGGGGTAGCCGAGCACGACCACACGGGCGGACGGGGCCTTGGCGCTGATCGCCGAGTACACGCTGTCGAGCTTGCCGGGCAGGGTCGAGTCGACGTACGCCTTCGCGGTGTTGATCCGCGACAGGCAGGCGCTGTCGGACTGCAGGACACAGGTCGTCATCACGTCGGCGAATCCGGCGTCGTTGCCGCCGACCGTGAGGGAGACCAGGGCGGTCGAGGTGCTGAGCGAGCCGAGCTGGTTGGCGAGTACGTCGCCGGTCTTCGCGCCCGAGCAGGCGTTGAAGGCGAACGAGGACGGGGCGTGGGCGGCGTTCCACAGGTACGGGTACGCCTTGGTGCTGCGGTCGCAGCTGCCGCTGGAGCTGATGTAGCTGCCCGAGCCCACTCCGGAGGAGTAGGAGTCGCCGAGCGCCACATAGCCACCGGTCGCGGCGAGGGGGGATGCCTGCGCGGTGGCGGCCTCGGTGAAGGCGAGGCCGGTGGTGAGGAGGAGCGAGGTCACGAATGCCGCGAATCGGGAACGTCTCATGGAACCTCCCTTTAGCATGATCTCTGCCACAACTGTCGTAGCAACTACGCGTGTTGACGGGAAGTGTCCATGCCAAGACTTTTTCCGGTCCCAATAGGACCGCTGCGGGCCTTCATTGATCGATTCATTGCGTGTCCATGTCAGCTTTATTGACAGATCGTCAACTCACTTGTTCCGCAATCATGTTCGACCGAGGCTGTGGTCAACCCCCACGAACGCGCGCCGACCCGGGCGCGCGCTCGCCAAGAGGAGGACTCCCTCGCAATGGCACAGACGCGTACCAAGAAGCTCCGCGCCGCCGCGCTGACCGGCGTCGCGGCCGCCGCCCTCGTGGGCGGGCTCACCGCCCTGCCCGCCCAGGCCGCCCCGGCCACCGGAAAGGTGCTCGCCGCCGGCTCCCCCACGGCGATCAAGGGCAGCTACATCGTCACCCTGAAGAACGCCGCCGGCTTCAGGGCCTCGTCCAGCACGGGCAAGGACCTGATCGAGGAGTACGGCGGCACGGTGAAGAAGACGTTCGGCGCGGCACTGAACGGCTACACCGCCAACCTCTCGGCCACCGAGGCCGCGAGACTCGCCGCCGACCCGGCGGTGGCCGCCGTGGAGCAGAACCAGACGGTCCATCTGGCCGACACCACGCAGTCCAGCGCCCCCTGGGGCCTGGACCGCGTCGACCAGGCCACTCTCCCGCTCTCCGGCACCTACACCTACCCGGACAGCGCGGGCAGCGGGGTGACCGCGTACGTCATCGACACCGGCGTCCGCATCACCCACAGCCAGATCAGCGGCCGCGCCTCCTACGGCTACGACGAGGTGGAGGGCGACACCACCGCCCAGGACGGCAACGGCCACGGCACCCATGTGGCCACCACCATCGCGGGCTCCACCTACGGCGTCGCCAAGAAGGCGAAGATCGTCGCCGTCCGCGTGCTCGACGACAGCGGCTCCGGCACCACGGCCGGGGTCGTCGCGGGTGTCGACTGGGTGACCGCCAACCACAGCGGACCCTCGGTCGCCAACCTCTCGCTCGGCGGCTCGGCCTCCACCTCGCTGGACACGGCCGTGCGCAACTCCATCGCCAGCGGCGTGACCTATGCGGTGGCGGCGGGCAACAGCAGCGCGAACGCCTCCTCGTACTCGCCCGCACGGGTGACCGAGGCGATCACGGTCGGTGCCACCACCAGCTCAGACGCCCGGGCCAGCTACTCCAACTACGGCTCGGTCCTGGACATCTTCGCGCCCGGCTCCTCGATCACGGCGGGCTGGAACACCAGCGACACGGCGACCAACACCATCTCCGGCACCTCGATGGCCACCCCGCACGTCGCGGGCGCGGCCGCGGTCTACCTCGCCGGGCACACCTCGGCCACCCCGGCGCAGGTCGCCACGGCGCTGGTGAACGGCGCCACCTCCGGAGCCCTGTCCAGCGTCGGCACCGGTTCACCGAACAAGCTGCTGAAGCTCGTGCCGTAACCCGCACCAAGCAGTGCGGACACCGTTCCCCGGAGGCAGCCGGCGCCTCCGGGGAACACATGTTTAAAACGAGACGAGAACCCGTACAGGCGCCTTCCGCATCTTGACGGCCACCAAGGGGCTGCGCGACATTGAAGCCCGGCATCCGGCGCTTCGGGGGGCAAAGTCGCCAATGCAGACCTTACACATCAAGACATATGCAACGGACACCACCGAGCGTGCGCGGCCAGGGCCGGGGAGGGACCTGTCGCCGCTGCTCGCGGGGGCCGCGACGGCCGTCGGCGGGGTCGGCGCGCTGCTCGCGCTCACCGGGTCGGACTGGTTCCTGCGTGGCCCGTGCACGCTGTTCTTCCTGCTCGCGGCACCGGCCGCGGCCGTCGCGGCGGCGCTGCGCGGGCTGGATCCGTTCGCCCGGGTGATCGCCTCGGCGGCCGGAGCGGTGGCCGTCAACATGCTGGTGGCGCAGGGCATGCTGGCCGCGCACCACTGGTCGGCGCGTGGCGGGGTGGTCGCCGTGACCGTGCTCAGCCTCCTCGTTCTCCTGCTGGTCCTGCCGCGACGGCCGCGCGGCCGTACGGCGAGAAGACAGGGCGTGTGACGTGGACATCAGGGTGTACCGCCCCGGTGAGCTGAGCGCCGCCGACCGGGCGGCCTGGACGGCGATGCAGGCCAAGGCCCATCTGCACGGTTCCCCCGAACTGGCGAACCCGTTCCTGTCCCCGGAGTTCGCCCTCGCGGTGGGCCGGGCCGGACGCGGGGTGCGGATCGCCGTGGTCCGCGAGGACGGCGAGCCCGCCGCGTTCTTCCCGTACCAGAGATCCGCCACCGGCGTCGGCCGGGCCGTCGGCCTCGGTGTCTCGGACTGCCAGGGCCTGGTGCACCGGCCCGGCTTCACCTGGGACGCCGAGGAGCTGCTGCGGGCCTGCGGGCTCGCCGTATGGGAGTTCGACCACCTGGTGGAAGGTCAGCAGCCGTTCGAGGCGGGAGCCTCCGGCACCTTCCCGTCCCCGGTCATGGACGTCGACCAGGGGTACGAGGCCTATCTGCGCCGGCTGCGCGTCCGGTCCCCGAAGTTCACCCGGACCACGCTCGCCAAGGAGCGGCGGCTCGGCCGGGACGCGGGCGCCGTGCGCTACGTGCACGACGAGCGCGATCCCGAGGCGCTGCGCACGCTGATGGCATGGAAGTCCGCGCAGTACCGCCGCACGGGGCGCAGTGACCGTTTCGCGCACGAGTGGATCACCCGGCTGGTGACCCTGCTCTTCCACACCCGCTCCGAACCGTTCGCCGGGATCCTGTCGGTGCTGTACGCGGACGGCCGGCCGGTCGCCGCCCACTTCGGGCTGCGCACCGAGCGGGTGCTGGCCTGCTGGTTCCCGGCGTACGACCCGGCGTTCGCGAAGTACTCGCCGGGCCTGGTCCTGCACCTGCGGATGGCCGAGGCGGCCGCCGCCGACGGCATCGCCCATCTCGATCTCGGCCGGGGCCAGAAGGAATACAAGGACTCCCTGAAGACACGCGAAATCGCCGTGTCCGAGGGGTGGGTGACCAGGCGTCACCCCATCGCGGTCGGACACCGGGTGCGGCGCGCCCCGGTCCGGGCGCTGCGCAACATGGTGCTGTCACGGCCGGAACTGTTCGAACCGGCGGACAGAATTCTCAAACGGATGGGAAAAATTCGTTCGAGAGCGCTGGTAACGTCCAAACCAACAAAAAGGTGAGGCTTCGTTCCAGGCCTTGCCATACGGGTTCAATCGTCAATACCGTCATACATCTCACCCGCATCGGTCCGTCAGTACGCGGCTCCAGGGGAGGGCTCAGGGCCACGACGTTCCGGCGCGGGGCGCGGTAGGGGGGTGCCGCGCTCGGTGACCGCACCGGTGACCGGGCCGTGCCGCGCGACCGGCTGCCGTTTTTCCGGCAGACCGGCCAGATTTGCCAGCTCACCCGCGTGCTCGGAGATTCATTTCGCCGTGCCGTGAGTGAGAACCCCCCTTTCGAACCGGATACAGAGCCGGGCCGCCCGGGGGCGGGCGGTCCACCGGACGAGAGGGAAACGAGTCATGAGTTCCGTTCTGCGCCCGCCCAATTCGGGCCAAGATCCTTTACTGTCCGCCATCTACCGGCCCATCTCCTCTCACCTGGCCATAACGCCGCCGGTGAGCGTGGTGATCCCCGCCATGAATGAGGCGGAGAATCTGCCCTACGTCTTCAAGACCCTTCCGGACTGGATACACGAAGTCGTTCTCGTGGACGGCAATTCCACCGACGGCACGGTCGAGGTCGCGCGTGACCTGTGGCCGGAGGTCAGGGTCGTCGAACAGCGGGGCAAAGGGAAGGGGGACGCGCTCATCAGCGGGTTCGAGGCCTGCACCGGCGACATCATCGTGATGGTCGACGCGGACGGCTCGGCCGACGGGCAGGAGATCGTCAGCTATGTCTGCGCCCTGGTCTCCGGCGCGGACTTCGCCAAGGGCTCGCGCTTCGCCAACGGCGGCGGCACGGACGACATGACCTTCGTCCGCAAACTCGGCAACCGGGCCCTGTGCGCGGTCGTCAACCACAAGTTCGGCGCCCGCTACACCGACCTCTGCTACGGATACAACGCCTTCTGGAGGCACTGCCTCGACAAGATCGACCTCGACTGCACCGGCTTCGAGGTCGAGACCCTGATGAACATCCGGGTGGTCAAGGCCGGGCTGAAGGTTCAGGAGATACCCAGCCACGAGTACCTCCGCATCCACGGCACGAGCAATCTGCGGGCCGTCCGGGACGGGCTCAGGGTGCTGAAGGTGATCCTGCGGGAGCGCTCCAACCGGCGCGCCCTGCGCCGCCTTGCCCACCACTCGCCGATGCTGCGCGCCGGGCAGGGAGAGGTGTCTTGAGCGGTCCCGACATCTCCGTCGTGATCTGCGTGTACACCGAGGACCGCTGGGAGGACATCCTCGCGGCGGTCTCCTCGGTGCGCGCGCAGTCGTACCCGGCGCTGGAGACGCTGCTGGTCGTCGACCACAATCCGGCGCTCCTGCACCGGCTGGCCGGGGAGTACGCGCAGGCCGGCGACGTGCGGGTGCTCGCCAACGCGGGCCCCCGCGGCCTGTCCGCCGGCCGCAACACCGGCATCGCCGCCTCGTACGGCGAGGTGATCGCCTTCCTCGACGACGACGCCGTGGCCGAGCGGGACTGGCTGCGGTGCTTCGCCGAAGGGTACGCCGATCCCCGGGTGATGGCCGTCGGCGGCCGTACGGAGCCGGTGTGGGCGTCGGGCCGGCGCCCGGCCTGGTTCCCGGAGGAGTTCGACTGGGTGGTCGGCTGCACCTACCGCGGCCTGCCGCCGGGGCGGGTCCGGGTCCGCAACGTGCTGGGCGGAAACGCTTCTTTCCGGCGCACGGCGTTCGACGCGGCGGGCGGCTTCGCCACCGGTATCGGCCGGGACGGCGACCGGCGTCCGCTGGGCTGCGAGGAGACGGAGCTGTGCATCCGGCTCACCCGGGGCCGGCCCGACGCGGTGCTGCTGATCGACGACCGGGCGGTGATCCACCACCGGGTGCCCGGAACACGCGAGCACTTCGCCTACTTCCGCACCCGCGCCTACGCCGAGGGCCTGTCCAAGGCCCTGGTGGCCCGCAGCGTGGGCGCCGGCAAGGGGCTGGAGTCGGAGCGCCGGTACGCCACCCGCGTACTGCCCGCCGGGGTGGCGCGCGGGCTGCGGGACGCACTGCTGGCCCGGCCCGGCGGCGCGGGACGCGCGGGCGCGATCGTCGCCGGGGTGCTCACCGCGGCGGGCGGATACGCGGTGGGGAGCGTACGGGCACGGCGACGCCGGACGGCGTTCTCAGTACCAACGGCGGAGACGGCGGAGGGAGCGACCCCGGCCGGGGCACCCGCGCCGGCCGAATCGGTGAAGGGAGCGAGCGCATGACCTCCGCACCCGTGCCGATCCTCATGTACCACTCGGTCGCGAGCGCGCCGAACGACGCCACCCGGGTGCTGTCGGTCGCCCCGGAGGCGTTCGCGGAGCAGATGGCGATGATCGGTGACCTGGGTCTGACGCCGGTCGGCACGGCCGAGCTGGCGGCGGGCTGGCGGTCCGGTCGGCCGCTGCCCGGGCGCCCGGTCCTGATCACCTTCGACGACGGCTACGAGGGCGTCCACCGGCACGCCCTGCCCGTGCTCGCCGAGCACGGCTTCGCGGCCACACTGTTCGTCTCGACGGGCTGGATCCGGGGCGCGTACGACACCGGGGACGGCCTGGACACCATGCTCGACTGGGACCAGGTGCGGGAACTGGCGGGCGCGGGCGTCGAGATCGGCGGGCACAGCCACACCCACCCGCAGCTCGACCGGCTCGACGACGACACGCTGCGGTGGGAGCTGACCCGGTGCAGGGAGATCGTCGCCGGCGAACTGGGCACCGTACCCGCCTCCTTCGCCTACCCCTACGGCTACTCCAGCCGGCGGGTGCGCCGGGCCGTGCGCGCGGCCGGGTTCGCCCAGGCGCTCGCCGTGGGCAACGCGCTCGCCCGCCGGCGTCAGGGACCGTACGCGTTGGAGCGGGTCACCGTACGCCGCGCCACGGACGCGGAGGAGTTCGGGCGGCTACTCGAAGGCCGTTCGATCGCCCGCACCTTCGCCCGGGACCGTGCCCTCACCAAGGGGTACGCCGTTGTCCGCAGAGCCCGCCAGGTCCGCCGGAAGGCCATCCGCTGCCGTGTCTGACACGACCACCACCGAGGCCGCGACCGCCGCCACCGAGGCGCCCGAGCGGCCGGGGCGCCGGCTCCGCCTGCCCGGACGCGGCCGGTCCCCGGGCGGCAGCCAGCTCTTCCGCAACGCCTACGCGCTGATGCTCAACACCGGCATATCCGCGGTGCTGGGCCTGGGCTACTGGCTGATGGCCGCCCGTTACTACTCCGAGTCCGCGGTGGGCCAGGGCTCGGCCGCGATCGCCGCGATGAAGCTCCTCGCGGGGCTGACCGCGGTGACCCTGACGGGCGCCCTGGCCCGGTTCATCCCGGTGTCGGGGCGCTCCACCGGACGCCTCATCGCCCGTACGTACCTGGCGAGTTCGGTCGTCGTGGCGTTCGCGGCGGGGTCCTTCCTGCTGACCCTGGACGCGTGGGGGCCGTCGTACCGGTTCCTGCACGGGTCCGTCAAAGGGCTGGGCTTCGTCATGGCTGTCGCCGCCTGGAACCTGCTCACCTTGCAGGACGGGGTGCTGACCGGGCTGCGCAGCGCGCCCTGGGTGCCGGTGGGCAACACGGTGTTCTCCGCCGTGAAGCTGGGGCTGCTGGTGTCGCTCGCCGCCACGATGCCCACGACCGGCGTCTTCGCCTCCTGGGTCCTGGCGATCGCCACCTCCGTGGTGCCGCTGGGCCTGCTGGTGTTCCGGCGGCTGGTCCCCCGGCATGTCGAGGCGACCGCGGAACAGGCCCGGCCGCCCACGCCGAAGGAGATCGGCAGGTTCCTCGCCGGGGACTACACCGGCTCGCTGTTCTCCCTCGCCGTGGTCTACCTGGTCCCGGTGATCATCGCCGCCCAGGTCAGCTCCGAGGACAACGCGTACTTCTACATCACCACCACCATCGGCGGCACGGTCAACCTGCTCGCCATCAACATGGGCGCGTCCCTCACCGTCGAGGGCTCGCACGAACCGGGGCGGCTCGCGGCCGACACCCGGTCGGCGCTGAAGCGGATGGCGCGGATCATGCTGCCGATCTGCGGCCTGCTGTTCCTCGCCGCGCCGTGGATCCTAGGTGTCTTCGGCGCCGGCTACGCGCACGCCGCGACCCCGCTGCTGCGCTGGTTCGCGGTCGGCGCGCTGCTGCGGGTGGTGATGGAGACGTACTTCGCGGTGCTGCGCGCCCAGAGCCGCACCTCCGGACTGGCCTGGCTGCAGGGCCTGTTGTGCGTACTGGTGCTGGGCCTGACGCTGCTGCTGCTCCCCCGTATGGGCCTGACCGGCGCGGGCGTCGCCGAGATCTCCAGCCTCGCGGTGATCGTGGCCATCGCGGCGCCCAAGCTGTTCAGGACCGTCAGGGCCGCCCCGGACACCGTCCCGGAGGCGGCGGCGCCGGACGGGGATCTCGCCGACCTGGGGGCGCGCGAGGTCCCCGCCCAGGCCGGGCCCCGCAGGCGGGGTCCGGCCTGGGCACTGGACGGCGACACCCTCGCCCTCGGCGTCCACGTCGACTTCGACCACCAGGAACGCCGTCCCGACGTACGTCCCGGGCCGGGCACCCCGCCCACGGGCACGCCCGCGGCACCCACCGGCCACCGGCCGGCCCGGGCGCCGAGCCGGGAGTGGGCGAGGGAACCGGGCGCGGAGGCCTCGCTGGGTCCCGCCGAGGCGTCGCTGCTGCGGGAGGCCGAGGCGGAGGCGGACCCGCCGTTCGGGACGGCGGCCGCACCCGAACCGGCGCGGTCACCGCTCCCGCGCCGTGCCCGCCTCCTGCCCACCCTCCCCGGAGTCGTCCTCGGCTGTCTGCTGATCGCCGCGCTCCTGCTGTACTGGGTGCCGGCGCTGCGGCTCGACGAGGCCGACCTGGACCGGATGGGCGGGCTCGGCCTGATCTCCGTACTGCCGCCGCCGACGCTGATCGGCGCGGCGCTGCTGGTCGCGGTGTTCGCCGCGCTGCTGTGGCTGCGCCGCGAGCACCGGACGCTGCTGCTGCTGACGCTGCTGGCGACGGTGGTGTCGCTGCACGCGCTGCCCGCCGTGATCGAGACCGAGCCGCGGTTCGCGACGGCCTGGCAGCACCTGGGGTTCATCGACTACATCGACCGCACCGGGTCCGCCGTACCGGACCTGGACGCGCGCTGGAGCTGGCCGGGTTTCTTCGCGGCGGCGGCGTTCGTCGCGCAGGCCTGCGGGATCGGCGACTTCACCGAGGTCATCCGCTGGTGGCCGCTGGCCGTCCAGCTCGCCTGTCTGGCGCCGATGTTCCTGCTCACCCGCTCGCTGCGGGCGGGCTGGCGGGCCAGATGGACCGGCGTGTGGATCTTCGTGCTCAGCGGCTGGGTCGGCCAGGACTACTTCTCGCCGCAGGGCTTCACCTATCTGCTCTATCTCGCCTTCGTCGCGATCCTCCTCGTCTGGTTTCGCGCACCGCACGTGCTGTGGGGCAGGTTCCGCCCCGGCGAGGCGGAGGTCGAGCCGACCGACCGGCGGCAACGGGCCGTGCTGCTTCTGGTGTTGATCGGCCTGTACGCGGCGAGCGTCCCGGCGCACCAGCTCACCCCGTTCGTGATGCTGGGCGTGCTCACCGTGCTGGTGCTGACCGGCAGGTCGGAACTGCGGGGCCTGCCCATCCTGTTCGCGGTGCTGGTCGCGGTGTGGGTCGGCTTCATGGCGGAGCCGTACTGGTCCGGGCACTTCGACGAGCTGTTCGGCGGAGTCGGCGGAGTCGGCAGCAATGTGTCGACATCCGTGTCCGGCCGTATCCAGGGCGGCGACCCGACGCACAAGCTGGTCCTGTACACGCGGGTGCTGCTGGCCGGCGGGGTGGTGGCGTTCGCCTGCCTCGGCTGGTTGCGGCGGCGCGGGAACGGATACCGCGAGCGGTCGCTGCTGGTGCTCACCTTCGTCCCGTTCCTCGGCTTCGGCATGCAGTCGTACGGCGGGGAGATGGCCCTGCGGGTCTTCATGTTCGCCCTGCCCGGCGCCGGGCTGCTCGCCGGACTCGCCCTCTTCCCGCGCACCGGCGCCACCGCGCGGGAGCGCGAGAAGGACCGCGTCCGGCTGGCACCACTGGCCGCGCTGCTGGCGGGCCTGCTGCTGATGGGCGGGTTCCTGGTGGCCCGCTGGGGCAACGAGCCGTTCGAGCGGATCCGGACCGGCGAGGTCGCCGCGATGGACTACGTGTACGCCCACGACAGACCGACGGTACGGCTGCTGTGGCTGAGCAACGACACGGTGAACAACGTGACGCCGGCGATGCCGTGGGGCGCGCAGGACATGGAGCGCGTGAACTACGTGCCGACGCTCGCGCCGACCGACCCGGTGCTGGTGTCGGGCCTGGTCAAGGCGCTCAAGGACGCGGGCCCGAACTCGTATCTGATGATCAACGAGAGCCAGGTCACCTACCTCCGGATGGACGTGGGCTACCCGGCGGCCTGGGAGTCCCGGCTGATTCGGAACCTGGACGACCGGCGGGAGTTGACCAAGGTCCTGGCCAACGACGACGTGACCATGTACGCACTGCGCGAACCGCCCGCGGGCAAGGTGCCGCGGCCGGATCCCGGGCCGATCGGGCCGCGGGTGACCTGGACGCCGTGGTCGGTGGTCGGTGCTCTCGCCGCCGTCGCGCTGGTCCTGCTGCTCACCGCGCGCGAGGTGGTCCGGGTCGCGGTCCGGCCGAGCGTGCGGCAACTGCGCCGGCTGCAGGGCAGTTTCTGGTTCTCGCTGCCGCTGCTGGCGGTGCTGCTGGCGTCTGTGGTGCAGCGGTTCGCGACGATGAAGTGACGGGACACGGGCCGTGGTGGCTCAGCGGGCGAGCCACTTCACCTCGTACGCCTTCATGTCGAACCGCTTGCCGTCGACCTTCGCGCTGATCGGCCGGTCGAGGGTGTTGACCACCAGGACCGTCTTGTCGGTGGCGAGGACGCGCAGGTTGGGCACGTCGTCCGGGGCGACCGGCACCGTCTCGTACCCGGTCCCCGGCGGGAACGCCTTCCCGAACCGCGCGACCAGGTCGTACATGGGCAGCGCCGCGCCGCCGTCCGCGCCGGTGGTCGGTGTCCACAGGCAGCCGGGGCAGTCGGTGCCCTTCTGCTCCTCCGGGTTCCAGTAGAAGCCGGAGTCCGCGCCGCCCCTGGCCATGGCGATCATGCCGGTGGCCTGGACGGCGACCCGGTGCGGCTCCGACCAGGCCTTGCGGTCGTCGTTGCCGTCGGCGGGCTCGACGTAGTACTCGGCCCACCACAGCGGCAGGTCGCGGGTCTGCCGCCGCACCCACTCGCTCACCGCCGTGAGCTTGTCGGTGGCCGCGAACTCGTTCGGCAGCAGCTCGTCGTCCTTGGTGTAACTGGAGCCGTCGACGACCACGAAGTCGGCGCCGGCCTTGTGCGCGTTCCAGTAGCCGAAGGCGTCGAGCACCCGCTGGTCCATGGCGCCCCACGGGCCCCGCAGGGTGGTGGAGGCGTTCTCCTGCTGCCGGGGGTCGACGCTGTCCATGACCAGGTACGGGCCGCCGACCATGATGTCCTTGTTCACCTTCTTCAGCGCCTTGTACACCAGGTTGTACAGCCGGGTGTAGCCCTCGTAGTCCCAGCGGCCCTCGGCGTTGTTCCAGAAGCCCTTGAACTCGTTCCAGACGATGAAGTGGCGTACGTCCGGATAGCGCTTGGCGACGGTCGCGGCGAGGTCGGCGAAGTCCTGGTAGTGGGCGGGCGTCGGGGCGGTCTCCAGGGCGGCCTGGCTCCAGTCCGTGTTGTCGACGCCGGCCCTGCCGCCCTTCATCCAGTCCGGGGAGCAGCACAGCGTGATCACCGGGGTGCCGCCGGAGGCGCGGACGAAGTCGACGCGCCGGTCCATCGCCGCGAAGTCGTAACGGCCCTTCACCGGTTCGGGGTTGTCGGCGCCCCAGCCCATGATGTGCTGGTTCTGCGGCAGCCCGCGGTCCTTCTGGAGCAGCCGCCGGACGCGCCCGGTGGCCGCGGCGCCGCCGTCGTCGGCGCTGTACCGGGTGTGGGTGAAGCCCCAGCCCACGTACGGCTCCGTCCGCTCGGGCGGTTCGGCCGGCGTGCCGTGCACCTTGTCGCCGTCGCGCGAGGTGCCCGCGGTGCCGCCCCCGCCGGGAAGCGTGTTGATCAGGGTCACCACCAGGGCCAGAGCGGCCACGCCCACACCGAGCAGGGCGGTGAACCGCCACCGCCGAACCCCCGAATTCCACCCATGACGTGCCATCAAGGACAACGGTAGCGGGGGGCGTCGTCCACCGGGCAGGGATCGCGCATGCACGGCTCTGTAACAGGACGGAGGGTGCGGCGGGGCAGAAACCGGGTGCGCGGGGCGGCCCCGTGCCGGATCATGGCGGCATGTCTGCGAACCCACACGACGCTCTGCCGATCCGGCTCAACGTCGACGACTCCGACTCGCCGTCCGACGTCGTCGACGCGCTGTTCCTCGGCCGCTTCGCGACGGGCGAGCAGCCGTACGCGCACGCGGCCAACATCGACCGCGTCCGCTCCGGCGTGACCCTGCTGCCACGCGAGGCCCGGGTGCTGCGCGTGGCCCGCGACGACGACCGCAGCGCCACGCTCGCCGAGGGCGACGGCTGGACCCTGCTGGTCTCCCGCTGGAACCGGGGCGCGGACGTCACCGTGACCGCGACCACCGCCGAGCTCGCGGCGAAGGTGCTGAACGAGGCGACGGACGGCGCGGCCGACGAACCGGAGCCGCAGCCGGAGAATGTCACGATGGGGTTCTGGTACGTGTCCCCGAGGCGCGGCCCGCACCGCACCACCCGTCAGATCTCCGCGGGTACCTGGGAGGAGATCCGCGCCAACTACACCGCGCCGGTGGCGGAGGCGATGGACCGGCTGATGAAGACGACCCCCGAGGACATCGCGGGCCGTCTGCTGCTGCTGCACGGCCCGCCCGGCACCGGCAAGACCTCGGCGCTGCGCACCCTGGCCCGCTCCTGGCGGGACTGGTGCCAGGTGGACTGCGTGCTGGACCCCGAGCGGCTCTTCTCCGACGTCGGCTATCTGATGGACATCGCGATCGGCGAGGAGGACGCGGCGGGCAAGGGCCGCTGGCGGCTGCTCCTGCTGGAGGACTGCGACGAACTGATCCGCGGCGAGGCCAAGCACACCGCCGGCCAGGCCCTGTCCCGTCTGCTGAACCTGACCGACGGCCTGCTCGGCCAGGGCCGCAACGTACTGGTCGGCGTCACCACCAACGAGGACCTGGAGCGTCTGCACCCCGCCGTGGTCCGCCCCGGCCGCTGTCTGGCCCGGATCGAGGTCGGCCGGCTGACCCGGCCGGAGGCGGTGGCCTGGCTGGGCAGTGAGTTCCCCGACCGGGAGGCTGCCGTGGGCCGGCAGGGGGCGACGCTGGCGGAGTTGTACGCGCTGCGCCGGGGCACGTCACCGGCCTCGGTGCCGGGGGCTCGGGAAGGGGCGGACGCGGGGCTGTATCTGTAGCCCTTCACCTCTGGTGCTTTGATGGAGGTATGACCCTGTTCGTCGGGACCTCGGGGTGGCAGTACAAGGACTGGCGGGACCTGGTGTACCCGGCCGGGCTTCCGACGCGGCTGTGGCTGGAGGAGTACACACGGTTCTTCGCCACGGTGGAGATCAACAACGCGTTCTACCGGCTGCCGTCACGGGAGACCTTCGAGTCCTGGCGCGACCGCGTACCGCCGGACTTCGTGGTCGCGGTCAAGGCCAGCCGGTACCTCACCCACATCAAGCGCCTGAAGGAACCGGAGGAGCCGGTCGACCGCCTGATGAGCCACGCGGCCGGTCTCGGCGACCGCCTGGGCCCGGTCCTGCTCCAGCTCCCGCCGACCCTGCGCGCCGACCCGGCCCTGCTGGACGCCTGTCTCGCCTGCTTCCCCGCCGGCACCCGGGTCGCGGTCGAGCCCCGGCACGACTCCTGGTGGACGCCCGAGGTCCGCGAGGTGCTGGAGTCCCGGCGCGCCGCCCTGTGCTGGGCCGACGTCCAGGCCCGTCCGGTGACCCCCCTCTGGCGCACCACCGACTGGGGGTACGTCCGCTTCCACCAGGGCCGCGCCCAGCCCTGGCCGCGCTACGGCCGGCGCTCCCTGGAGACCTGGGTCGACCGCGTCGCGACCACCTGGTCCGACGCCCAGGACGTGTACGCCTACTTCAACAACGACCCGGGCGGGGCGGCGGTGACGGACGCGGTGGCCTTCGGCAGGGCGGCGACGAGGGCGCGGCTGACGGTGACCCGCACTCCGGAACCGACAGCACTCCACTGACGCACGCCGTCCGCCTTTCGGACGCCGCCGGCCAGGCCCCTCACCCCTCCCCGTAAGCCGCCCGCAGGGCATCCCGCACGGCGGCGAGCGCCGCGTCCTCGTCCAGGCCCAGCCGCCGGACCCGCTCCACATAGGCCTGAGCGGCAGTCGCCGCTTCCCGGACCGCCGCCGAGCCCGCGGCAGCCACGAACGTTCCGTTGCGGCCCCGCGTCTCGATCACCCCGTCCGTCTCCAGCGCCCGGTACGCCTTGGCCACCGTGTTCACCGCGAGCCCCAGCGACTCGGCCAGCCCCCGCACGGTCGGCAGCCGGTAGCCCACCGGCAGCTCACCGGAGCGCGCCTGCTCGGAAATCCGCGCCCGCACCTGTTCGTACGGCGGCGCGCTGTCGTCGATGTGGATCTTCAAGGTCACGGGCCGATTGTCCCGTACCCGCGGGAAAATGAGAGGCATCCGGGTGTGGGCCCGCATAGCGTGCGGCCCCATGACAGTGATCGTGCGCGACCTGCGTCCCGATGTCCGAGCCGACCTGGAGGGCTTCGTCCGGGTCCGGTGCACCGCCCTGCCCTTCATGCTGACCACCCCGGAGTCCGTCGCCCACGACCTGGCCGGCGCCCACCCGGAGGCCCATCTGCGCAGACTCGTCGCCGAAGAGGACGGCGAGATCATCGGCACCGCCCAGGTCGGCATCGCGCACGACAGCGCGCAGCCGGGCCAGGGCTATCTCAATGTCTATGTGCATCCGGAACGGACCCGGCGCCGCGCCGGCACGCTGCTGGTGCGTAGCGCCGAAGAGCACCTGGCGGCACGGGGCGCCCGACGGATCTTCGCCTGGGTCCTGGACGAGCCCGGCAACCGGGCCTTCGCCGAACGGCACGGTTACCGGAGCAGTCGCTCCGCGCACTTCCTCCGCCTGGACCTGGCCGGCGGCACGCTGCCGCCCCGCCAGGACCCGCCGCCCGGCGTGGAGCTGCGCACGGCCGCCGACTTCGCCGACGACCCGCGCCCGCTGTTCGAACTGGACGCCGAGACGGTGTCGGACGAACCCAGCGACGTCGGGGCCGAGTTCACCGACTACCAGGCCTGGATCGAGCAGTACTGGCGGAATCCGCTGCTGGACCGGTCCCTGACCTCGGTCGCGGTCGCGGAGGGCCGCCCCGTCGCCTTCAGCGTGGTCCACACCGACGGCCACACCCTCCCCCACTCTCGAATCCGCTCGAGCGGGGGGACCCCCATCGGCACCGCCATGACCGGCACCGCCCGCGCCTTCCGCGGCCGGGGCCTGGCCAAGCTCGCCAAGAACGACTCCCTGCACCGCGCCCGCGCGGCCGGGTACACAGAGGCGTTCACGGGCAACGACACCGGCAACGGCCCGATGCTGGCGATCAACAAGTGGTTCGGGTACGAGGTCTGCGCCACGGAGGTGCGGTATGTCCGCGAACTCGGCTGAGCCCACGGGCCCGGTGGAGGTCGTCCTGGTCAAGGGCGGCCGGACGAAGATCCGGTACGAGAGCACGCTGCTTGAGGACGACGGCACCCGGGTCACCGTACGGGCCCCCTGGGCGGGCGCCGGGGTCCGCGACTTCGGCTTCGTCCGCTTCGAGCCGGGTGACGTCTTCACCGAGTACTACTGGCGGGACCGCTGGTACTCGGTCAAGGAGGTCCGGGCCGCCGACGGTGCCGTCAAGGGCTGGTACTGCGACATCACCCGCCCGGCGGTTCTCTCCGGCCGGGAGCTGGTCGTCGAGGATCTCGACCTGGACCTGTGGCGCTCCGCCGACGGCCACGACGTACGGCGGCTGGACGAGGACGAGTTCGCCGAAAGCGGCCTGGCCGGGAGGGACCCGGAGGCCGCCGCCGCGGCCGTGGCCGCGCTCGACGAGCTGGAGGCGCTGGCGCGCGGGGACGGCTTCGGCGCCCTGCTGTCCTGACGCGGGTGTCGAAAGCCGGGGCTCACACCGTCGCCACCACCGCGTACCGCTCGTCGTCCACGGCCTTCCCCCACAGCGACGCGTCGCCCGACAGCCGCTCCACGCGCACGCCCCCGGCGATCGGCGCGAGGAGACCGGCGACCCGGTCGGCGGACACGCCGACCGGGGAGAGCGTTCCCCACACGCCCTCCACCAGGACGAACCGCCCTCCCGGCCGCAGCAGCCCGCGCCAGTGCCGCAGGACGCGGGCCGGGTCGGGCAGCGTCCACAGCACATGGCGTACGAGCACCACGTCGAAGCGCTGTTCACCGACCGGGGGCGCCGCCGCGTCCCCCACCAGGAAGACCGCGTCGCGGCCGGCCAGCTTGGCGCGGGCCAGCTCCACCATTGGTGCGGACAGGTCGACGCCGGTGACGCGGTGTCCCCGCTCGGCGGCGAGGAGCGACAGGCTGCCGGTGCCGCAGCCGAGGTCGAGGACATCGGCCGCTCGCCCCGGGAGCCACGCCTCCAGCCGGGCCGCCCAGGCCGCGCGCACCTCGGGATCGCGCAGACCGTGGTCCGGCTCCTCGTCGAAGGAGGCGGCCTCGGCGTCCCAGTCGACACTCACCGCAGTGGTGCGGTCACCCTTGTTTGCCATGTCCTCAAGAGTGACACCCGCCACTGACAGACCGGGACCGATGAGGAACTCTCAGCGAAAGGGTCTACCTCCGTGACAACACGGAACCCGGTAGGCACTGAAGGAGGCAGCCATGCGCCGCGCAACCGTGCACAAGCCCCTGAAGAGGACGGATGCCCGCCGGGTCCGCGAGGAGGCCGAAGAGCGCCCCGCGGGACGCCCGGAGGTCCGCAAGGACATCGCCCGCACCTGGTGGCCGGACGGCTGAGCCACAGAGCGCAGAGGGCACCACGCGCGCGTGCGCAACCTGATCGCAGTCTCAGCGCTCCCTTAACGCGACCATAAGGACCTCCATCGACCGCCCTCGGCAGGCGATTTCGCGGTTCCTCGGGACTAGTTTCGGATCACCGGGTCGCACACCGACGGGACCTGTCCGGCGGCTCAGGCCGGACAGGCCCCGGCGACGGTCAGCTGAACACCGACGCGCAGGTGGTGGCGGTGGCGTGGGCCGGGTCGAGGGCGTTGACCACCTCATGGAAGGCGATCCGGTCGAAGAGCCCGATCGCCACGTGCTCGGAGAGGTCGAGCGGGCACAGGTCCTGCAGCAGGACGTTGGTGACGCCCGAGCCGCTCAGATACTGGCTGCGCCAGGGCGTGGCCACCTCGTCGTACTTGGTGGCGATCACCGTGTACCGCACTCCCGGGACGGTGTCGCCGCCCGCGTTGAGCTTGGTGAGGAAGGCGGACCCGGCGATCTGGTCCGCGAGACCGGGGGTGGTGGCCTTGATCAGGTCCTCGGCGCCGGGGAAGTACGGCAGCAGGTTGGTGAGGCCGCTCAGCGTGGCGCCGTGGTTGTCGGGGGCGATGCCGACGAGGGCGTTCACCTTGGCGGCTCCGCCGAGGAACTTGAGGTAGTAGCGGGGCATCAGGCCGCCCTGCGAATGGCCGACCAGGTCGGCCTCGGTGGCGCCGGTCGCGGCGAGCACCTTGTCGACGAAGGCCGAAAGTTGCTCCGCCGACTTGTCGATGGGGCCGAGGCCGTGAAAGAAGGGGACACCGGACAGCTGTCCGTAGTCGAGGGAGTAGACGCAGTACCCGCGGTCCTTCAGGTACGGCGCGAGGGACAGCCAGTTGTCGACGGAGTTGCCGAGCGTTCCGTGGACCAGGACGACGGGGCGGGGGTGCGCGGCGGACGGCTGGCAGGAGTAGTCGTTCCAGCCGCTGCTGGTGCCGGACGAGGTGGAGGCGTGGGCGGTGGCGGCGGGGACGGTGGCGACGGCGGCGGTCAGGAGCAGCGCGGCCAGGGGTCTGAGCACTCTCTTCCAGGGCAGCATCGGGTGATCTCCTTGCGGCTCAAGGGAGTTCGACGGCCTTACGCCCTGTGATCCGGATCACGGGATGCTGTTCATTCGTCAAGTTACGGACGAGTAGCAGACGTGTGAAGTTACGCGTCAGTAAAAACTTCCAGCGGTGACTGGTGCAGCGCTCAACCACCGATGGACCGTCACCAGGCGGGCCTGATCGGACCGTGCGGGGCGATCCGCGCCAGACGGTCCCGCAGCGCGCGCACCTCCCTCTCGCCGAGGACCTCGGCCCACTCCCCCACCGCCTCGGCCGCCGCCTCCTCCGCCGCTCGGGTGCAGGCCCAGCCGCGCTCGGTCAGCACGATCAGCCGCGCGCGGGCGTCCTCGGGATGCGGGCGCCGCTCGGCGTACCCCTTGCGCACGATCTCGTCGACGAGCTGGCTGGCGGCCTGCTTGGTGACGCCGAGGTGAGCCGCGATGTCGGTCACGGTCGCGCCGTCCGGTGCGAGCCGGGCGAACGCGAACCCGTGCGCCGGCCGCACCTCGAACCCACGGGCGACGACACCGTCGTTGATGCGCTTGGTCAGGTCGCCCGCGGCGGCGAGCAGGGCTGCGGTCAGGGCCAGGGCCTCGGAGTTCTGCACACCGCATTGAAACACCCTTGACAGGTTGGTCAAGCAGCTTGACCATATAGTCAAGTTGCTTGACCAAATTACCGGAGGTCGCCCGCCCATGCCCGTCATCCACTCGTCCCAAGCCGTGACCCACGAGATCCACGGCGCCCGCTTCGTCTCGTACGCCACCCCGCTCACCGGCGCCAAGGAACTGTGCGCCTGGCGGGGTGAGATCCCGGCCGGGACGAAGGCTCCGACCCACACCGTCAACCGCGAGGAGATATTCCACCTGCTCGTCGGCGAGCTGCTGATCACCCTCGGCGGCGACACCGAGCGGATCACCGCGGGCGACACCGTGATCATCAACCCGGGGGTGGCGTTCGGCGTCGAGAACCCGACCGACCACACCGCGATCTCCTGGGTCACCACCTCCATCGGCATGGAGGCCGAGCTGGCCGACGGCACGCGCATCGTGCCGCCGTGGGCCAACTGACGTAGAGAAAGGGGAGTTACGCGGCCAGCGTTCCCGGCATCACCGCCCGGGGCCCGAACTTCGCCCGCGCGCGGTCCGCGACCTCCTCGATGCGGCGGACCTTCTCGTCCACGGGGTCGAAGGTGAGCTGGTGGGAGGCCTGGTCGGCGGAGGCGAGCCCCTCGGCGCGCAGGCCGAGCGCACGGACCCGGGCGCGCTGGAGGCCAAGGGCCTCGTACATGCCGTACGCCGTCCTCGTCAGCGCCGCGGAGTGGGCGGTCGGCTCCTTGAGGGTGCGGCTGCGGGTCGTCGAGGTGCGGTCGGCGTAGCGCACGGTGAGGGTCAGGGTGCGGCAGACCTTCTCCAGGGCGCGCAGCCGGGCGCCCAGTTCCTCGGCGGCGGACAGCAGCGCCCTGCGGTGGCGGTCCGGGTCCAGCTCGTCGCGGTCGAAGGGGTGTTCGGCGACCAGAGAGCGGGAGACCGCGTTCGGGACCACCCGGCCGCGGTCGACCCCGTTCGCCTTCTCGCGCAGGTCGCGGCCCGCCTTCGCGCCGACCAGGCGCTGGAGCGTGGACAGGGGCGCGCCGGCGACCCGGCCCAGGGTGTCGAGGCCGTACTCGCACAGCGTGCGGGCGGTGGCGGTGCCGACGCCGGGGAGCGCGGCCACGGGGCGGTCGGCGAGGAACTCCCGGATCGCGTCCGGGTCTTCAGGGACCGCGCGGGTCAGCCCCGGCCGCGCGTCGCGCAGTGCCATGCGGGCCAGCAGCGGGCCGGGCCCGGCGCCGATCACGCAGTCGACGCCGTACAGCGCGAGGGCGCGGACCCGGAGCACCGCCGCCAGCTCGACGGCGCTGCGCCCGAAGTACCGCTCGGCGCCGCGCAGATCGGCCAGCGCCCCGTCCGGGGGCAGGGCCTCGACGACCGGGGTGAACTCCTCCAGCAACCCGAGCAGCCCGGGCAGGGCCGCCTCGTACATCGGCGACAGCTGGAAACGTACGCAGAGAATGGTCATCCCGCACTCCCCGGACTCTGGTGCCACAACTTCTTCCCACCCGCCGGGCCCTCGCCCGCGGGACGCAGATCGGCCCAGGGGTGCATCTCGTACCCCGTGGGCATGCGGATCGTCCGGTCCGCGGCCGGGTCTCCCCACCGCTGGGGCACGGGCTCCGCCAGCCGCGCCGCCACCTCGTCGAGGCCGCCCTCGGCGCGCAGTTCGACCAGCTCGGCGAGGTTCCAGGCGGCCGAGCCCACCACGCTGAGGCTGCGCGGGCCGCGCCGCTGCACCACCCCGCGCACCAGCAGCAGCCAGGAGTGGAAGACCGTGTGCGCGCAGGCGTCGTGGGAGTCGTCGAAGAAGGCGAGGTCGACCAGGCCCGTGCCGTCGTCCAGCGTGGTGAAGATGACCCGCTTGCCGGACCGGATCGGCGGGGTCTGGGTGGCCGCCTTGGCGCCCGCGACCAGCACCGTCTCACCGTGCCGGGCCTCGCGCAGCCGGCGCGCCGAGACCACGCCCAGCTCCTTGAGGAACTCCCGGTGGTCGTCCATCAGGTTGCGCGAGGCGTCCATGGACAGCACGCCCAGTTCGGCGCTGAGCCGCTCCTGAGAGGTGAGGTCGGGCAGCCCGGCCGGGGCGGTCTTCCGCCCGCCGGACAGGGGGAGCTGACCGCCGCCCGCGCCCCGGGCACCCCGGTGCAGCTCGGACAGGTGCAGCTGCAGATCGCGGCGGTTGGCGCCGAAGGCGTCCAGCGCGCCGACCTGGGCCAGCCGCCCGGCCAGCGGACGGCTCGGGCGGGCCCGCTCCCAGAAGTCCAGCAGGGAGGCGTACGGCTGGCCGTCGGCGATCCGCTTCGCCTCGGCCTCACTGATGCCGTGCACGTCGGAAAGGGCCAGGCGCAGCCCCCACACCCCAT
Source organism: Streptomyces sp. NPDC039424 (assembly GCF_055639495.1). NCBI lineage: Bacteria > Bacillati > Actinomycetota > Actinomycetes > Kitasatosporales > Streptomycetaceae > Streptomyces > Streptomyces sp. NPDC039424. Next base: position 117,559 of record NZ_JBVKAI010000017.1, read on the forward strand.
CAGATTCAGACACCAGTTCGATCCTGTGTGCGACCCCCGACTCGTTCACGTCCAACGGCAGGATCGGCACCCCGCGCCGCCGCGCGTCCGCCAGCAGCAGCCGCTTCGGGTACATCCCGGGGTCGTGCGTGAGCAGCCCCGCGTAGAAGGCGGCCGGGTGATGCGCCTTCAGCCATGCCGACTGGTAGGTCGGTACGGCGAAGGCGACCGCGTGCGCCTTGCAGAAGCCGTAGGAGCCGAAGGCCTCGACGATCTCCCAGGTCCGCTGAATCGTTTCCGCGTCATAGCCGTTCGCCGCGGCGTGCTGAGCGAACCAGAACCTGATCCGCCCCTGCGACTCCGGGTCGGACAGCCCGCGCCGGATCCGGTCCGCCTCGCCGCGCCCGCAACCGGTCATGATGGCGACGATGTCGATGATCTGCTCGTGGAAGACGACGACCCCGTAGGTGTCCCGCAGCGGCTCCTCCAGGTCCGGGTGCGGATACCGGACGGGCGCCCGCCCGTGCCGGGCCTCGATGAACGGCCGCACCATGTCGGCGGCGACCGGACCGGGCCGGAACAGCGAGATGTCGACGACCAGGTCGTGGAAGGTGGCCGGCTGCAGACGCCCGACCAGGTCCCGCTGGCCCGGCGACTCGATCTGGAAACAGCCCAGCGTCTCGGTGGAGCGGATGAGCCGGTACGTCGCCGGGTCGCCGGGCGGCACGGCGTCCAGGTCGACCTCGGCGCCCGTGGCCCGCTTCACCTCCGCGACCGCGTGCGCCATCGCCGACTGCATCCGCACGCCCAGCACGTCCAGTTTGAGCAGTCCGAGGTCCTCCACGTCGTCCTTGTCGAACTGCGACATGGGGAAGCCCTCGCCGCTGGTCGGCATGACCGGCGTACGGGAGAGGAGGGAGGCGTCCGAAAGCAGCACTCCGCAAGGGTGCATGGCGACTCCGCGCGGGAGGGCGTCGAGGGCCTCGACCAGCTCCCATAGCCGGCCGTACTTCGCCCCTTCCCGTCGGCACTCCCCCGCCAGCTCCCTGAGTTCGGGCAGCTCCTCCAGAGCCGCGCGGGCGTCACGTGCCCGGATGTGCGGGAAGGACTTGGCTACGCGGTCGATCTCGGCCGGGTCCATGGACAGGGCCGCGCCCACATCGCGGATCGCGTGCCTGACCCGGTACGTCTCCGGCATCGCGACCGTCGCGACCCGCTCGGTGCCGAACCGGCCGATGATCGCCCGGTAGACCTCCAGGCGGCGCGCGGACTCCACGTCGATGTCGATGTCGGGCAGCACGACCCGCTCCTTCGACAGGAAGCGCTCCATCAGCAGCCCGTGCTCGACCGGATCGGCGTGCGCGATACCGAGCAGGTGGTTGACGAGGGAACCCGCGCCGGAGCCCCGCGCCGCGACCCGGATGCCCATCTCCCGTACGTCGTCCACCACTTGGGCGACGGTCAGGAAGTACGAGGCGAAGCCGTGGTGGGCGATGATGTCCAGCTCCCGGTGCATCCGCTCCCAGTAGGCGCGCCGGGTGTCGTAGCCGCGCAGCACCATCCCCGCCGCCGCCCGCGAGGCCAGCGTCCGCTGGGCGGTGCGGCGGCCGGCGCCGACCAGGTGCGCCTCGGGGAAGTGGACGGTGCCGATGCCGAGATCGTCCTCGGGGTCGACCAGGCACTCCGCGGCGGTCGCCCGGGTCTGCTCCAGCAGGCGGTGGGCGGTGTCGCGCCGGTAGCCCGCGGCCTCCACCACCCGCTCGGCGACGCGCAGCATCGCCTCCGCGTCCTTCAGCCACGCCTCGCCGGAGTCCAGCTCCTTGGCGGGGTCGACGGGGACCAGCCGGCGGGCGGCGTCCAGGACGTCGGCGACCGGGCCCTGTCCGGGGTCGGCGTACCGGACGGCGTTGCTGAGCACCGGCCGGATCCGCTGTTCGGCGGCGAAGCCGACGGTACGGGCGGCCAGGCGCAGGGAGCCGGGGCCGGTGCCCTCACGGCCGTGGCAGACGGTCTCCAGGCGCAGGGCGTCGCCGTAGACCTCGCGCCAGGGCACGAGGAGTCTCGCGGCCCGGTCGGGGCGGCCCGCGGCGAGGGCGCGGCCGACGTCGGAGGCGGGGCCGAGGATGACGATGAGGCCGTCGGCCCGGTTGTCGGACCAGGGCAGCAGCGGGGTGCCCTCGGCGGTGTGGGCGGCGGTGACCAGCCGGCACAGGTCGGCCCAGCCGCGGGCTCCGTCCCGGGCGAGGAAGGTCACGCGGGGTGTCGACTCGTCGATGAAGGCACCGCCGCGGACGGGGGTACGGCGCCGTTCCGTCGATACGGCTTCGTCTCGTCGTATGGCACCGTCCCGGCGTACGGCACCGTCTCGTCGTACAGCCCCGTCCCGACGTACGGCACCGTCCCGGCCCACGCCCCTCTCCGGCTCCCCCACCGCCAGCTCCACGCCGAACAGCGGGCGGACGCCCGCCTTCGCGCAGGCCTTGGTGAAGCGGACCGTGCCGGCGAGGGTGTCGCGGTCGGTGAGGGCGAGGGCGTCCATGCCCCGCTCGGAGGCGCGCTCGGCCAGCCGCTCCGGGTGCGAGGCGCCGTAGCGCAGGGAGAACCCGGAGACGGTGTGCAGATGCGTGAAACCCGGCACACGCACCTCCCGCACTCGTGAACCCCGAACGGCTCTCGAACATCAGTTCCCTACTCTCAACCCCACCATACCCCTATCCCCGAACAAGTGTGCGACATCCATTCGGGCGCGTCCTACCTGCGCAAACGCGGAAGTCCCGCCCCTCGCGCGCGTGGGGCGGGACTTCCGGGAGCATGATCCCGGCGGGTCAGCCGATCTTGGCGCCCGTCGCCGACAGGGCCTCCGTGACCGGCTGGAAGAACGTCTCGCCGCCGGAGGCGCAGTCGCCGCTGCCGCCGGAGGTCAGGCCGATCGCGTTGCCGCCCGAGAAGAGCGAGCCGCCGCTGTCGCCGGGCTCGGCGCACACGTCGGTCTGGATGAGGCCGCCGACCGTGCCCTCGGAGTAGTTCACGGTGGCGTTCAGACCGGTGACCGTGCCGGAGTGCACCTGGGTGGTCGAGCCGCTGCGGGTGACCTTCATGCCGACGGTGGCCTCGGCCGCGCCGGTGATCCGCTGGGCGGAGCCGTTGTAGAGGTCGACCTCGCTCGGGTGGTCGGTGTCCGAGGTGTACTTGACCAGACCGTAGTCGTCGCCCGGGAAGCTGGACTGCTCGTTCTTCCCGATCACGGTGCCGGACGAGTCCGACCAGGTGGAGATGGACTCGGTGCAGTGCCCGGCGGTCAGGAAGTACGGCTGCCCGTCCTTGACCACGTTGAAGCCGAGCGAGCAGCGTCCGCCCGAGCCGGTGATCGCGTCGCCGCCCGCGAGGAAGGGCTTGAACTTCCCCTTGGACCGCTCCAGTTCGGCCGTGCCGCCGAGCCCGTCCACGACCTTGGAGAGCTTGGCCCACTCGGTCTTCGAGACGGTCCTGTCCGCCGTGACGACGACCTTGTCGGTGACCGGGTCGGTCGCCCACGAGGTGCCGGGGATGGTCGCGTCCCGCTTCAACGTCGCCCGGGCGCCGTCGAGTTCGGCCAGGGAGTTGGCCACGACTCTGGCCTTGGCGCCGGCCGCCTCGACGACCTTGGCGGCGGTCTCGTCGAGCACGTTCACGACGAGGTTCCTCGCCTTCGCGTCGTAGTACGTACCCGCCGCGTCCGCGCCGAGGTCGTCCACGAGCGTGGAGGCGAGCTTTCCGGCCGCCGGTGCCGAAAGGGTCTCCGGCGTGGCGGTCTTCGGGGTCTCGCTGGCGTTCGCACTCTGGAAGGTGACTCCCGCGGCGACCAGTGCGGCGACACCCGCGCCTGCCACGGCCGCCCGCCGCCCGGGTATGCGTCGGTGCTTCAACTCACGTCCTCCTGTGGGGGATCGGTCCGAGAGGTTGTGGGGACCTCACGGCCGGAAGGCTGGTTGACGGGCGCCTACTATTCCGAGATCCACAGGGAGCACACAAGGTCGACTTCAGGACGCGCGTACGAAGGCACCACACGCCCCCCTGGCGCCATTGACCGTCCACGGTCGCCCCAGGAAATTCGCACTGCAAACACTACGTGCGAGTAACCCTCAGCGGACGGTGAGGTTCCGCCCTGTCCTGAATTCGCCCTCGGAGGGCAAGAGAGAGCCCCCGCACGCGGATTGCGTGCGGGGGCTCGCCCCGAAGCCGACCCGGAGGGATCGTCAGCCGACGCTCACGCCGTACGCGCTCAGCGCCTCGGTGACCGGCTGGAAGAAGGTCGTACCGCCGGAGCTGCAGTCGCCGCTGCCGCCGGAGGTCAGACCGTAGGCCACGGAACCCCTGTAGAGCGGGCCGCCGCTGTCGCCGCCCTCGGCGCAGACCGTGGTCTGGATCAGACCGGAGACGATGTCACCGCTGCCGTAGTTGACCGTGGCGTTCAGCGCCGTGACCCGGCCGCTGTGGGTGCCGGTGGTGGAGCCGCGGCGGTAGACGGTCGTGCCCACCGACGGGGTGGCCGCGCTGGAGATGGTCTGGCTGCCGACCGCGCTCGGGTGCGCCACCGAGGAGTTGGTGTAGCGGACCAGCGCGTAGTCGTTGCCCGGGAAGCTGTAGTTGACGTTCGTGCCCAGCACCGTGGTGTGGCCGGAGTTGCTGTACCACGTGGAGGCGACCTCACCGCAGTGCCCGGCGGTCAGGAAGTAGTAGGTGCTTCCGCTGTGCACGTTGAAGCCGAGTGAACAGCGGTAGGAGCCGCCGTAGATGGCGTCGCCGCCGGTGATCAGCTTGTTGAACTTGCCGGGGGTGTGCTTGATGGTCAGGGCGCCGGCGTTGGTGCCCGCCTGCTGCTTGATCTTGGTGATCTCGGTCGGCGAGACGGTGCTGTCGACGGTGACGACGACCCGGTTGGTCTTGCTGTCGACCGCCCAGGCGGTGCCGGGCACGTCCGCCTTGAGCACGGAACCGCTCACCGTGGTGAGCTGGGCGGCGCTGAACGTCTGCGCGTCGCTCGCGTTCGCGGTGGGGACGGCGAACGCGGCTGCAGCCACGAAGCCGGTGGCCACGGCGATCAGCCGGGTCCGTCTCGCGATGGGGCTGCTGGGGGTGGTGCGCTTGATCCTCACTTTTCGTTCCCTCCCAGGGGAAGTCGGGGGCCCGCGTGGGGGTCGGGGCCCGTGAGGCGCAGCCAGGGGTGGGGGGTCAAAGGCCCGGATTCCGGACACGCCGTGCCCCTGACAAGCGCTGTGGGGGAGTATTCGGCCGAACGGCCGGTAGGCGCAAGGGCGCCTTTCGGCCGTGCGACTGTGTGCGATCTGTGCCGACTGTGTGCGTTCTTGGTGCGGTTCGGGCGATTGACGCCCGGTCATATCCCCCCGGAAGGAAGGAGGCTCAGCGCAGTCGCCGCTCCCCCGCCTCGACGGCGAGGCCCAGCGTGTTCCCGGGCGGCGGGAAGGGGCAGAGGAAGTGGTCGGCGAAGGCGCACGGCGGCAGCACGGCCCGGTTGAAGTCGACCGTGGTCCACCCGTAGGCATCGGGGGCCGCCGTATGCAGGAACCGGAACCGGAAACCGCCGTCGCCGCTGGTGGCGTCGGCGAACACCGCCCACAGCGAGCCGTTCGCCTGCCGCGCCACCTTGAGTGTCAGATTCCGGCCGTTCAGCGCGAAGCCGAGCTCACCGGCGAGCGCGAACCCGCGCTCGACCCCGTCCGCGTTCTCCAGGCGGACGGTGCGCGTGCCGTCGTACGGGGTGAAGTGTCCCGGCACCGACCAGCGCGGATCGTACGGGGTGGCGTCGATGCCCCGGAACGTCCGGCGGGCCTCGGCGTCCGGGTCGTAGTCGCGTACACCCCAGACCCCTCGCGTATCAGTACGAACAGCCGCCGCTCGCCGAGCGCGACCCGGGCCGACTCCTCCGGCCCGCTGTCGGCGGCGAGGCGCGTCTCGCCGGAGAAGGGCCGTCCGTCGACGGTCAGGCCGTCGGCCGCGGTCGCGGTGAGCACCACCGCGTCGCCGTCCACGGCCCAGGTCCCGGGGATGTCCGGAAGTCGCCCCTCCGGATAGTCCTGGATCCAGTGCGTGCCGGTGAGCGAGAGCGGCCCGTAGGGCCCGGACACCGTGTCCACCCGGTGCTCGTGCCACCGCTTCCACTCGTCGGCTGCGTCCGTCGTCATGCGCTCAAACCTTCCATATGCTGATCAACGCTTCCATATAAGATCACCCATTCCCTACCGGATCGGGCAGCCCGAGGTGCGAGCGCAGCGTGTCGCCCCGGTATTCGGTGCGGAACGCGCCACGCTCCTGGAGCAGCGGGACCACCCGGTCCACGAACTCGTCGAGCCCACCGGGTGTGAGGTGGGGGACGAGGATGAAGCCGTCGGCGGCGTCGCGCCGCACGAACTCCTCGAGTTCGGTGGCCACCGCCTCGGGTGTGCCGATGAAGGACTGGCGGCCGCTCGCCTCGATCACGGTCTGCCGGATGGACAGCCCCTTCTCCTTCGACAGCGCCCGCCACTTCTCGGCGATGGCCATGGTGTCGCCGGGCCGGGTCCGGCCCTGGGTGATCGACGGATCCGGCACCGGGTCGGTCTCGGGGAGCGGGCCGTCGGGGTCGTAGCCGGAGAGGTCGACTCCCCAGATCTGCTCGAGTGTCAGGAGGGCGTTCTGCGGCGAGACCTGCTGCCGTCTGATCTCGGTGGCCCGCTCCTGCGCCTCGGCTGCGGTGTCACCGAGGACGACCGAGACGCCGGGCATGATCTTGAGATCGTCCGGTGCGCGGCCGTACCTCTCCAGGCGGCGCTTGACGTCGGCGTAGAAGGAGCGCCCGGCCTCCAAGGTCCCGTGCCGGGTGAAGATCACGTCGGCGGTGGACGCGGCGAACTCCCGGCCCTCGTGCGAGTCCCCCGCCTGGATCACCACCGGATGCCCCTGCGGTGAGCGCGGCACGGTGAACTCGCCCGCGATGTCGAAGTGCCGCCCCTGGTGCGCGAACGGCCTGGCCGGCCCGTCCGGGGTCCAGGAGTCCCACAACTCCCGCGCGGTGGCGACGAACTCGGCCGCCCGGGTGATGGGGGTCCCCCCGCTCGAGCGAAGCCGAGAGTGGGGGAGCTCGGCCCGGTCCAGATAGCCGCCGCGCCGGAAGTTCTCGCCGGTGAAGGCGTCCGAGGAGGTCACCACGTTCCAGGCGGCCCGGCCCCCGCTCAGGTGGTCGAGCGTGGCGAGCCGGCGGGCGAGTTCGTAGGGCTCGTTGAAGGTCGCGTTGACCGTGGCGGCGAGCCCCAGCCGCTCGGTCACGGCGGCCAGGGCGTTCAGCACGGTGAGCGACTCGGGGCGTCCGACCACGTCCAGGTCGTGGATACGGCCCTTGTGCTCGCGCAGCCGCAGCCCCTCGGCGAGGAAGAAGAAGTCGAACAGACCCCGTTCGGCGGTGCGGGCCAGATGTGCGAAGGAGGAGAACTCGATCTGCGACTTCGAGCGCGGGTCGGCCCAGACGGTGGTGTTGTTGACGCCCGGGAAGTGCGCTGCCAGATGCATCTGCTTGCGCGGTCGTACGGTCATGACGCTCCCCCGGTCACGGCGTACTGGTTGGCGGGCCGGGCCAGGCCCAGGTGCTCCCGGAGCGTGCTGCCCGGGTAGAAGGTGCGGAACAGGCCGCGGTGCTGGAGCAGCGCGACGGTGCCGTTGACGAGCCGCTCCAGGTCACGGCGCGGCTCGACGGGGACGAGGTGGAAGCCGTCGACGACGCCGTCCGCGTGCCAGGCGGCGATCAGCTCCGCGAGGTCGACGGGGCCGCCCCGGTACAGCGGGCCCTGCACGGTCTGCCGGGGACCGCCCCCGCCGTGACCCGGTTCGGCCGCGTGCTCGCCGTCGCCCAGGTCGACGAGCAGGCCGGCCAGCACCCTCAAGGTGTCCGGGTTGCGCCCGGCCCCGGCCGCGGCGGCGCGCAACTGGTCGCGTACGGCGGCGGCCTGCGCGGGATCCGCGACACGGACCAGGGCGACGTCGGCGTACCGGGCCGCGGCCGGCCGGGCGGGGCCCTCGGTGGCGTCGACCACGCGGACGGGGTGGCCCTGTGGGGGGCGGGGCACGATCGAGGGTCCCTTGACCGAGAAGGCCGAGCCGGTGAAGTCGACGTGGTGCAGCTTGTCCCGGTCGATGAAGCGGCCGGTCGCCACGTCCCGTATCTCGGCGTCGTCCTCCCAGCTGTCCCACAGCCGCGCGGCCACGTCGGCCACTTCACCCGCCTCCTGCCACAGGGCGTCGGCGGCCGCGGCGTGCCGGCGGCCGAAGAGGCGGGCCTCGCCCTCGCTGGTCGAGACGTCGATCCGCCAGCCCGCCCGGCCATGGCTGACCCAGTCGAGGGTGGCGACGGCGGCCTGCACGTGGAAGGGCTCGGTGTGCGTGGTCGTGACGGTCGGGACCAGGCCGATCCGGTGGGTGGCGGGCGCCACCCGGGACAGCACGGCGAGCGCGTCGAGCCCGGGGCGCGCGAACGTGTCGTCCAGGGTCACGAAGTCGAGCCCGCCGCTCTCGGCGAGCCGGGCCAGCTCCACGAAGGAGCCTGCGTCGTACGCCGACGGCTGGTCGATGGCGGCGGCCAGGTGCAGCAGCGCCCGGCCGGGTGGTGGGGTCATGTGGGGATGAACCTTTCGCTGAAATAACTACCGGAATCTCAGAGCACCTTCGAGAGAAACGCCCGGGTCCGCTCATGGCGCGGAGCGTCCAGTACGTCGGCGGGCGCGCCCTGCTCGACGATCCGCCCGGCGTCCATGAAGACGACGGTGTCGGCGACCTCGCGGGCGAAGCCGATCTCGTGCGTGACGACGATCATCGTGGTGCCCTGGCGGGCCAGGTCCTTGATGACGTCCAGGACCTCGCCCACCAGTTCGGGATCGAGCGCGGAGGTCGGTTCGTCGAAGAGCAGCAGCTTCGGCTCCAGGGCGAGCGCGCGGGCGATGGCCACCCGCTGCTGCTGGCCTCCGGACAGGTGCTTCGGGTAGGCGTCGGCCCTGTCGGCGAGACCCACCCGGGCGAGCAGCCGGCGCGCCTGCTCCACGGCCTGCCCGCGGGGGCGCTTCAGCGCGGACACCGGTGCCTCGATGACGTTGTCCAGCACGGTGAGGTGCGGGAAGAGGTTGAAGTTCTGGAAGACGAAGCCGATTCGGGTGCGCTGCCTGAGCACCTCGCGTTCGGGCAGCTCGTACAGCTTGTCGCCGGACCGCCGGTAGCCGACCAGGGTGCCGTCCACGCTGATGGCGCCCCGGTCCACCTTCTCCAGGTGGTTGACGGTGCGCAGCAGCGTCGACTTGCCGGAGCCGGAGGGGCCGAGGACGACGGTGACTTCGCCGGCCTGTACTTGCAGGTCGATGCCCTTGAGGACCTCGAGCGAGCCGAAGCTCTTGTGGACGGCCCTGATGTCGACCATGACGCTCATGGGGTGAATCCCTTGCTGAAGGTGGGTGGGGACGGCTCACGCGGCGGCGCGAGACACCAGGTCCCGCAGGAAGGCCAGGGCGGCCCGGGCGGTGGCGTCGTTCTGCCGGAACGCGGGCCCGCCGGTGCGCGGCCGGGTGAAGGCGCCGGGGGTACGGCCGTCGGTGTACGGCCCGAGGGCGAAGCGCCGGGGGTGCGGCCGGCCGGCCCGGTCGAGGATCCGCCCGTCGCCGGGGTCCACCCGGAGCAGCCCGTCGGGGGTCTCGGCGGCCCCGTCGGCGTGCAGCTCGCGCAGCAGGGTGTCGCGGGCCCGCCCGACGGTGGGTTCGGGCAGCCGCGCCTCGACCAGTGCCCGGGCCTCGACCGAGAAGCCGGGCACGGTGGCGCTGGAGGCCCGGAACCTCCCGTCCTCGGCGGTGACGGTCATACCGGCGCCGACGAACTTGAGCAGGCCCGCCCGGGACAGGGCGAGCATCTGCCGCAGCCGGGGTCCGGGCGGCCCGGAGGCGAGGTAGCTGAAGAAGCCGTGCCACCAGGGGCCGATGCCGCCGAGCCGGATCAGCTGCCCGTAGACGGAGAGCAGCCCGAGGAAGACGGCGAGGTCGGGGCTGTGGCCGGCGTGATGACGACGGTTCAGGTCGCCCTCGACGTACTCCCGCAGCCCTTTCTGGAACTCCTCGTGCGAGGCGTAGCGCACGCCGTCGAGCGGACGGTCGAGCGCGGCGAGGTCGAGGCGGTCGGCGGGGTCGGGTACGGCGGAGGCGACCAGGGTCTGGAGGTCGGCGGCGTCCCCCGCCGCGTACTTCTCCTCGAAGGTGGCCCAGGCGACCGCCGTCCGCTCGGGATGGGCGGTGAACAGCCGGTGGTAGTGCGCGTAGCCCAGTTCCTTCTCCACCAGCGGCCACACGTCCCGCCGGAAGTCGAAGCCCTCCGGCCGCGCCAGCAGCTCCTGGACCTCGGCGGGCCCGAAGAAGCGGGGCAGCGGGGGCCGTTCACCGGTCCAGTCGTAGCCGATCTTCGAGTGGTACGGGACGCCGCGCCGGGAGCCGACGTACAGTACGGGCTCCCGCCCCGACGGGAGGTACTCCTCCCCCTCGTACCGCCCGCCGCGTCCCTCGGTGAGCAGCACCATCAGGTCGACGAAGGCGAGCCCGAAGCCGCGGACGAGGACGGGTTCCCCGGGCCTCAGCGCGGTGAGGTCGGTGTCGGCGGTGAAGTCGGGCGGCAGGTGGACCAAGCCGTGTTCGCGGGCGTACGCGGTCAACTCGGCCTGGGTGTCGTCGAGTTCGGCGTCGAGGTGGCCGATGGCGAGGACGACGAGGTCGGCGAGGAGCGCGCTCGGGCGGCCCTCCAGCCACACCTGCTGGCGGCCCTCGGGCGAGCCGCTGACACGCAGGGCGCGCCGGGAGTGGTGGTGGACGGTGACGCCCGGCGGCAGGTCGGCCACCGCCCGGTCGTACACCCAGCGCAGGTAGTCGCCCTGGATCCGCCGGTCCGCGAATATGCGTCCGTCCAGGCCCGCCCATTCGTGCAGGGTGGGGCCCTCGCGCACCGGCCCGGCCATCTCCACCGTCTCGTCGGTGAACATGGTGACGTCCTCGGCGTGCGAGTTCATCCACAGCAGCGGGGACTGCGCCGCGCGCCAGATGCGTCCGGCGCCCGGCGGATGGGGGTCGACGAGGTGGATGTCGAGGCCCGTGCCGGCGTACAGCTCGGGCGCGTTGGCGGCGATGCGCTCCAGGAGTCCGGTCCCCCGCGGCCCGGCTCCGACGATCACCAGTGACGGCCTGGCGGCGCTCATCGGGTGCGCTCCGAACCGCGCGCGTAGTGCTTCTCCACGTAGTACTGGCCGACGCCGAGCACCGAGGTGACGAGGGTGTACCAGATCGTGGCCACCATCAGCAGGGGGATGACCTGGTAGGTGCGGTGGTAGATCAACTGCGCCGAGAACAGCAGGTCGTTGACGGCGATCACGCTGACGATGGAGGTGCCTTTGAGGGTGCCGATCAGCATGTTCCCGGCGGGCGGCACGATGGAGCGCATGGCCTGCGGCAGCACGATCCGCCGCCAGCGGCGCCACCGGCTCAGGCCGAGCGCCTGGGCGGCCTCGATCTGGCCGCGGTCGACGGAGAGGATGCCGCCGCGCACCACCTCGGCGGCGTACGCGGCCTCGTGCAGGGTGAGGCCGACGATCGCGACGGCGACCGGGCTGAGCAGGTTGACCGTCCGCACGCCGAAGACCTGCGGGTACAGCGCCCCGATGTTGAACCACAGCAGCAGCTGCACCAGGATCGGGATCGACCGGAACAGCCATACGTACCCCCAGCTCACCGCCCGCAGCACGGGGTTGGCGGAGAGCCGGAACGCGGCGAGCAGGGTGCCGAGGGCGAAGCCGAGGACCATCACCACCGCGGTCAGCCACAGCGTGAGCCACAGGCCGCGCAGGATGGAGTCCGAGGTGAAGTAGTCGGCGACGACGTCCCATTGGAACGCCTCGTTGCGCAGGACGGAGTTGACCGCGAGGCCGAGCAGCACCAGAACGGCGACGGCGGCGGTCCACTGGCCCGGCCGCCGCTGCGGAACGATCCGCGGGACGTCCGCCTGCTCCGGTATGTCCGGTGCGGCGGGGACTTTGGCGAGGGTGTCGGAAGACATGCGAAGGCTCCGTGACGCCGGTGGAACACGGGTGGGTGCCTTCACACGGACGCGCCGCGCGGCGCGATACGGCCGAGCCCCTCAGCAGGACCGTCCACCGACTGTACGGCGCGGTTTCCCCTCACTGTCAAGGGTGTCCATGATGTGAGCGGTACATCTCAACTCGGTTGACGCGGAACCGGATGCCTGTTCCACTTGGCCCATGCATCCACAGCAGTGGCTGGTCACGCGCTCCCACATCGACTTCGGTCGAGTGTGGTCCTCTTCCTGTTGAGCTGACCCCCTGCGCGCCACCGCCCCCCGATCCGGGCGGTGCGCCTTTCGCGTTCCACCCCTTTCGCCTTCACACGCGCACCCCTCCCCTCGCGCACCCCCCTCGCGCTCCGCATGCCCTTCTGCTCCCAGGAGACCGCACACGATGCGTACGTCCACGCGTACCCGTAAACGCCTTTTTGCACCTTTTGCCCTGATTACTTCGGCGACGCTGCTCCTCACGGCATGCGGCTCCGGTTCGGACGACTCCACCGACGCCGTGGGCGCCGCGGCCAAGGCCGACAAGGTCCCCGCCACGGACGTCGTCTCCGGCATCCGGAAGGACGCGTCGGCCGCCCGGCTGCTACCCCCGGGCACCGGTGGCCTCACCGTCGCCGTCAGCGTCGGCGGCACCCCGCCCGGCACCACCTACCTGGACGACGGCAAGACCCTGACCGGCCAGGACGTCGACTTCACCAAGGCCGTCGCGAAGGTGCTGGGCATCAAGCTCAAGGTGGAACAGGCGAGTTTCGAGGCGATCCTGCCCGCCCTGGACAGCGGCAAGTACGACTTCGGTGCCAGCAACTTCGGCGTCACCGACGAACGCCGCAAGACGATCGACTTCGTCACCTACATCAACGACGGCCAGGGCTTCGCCACCCGCAAGGACAGCAAGCTGTCGACGATCACCGACCTCGGGCAGCTGTGCGGCCTGAACGTCGCGACCGGCGCCGGCACGACCTTCGAGGCGACGCTCGAGGAGAACAAGCACGTCTGCACCGACGCGGGCAAGAAGGCCTACTCCGTGCAGACTTACTCCGAGTCCAGCGCCATCTGGTCCTCCGTCCAGCAGGGCCGCAGCGACGTGGTGATGTCCACCATCAACGGCCTGCGCTACGCCGTGGCCCACCAGCCGGGGCTGAAGTTCCTCAACGAGTACCACCGCCTCGACGTCGGCTTCGCCTTCAAGAAGGGCACCAAGCTGGCGCCCGCGTTCCAGGCGGCGGTGAACAAGCTCCTCGCGGACGGCACGTACGAGAAGATCCTGAAGAAGTGGGGTACGACGGGCTCGGCGATCGGCAAGTCGCGGATCTCCCCGCCGGAACTGAAGAACTGAGGAAATCAGGAACTCAGGAACCGAAAGGCCCTCACACCCCGCAGTCGCAGCACGAGCAGCACTCACAGCACTCGCAGCACTGGCAGGCCTCGCAGCACGAGCAGTCGCAGTTGCTGCAGCAACCCTCCCGCTTCTTCCGCGACCAGGGACCCTCGTACTCGTCGGCGCAGCACACCTTGCAGGTGCAGCACAGCCCGATGGCGACCGCGCACCCGGCCCAGAAGCCCCGCTTGTCCGGGCGCGGCGGTTCACCGCCGAAGGGGTTGCCGTACGGGTTGTGCGGCGCCCGGGGCGCATGGGGTCCCGGGGGCGGCCCGAAGGAGGCCTCGGGCGCGTGCCCGCAGGACCCCGTGCCGAACGCCCGGTCGACCGAGCGCCGCAGCTCGTGCGCGAGCAGCAGGTGTACGAGCTTCCCGTCGTCGAACTCGGCCTCGCGCAGGGCGAGCCGGATGCCGTGCAGCGCGTCGTCGGCGAGCCGCCGGGCCTCGGTGAGGGAGGTGCCGGTCGCGGTGAGCGGGTTCCAGGCGCCGGACGCGTCGTCTGCCGCCCGGTCCTCCACGGCGTCCAGGAGGTGCGCCAGCCGTCCGAAGAGCCGCCCGGCCTCGGCCAGGGGCTCGGCGTTGTCCGGCCGCCCGGCCAGCACGGCGGTGTGCGCGAAGGCGGCGGCGGTCGCCGTCTCGGTCGGCTCGGTGACCGTCAGGATCGGTGTGCCCGGACCCGCGAGGGCCTCGATGCCGAGCTGCCGGTCGACGGCGTCGACGAGCACGGCGGTGTCGAACCCGACGTCCGCCCCGGTACGGGCACCCGCGCGTCCCCAGTTGACGGCGACCCGGCGCGCGGCAAGCGCGACCGGCCGCCGGGCCAGCAGTCCGTCGCCGTCGGCGACATGGTCGCGCACCTTGGCCGACGCGAGCACCAGTGAGACGGCCGCCGCGAGCCGCGCGCCCTCACCCTGTGCGACGGAGGCGGTGCGCATCCCGCGCAACGGGCACGGCCCGGCCGTACGCCGCAGTCCGCCGTCCCTTCCGGCCTGAGCCTCCGTCAAAACAGATATAAGAAGTCCGTCATAATTCGTCACTATGCGCGCGAATTGTCCGTGATCTCCGCGCAGTGCCAGGCACAGCCCGCACAAATGGGCCATCCACTGGGCCTTGAGGCTCTCGCCGAGCCGGTGACTACAGGGCCTGACGATTCCGAACACGACGATCCCCCGTGATGTGATGCGACGTTGAGCTGCGGCATCGTATCGGCAGATGGTCGGTTCATAGGAGTGGGCGCGCTCACCCGTACGCACCACTCTTCACCCGTACGCCGCCGACGATCATATTTCACTCTCAGTCAGCAGCCGTGTAGAGCAGGACCCTTGGGGCACACGGGCTCTCGACGGATTCGCTGTGCACCAGTACCGTCACAAACCCCCCGCGCGGCGTCTATCCACTTGGCGCACCGTCCGCATCATGGATGACCATAGGGATGCGGAAAGCAATAAAGACCGCTGTGAGAGGAGGCGTCCATGGGATCGGTACGCAAGGCGAGTGCGTGGCTCGGCCTCGTTGACGACAACGATGACGAGCGCTACTACGACGACGACTACTCGGAGGGGACCGAGCCCGGGGATGCCTGGGTCACCGACCCCCGGGTGAAGGTGGCGACGGACGTCGCCGAGGAGAAGGGCAGAAGGATCGGCACGGTGACCCCGGACAGCTTCCGGGACGCGCGCGCCATCGGCGAGCTGTTCCGGGAGGGGGTCCCGGTCATCGTGAACCTCACGGCCATGGAGCCCGGCGACGCCAAGCGCGTGGTCGACTTCGCGGCCGGGCTCATCTTCGGGCTGCGCGGCTCGATCGACCGCGTCTCCAACCGGGTGTTCCTGCTGACCCCCGCCGACACCGAGATCGTCAGCGGCGAGGCGAGGTCCCACCGCTCGGACGGCTTCTTCAACCAGAGCTGAGGCAGGGCCGCTCACCGGCCCTGCCCCCCGCGGGGTCCTACCGGAAGGCGTCAAGCCCGGTGAGTGCCTTGCCCAGCACGAGCTGGTGCATCTCGACGGTGCCCTCGTAGGTGAGCACCGACTCCAGATTGGTCGCGTGCCGCATCACGGGGTATTCGAGTGAGATCCCGTTGGCACCGAGGATGGTCCGCGCCGTACGGCAGATGTCGATGGCCTCGCGGACGTTGTTGAGCTTGCCGAAGCTGACCTGCTCGGGACGCAGGCGGCCGGCGTCCATGCGCCGCCCCAGATGGTGGGCGAGCAGAATCCCCTTGTGCAGTTCCACCGCCATGTCGGCGAGTTTGGCCTGGGTGAGCTGGAAGCCCCCGATGGGCCGCCCGAACTGCTCCCGGCTCTTCGCGTAGTCGACCGCGGTCTCGAAACAGGACCGCGCCGCCCCCATCGCACCCCAGACGATGCCGTAGCGGGCGTGCGAGAGACAGCTGAGCGGCCCCTTGAGCCCGACGACCTCCGGCAGCACGGCATCGGCGGGCAGGCGTACGTCGTCGAGGACCAGCTCGCTGGTGACGGAGGCGCGCAGGGACCACTTGTGCCTGATCTCGGGCGCCGAGAAACCGGGGGCGTCGGTGGGGACGACGAACCCGCGGATCCCGTCGTCGGTCCGCGCCCATACGACGGCGACGCCGGCCACGGAGCCGTTGGTGATCCACATCTTGCGGCCGTTGAGCACCCAGTCGCCGCCGTCCCGCTTGGCGTGGGTGCGCATGGCCGCGGGGTCGGAGCCGTGGTCGGGCTCGGTGAGCCCGAAGCAGCCGATCACCTCGCCGGCGGCCATGCGCGGCAGCCACCGCTGCTTCTGCTCCTCGCTGCCGAACCGGTGGATCGCGTACATGGCGAGCGACCCCTGCACGGAGACGAGGGACCGGATCCCCGAGTCGGCGGCCTCCAGCTCCAGACACGCCAGTCCGTACTGCACGGCGCTCGCCCCGGCGCACCCGTAGCCGGTGAGCGACATCCCGAGCGCCCCGATACCGCCGAGTTCCCTCGCCAGCTCCCTGATCCCGGGGAGCTCCCCCTTCTCGTACCACTCGGCCACGTACGGCAGTACCTTGTCCGCCGCCCACCCGCGCACCGTCTCCCGGACCGCCAGGTCCTCCGGGGTCAGCAGGTCATCGATGCCGAGGGGATCGGCGGGGTCGAACGGGGGCGACTTCGGGGACGCGGACATGGACCCTCCGGTAAAACTAGCACCGCTAACCACTGTTGCCCCGACGTTACGACGCCACGGCACGGCAGGTCCACCCCCGACTCTCCTGCGTGAGAGACACAGCGGTCAGGCCGAGACGCGGGACCTCTCCGGCTCACGGGGCGCGGGCACCTCCACCTCGCCGCCCTCGCACTGCATCACCCGCGGCAACCGCACCGCCATCACCGCCCCGAGCAGCAAGAGCCCCGCGCTCACCAGCAGCGTCACATGCAGCCCGTGCACGAAGGACTCCCGGGCCGCCCTGCGCAGGGCACCCCCGACCCCTCCGCCCAGCTGGGCGGCAACCTCGTACGCCTCCCCCAGCGAATGCCCCGCCGAGGCCGCCGCGGGCGCAGGCACTCCGGGGACGGACGCCAGCCCGGGCGCGTACGCCGCGTTCATCACACTGCCGAGCAGCGCGATCCCGATCCCGGCGCCGAGCTGGTACGAGGTCTCCCCGATCGCCGCGGCCCCGCCCGCCTGCTCGGCCGGCGCCTCGCTCAGCATCGACTCGTACGCCCCGAACAGCGTCGTCTCCAGACCGAAGCCCAGCAGCACGAACCCGAACAGCAGCAGCGCGGGGTTGTCCCGCCCGCCCATTCCGGTCAGCGTCAGCACGGCGACCGCCGTCAGGCAGAACCCGAAGCACACCATCCGCCGCGGCCCGAACCGCCGCAGCATCCGCGCCCCCGCCAGCCCGGCCGCCATCGCCGCGATGGTCAGCGGCAGCAGCCTGAGGCCGGTCGCGAGTGGCGACAACCCCAGCACCAGCTGCAGGTACTGCGCCGCGATCAGCTCCAGCCCGACCAGCGCGAGCATCGCCAGCACGATGCACCCGACAGCCGTGCTGAACGCCGGCCGCGCGAACATCCGCAGGTCCACCAGCGGATACGGCCGCCGCCGCTGACGCCGTACGAAGAAGAAGAGCAGCGTCGCACCCACCACCAGCGGCGCCACCGTGAACACCCCGGACACCGGCTCGCCGCCCCCGAGTCGCTTCACACCCAGCACGACCCCGAACAGCCCGGCCGCCGCCATCAGGGCGCCGACCACGTCCCAGGGACCGTCCCGCTCCCCCGTCGACTCGGGCAGCAGCATCCGCCCGATCGGCAGGCTGACCAGCATCAGGGGGATGTTCACCAGGAACACCGAGCCCCACCAGAAGTGCTCCAGGAGGAAACCGCCGAGCAGCGGCCCCACCGCCGCGCCCACCGCGGCCACCGCACTCCAGATGCCGATCGCCAGCGCCCGCTCCCGCCGGTCGGGGAAGACCTGGCGGAGGAGGGACAGCGTGGCCGGCATGATCATCGCGCCGCCGACGCCGAGCAGCGCCCGGGCGAGGATCAGTACCTCGGCGCTCGGCGCGAAGGCCGCGAGGGCGGAGGCGACGCCGAACAGCGCGTACCCGAGGAGCAGGATCCGCCGACGGCCCACCCGGTCGCCGAGGCTGCCGAAGAGAATCAGCAGCGAGGCGCAGACGAGCGGGTAGACGTCGACGATCCAGAGCAGTTCGATGGCGCCGGGCCGGAGGTCCTCGGTGACGGCGGGCACAGCCACGTGCAGTACGGTCGCGTCGAGGGCGACGAGGAGCAGGCTGACACAGAGGACGACGAGGACGACCCAGCGGTTGGCACCGGCCCCGGCCGCCCGACGGCGCAGCGCGGCGGCAGCCGTGGTCGTCCCGGACATGTACGTACCTCCCAGATGTTCCCTCGGGTTCGGCGGGCTCACGGGGGTGGGGGTTCCCCGCGACTTCGGCCGGAGGAGCGGTGGTGGTCTCCGGCCCGCGCATACGAACGCGAGTGACTCGCCAGCGTACGCGAGTTCGTTCCGTATACGCGTGGCGGACCTCTCACACTCCCCGCGGAAACATGTGGCGTACGCCACTTCCGCTGTCCTTGACCACGCCCCGGTGAACCGTCCGGTTCCACGGCCGGTCGATAATCGACCCCGTGACCGATCTTGCGACGCGCGTGGCACCTCCCCGCGTCACACCTCTGCGCCGGGCGGCCCCGGCCCTCCTCGGGTATGCCGCCGTGCGCGCCCTGGGCCTGCTCGTGCTGGCGGGGTGGAGCGCGGCGCGCGGCAAGAGCGCGTACACGCTGCTCACCGCCCGCTGGGACGCGCTGTGGTACACGCGGGTCGCCGAGCTGGGTTACGGCTACGAGGTGCGCCTGCCCAACGGCGACGTCCACTCCAACCTGGCCTTCTTCCCGCTGCTGCCCTGGCTGGAGCGGCTGCTGCACGCCCTGACCCCGCTGTCGTACGCCGACGCCGGTTTCGTGGTCGGCCTGCTCGCCTCGCTCGCCGCGGCCTGGGGGATCTTCGCGGTGGCGGACCGGGTGTACGGACGCCGGACCGGGGTCTGCGCGGTACTGCTGTGGGCGCTGCTGCCGGTCGGGATCGTGCAGTCGATGGCGTACAGCGAGTCACTGTTCACGGCCCTCGCCGCCTGGTCGCTGTACGCCGTGCTGACCGGGCGGTGGGTGACCGCGGGCACCCTGGCCGCGCTGGCCGGGCTGACCCGGCCGGTGGGGCTCGCGGTGGTCGCGGCGGTGTGGACGGCCGGCGTGGTCTCGTTCGTGCGGGATCGCAGCGCGGTCACGACGCACGGCGCGCGGGACGACGAACGCGCCCCCGACTCGACGGGTGACCACCGCTCCCCGCGCGTGCCGCACATCACCCGCGCACGGAAGACCTCGCACGCCCCCTCCGTCGACGAGGGGCGGTCCGCGGCTCCGGACGGCGCACCACTCTGGCGTCGCGCCCTCGGTATGCTCCTCGCTCCCCTCGGCGCCGCCGCCTACGTCCTCTGGGTCGGCCACCGCACCGGCAAGGGCCCGCTCGGTTATCTGGACGTCCAAGCCGGGTGGCGCAACGGCTTCGACGGCGGATACGCCTTCGCCCGCTTCGTCGCCGACAAGTTCACGTCAATTCCGTCGGCCCTGGCCGGGGTTGCGCTGATCATCGGGGTCGGCCTGGTGATCTGGCTGTACGTCATCGGCGTACGGCAGCGCCAGCCGCTCCCGCTGCTGGTGTACACGGGTGTGGTCACCGCCCTCGCCCTGTGCGCGTCGAGCTACTTCGGCTCCAAGCCGCGCCTGCTGCTGCCCGCCTTCCCCCTGCTGCTGCCCCTCGCCCTGGCCCTCGCCCGCGCCCGCACGTCCCGATTCACGCTGGTCACCGGCGTGTTGGCGGTGGCCTCGGCGGCCTACGGGGCGTTCTGGCTGAACGGCTCCGGCCCCCCGTGAATTCCACCCCATGATTCGGTGAACGAATTCATAAGCCCCATAAAACCACCGCCCAGCATGATCAAAGGAATTACGGGAGACGGTCGGCGGGGATTGCCGAACTCACTGAATTGCAGGCACTCCTGAGAGGTTTCCCACATCACATCGTCATCACAAAGCCGCTGTTTCGCCCGGGCGGAGAGCTCACTCGCTGTAACGTCGATTGGGTGCGTACCGAACGAAACCTAACCCGTCGTCTGGACCGGGTGTTCGCCAGACTGGACCGTGAGCCGGAACGACCGGCCCACATCGATGTGCCGAGGATGAGCCGGCACCGGGTCGTGCTGTTCTCGGCGACCCTGGCTTTCTACCTGGCGATCGTGTGGGCCGTGGTGACGACCTCCTGGCTGGTCCGGCTCGACTGGCAGGTCATGTTCTTCCGGCCGTACCAACAGTGGTCGGGCATCCACTGGTTCGTCGACTACTACGTGGTGCTCGGCCAGCGCGGCCCCACCGCCGTGATGGTCGCGGCCTGGCTGGGCTGGCGCTCCTGGCGGCAGCACACGCTCCGCCCGCTGCTGACCCTCGGCGCCTCACTGCTGCTGCTGAACATCACGGTCGGCGCCGCCAAGATCGGCATGGGCCGCCTCGGCCCGCACTACGCCACCGTGATCGGCTCCAACGAGATGGGTCTGGGCGGCGATATATTCCCCAGCGGCCACACCGCCAACGCGGTGGTGACCTGGGGAATCCTGGCGTATCTGGCCTCCACCCCGAGAGCGCGCCGCTGGCTGTCCGCGGTGTCGGCCGTGACCTCGCTCGGCGTCGGGATGGCCACCGTCTACCTCGGTACGCACTGGCTGAGCGACGTGCTCCTGGGCTGGGCCGCGGGGCTGCTGATCCTGCTGGCGCTGCCGTGGTGCGAACCGCTGATCGCCCGGGCCGAGGCCGCCCTGTTCGACCTGCGCGACCGCCTGCGCGACCGTCGCGGCCGCACCGTGCCCGCACCGGCCGTCCCGGTCCCGGTCGTCCTCAAGCCGCGCACCGCGCCGGCCGAGGAGACGGCCCCGGCCCGCGAGCCGGTCTCCTCCGCCCATTCGCCCCGGGCGTCGGTCCACCGGACGCCGGGCCCGCACGCGGTCCGCTCGGAGCGCACCCCGGTCACCCCGGCGGGCAGCCGCCGCCCGCCCCACCCGGAGCGCGTCCCGCGCGGCGCGACCCCGGCGGCCCGCCCCCTCACGGGCGGCTGACCGCCACCGAGGCAGCGGGGCCGGTACGCACACACCACCCCCGCACCGCGAAGGCCCCGGTCCCGCACGCAGGACCGGGGCCTTCCGTATGGCGCTCGCCGGGCTCAGCCCTTCCAGGCGCGCGCCACCCTGCCGTCCCGCACCTCGAAGTTCAGCCGTCCCGCCCGGTACTCCATGGTGATGATCGCGCCGGGCGGCAGCGACCGCACCGTCGACCACCCCCGTTCCCGTGCGAGCCGCTCGGCGCGGGACGCGTCGAGGCCGACGTACCCTTCCGGACTGTCCTGGGGCTCCGCTGACGGAGTGGGAATCGGTGCCATACGCTCACGCTAGCCCGGGCGTCCCTCCCCGGTCACACTTCTGTCACAGGATCACGACACGCGTTTTCATCGAACTCCGTCACACGAACGAGGGTTTCTCCACGACTCATCGGGGTATTCGAACGTGATTTCCGCACCTGCGTGCGGCGGGTCGAATAGCCCGGCGGAAAGCGCCATTCCATTCCCGGTCGGGGCGCTGCCGGGCAAGCTGACACCGCATAAGCAATTCACTGCCCCGGCACAGAACGGCCGGGCGCAGGAGCTTCTCCGAGAGCGCGTGAGAGCCGGTCGCGGGCCCTCCTGACCGCCTCGGTGAGCTCGGCCGGCTCCAGCACCTCGAACTCGAGGCCGAGCATCGTCACGTGCACCACCATCACGTCCAGGCTCGCGGCACCGGCGCGCAGGAGGCAGGCGTCCGGCCCGTCAGGCTCCAGCGTCCCGGCAGACGGCGAGACCCGCTCGGCCGCCTCCGCCAGCGGCACGAGGAGCCGGACGACGGCATGCGTGGCGTACGCGTGCGTGGAGACCCCGCGCGAGACATAGGCGGCGAGGTCCTCGGCGGGTGGCTCCCGCGGGGTGAAGCGGGGGCCGTGCGGCGGCCTGGGCGTGATGCGGTCGACGCGGAAGGTCCGCCAGTCGGCGCGGTCGACGTCCCAGGCGACCAGGTACCACAGGCGCTCGGTGCACACCAGGCGGTGCGGTTCGACGGTACGGCGGCTCATGCCGCCGTCGTGTGCGCGGTACTCGAAGCGCAGCCGCTCGGCATCCCGGCACAGGTGGGCCAGTTCGGTCAGGACGGCCGGGTCGACGGCGGAGGGCTGCGGTCCGCGCAGCATCGGCACGGTGAACGCGTTGAGGGCGCCCACCCGGCGGCGCAGCCGGCTCGGCAGCACCTGTTCCAGCTTGGCGAGGGCCCGTACGGAGGTCTCGCCGATGCCCTCGATGCCCTGCCCGGCGGCCGTGCGCAGCCCGACGGCGACGGCGACCGCCTCGTCGTCGTCCAGCAGCAGCGGCGGCAGTTCGGCCCCCGCCCCGAGCTGGTAGCCGCCGCCGGTGCCGGGGCTGGCGTTGACGGGGTAGCCCAGCTCGCGCAGCCGGTCCACGTCCCGGCGGACCGTGCGCGGCGTGACGCCGAGCCGTTCGGCCAGTTCGGGGCCGGACCAGTCGCGGTGGGCCTGGAGCAGTGAGAGCAGGCGCAGCAGTCGTGCCGAGGTCTCCAGCATGGGAGCGAGTCTGTCAGGGGATGCGGACAGCCGCTGTCCTCATGAGGAGTCCATGAGGACAGCGGCTCGGCTCAGACCGCGAGGCGCTGTCCGGGCACGATCAGATCGGGGTCAGCGCCGATGACGGCCTTGTTGGCGGCGTAGATCCGCTGCCAGGTGGTCCCGTGCCGGGCGGCGATCTTGCTCAGCGTGTCGCCCTCGCGGACGGTGTAGTTCCCGTGGGACGAGCCGCTGGAGGTGCCCCGGGAGGTGCTGCGGTTCGTGTGGCCCGTCGAACGCTGCGGCGCCTTGGACGGCTTCGACGGAGCCGACTTCGTGGTGGCGGTACCGGAGGAGGCCGCCGCCGGTGCGGCTCCGGAGGCTCCGGCCCGGGCCGAACAGACCGGCCAGGCGCCCCAGCCCTGGGCGCGCTGGACCTTGGCGGCGACGGCGATCTGCTGTTCCCTGGTGGCCTGGTCGGCGGTCGGCGCGTAGGCCGTGCCGCCGTACGCGCGCCAGGTGGAGGCGGAGAACTGGAGCCCGCCGTAGTAGCCGTTGCCGGTGTTGATGTGCCAGTTGCCGCCGCTCTCGCACTGGGCGATGCGGTCCCACACTCCGTTGTCCGCCGCGTCGGCGTTGCCGGTCGCCGCCAGCAGTCCGAGCGGGGCGAGCAGTGCCGCCCCGGCGAGGACCGCCGTCGTACGTCCCTTGCGGGCGCTGTCCTTACGAGCGGTGCTGCGGGTGGTATCGGCACATTCGGACATGTAATTCCCTCTCCACGGACCCGGGGTCCCCCAGGCGGGGCGCGGCCCCGCGTATGGACGCGGTTCGCGCGCTCCGCCCCGTCCGCCTCAGCCGGTGCTGCGGTGGTGCCTGCCTGGTGCGGCCGGCGGACGTACCCGAGCGGTGCTCGTTGCACACGGCCGGGAATGTAAAGAGCCGGGCGGCCCGGCATCAACCAACTCCCCGTCCTGCCAGGCCAGTTCGCCGTTACCACGAGTATCAGCGATTTTCGGCCACCCACTTCATCCGCCGATTTCCCGATTTGTCGACCAGCCGCTCAGGCGATCTGTGACTCACTTCACCGGATCAAGTTCCTTTGATATGCGAAGAGTTGACGAGGAGTACACGATTCCGCACCAAGGGTGACCCTGTGCGGTGGATGGTTCGATTCCGTTCCCCTCGGGGCGTGACTCCCGCCACAGATCGTCCGTTGTCTTCTTCATGAGCCCGGAACCCCGGGGCTCATCGGCCGGGAGCCACCCGGCCGACCCAGCACCGCATCCGAGGGAGCCACCCGTGCCGCGCATGCTCGACGTCAGTGACGCCGTACGCGCCGAGATCGGCGACGAAGAAGCCGACCGGCTGCTCGCCGGAGAGAACGCCCCGGGCAGTTACGACTGCACGTCCTGCCGCACCCCGGGCGACTCCGAGCAGGAGCGCACCAGCACCGTCCTGTTCGTCGGGGACGAGACCGCCGTCCTCGCCTTCGCCCACGCCAGCTGCCTGCCCTCGCAGGTCGTCCAGGTCACCGAGGAGCAGTTGCAGGGCGCCGTCCGCTCCATCAGCGGCGATGCGCACTCCGCCGCCGGTGAGCCGCAGAGGGTCGTGCCCGAGCAGGCCGTACTCGGGGTGACCAGCGGACTCGTCCTGATCTCCGGGGAGTTGCACCCGGCGCTCGTCGTGGAGCCGACCGCGCCGATCGTGCGGCCGGGCACGACCGGGGCCGGCGACGACTTCCTGCCGCTGCTCATCGAGCAGGGCTTCATGCCGGTGACCGAGCTGGGCTCCGTACCGCCGGTGCTGCACGGGTGGTCGGTACTGCTGGCGGTCGGTCAGCTGCACGCGGTGCTCCAGCCGGGCCCGAACGGCGGACAGCCGGTCGCCTGGTGGCAGGCGCACCAGCCGCTGCAGGTGACGGACGGCTGGCGGGCCGCCGCCAACAAGCACCAGCAGGTGCTGATGTTCGCGGCGCCGGTCGGTTCCATCGGGCGGCAGCCGCGCGAGGACCTGCTGCGGGACGCGCTGGACAAGGCGGCGGCCAACGGGAAGCTGGTCGCGGCGGCGCTGCCGCTCGCCGGGACCTGAGCGCCCCCCTCGCCAATGGCATCACCCCCGGCCGCATCCCCAGAGGCCCGGGGTCGTTTGGACATACGTGCACACATACGACGTTCCTCCCCGCCGCCCGTCCTTCGTCCCCATTCCGTCCGCCCGGTCGGGGCAGGAGGCGCCGGGCGGGCCATCGGCCACGCCGATCTACGACTCGCTCTACGCGGAGTGGGTCAAGACCCTCCGGACACTGCCCGGCGACCGCAGCGGTGAGGAGGACCTCGGGTTCGTCGCCTTCGGGATCGCCCCGCACAGCACCGGCGCGGGGTCGTACGGCTCGAACGCGTACAGCGCGTACAGCGCGGGTGCGTACAGCGCCCGCCACGCCGGGCAGCAGCAGCCGCCCTCGTGGCAGCGGGTCGGGACGGTCGGCCGGCAGCACGACACCGGGATGCACCATGTCCCGGCGGCGCTGCCGCCCGCCCGGCGCCGGGGAGTCTGACGTACCGACGGCGAAAGGGCGGCCCCTGACCGAGTCAGGGGCCGCCCTTTCGCCGCGTGGGTCACTTCTTCTTCGCGCCGCGCTTCTCGCGCACCCGCACCGAGATATGGATCGGGGTGCCCTCGAAGCCGAACTCCTCGCGCAGCCGGCGCTCGATGAAGCGCCGGTAGCCCGCCTCGATGAAGCCGGAGGCGAACAGGACGAACCGCGGCGGCTTGGTGCCGGCCTGGGTGCCGAAGAGGATGCGCGGCTGCTTGCCGCCCCGGACCGGGTGCGGGTGGGCCGAGACCAGCTCGCCGAGGAACGCGTTGAGGCGTCCGGTCGGCACCCGGGTCTCCCAGCCCGCCAGGGCCGTCTCGATCGCCGGGACCAGCTTCTCCATGTGACGGCCGGTGCGCGCCGAGACGTTGACGCGGGGCGCCCAGGCCACCTGGCCGAGCTCGGTCTCGATCTCCCGCTCCAGGTAGTAGCGGCGCTCCTCGTCGAGGGTGTCCCACTTGTTGAAGGCGAGGACCACGGCACGGCCCGCCTCGACGGCCATGGTGACGATGCGCTGGTCCTGCACCGAGATGTTCTCGGAGGCGTCGAGCAGGATGACGGCCAGCTCGGCCTTCTCCACGGCGGCGGCCGTGCGCAGGGAGGCGTAGTAGTCGGCGCCCTGCTGGAGGTGGACCCGCTTGCGGATGCCGGCCGTGTCGACGAACTTCCAGGTCACGCCGCCCAGTTCGATCAGTTCGTCGACCGGGTCGCGGGTGGTGCCGGCCAGTTCGTTGACGACGACCCGCTCCTCGCCTGCCACCTTGTTCAGCAGCGAGGACTTGCCGACGTTCGGGCGGCCGATCAGCGCGATGCGGCGCGGGCCGCCGACGGCGGTGCCGAAGGTCTGCTCGGGCGCCTCCGGCAGTGCCTCCAGGACGGCGTCCAGCATGTCGCCGGTGCCGCGGCCGTGCAGGGCGGAGACGGGGTGCGGCTCGCCGAGGCCCAGCGACCACAGATAGGCCGCGTCGGCCTCGCCGCTGGGGCCGTCGACCTTGTTGGCGCACAGCACCACGGGCTTGCCGGCCTTGCGCAGCAGCCGTACGACGGCCTCGTCGGTGTCGGTGGCGCCGACCTTGGCGTCGACCACGAAGACCACCGCGTCGGCGGCCTCGATCGCGTACTCGGCCTGCGCGGCCACGGAGGCGTCGATGCCGAGGACGTCCTGCTCCCAGCCGCCGGTGTCGACCACCTTGAAGCGGCGGCCCGCCCACTCGGCCTCGTAGGTGACCCGGTCGCGGGTGACGCCCGGCTTGTCCTCGACGACCGCCTCACGGCGGCCGATGATCCGGTTCACCAGAGTCGACTTGCCGACATTGGGGCGGCCGACGACCGCGAGCACGGGCAGCGGACCGTGGCCCGCCGCCTCGATGGCGCCCTCGACGTCCTCCAGGTCGAAGCCCTCTTCCGCGGCGAGCTCCATGAACTCCGCGTACTCGGCGTCGCCGAGCGCCCCGTGCTCGTACTCGTGCGCGGCCGAGCCGTCGGGCTGGATCTGGTCGTTCATGAAGTCCGTACCTCGTTCATCGTGGTGATCGGTGGATCGCCCGCTTTCTCCCGGCTGATCCACTACTCAAGTGTCGCCTAACGCCCGGTGAGGCGCCTGGCGTTTTCCAGGTGAGCGGTGAGCTGCTTCTGGATGCGTTCGGTGGCCTCGTCCAAGGCCTTGCGCGTACGCCGCCCGCTGCCGTCGCCCGCCTCGAACGGGTCGCCGAAGACGACGTCGACGCGGGAGCGCAGCGGAGGCAGCCCCTTCAGCAACCGCCCCGGCCGGTCAGAACTTCCCAGGACGGCCACCGGCACGATCGGCGCCGCGCTGCGCACCGCGAAGTACGCCAGCCCGGCGCGCAGCGAGGCGAAGTCGCCCTCGCCCCGGGTGCCCTCGGGGAAGATGCCCAGCACTCCCCCGTTCTCCAGCACGCCGAGCGCCCGTGTGATCGCCGTGCGGTCGGTGGTGTCGCGGTCCACCTTCAGCTGGCCGATGCCCCGCAGGAACGGGTCGAGCGGGCCGACGAACGCCTCCTTCTTGATCAGGAAGTGCGTCGGCCGGGGTGCCACGCCCATGACCATCGGGCCGTCGATGTTGTGGGAGTGGTTGACGGCGAAGATCACCGGACCGCTCGCGGGCACCTTCCAGGCGCCGAGCACGCGCGGCTTCCACAGCCCGTACATCAGGCCGACGCCGATGCGCCGCCCGACCTCGGCGCCCTTCTCCGAAGGAACGGACGGCTGGGTCACTTCCCTGCCCGCTTCTCCTCGACGAGTGTGACGAC
The DNA here is from genome assembly GCF_055639495.1 of Streptomyces sp. NPDC039424. NCBI lineage: Bacteria > Bacillati > Actinomycetota > Actinomycetes > Kitasatosporales > Streptomycetaceae > Streptomyces > Streptomyces sp. NPDC039424. The sequence goes on from NZ_JBVKAI010000017.1 coordinate 145,062, forward strand.
GCACTCGATGACCTGTCCGAGCGTGAGCTCGGTGGTGTCCACCTCGACCGCGTCGCCCGCCTTGGCCAGCGGCGAGGTCTTGCGGCTGGAGTCGGCCGCGTCCCGCTTGATCAGCGCCTCGCGGGTGGCGTGCACGTCCGCGCCCTTCAGCTCGCCGCTGCGGCGGGCGGCACGCGCCTCCGGGGAGGCGGTGAGGAAGATCTTCAGGTCGGCGTCCGGCAGCACGGTCGTACCGATGTCACGGCCCTCGACGACGATGCCCGTCTCGGCGGAGGCGGCCAGCGAGCGCTGCAGCTCGGTGATCCGGGAGCGCACCTCGGGCACCGCGCTGACCGCGCTGACCTTGGAGGTGACCTCCTGGGTGCGGATCGGAGCGGCCACGTCCACGCCGTCGACCGTGATCGTCGGGTTGGCCGGGTCGGTGCCCGAGATTATCTCCGGCTTGCCGGCCACCGCGGCGATGGCGGTCGGGTCGTCGAGGTCGATGCCGTTGGCCACCATCCACCAGGTGATCGCCCGGTACTGGGCCCCGGTGTCCAGGTAGCTGAGGCCGAGCTGCGCGGCCACGGCCTTCGACGTGCTCGACTTGCCCGTGCCCGAGGGGCCGTCGATCGCGACAATCACGGGCTGGGCGGCGCCGTTTTCCACGGGTGGACACCTTCCTGGTGCGGTGTGGGTGGGGTGCGGGGAGCGAGAGCGCCCCGCACAAGGTTACTGGGTTCGGGTGACCCCGACGGACGGGCGCCTCTCGGCACCGGTCCGCACCGCCCGGTCTACTGCCGCAGTGCCCAGCCCCGCTCCCGCAGCGCGGCGACGAGCGTCGACGTCGCCTTCGGCTCCACCATCAGCTGCACCAGACCGGCCTGCTGACCGGTCGCGTGTTCGATGCGTACGTCCTCGATGTTGACCCCGGCGCGGCCCGCGTCCGCGAAGATGCGGGCCAGTTGCCCGGGCTGGTCGTCGATGAGCACCGCCACGGTCTCGTAGACCCGCGGCGCGGACCCGTGCTTGCCGGGCACCCGGACCTGCCCCGCGTTCCCGCGCCGCAGCACGTCCTCGATGCCGGCGGTGCCCTCGCGGCGCTTGGCCTCGTCGGAGGACTGCAGGGCGCGCAGGGCGCGGACGGTCTCGTCGAGGTCGGCGGAGACGTCGGTGAGCAGGTCGGCGACCGGGCCGGGGTTGGCGGACAGGATGTCGATCCACATCCGGGGGTCGGAGGCGGCGATCCGGGTCACGTCCCGGACGCCCTGCCCGCACAGTCGTACGGCCGCCTCCTCGGCGTGCTCCAGGCGGGCGGCGACCATGCTGGAGACCAGGTGGGGCATGTGGGAGACCAGCGCGACGGCGCGGTCGTGGGCGTCGGCGTCCATCACCACCGGCACCGCCCGGCAGTGCGAGACCAGTTCCAGGGCGAGGTTGAGCACCTCGGTGTCCGTGTCCCGGGTGGGCGTCAGCACCCAGGGGCGGCCCTCGAACAGATCGGCGGTGGCGGCCAGCGGCCCGGACTTCTCGCGGCCCGACATGGGGTGCGTGCCGATGTACGACGAGAGGTCGAGGCCGAGCGCCTCCAGCTCGCGGCGCGGGCCGCCCTTGACGCTGGCCACGTCGACGTAGCCGCGGGCCACGCCCCGGCGCATCGCGTCGGCGAGGACGGCCGCGACATGCGCGGGCGGCGCGGCGACGAGCGCCAGGTCCACGGGGCCGGAGGGGGCCTCGTCGGTGCCGGCGCCCAGCGCGGCGGCCGTCCGGGCCTGCTCGGGGTCGTGGTCGGCGAGGTGGACGACGACGCCCCGCTGGGACAGGGCGAGCGCGGCGGAGGTACCGATGAGACCGGTGCCGATGACGAGTGCGGTCCTCACTGGGCGATGTCCTTGCGCAGGGCGGCCGCGGCGCCGAGGTAGACGTGGGCGATGTCGGCGCGGGGCCGGTCGGACTCGATGTGCGCGAGGACGCGGACCACGCGGGGCATGGCGCCCGCGATGTCCAGCTCCTGGGCGCAGATCAGCGGCACGTCGACGATGCCGAGCTTGCGGGCGGCGGCCGCCGGGAAGTCGCTGTGCAGGTCCGGCGTGGCGGTGAACCAGATACTGATCAGGTCGTCCGCGGTCAGCCCGTTCCGCTCCAGGATGGCGGTGAGCAGGGCTCCGACCTGCTCGTCCATGTGCCCGGCCTCGTCCCGTTCCAGCTGGACGGCCCCCCGGACCGCTCGTACCGCCACGGTGCTGCTCCTTGCTGACGTGCGTTTTCGGCTCTTGGTCCGTCCAGCCTAGTCAGACCGCGCCGAGCGGGCGCGCGGCGCCCGTCCTCTGAGACATACGAAACGCACGTTTTCCTGCGTTACGCCCCGGGTTGCTTCGCCTTAGGCGCTTTCGGTGCGAAGATGCCGCTGACACCCGCTCTCTGCTTCTTCCGTACGTTCGGAGTGACGACATGACCCAGCCCTCGACGCGGCGCACGGTTCTCGCGACGGGCGCGGCGGCGCTCGCCGCGGGGTGCGTGGGATGCGGCAGCAACGAGAAGAGCTCTCCGTCGTCCGCGTCGGCGAACGCCTCCGGCGACCAGGGGCTGGCGACGACCGGTGACATCCCGGTCGGCGGCGGCAAGGTGTTCAAGGACCAGAAGGTCGTGGTCACCCAGCCGAAGAAGGACGACTTCAAGGCCTTCTCGGCGATCTGCACCCACCAGGGCTGCACGGTGAACAAGGTCGCGGACGGCACCATCGACTGCCCCTGCCACGGCAGCAAGTTCCGTATCGCCGACGGCTCGGTGGCCCACGGCCCGGCGACCAGGCCGCTGCCCGCCAAGGACATCACGGTGGACGGAGACTCCATCCGGCTGGCGTGAGCCTCCGCGTCCGCCGCGGCTCAGCCCGCGAGCCGGACCCGGACCACGAAGCCGTGCAGGGCCTCGTACGCGGTGGGGGCGTCCGGCAGGTCGGAGGCGGCCTGGGCCTCGTCGAGCACCGCGTGCAGCCTCTCGATGTCGGCGGCCACGCGCGCGTGGTCCACCTCGGCGCTCCCGTGCTCCCGTTCCGCCTTCGCCGCGATCAGCTCGGGCAGGTAGGCGGGCGCGGGCGAGCCGGTGCCGAGCAGGGTCGGCAGATGGGCCTGGACCTCGCCGCTGCGCATCAGGTGGATGCCGGTGAGCAGGACCCGGAAGGTGTACAGCAGCGGCTTGAGCTCACCGGTCTTCTGGAACAGCCGCCACTGGGTCACCGCGAAACCCCGGTAGTGGTGGGCGTGGTGGCTGGTCAGGACGCCGGGCGCGAGCGCGGCCAGCTCGCGGTGCGCCTCGGTGGTGTGCGCGACCAGGGGTGAGAGGAGCTGCTCCAGCACATAGCCGTTGCGGCGCAGCATCAGCCGTACGAACTTGCGCAGGTCGTGCGTGACGAGGTCCATCTCGACGCCGTAGCGCACCCAGATCCGCGACCGGGTCTCCTCCGGCTCGCGCAGTCCGACCAGGTCCGCGGCGGGCAGCAGGTGGACGCCACGCAGGTCCAGGTCGGAGTCCTGGGAGGGGAAGCCGTACAGGTGCGCGCCGGAGACCGTGGCGAACAGCAGCGGGTCGGGCTGCTCGGCTATGACGGGCGTCAGGTCCATGTCGAGGTCGTCGATCATGGACCAAGCGTCCCAGAGGGCCCCCGGCGCCAGGAGGCCGCCCTAGAGGTCGACCTCCTTCATCAGCATGCCGACCTCGGTGTTCGACAGGCGGCGCAGCCAGCCCGACTTCTGGTCGCCCAGGGTGATGGGGCCGAAGGCGGTGCGGACCAGCTTCTCGACGGGGAAGCCGGCCTCGGCGAGCATGCGGCGGACGATGTGCTTGCGGCCCTCGTGCAGGGTGACCTCGACGAGGTAGTTCTTGCCGGTCTGCTCGACGACCCGGAAGTGGTCCGCTCGCGCGTACCCGTCCTCCAGCTGGATGCCGTCCTTCAGCCGCTTGCCCAGGTCGCGCGGGATCGGGCCGACGATGGCGGCGAGGTAGGTCTTCTTCACGCCGTACTTGGGGTGGGTCAGCCGGTGCGCCAGCTCGCCGTGGTTGGTGAGCAGGATTACCCCTTCGGTCTCCGTGTCCAGGCGGCCGACGTGGAACAGGCGCGTCTCACGGTTGGTGACGTAGTCGCCGAGGCACTGGCGGCCCTCCGGGTCCTCCATCGTCGACACGACACCGGCGGGCTTGTTGAGGGCGAAGAACTGGTACGACTGGGTCGCGACCGTCAGGCCGTCGACCTTGACCTCGTCCTTCTCCGGGTCGACCCGCTTGCCCTGCTCCAGGACGATCTCGCCGTTGACCTCGACCCGCGCCTGCTCGATCAGCTCCTCGCAGGCGCGCCGGGAGCCGTAGCCCGCGCGTGCCAGGACCTTCTGCAGCCGCTCGCCCTCCTGCTCGGCGCCCGGGAAGGTCTTGGGCAGCTTGACGTCCTTCTTGCCCGCGTACCGGTCGCGGTTGCGCTCCTCGACCCGGGTCTCGTACTCACGGGAGCGCGCGGGGGCCGTACGACCGCCCTGCTGGGGCTTCTTGGGGCCGCCCTTGGCGCCGCCGCGGGCCGCGCCGCCGCGCCCGGACTTGGGGCCCTCCTTGGTGGCGCCGGGGCCCACGTCGTAGCGGCGCTCCTCGGGGCGGGGCTTGCGGGGACGGCCCTGCCCCTGCCGCTCGTCCCTGTCGTTGCCGGCGCCACGGTGGTTACCGCGTCCGCTGTTCCTGCCGCTGCCGCTGCCGCTGCTTCGCATCAAAGTTCCGTCGTCGTCGTGTCAGGCATGTTCGTCGCCGCGGCCGTCGTCCGTGTCCGGGGCATCCGGATCGAACGACGGTACGGCTTCCTGGGTCTCGGCCTCGATCGCCTCCGCCTCCGGGAGGAAGGGCGCGAGCTCCGGGAGTTCGTCCAGGCCGCGCAGGCCCATCCGTTCCAGGAAGTAGTTCGTCGTCCTGTACAGGATCGCACCTGTTTCGGGTTCCGTGCCCGCCTCCTCGACCAGACCCCGCTGCAGCAGGGTGCGCATCACGCCGTCGCAGTTCACCCCGCGTACGGCCGAGACGCGGCTGCGGCTGACCGGCTGGCGGTAGGCGACGACCGCCAGGGTCTCCAGTGCCGCCTGGGTGAGGCGGGCCTGCTGGCCGTCCAGGACGAAGCCCTCGACGGCGGGCGCGTATTCGGGGCGGGAGTAGAAGCGCCAGCCGCCCGCGATCAGTCTCAGCTCGAAGCCGCGTCCCTGCACGGTGTACTCGTCGGCCAGCTCGCGCAACGCGTCCGCGATCCGCCGCCGGGGCCGCTGGAGTATCTTCGCCAGGTGTTCCTCGGTCGCGGGCTCGTCCACGACCATCAGGACGGCCTCCAGGGCGGGCTTGAGTTCGAGGTCCGCGGCGCCGCGCGGGCCCACGGGGAGGTCGGTGGTCTCCTCGCTCACGTCTTCTTCTCCTCCTCGGGCTCCTCGGGCGGCCGGTCGAACTCGTCCGTGACCATCGGTGCCGTCTCCCCGTCCCCGCCGGTCCAGCGCACGATCAGCTCGCCGAGCGCGGCCTCCTGGTCCAGGGCGACGGCCTTCTCGCGGTACAGCTCCAGCAGCGCGAGGAAGCGGGCCACGACGGTCAGTGTGTCGTCGGTGTCCTCCACCAGTGCCCGGAAACTGGCCTCGCCCAGCTCCCGCAGGCGCGCGACCACGATCTGGGCCTGCTCCTGCACGCTGACCAGGGGCGCGTGGATGTGGTCGACGTACACCTGGGGCTTCGCCCTGGGCTGCATCGCCTTGACCGCGAGCCGGGCGAACCCTTCCGCGCCGATGCTGATGACGACCTCGGGCAGCAGCTCGGCGTGGTGGGGTTCCAGGCCGACGGTACGGGGGTAGCGGCGGGCCTCTTCCTCCAGCCGCTCGTTGAAGATGTCGGCGATCCGCTTGTACGCCCGGTACTGGAGCAGCCGTGCGAACAGCAGGTCGCGGGCCTCCAGCAGCGCCAGGTCGGCCTCGTCCTCGACCTCGGCGGCGGGCAGCAGCCGGGCCGCCTTCAGGTCCAGCAGCGTCGCCGCGACGACCAGGAACTCGGTCGTCTGGTCCAGGTCCCAGTCCGGCCCCATCGCGCGGATGTGTGCCATGAACTCGTCGGTGACCTTGGACAGCGCGACCTCGGTGACGTCCAGCTTGTGCTTCGAGATCAGCTGGAGCAACAGGTCGAAGGGCCCCTCGAAGTTGGCGAGCCGTACCTTGAACACACCGTCGGGGGCACCCTCGGCCGCATCGGCCGGTACCGCCTCGGGTTCGGGTGCGCGGTCCGTCTCCGCGGTCACCGTCTCCGCCTGTGGCTCCGGCTCGGCATACGCCGGAGGGGCAGGCACCGGCGCGGGAACCGGCACAGGCGCGGGCGCGGCCACAGCTTCCTCTGCGGGCGGCGCCGCGGTCGGCGGGGCCGGAGCCGCGCCCGGGCCTCGTCCCAGCGCACGCCTGCGACCGGCGGGTGCACCGGGGGCGGGAACGTCGTTCGAGGTCATGGCCGTCGCAGGCTACCGCTTCCCGCCCGTGGAGCCGACTACCGCCCGCGCAGCCGCCGTACCAGGATGCTCGCCTCGCCCCGGGACTCCAGGTCGGCCAGGACCACGGCCACCGCCTCGCGGACGATGCGGCCGCGGTCCACCGCCAGGCCGTGTTCGCCGCGGAGCACCAGGCGGGCGTGTTCGAGGTCCATCAGTTCCTCGGCGGAGACGTACACCGTGATCTTCTCGTCGTGCCGCTCGCGTCCGCTGGGCCGCCGGGCCGCCGCTCTGCCACGCTTGCGCGGCTGTGCGGCGGCAGAACCTTCCTGCGCCGCCGTCCGGGCCCGGGTGGAGCGCTCCCGGCCGCGGGACTCCCCGGCGTCGCCGGGCTCGGTCTCGACCGCCGCCACGTGCTCCGCGCCGTCGCCGTCACCGCTCTGCACGGGGACGGCCTGGGGCGCGTCCTCCGCCGCGGCGGTCGCCGGGTCGCTCTCTCCCGCGGGAGCCGGCACCCGGGCCTCGCCGTTGGCCCCTCGCCGGGGAGTGGACGCCTGGAGCGCCGTCCCCCCTGTCGTGCGGAACAGTTCGTCGGCCCCGGGCAGACTCACTCGGCGTGACACCGGGCGAGCACCTCCCTGGCGAGCTGGCGGTAGGCGGCGGCGCCGACGGAGTTGGAGGCGTACGTGGTGATCGGCTCACCGGCGACGGTGGTCTCCGGGAAGCGGACCGTGCGCCCGATGACCGTGTGGTAGACGTGGTCGTCGAACGCCTCGACGACACGCGCGAGCACCTCACGGCTGTGCACGGTGCGCGAGTCGTACATGGTGGCGAGGATCCCGTCGAGCTCCAGCTCCGGGTTGAGCCGCTCCTGGACCTTCTCGATGGTCTCGGTGAGCAGCGCGACACCGCGGAGGGCGAAGAACTCGCACTCCAGGGGGACGATCACCTTGTGGGCGGCCGTCAGCGCGTTCACCGTGAGCAGGCCGAGCGAGGGCTGACAGTCGATCACGATGTAGTCGTAGTCGGGCAGCAGCGGCTTGAGGGCGCGCTGGAGCGTGGACTCGCGCGCGACCTCGGAGACCAGCTGGACCTCGGCGGCGGACAGGTCGATGTTGCTGGGCAGCAGGTCCATGTTGGGGACCGCCGTCTTCAGGAGCACCTCGTCCGCCGACATGCCCCGCTCCATGAGCAGGTTGTAGACGGTGAGGTCGAGCTCCATCGGGTTGACGCCGAGACCGACCGACAGCGCGCCCTGCGGGTCGAAGTCCACGAGCAGCACGCGCCGGCCGTACTCCGCGAGCGCGGCACCCAGATTGATGGTCGACGTCGTCTTGCCGACGCCGCCCTTCTGGTTGCACATCGCGATGATCTTCGCGGGGCCGTGGTCGGTCAGCGGGCCCGGGATCGGGAAGTACGGCAGCGGGCGTCCGGTGGGACCGACGCGCTCACGGCGCTGGCGGGCCGCGTCGGGCGCGAGCGTGGCCGCGTACTCGGGATCGGGCTCGTACTCGGCGTCGGGGTCGTAGAAGTGCCCCTCGGGCAGTTCGTCGTAGTCGGCGAAGTGGTTGTGGGGCGCGCCACTTCCGTCGCCGGCCATGGCGTTCACGTGATGGCCATCCATGCTCTGGTGTGCTGGCTGAGTCACCACTGAACTCCGGTGACTCTGGTGGGCTGCGAAGGTGCGCACAGCAACGGAGCCGACAGCCTCGAGCCCCGTGGAGCCCTGGCCCCGCGCGGACATTCCTGGTTGACCACCCCCGGGAGAAAATGTCGACTCATTCACAAGTCGTCTTACCTCCTTGGTGACCAGGAAACTTCTAGACAGGTCAGCGTGGCACCATGCCGACGGTTGGCGACTCTATGGCGTGTCGGCGGTCCGCAGCAACACAATCCGCCGGACCCGACGGGATGTGTCGGCAATGAAACATCCCGCTGTCAAGGGCGTACGGCCGTCGCACAGCAGGTTTCACCGGTGTGCGAATCGGTCGAAGGGTTACGTTCGAGGCGAGTTGACCGCAAGTCGCAAAGTGACCATACACACATCCGGCCGGACCTTGTCGGGCAAGGTCCGGCCGGGTACGCGGCGTTGACGACCTGTGTTGACGTATCGCCTTTTACCTGTTGGTGACTTAGCGACCGCGAATCAGCCGAGCAGCGTCTCGAGGTCCACGTGCTCCAGGCCGTGCGCCTCGGCGACCTCCCGGTAAACGACCTTGCCGTCATGGGTGTTGAGGCCCTTGGCCAGCGCGGCGTCGCGGCGCAGCGCCTCCACCCAGCCCTTGTCGGCCAGCTCGACGATGTAGGGCAGCGTGGCGTTGGTCAGCGCGTAGGTGGAGGTGTTGGGCACCGCGCCCGGCATGTTGGCGACGCAGTAGAAGACCGAGTTGTGGACCCGGAAGGCCGGCTCGGCGTGCGTGGTCGGGTGGGAGTCCTCGAAGCAGCCGCCCTGGTCGATCGCGATGTCGACAAGGACACTTCCGGGCTTCATCCGGGACACCAGCTCGTTGGTGACCAGCTTCGGGGCCTTGGCGCCCGGGATGAGGACGGCGCCGACGACGAGGTCGGCGTCGAGGCAGGCCTTCTCCAGCTCGAAGGCGTTGGAGACGACGGTCTGGATCTTCGTGCCGAAGATCTTGTCCGCTTCCTTGAGCTTGTTGATGTCCTTGTCGAGCAGGGTCACGTGGAAGCCCAGGCCGATGGCGATCTGCGCGGCGTTCCAGCCGGAGACGCCACCGCCGATGATGACGGCCTTGCCGGCCGGCACGCCGGGCACGCCGCCGGGCAGCACACCGCGACCGCCGTTCGCGGCCATCAGGTGGTAGGCGCCGACCTGCGGGGCCAGCCGGCCCGCGACCTCCGACATCGGGGCGAGCAGCGGCAGGGCGCGGCTCGGCAGCTCGACGGTCTCGTACGCGATCGCCGTGGTGCCGGACTCCAGGAGGGCGTCCGTGCACTCCTTGGAGGCGGCCAGGTGCAGGTAGGTGAAGAGGATCTGGTCCTTGCGGAGGCGGTGGTACTCCTCGGCGATGGGCTCCTTGACCTTCAGCAGCAGGTCGGCGGTGGCCCAGACCTCGTCGGCGGTCTCCAGGATCTGGGCGCCGGCCGCCACGTACTCCTCGTCCGGGATCGAGGAGCCGACGCCGGCGTTCCGCTCGACGACGACCTGGTGGCCGTGGCGCACCAGCTCGTGCACGCCTGCGGGGGTGATGGCCACCCGGAACTCGTTGTTCTTGACCTCGCGGGGGATGCCGACCTTCACGTCGATCACGGTCCTTGGCTCAGGGGGGTATGGGGGCATAGCTAGACATACCCGGGCATGCACGGCACACCGGGAGACACCGCAGGAGAACGCGCGGCAGAGCCAGTTTAATGAAGGCGTTCCGCCTGTCTAGCCTTTCATTGCATCAATCTTCGCCGGATGTACTGCGGATTTCGCAGGCGCTAGCGTCGTGTTTCGGCTCTTTCTCGCCATCGGGGCCCTCCTCGGGCCCCTCCCCCAGCATGCGCTCGGCCGCCGAGCGGTGCAGCCGAGCGGCGGCGGGATCGCCGAGGCGTTCCAGGGTGTCGGCGAGCCGCAGCTGGACGGCGGCCTGCAGCCGGACGTCGTCGGCGCGGCGCGCCCACTCCACCGCCTCCTGGCAGGTAAGCAGCGACTCCGCGGGCCGTCCGGCGTACTCCTGGACCCGTGCCACCTCGCTCAACGCCCGTGCGTGGGCGGCGACATCGCCGTCCTTGCGGTACACCGCGGCGGCGGCCCGCCAGTTCCTGAGCGCCTCGCCGTAGCGGCCCGCGAAGGTGTGCGCGCCGGCGATACGGCCGTACAGCCGGGCGGCGTCCGCGCGCTCGCCCCGGGCCAGGCGCTGCGCCAGCGCCCGGCCGAACCAGTCGGCGGCCCGGTCGTAGTCCCCCAGCTCCTGGTGGGCACCCCCTACGGATTCCATCGCGCGGCCCGTCGCGTACGGGTCGTTCGCCTCGCGTGCGGCGTCCAGCGCGGCCCGGTAGCGGGCCAGCGCGTCCCGGGTGCGCCCGGTCCGGGCGTCCAGGTCGGCGAGGTTCAGCAGGGCCGCGGCCTTCTCGCGGGGCAGGTTCCGGCGCTCGGCCACGTCCAGGACGAGGCGGTGCACCCCGTACAGGTCGGGGGCGGCGGCCTGGGTGCCGAAGTGCGCCGCCATGGCCCTGACCAGCTGGGACATCAGACGGCGGGCCAGCGTGTCCAGCTCCCCGTCGGCGACCGCGAGGCGGACGGCGGCCAGCAGGGCGGGCCGGCGCACCCGCAGCCAGTCCTCGGCGGCCCGCGGAGTGGGGAAGCGCAGCTCGGGCGGCAGGCCCTGGAGTTTCTCGCGGAGCTCGGGATGGTCCGTCTCCGTGATCGCCCGGCAGGACTGCAGCAGCCGCACGGTCCGCTCCAGCATCCGCGCCCGGGCCAGCTGGAGCTCCCCCGGGCGGTCCTGGGTCTCGGCGAGCGCGCGCAGCAGCGGGTGCAGGCAGCCGGGGACCACGTACTGCGGCAGCGGGGAGCCCACCGCCCGCAGCAGGCCGAGGGTGACGAAGTCGTCCAGGGTGGCGCGGGTGCCGTTCACCGAGGATCCGGCCAGGGCGGAGGCGGTGTGCGGGTCGACCAGGCCGGCCGGGGCCAGGGAGAGCAGGCGCAGTATCCGGGCGGCCGGCCCGGGCAGGTGGTCGTAGACGAGCCGGAAGACGCGGGACAGGGGCGTGCCCTCGTCGGCCTCGGCGTGCAGGCGCTTGGCCAGGTCGGAGACGGCCGCCTTGGGACGGGCGGCGAGCCAGCCGCCCGCCAGGGTGAGCGCGGCGGGGTGCGCCTGGCACACCTCCACCAGGGTCTCGGCGGCCCGCGGGTCGACGGTGATGCGTACGGAGCCGGTGTAGCGGGTGAGCAGCTCCAGCGCCGACTTGGTGTCGAGGCCGCCCAGGGTGCACGGGCGGACGTCCGCGATCCCGGTGAGCGGGCCGCCGGACACGGCGACGACCAGGCACTCCGGGGTGTCCGGCAGCAGCGCGTCGACCTGCTCGGCGCTCGCCGCGTCGTCCAGCAGGAGCAGCGCCCGCCGCTCGGCCAGCGCCCCGCGCAGCGTCTCGGTCAGTTCGTCCTCGGCGGCGCCGGCCGGGGTGGGCAGGCCCAGGGCGGTGAGCAGCTCGCGGGCGGTGCGCTCCAGGGGAACGGGGGTCCCGTCGGGGTCGCTCAGGCGCCCTCTCAGTACGCCGCCCTCGTAACGGTGGGCGATCTGCCGCACGAGTTCCTCGGCGAGGGCCGTGCGTCCGGATCCGGGGCGGCCCGCGATGAGGAGCACCCGCGCGCGGGGGGCCTTGCGGCCGGAGAGGGTGTCCAGGCCCGCGCGTTGGATGTCGGCGCGCAGCTCCTTCAACTCCCTTGTGCGGCCCAGGAAACGGCCCGCCGCGGTCGCGTCGCCGGACAGCCGTACGCCGTCTGTGTCCACCGCCTGTTCCGCCACGGGCCACACTCCCGTCCCACCGCACGCCGGTGCCCGCCGGGACTCCGGTTCGGGCGTTTCCAGAGCCTAGTTCACGCTCTGCTACGGTCCGGGCGGAGCACGGCGGAGACATCCCCCGATCGGATCAGGCGATCGTCATACCGGAAGGGTCGCGGGGTCGTTCAGGACTCGAAGGGACGCGCCGGCCACGGCGCCTCCGCCGGGCGCAGCGCGTCGAGGCCGTCGCCGGCGCGGGCGGCGACCAGCGAGAGGACGCCGACGACGAGGCAGTTGTTGTGCAGATCGCCGGCGAGCACGCCACGGACGAGCTCGTCGAGCGGCACGCGCGCGTGCTCCATGTCGGACTCCTCGTCCTCGACCTCGAAGCGCTCCCCCTCGGCCTCCGCCAGTCCACGGGCGAGGAAGATCCGCACGGCCTCGTCGCAGCCGCCGGCGGTGGTGTACACGTCGGTCAGCACCCGCCAGTCCTCGGCCTTGACGTGCGCCTCCTCGTACAGCTCGCGCTGGGCGGCGTGCAGCGGGTTCTCACCGGGCACGTCGAGCAGGCCGGCCGGGATCTCCCACAGCTTGTGCCGCACCGGGTGGCGGTACTGCTTGATGAGCAGCACACGGTCGTCGTCGTCCAGGGCGAGGACGGCCACGGAGCCGGGGTGGACCTGGTAGTCGCGGCGGACCACCGAGCCGTCGGGCATGACCACGTCGTCCGTGCGGACGGAGGTCTTGTTCCCGGTGAAGGGGGTCTCCGTCGCCCGGATCTCCCACTCCTCGGGGGTGTCCTTGATCGTCATGCCCTGTCCTTCCACATGTGCAAGAGAAACCGGCCGAAGACGAAACCGGGGTGCCCACCTTTTGAAGGTATGCACCCCGGCCACCGTACAACCGGTGTGTTACTCGGAGTTCTGGCCCGCGCCCGCCGCCCGCTGGCGCTCGACGGCCGCCTTCACCAGGCCCGCGAACAGCGGGTGCGGACGCGTCGGCCGCGAGCGCAGCTCGGGGTGCGCCTGCGTGGCGACCAGGTAGGGGTGGACCTCGCGCGGGTACTCGACGTACTCGACGAGCTTGCCGTCCGGCGAGGTGCCCGAGAACAGGATGCCCGCCTTCTTCTCCAGCTCGGCGCGGTAGGCGTTGTTCACCTCGTAGCGGTGGCGGTGGCGCTCCTCGACGTACTCCTTGCCGTCGTACACCTCGCGCACGATCGAGCCCTCGGCCAGCTTCGCCGGGTACATGCCCAGGCGCATGGTGCCGCCCATGTCACCCTCGCCCGCGACGATGTCGAGCTGCTCGGCCATGGTGGAGATGACCGGGTGGGCGGTGGCCGGGTCGAACTCGGTGGAGTTGGCGTCCGAGATCTCGGCGAGGCTGCGCGCGGCCTCGATCACGATGCACTGCAGGCCCAGACAGAGACCGAGCAGCGGGATCCGGTTCTCGCGGGCGTAGCGGATGGCGCCGACCTTGCCGAGCACACCGCGGTCGCCGAAGCCGCCGGGGATGCAGATGCCGTCGACGTCGGCGAGCTGCGCCTTGGCACCGGCCGGGGTCTTGCAGTCGTCCGAGGTGACCCACTTGATCTTGACGCGGGCCTTGTTGGCGAAGCCGCCCGCGCGCAGCGCCTCGGTGACCGAGAGGTAGGCGTCGGGCAGGTCGATGTACTTGCCGACCAGGGCGAGGGTGATCTCGTGGTCGGGGTTGTGGACGCGGTCGAGCAGGTCGTCCCAGGTCGTCCAGTCCACGTCGCGGAACGGCAGGTCCAGCTTGCGGACCACGTAGGCGTCCAGGCCCTCGCCGTGCACGGTCTTCGGGATGTCGTAGATCGAGCGGGCGTCGGGGCAGGCGACCACGGCCGCCTCGTCGACGTCGCACATCAGGGAGATCTTGCGCTTGATCGCGGTGGGGACCTCGCGGTCGCAGCGCAGCACGATCGCGTCCGGCTGGATACCGATGTTCCGCAGCGCGGCCACGCTGTGCTGGGTCGGCTTGGTCTTCAGCTCGCCCGAGGGGCCGATGTAGGGCAGCAGCGAGATGTGCACCACGAAGACGTTGTCCCGGCCGACCTCGTGCCGGACCTGGCGGACGGTCTCCAGGAAGGGCAGCGACTCGATGTCGCCGACCGTGCCGCCGACCTCGGTGATCACCACGTCCACCTCGTCCGTCGCCATGCGCCGGATACGGTGCTTGATCTCGTTGGTGATGTGCGGGATGACCTGCACGGTGTCGCCCAGGTACTCGCCGCGCCGCTCCTTGGCGATGACGGTCGAGTAAACCTGGCCTGTAGTGACGTTGGCGGAGCCGTCCAAGTCGCGGTCAAGGAAGCGCTCGTAGTGTCCGATGTCCAGGTCGGTCTCGGCGCCGTCGTTGGTGACGAACACCTCACCGTGCTGGAACGGGTTCATGGTGCCCGGATCGACGTTCAGGTACGGATCGAGCTTCTGCATCACGACGCGCAGGCCCCGGGCCTTGAGCAGCATGCCGAGGCTGGAGGCGGTGAGGCCCTTGCCGAGAGAGGAGGCGACACCCCCGGTGACGAAGATGTGCTTGGTCGTCGTAGTGCTGTTTCGAAAAGCAGCGGGCGGCATGGCCAAGAGGGGGCTCCCGTGGTCGCGGTCTGGGGTGCGGGGCGGCTGCCGGCCCGGAGAATCAGGGTTTTCTCGCGGAGGCGCCGTCGCTGCGGTTCGGGGGTTTCGTGCCCACCGGTCCACGGGCTACCAGGGTATCAGCGCCTCGGCGGGATGGCGTCCGGCCACGCTCCGCGCATGTGTCGACACGGACATGCCGCGAGCACGGGTTTCTCACCCGTGGCTCACTCGTTCGGCTCACACGGGTTGCCCGGAGCGGCACGCAGATCATCTACGTGCGTCGTATCCTGCTCGGACACTCGCTGCCGAGTTCGGCCGGAAAGCACGGCACCACCCCCGCCTGTAAGCCACCGGAACAACGAGAGCTCGTCAGTTCGTTGAGCAAAGACTGTCGTTTTGCCTCAGGGCTCGGCGGGCTGCTTTGCTTCACCGCTCAACGACGCTTAACAACGACCCCTTGACCGCACTAGCGACAGCCCCCTTTTTCCCGGGGGCGACGTGGCCGTTCGACTGGAGTTGCACGTGGCCGGGCGCATCGAAGACTACGCACTCATCGGAGACATGCAGACCGCCGCTCTGGTCTGCCGGGACGGCACGGTGGACTGGCTGTGCCTGCCCCGCTTCGACTCGCACGCCATCTTCGCCGGCCTGCTGGGCACCGAGGAGCACGGCTTCTGGCGGCTTGGCCCCGCGCACGCGGCCGACGCCGAGCCGCCCACGGCCGCCCGGCGCACCTACCGGGGCGACTCGCTGATCCTGGAGTCGGAGTGGGACACCCCGCGCGGCACGGTCCGCGTGACCGATTTCATGCCCCCGCGTGACGGCGCCCCGCAGCTGATCCGGATCGTCGAGGGCGTCACCGGCCGGGTGCCCATGCGCTCGGCGCTCAGGATGAGGTTCTCCTACGGGCGGGTGGTGCCATGGGTGCACAAGCACGACGGGCGCACGGTCGCCGTGGCCGGACCGGACTCTGTGTGGTTCGACACGTCCGCCGAGACCTACGGGAAGTCGCTGACCACGTACGCGGACTTCACGGTCGCACCGGGTGACCGGATCGCGTTCACGATCTCGTGGGAGCCCTCGCACAAGCAGCCGCCCGCGCTGCCGGAGCCGGAGCAGTCGCTGCAGGCGACGGAGGACTTCTGGCGCGAGTGGGTCGAGCACTGCACGTACCACGGGCCGTACCGCGAGGCGGTGGTCCGCTCCCTGATCACCCTCAAGGCGCTGACGTACGCCCCGACCGGCGGCATCGTCGCCGCGCCCACCACCTCCCTGCCCGAGGACATCGGCGGTGTCCGCAACTGGGACTACCGCTACACCTGGCTGCGCGACGCGGCGATCACCCTGTCCTCCCTGCTGCGCACCGGCTACCGCGAGGAGGCCCGCGCCTGGCGTGAGTGGCTGCTCAGGGCGGTCGCCGGCGACCCGGAGAACCTGCAGATCATGTACGGCATCGCGGGCGAGCGCGAGCTGGGCGAGGCCGAGCTGGACTGGCTGCCCGGCTACGAGAACTCCGCCCCGGTCCGGGTCGGCAACGGCGCCGCGCACCAGCTCCAGCTGGACGTGTACGGCGAGGTCACCGAGGCCCTGCACCTGGCCCACATGACCGGCCTGGCCCGCAACGACTACGCCTCCCTGCTCCAGCTGAAGCTGATCCGCTACCTGGAGGACCACTGGGACGAGCCGGACGAGGGCATCTGGGAGGTGCGCGGGCCGCGCCGCCACTTCGTGCACTCCAAGGTCATGGCCTGGGTCGCGGTGGACCGCACCATCAAGCTGATCGAGTCCGGCGACGCCGACGGCCCGCTGGAGCGGTGGCGCGAGCTGCGCGACGACATCCACCGGGACGTGTGCGAGAAGGGGTACGACAAGGAGCGCAACACCTTCACGCAGTCCTACGGCTCCAAGGAGCTGGACGCCTCGCTGCTGCTGATCCCGCAGATGGGCTTCCTGCCCCCGGACGACAAGCGCGTCATCGGCACCATCGAGGCGATCCAGCGCGAGCTGTCCACACCGGACGGCTTCATCCTCCGCTACCCGACGGAGGGGGACAGCGAAGGCGTCGACGGCCTGCCCGGCGACGAGGGGGCGTTCCTCGCCTGCTCGTTCTGGATGGCGGACGACCTGGCGATGATCGGCCGCGTGGACGAGGCCCGCAAGCTCTTCGAGAAGCTGCTGGCCCTGCGCAACGACCTCGGCCTGCTCGCCGAGGAGTGGGACCCGCGCCTGAAGCGCCAGGTCGGCAACTTCCCCCAGGCCTTCAGCCACGTCCCGCTGATCGACACGGCCCTGCGACTGACGGCTTCGGGCGCCTACGGCGGCTGACCCCGCCCCCGCGACGCGCCCCGCTGACCGGGCCCGCCTACGCTGGAAGCGGACGATTGCCCCTTTTCCGGAAGGGGGCAGCCATGGCTTCCCTCTCGAAGGCGGGCGCGGCTCTTCTGGAGCTGCGCGAGGATCTGACCGGCGATGTGTTCGCGCCGGGGGATCCGGGCTACGACGATGCCCGCACGGTGTTCAACGCCATGATCGACCGACGGCCGGCGGTGATCGCGCAGTGCGCGCACGAGGCCGATGTCGTGCGGTCCGTGCGCTTCGCCAGAGACCTGGACCTGCCCGTCGCGGTGCGCGGCGGCGGACACAGCGTCGCGGGCTCGGCCCTGGGCGACGGGGCGCTCGTAGTCGATCTGCGCCGGATGCACGACGTGGCCGTCGACCCGGCGGCGCAGGCGGTGCGGGTCGGAGGCGGCGCCACGATGAGCCACCTGGACCGGGCCACCCAGCCGCACGGCCTCGCCACGACCGGCGGCCGGGTCTCCACCACCGGCGTCGGCGGCTTCGTCCTGGGCGGCGGCTCCGGCTGGCTGGACCGCGCCTTCGGTCTCGCCTCGGACAACCTGCTCGGCGCCGAGCTGGTCACCGCCGACGCCGAACGGGTCCACGCGAACGCCGACGAGAACCCGGAGCTGTTCTGGGCGCTGCACGGCGGTGGCGGCAACTTCGGCGTCGCCACCGCGCTCACCCTGGAGCTGCACGAGCTGCCGGAGTTCTCCATCGCGCTGCTGGTCCACCTACCGGAGTTCGGCCGGGAGGCGGTCCGCACCTTCCGCGACATCCTCCGCGCCGGGCCGGACGAGGTGGGCGGCGCGGTGCTGTACATCACCGGCCCGCCCGAGGACTTCGTACCGCCGGAGCTGGTCGGCAAGCTGGTGTGCGCCACGCTGCTGACGTACGCGGGCGGGGAGGAGGACCTGCGCAAGCTCGCCGAGCCGCTGCTGGCGCTGCCGCACGAGGGGGAGGTCCTCGGCGTGATGCCCTACGCGGACGTGCAGTGCATGATCGACGATCCGCCCGGCATGCGGAACTACTGGTCGGCCGAGTACCTGACCGACCTGCCCGACGAGCTGGTGGACCTCTTCTGCGCCCGCGCGGACGCCATGCCCGTGCCGACCAGCACCCAGCACCTGATCTTCCCGCAGGGCGGAGCGATCGCCGCGGGCCCCGCCGACTACCCGGTGCCCTACCGGGACGCGCCGTGGGCGGTGCACCCCTTCGGCGTCTGGGCGGACCCGGCCGACGACGAGCGGACCATCGCCTGGGTGCGGGACGTCCGCGCCGACGTCCGGCCCTGGAGCACCGGCGCGGTCTACCTGAACTTCATCGGCGACGAGGGCCGCGACCGGGTGGTGGCGGGGCTGGGCGCCGAGAACGCCCTGCGGCTGGCCAAGGTCAAGCGGCGGTACGACCCGGACAACGTGTTCCGCTTCAACCACAACATCAAGCCGGTGTAGCCCGGGAGCCGAAGCTGTCTTCCGGGCGTTTTCGCAGGTAGCGTCCGCCGCATGGAGAGCAGCGCGGACAACGGCCGGTACGGCACCCAGGGCGCCGGGATCACCGTGCAGCGGGCGCTGGAACTGCCCGGACTGCGCAGCGGGCTGCCGGAGATCCTGGCCGGCGCCGACCGGCTGGGGCGCACGGTGCGCTGGGTGCACGCGGGCGAGGTGCCCAACATCGCCTCGCTACTGAAGGGCGGCGAACTGCTGCTCACCACCGGCTACGGGCTGGGCACCCGCCCGGCCGAGCAGCGGGCGTTCGTGCGCACACTCGCCGAGCGGGGCATCGCCGCCCTGGTCGTGGAGCTGGGCCCGCGCTTCACCCGGCTGCCCGCCGCCCTCGTGGACACCGCCCGCGCCACCGGGCTGCCGCTGGTCCAGCTGCACCGCGAGGTGCCCTTCGTCGCGGTCACCGAGGAGATCCACACCGAGATCGTCAACGGCCACTACGCGCTGCTGCAGCGGGCGGAGGAGGTGCACCGTCGCTGTACCGAGGCCCTGCTCGGCGGTGGCGGGGTGCCGCAGGTGCTCGGCATCCTGGCCGACTTCAGCGGCAACCCGGTCTTCCTGGAGACGACCGACGGCCAGCTGCTGTACGCCGCCGGGGCCGGGCCCGAGGGCGCGGACCCGCTCCAGGTGTGGGAGGGGCTGCGCGGCCCGCACAAGGACGCCCCGCCGCCGGCCGGTTCGGTGCTGGTGGACGTGCCGGGCGGCGGTCCGGGCACCGGGTCGGTGCGGGCGCGGCTGGTCCTGCTGCCGGTGCGCGGGCCGCTGGCCCCGGTGCACCGCATCGCCGCCGAGCGGGCCGCCGGGATCCTGGCCGTGGTGCTGATGCAGGCCCGGCAGGAGGAGGAGCTGGCGGCGCGGGGCCGGGGCGACTTCCTCACCGACCTCGCCGAGGGCCGTATCGCGGCGGAGGACGCCCCGGCGCAGGCCCGGGTGCTGGGCTTCAGACCGGGCGGCAGCCCGCTGCTGCCCGTCGTGATGCGCCTCGGGGACACGCTCTCGCCGGGCGGCGGCTGGGCGGTCCTGGCCCGCGCGGTCGCCGAGGAGCTGGCCTCGGTGGGGGTGCCGGTCCTGCTCGGCGTACGACCCGTCGAGGGCCGCGTCCCGCTGCTGCTGGGCCTGCGCTCGGAGTCGGAGCGGTCGGCGGTCGCGGACCGGGTCGCGGCGGCGCTGCGGGCCGGGGTGGAGCGGGCGGGCATGCAGCGGCCGGGGGCCCAGCCGCCCGTCGTGGTGGTCGGTGTAGCCGGCGGCTGGGCGGCCGCGTCGGCCGGTCTCCGGCACGCGGCGGAGACGGCGACGGCGGCCCAGGGCCTCACCGACCGGCCCTGGTACGACGCCCGCCGCCTGGACATCGACCTGCTGCTGTGGCGGCTGCGCGACCACCCGGACCTGGCGGCCTTCGTGGACCGGGCCATCGGCCCGCTGCGCGACCACGACCACCGTTCCAAGCCGCCGCTGCTGCCCACGCTGGAGACGTACCTCGCTCATGCGGGCCGCAAGGCCGAGACCGCCCGCGAGCTGCACCTCAACCGCCAGACGCTCTACAACCGCCTCGCCCGCATCGGCGAGTTGCTGGGCACCGACCTGGACGACCCGCAGACGGTACTGGCGTTGAGCCTGGCCCTGCGGGCCCGCCGGCACGTGTCCTAGCCGGAGCTCATGGCAGCGGCAGGGGCTGGGTCAACTCGTCATAGACGCTGAGTACTTGGGCGACCGTCTCGTCCTCCGTCGGCCAGGTCGCCGCCTGCCGTACGCCCCTGTCCCTGAGCTCTTCGCACCGCTCGGGATCCCCGAGCAGCCGGACGACGGCGCCCGCGAGCGCCTCCGCGTCCGCGTACGGCACCAGTTCGGCCGCGTCGCCCACGAGGTCGGGGATGCCGCCGACGGCGGTCGCGACGAGCGGCACGCGTGCGTGCAGGGCCTCCTGGGCGAGGACCGAGCGGGGCTCCCAACTGCTGCACAGCAGCGCGATGTCGGCGGCGGCGAGCAGCTCGCCGGCGTCGTCTCGGCGCCCGATCAGCCGGACCGGCAGCTCCTCGTCCTCGATCCGCCGCTGGAGCACCGGGCGCAGCGGCCCCTCCCCCGCGATGACGAGCAGCGGCACGGGGTCGAGGCGGCACCACAGGTGCGCCGCGTCCAGCAGTACGTCGTAGCCCCGCTGCCGGTCGAGGGAGCCGACCGCGATGAGCAACGGGCGGCCGGTGGCGCCGAGTTCGGCCCGGGTCTTGGGCCGCAGCCGGTCGGGGTCGTCGTGGTCCACGGGCCGGCGCGGGCCGGGCAGTGTGACGCCGGCGAGCCGGGCGTCCCGCGCCCCGGTCCGGCGCGCCCGGTCCACCAGGTCCGGGGTGGTGCCGAGCACCACGGCGGCCGTGCGCACCACCCGCCGCTCCAGCAGCCGCAGCAGGTGTGCCCGCGCCCCTTCGGCCCGGGCCCGGTTGTGCCAGGTGACGACGAGCGGGGTGGGCCGGCCGCTGAGGGCGAGCACGGTGCGGAAGGAGGCGTGCAGCCCGTGCGCGTGCACCAGGTCGGCGTCCGCGCAGGCCGCCCGCAGCGCGGCCACCGCCGTCGGGTCGCTGCTGCGGGGCACGTGCACATGGTCGGCGCCGACCCCGGTGAAGTCGTAGGTGTGATCCGCCTCGACGGGGGCGCACACCGTGACGCGCACGCCCCGCGCGACCAGTCCGGCGGCCAGGGAGCGCACATGCGCGCTGCTGCCGGCGTTGCCTCCGCCCAGGACCTGCACGGTGCGCAGCGGCGACTGACCGTGCGCTGAGGTACTGCTCGCGGGGCTCACGTGGCCGGGGCTCCTGGTTCGGCGTCGGGCGGTCACGAAGGGACGTCCAGAAGGTATCGAGCGGAGGGGTGGACCGCGCGCGCCTCCTGCACGGACTGGGTTCCCTGCCAAGGATGCCAGGACGTACGGGTGTTCCGGGAACGCCATGAACCGCCGACCGCGCCACGCACGGCCCCCGCCCGGATGAGCATCACCCACACGAGTGAACAACCGCCCATGCGCGCGAGCTTCACACCGAGCGCCCCGGCGTTCCCGCCCGAAGCCCGCCCGCTACCCGTCCGCGCGGGCCGCCGCCAGCAACTCCTCCGCGTGCGCCCGGGCCGTCTCGGAGTCCTCCTGGCCGGCCAGCATGCGGGACAGCTCGCGGATCCGCTCCTCGCCCTCCAGCACCTTCACGCCGGACCGGGTGACCGACCCGTCGTTGGTCTTCTCGACCAGCAGCTGCCGGTCGGCGAAGGCCGCGACCTGCGGAAGGTGGGTGACCACGACGACCTGCGCGGTCTTGGCCAGCTTCGCGAGGCGCCGCCCGATCTCGACCGCCGCCTTGCCGCCGACACCCGCGTCGACCTCGTCGAAGAGGTACGTCGGCACCGGATCCGTACCCGCGAACACCACCTCCACGGCGAGCATCACGCGCGACAGCTCACCGCCGGAGGCGCCCTTGGCGATGGGCCGCGGCGGCGCACCCGGGTGCGGCGCGAGCAGCAGCTCCACCTCGTCCACGCCCGACGGCCCGTACGCGACCGTACGCCCGCCGACCTCGACGCCCTCGGGGTCCTCGGTCTGCCGGATGTCGAAGGACACGCGCGCGTGCGGCATGGCGAGCGAGGCCAGTTCGGCGGTCACCGCGGCGGCGAACCGTTCGGCGGCCTCCGCCCGCGCGTCCGTCAGCGCCTGGGCCAGTCCGCCCAGCTCGGAGCGCAGCGCGTCCCGTTCGGCGGTCAGCTCACCGATCCGCTCGTCGTCGCCGTCCAGCTCGGTCAGGCGCGCGGCGCTCTGCTCGGCCCACGCCAGTACGGCGTCGATGTCGTCCCCGTACTTACGGGTGAGGGCGTTCAGCGCGGCCCTGCGCTCCTCCACCGCGGCCAGCCGCAGCGGATCGGCGTCCAGGTCGTCGGCGTACCCGGCCAGCTCGCCCGCGACGTCGCCCAGCAGGATCCCGACCTCGCCGATCCGGTCGGCGAGCGCGGCCAGCGCCGGATCGTGCGACCGCACGGCCTCCAGCGCCCGGTGCGCGCCCGCGACGAGGGTCGTCGCGTCGATGCCCTCGGGGTCCTCGGGATTGCCCGCGAGGGCGGCGTGCGCGACGGCCGCGGCGGACGCCAGCGCTTCGGCGTGCCCGAGCCGCTCGGCCTCCTCGGCGAGCTCCACGTCCTCTCCGGCCCTGGGCTCCACGCCGGCGATCTCGTCCAGCCCGTAGCGCAGCATGTCGGCTTCCTGGGCCCGCTCACGCGCGCGCGTGACGATCTCCTCCAGCTCGGCGGAGACGGCCCGCAGCCGCCGGTAGGCCTCGCCGTACTTGGCCAGCGGCACCGCGACCGCGTCACCCGCGTACCGGTCGAGCGCCTGCCGCTGCCGGGACAGCTTCAGCAGCCCCTGCTGATCGGTCTGCCCGTGCACGGCCACCAGATCGTCGGCCAGCTCGGCGAGCAGCCCCACGGGCACGCTCCGCCCGCCGAGGTGCGCCCGCGAGCGCCCCTCGGCGGACACGGTACGGCTGATCAGCAGGGCCCCGTCGTCCAGCTCGGCACCGGCCTCTTCGGCCCGTACGACGGCCGAGGAGGCGGCGGGCACGGCGATCCGCCCCTCCACGACCGCCTTCCCGGCCCCGATCCGCACGAGCGCCGGATCCGCCCGCCCGCCCAGCAAAAGCCCCAGGCTGGTGACCACCATGGTCTTGCCCGCACCCGTCTCACCGGTGACGGCGGTGAACCCCGGCGACAACTCGACGACAGCATCGTCGATGACCCCGAGCGACCGTATCCGCATCTCCTCCAACACGGGGAAGACCTTACGAGGTGGAAGCGATGAAGTGCGAGGCCCCCTGTCACCCGGGCGAGTGGACCCACCTCAGGGGACCGCTAGTGAGGCGCCCCCCGCCACCCGGACACCGGCAGCGCGAACTTCGCCACCAGCCGGTCGGTGAAGGACGCGTGGTGCAGCCGGGCCAGCCGCACCGGCACAGCCCCCCGCCGCACCTCGATCCTCGCCCCGGGCGGCAGCTCGACCGTCCGCCGCCCGTCACACCACAGGACCCCCGGCGGAATGTTCGGCAGCACCTCCACCGCGAGCACGGAGTTCGGCGAGGTCACCAGCGGCTTCGCGAACAGCGCGTGCGCCGAGATCGGCACCATCAGCAGCGCCTCCACCTCGGGCCACACCACAGGGCCGCCCGCGGAGAACGCGTACGCCGTGGACCCGGTCGGCGTCGACAGGACGATCCCGTCGCAGCCGAACCCCGTCACCGGCCGCCCGTCGATCTCCAGCACGACCTCGAGCATCTTCTCGGCGGACACCTTCTGCACGGCCGCCTCGTTCAGCGCCCAGTCGGTGTGCACGATGTCCCCGTTGCGGTGCACGACGACGTCGACGGTCATCCGTTCCTCGACCTCGTACGACTTCGTCACCACCCGGTCCACGACCTTGTCGAGGTCGTCCCGCTCGGCCTCCGCGAGGAACCCGACGCGCCCGAGGTTGATGCCGAGCATCGGCACCCCGGAGGCCCGCGCGAACTCCGCGCCGCGCAGCAGCGTGCCGTCGCCGCCCAGCACGATCAGCAGCTCGCACCCGTCGAGGCTGTGCGGAGTCGCCTCCGTGACGAGCTCCACCTCCGGCGGCAGCGGCAGGTCGCGCGCCTCGTCCTCCAGGACGCGGACCCCGATGCCGGACCGCAGCAGCCCCTTGACCACGAGCTCGGCACTGCGGATGGCCGCGGGCCGCCCGGTGTGCGCGAGCAGGAAAACAGTACGAGCTCGGTTCTGTGTCAACGCGGCCCCTCCGCCACTGCATGGTCGACATCGGCCGGGTCCAGTTCCGGTGCCCCGGCCCGCAGCCACAGGAAGTACTCGACATTGCCGGAGGGTCCGGGCAGCGGACTCGCCGTCACGCCCTTCACCCCCAGGCCAAGCTCCCAGGCCTTCTCGGCCACCCCCCGCACGGCCTCGGCCCGCAGCTGGGGGCTGCGTACGACGCCCCCGCTGCCCAGCCGTTCCTTCCCCACCTCGAACTGCGGCTTGACCATCATCACCAGGTCGGCGTCCGGCTTCACACACCGCGCCAAGGCCGGCAGCACCAGCCCGAGCGGGATGAAGGACAGATCACCCACGACAAGATCCACAGGCTCCCCATCGATCGCTTCAAGCGTCAACTCGCGTACGTTCGTACGGTCCTTGACGGTGACGCGTTCATCACTCTGCAGAGACCAGGCGAGTTGTCCGTATCCGACGTCGACGGCGACGACGTGCGCGGCGCCCGCGCGCAGCAGGACGTCGGTGAAGCCGCCGGTGGACGCGCCCGCGTCCAGCGCCCTCCGCCCCTCGACGACCAGCCCCCGCGGGACGAAGGCCTCCAGCGCGCCCGCCAGTTTGTGGCCGCCCCGGGAGACGTACTCCGGGTCGCTGTCGTCCGTCGTGACCACGATGGCCGCCGCGGTCTCCACCTGCGTGGCCGGCTTGGTCGCGACGATCTTGCCGACGGTGACCCGTCCGGCGGCGATCAGCTGGCTGGCGTGCTCGCGCGAGCGCGCGAGCTTCCGGCGGACCAGCTCCGCGTCCAGACGGCGGCGTGCGACTCCTGCCACGTTCGGTTCAGCTCCTGTTCCCGTAGGGCGTCGGGGGCGCCGGGGGTCCCGGGCGGGCGTCCAGCGCGGTCAGCGCGTCGCGCAGCCCCCGGTGTACATCCTCGTACACCTCCACATGGCCGTCGGTGGCGAGGTGGTCGGCGTCGGCCAGCCGAGCCAGCCGGGCGTCGACCTCGGCGTCGCCGGTGGGGGTGCGGGGCACGTTCAGCGGGGCGGGAGCGGCGGGGTCGGTCTCGGGTTCGACCGGAACCTCCGCCTCCGCGCGCACCTCGGCCTCGGGCACAGACTCGCTCATGCCCAGACGCTACCTCGAACCGCTGCGGTACCGTCGGTCGCGATGGCGACGATCGAAGAGTGCCGTGCCGCACTGGAGAAGCTCTCGGACAACATGCAGGGCGCCGAGGGCGACGTCCGCGCGGCCGCGGCCATGGACCGTTCGGTGAGCTGCCACATCACGGACCTGGACGTCACCTTCGCCGGCCGGCTCACCGACGGCCGGATCGAGGTCGACGAGACCCTCCAGGGCCCTCCGCCGGGGAAGGCCCAGATCCGGCTGACGATGACCGGCGACGACCTGGTGGCGCTGGTCGGCGGCGAGCTGAACTTCGCGAAGGCGTGGGGGTCGGGCCGGGTCCGGCTGGAAGCGGGCCTGCTCGACCTGTTCCGGCTCAGGAGACTTCTGTAGCGGACACCTTCTGCGCCCCGGCCCGCGCCTTCCGCGCCGCCGGCACCACCAGCGGCGTACCCGTCTCCGGGTCGGCGATGACCTGGCAGCGCAGCCCGAAGACCTCCTCGACCAGTTCGGCGGTGACGATGTCGCCGGGCGCGCCCTCGGCGATCACCTTCCCGCCGCGCAGGGCGATGAGGTGAGTGGCGTACCGGGCGGCGTGGTTGAGGTCGTGCAGGACCGCGACCAGGGTGCGGCCCTGGGTCTCGTGCAGCTCGGCGCACAGGTCGAGGACGTCGATCTGGTGCTGGATGTCCAGATAGGTGGTGGGCTCGTCGAGCAGCAGCAGCGGGGTCTGCTGGGCGAGCGCCATGGCGATCCACACGCGCTGCCGCTGGCCGCCGGACAGCTCGTCCACGTACCGGTCGGCCAGCTCGGCGACCCCGGTCTGGGCCATGGACTCCCGTACCACCCGCTCGTCCTCGGCGGACCACTGCCTGAGGATCCCCTGGTGCGGATACCGGCCGCGGCCCACCAGGTCGCCGACGGTGATGCCGTCCGGCGCGATGGACGACTGCGGCAGCAGACCGAGCGTCCGCGCGACCTTCTTCGCGGGCATCGACTGGATGACCTGCCCGTCGAGCAGCACCCGGCCCTCGCTGGGCTTGAGCATCCGTGACAGCGCCCGCAGGAGCGTCGACTTGCCGCACGCGTTCGGGCCGACGATCACCGTGAAGGAGTTGTCGGGGATCTCCACCGACAACCGCTCGGCGATGACCCGCTGGTCGTAGGCGAGGGTGACGTTCTCGGCGGACAGGCGGTTCACGGTGCTCCTTCGGTTGTTCGTCTCGCCGGTGGTGTCGCCAGTGGTCCTCATATCCGGCCCGCCCTGCGTTCGGTGACCAGCAGCCACAGCAGGTAGAGGCCGCCGAGGACGCCGGTGACCACGCCCACGGGCAGCTGGTCGGCGCCGAAGGCGCGCTGTGCGGCCCAGTCGGCGGTGACCAGCAGCGTGGCGCCCATGCAGAGGGAGGGCACCAGGTTGGGCCCCGGCGAACGGGTCAGACGCCGGGCCAGCTGGGGAGCGGTGAGCGCCACGAAGCTGACGGGGCCGGCGGCGGCGGTCGCGGTGGCGGTCAGCAGCACGGCGGCGACCATCAGCACCAGCCGTACGCGCTCCACCCGCACCCCGAGGGCGTACGAGACGTCGTCGCCCATCTCCATGAGCCGCAGCCCGCGCGCGTTGGCGAGGACGAGCGGAACGAGCACCGCGCACAGGGCGAGCAACGGCCAGACCTGGTCCCAGTCGCGGCCGTTGAGGGAGCCCGTCATCCACACGACCGCGCGGGCCGCGTCGACGAGGTCGGCCTTGGTGAGCAGATAGCCGTTGACCGCCGTGGCGATCGCGGAGACGCCGATGCCGACCAGGACCAGCCGGTAGCCGTGCACGCCCTGCTTCCAGGCGAGCAGATAGATGGCGAGCCCGGTCACCAGGCCGCCGATCAGCGCCCCGACGGTGACCTCGGTGGCGTTCCCGGAGAGCAGCACGATCACGATGAGCGCCCCGGCCGTCGAGCCCTGCGAGAGGCCGAGCACGTCCGGGCTGCCCAGCGGGTTGCGGGAGACGGACTGGAACAGGGCGCCGCCCAGGCCGAGCGAGGCACCGACCAGCAGGCCCACGAGCACGCGCGGCAGCCGCAGGTCGTGGACGATGTACTCCTGGATCTGGCTGCCGTTGCCGGTCAGCGTCTTGAGGACGTCGGTGGCGGAGATCGGGAAGTCGCCGGTGCCGATCAGCAGGACGCTCGCGGTGAGCGCGGCGAGCAGCAGCAGGGCGACGACGGCCAGCGCGCGGACGTCCACCCGGACCGAGAGTCCGCCCGGGGTGCGCAGGGCACGGACGGCGGGGCCGTTCTGACGGGTCCTCACAGTTGCGCCGTCCTCCGCCGTCGTACGAGAAAGATGAAGACCGGGCCGCCGATGAGCGCGGTGACGATGCCGACCTGGAGTTCGGCGGGCCGGGCGACGATCCGGCCGAGGACGTCGGCGCCGAGCAGCAGCACGGGCGACAGGACCGTCGCGTACGGCAGGATCCAGCGCAGGTCGGGGCCGGTGAAGGAGCGCACGGCGTGCGGCACCATCAGGCCGACGAACATGATCGGACCGCAGGCGGCGGTCGCGGCACCGCACAGCACGGTGGCGGCGAGCATGGCCAGGGCGCGGGTGCGGCCCAGGCTGGCGCCGAGGGCGCGGGCGGTGTCGTCACCCATCGCCATGGCGTTCAGCGGCCGGGCGAGCACCAGGGCGAGGACCGTACCGACGGCGAGGAACGGCAGCACCTGCGTGATCGTCGAGTCGGTGGCCGAGGACAGCGAACCGACCGTCCAGAACCGCATCTTGCCGAGTGCCGCGTCATCCATGATCATCACGGCCTGGAGATAGCCGTAGAGCGCGGCGCTGATCGCCGTACCGGCGAGCGCGAGCCGTACGGGCGTCGCTCCCCGGCTGCCGCCGAGGAACCACACCAGCGCCCCGACCGAGGCGGCGCCCGCGAACGCGAACCACACATAGCCGCTCAGACTGGTGACGCCGAAGTAGGTGATGGCCGTGACCACCGCCGCCGACGCGCCCGCGTTGATCCCCAGCAGCCCGGGATCGGCCAGCGGGTTGCGGGTGAGCGCCTGCAGCACCGCCCCCGACAGGCCGAGCGCGGCACCGGCCAGCAGCCCGAGAAGGGTGCGGGACAGCCGTTCGTCGACCACCACGTCGCCGTACGTCCCCGAGTCGTGGAACAGGCCGTGCCAGACCTGGTCCACGGTCAGCTCTTTCGCACCGGTCGCGATGCTCGCCAGTACGACGAGCGCCAGGACCGCGACCGCGGCCAGGAGACCAAAGGCCCGTATCACCCGGCGGGTTGGGGGCGCGGGGGCAGTGTCCGCGCGCTGTTCGGGAGGACTGTCGACCAACACGAGGTTAGGTTAGCCTACCCTCCCATTCGAACTCGATCCCGCAGCGCACGGCCGGGTTCGGCCCGGGTTCCCGGCGCTCAGAGTCCCAGTCGCGCCAGCGCCTTCTCACCGTCCAGCTCGCATGTGCCCTCACCGGCCGCCGTCCACGCCGCCGCGCACAGCGCCCGCAGCCCGTCGAGGGCCTCGCCGTCGCCCTCCAGCTCCAGCCGCTCGCCGCGGGCCGTCGCCGTCCAGCCGCCGCAGCGGAAGCCCTCGCCCGCCTCCGTGACCTCCGGCTGCCCGGTGAGCAGCCCGCGCAGATCGGCGTCCACATACGTCGGCCGGTGCTGCGGGGGCGCGGCCAGCAGCTGGGCGCCGTCGGTGACGCCGGTCAGGACCAGCAGCGAGTCCACGTCGCCGTTGAAGGCGCCCTCGATGTCCGTGTCCAGCCGGTCCCCGACCACCAGGGGCCGCTCGGCACCCGTGCGCAGGATCGTCTCCCGGTGCATGGGCGGCAGCGGCTTGCCCGCCACCTGCGGGTCGGCGCCGGTCGCGATCCGGACGACCTCCACGGCCGCGCCGTTGCCCGGCGCGATGCCCCGGCCGCTGGGGATGGTGAGATCGGTGTTGGACGCGAACCAGGGCACCCCGCGAGCGATGGCGTAGGACGCCTCCGCGAAACGCCCCCACGGCAGCTCCGGCCCGCCGTACCCCTGCACCACCGCCACCGGATCGTCGTCCGCCGACTCCACCGGCTCCAGACCACGCTCGCGCAGCGCCACCCGCAGCCCCTCACCACCGACCACCAGCACCCTGGCCCCCGCCGGCACCTGCTCACTGATCAGCCGGGCGACCGCCTGCGCGGAGGTGATGACGTCACCGGCCCCCGTCGGTATCCCCAACTCCGTCAGATGCGCGGCCACGGCGTCCGGGGTGCGCAGCGCGTTGTTGGTGACGTACGCCAGACGCATCCCGCCGTCACCGGCCACCGCCAGTGAGTCGACGGCGTGCGCGATCGCGTTCCCGCCCGCGTACACCACCCCGTCGAGGTCGAGAAGCGCCGTGTCGTACGCCTCGCTCAGGGGCCGCCCACTGCCCTCGGGCCTCGTCCTGACATCGTGGCTCATTCCGCATCGCTCCTCGTTCGACCGCTCTTCCCCCGATCATGCCGCACGCCACTGACACACGTACGATGCCGGGATGAACACAGCAGGTCACTCGGAAGCAACGGCGCGCCGAGGCCTGGAACTCACCCCGTTCCGAGGCCTTCGCTACGACCCCGACCGGGTCGGCAGCCTCGCCGCCGTCACGTCCCCGCCGTACGACGTCGTCGTACGTCCCGACGGCCTGCACCACCTCCAGTCCGCCGACCCGCACAACATCGTCCGTCTGATCCTCCCCCAGGCCGGCACCCCCAGCGCCCGCACCGAACAGGCGGCCGACACGCTGCGCCGCTGGCTGGCCGAGGGCGTCCTGACCGTCGACCCCGAACCGGGCCTGTACGTCTACGAGCAGTGCAACGGCGACGGCACGCTCCAGCGCGGCGTCATCGGCGCCCTGCGCCTGTCCGAGCCGTCCGAGGGCGTGGTCCTGCCGCACGAGGACGTCATGCCGCACGTGGTGGCGGACCGCGCGGCCCTGATGCGCGCCACCTCCGCCAACCTCGAGCCCCTCCTCCTGACCTACCGCGGCAACGGCGCCGCGGCCGAGGTCGTGGAGCGCACCGCGGAACAGCCCGCCCTGCTCGTCACCACCACCGAGGACGGCTTCAGCCACCGCCTCTGGGCGGTGACCGACCCGGCCGACGTCAGCCGCGTCCAGACCGAACTGGCCGGGCACCAGGCCCTGATCGCCGACGGCCACCACCGCTGGGCCACCTACCTGCGTCTACGCGCGGAACACCCCTCCCCCAGCGCCTGGGACTACGGCCTGGTCCTCCTGGTCGACACCGCCCGCTACCCGCTGCGCGTCCGCGCCATCCACCGTCTGCTCCACGGCCTGCCGGTGGCGGACGCGCTGTCCGCGCTGGCCGGCCTGTTCCGCGTACGGCGCCTGGACGTGCCCCTCGCCAAGGCGCTGAGGGTGCTCGCCGACGCGGCCCGCGCGGGCAACGCCTTCCTCCTCGCCGGCGACGGCGCCTTCCACCTCGTCGACCGCCCCGACCCGGACCTCCTGGCCCGCACGGTCCCCGCCGACCACCCCGCCGCCTGGCGCACCCTGGACGCCACGGTCCTGCACGCCACGCTCCTGGAGCACGTCTGGCGTATCCCCGAGGACTCCCCCGCGCACATCGCGTACATCCACGACACCGCCGCCACGGTCGCCAAGGCCGAGCACGACGGCGGTACGGCGGTCCTGCTGCACCCCGTCCGCGAGGAGGTCGTGCGCGAACTGGCCCGCCAGGGCGTGACGATGCCCCGCAAGTCGACGTCGTTCGGCCCCAAGCCGGCGTCGGGGCTGGTGCTGCGCGCCCTCGAGCTCTGAGCCCCGGACATGCGAAAGGGCGGGATCCCGTGATCCCGCCCTTTCGCATGTCAGCGGACGTCAGTCCTTGGCGTCAGTCCTTGTCGTCGTCCGTGACGACGTCCTCGGAGCCGTTACCGCCGTCGCCCTCGGCCTCGCTCTCGTCGAGCGCGTCGACGAACTCCACGCCGTCCATCTCGGCCAGCCGGTCCGAGGCGTCGGTGCTGCCGTCCCGGTCCGCCTCGACGGCCTTGGCGAACCACTCCCGCGCCTCGGCCTGCCGCCCGGCGGCGAACAGCGCGTCGGCGTAGGCGTACCGCAGACGGGCGGTCCACGGCTGGACGGAGTTGGAGGCCAGCTCGGAGCTCTGCAGCGTCACGATCGCCGCGTCCAGCTGCCCCATGTCACGCCGGGCACCGGCCGCGACGAGCCGCATCTCGACCTGCCCGGCCTTGTCGAGCTTCTGCACCTCGGGCGCCCCGGCCATGTCCAGCGCCTTCTCCGGACGCCCGAGCCCACGCTCGCAGTCGGCCATCAGGGGCCACAGCTCCGCGTTGCCGGTCATCCGCCGCGCGGCACGGAACTCGGCGAGCGCCTCGGCGTACTTCTGGTTCGCGTACGCGGCGAAGCCGGCGGCCTCCCGTACGGCGGCGACGCGGGACGCCAGGCGCAGGGCCACCTTGGAGTAGCCGTACGCGCGCTCGGGCTCCTCGTCGATGAGCCGGGCGACCATCACCAGGTTCTTGGCGACGTCCTCCGCGAGCGTCTTCGGCAGGCTCTGCAGCTCCTGCCGTACGTCCTTGTCGATCTCGTCGCCGGTGACGTCCTCGGGGATCGGCAGCCGCTTGATCGGCTCCCGGTCACGGTCGCGCTCGTCACGGAAACGGCCGCCGCCACGACGGTCGTCCCGGCGGTCGTCCCGACGGTCGTCGCGGCCCCGGAACCCACCGGGGCGCCCACCTCGGTCGTCACGGCGGGGCCCACGCCCACGGTCGTCACGGCCACGGAATCCGCCCCGCTCCCCGCGGCTGTCGTCCCGACGGAAACCACCCGGCCGGTCGTCACGGCGGTCGTCACGACGGTCATCGCGACGGAAGTCAGGACGCTCGCCACCGCGACGGTCGTCACGACGGAAGTCGGAACGCTCACCGCCACCACGGCGGTCATCGCGACGGAAGTCAGGACGCTCGCCACCACGGCGGTCGTCACGACGGAACTCGGGACGCTCGCCACCGCGGCGGTCGTCACGACGGAAGTCGGAACGCTCACCGCCACCACGGCGGTCATCGCGACGGAAGTCAGGACGCTCGCCACCACGGCGGTCATCGCGACGGAAGTCAGGACGCTCGCCACCACGGCGGTCATCGCGACGGAACTCGGGACGCTCGCCACCACGGCGGTCGTCACGACGGAAGTCGGAACGCTCACCGCCACCACGACGGTCATCACGACGGAACTCAGGACGCTCACCGCCACCACGACGGTCATCCCGGCGGTCGTCGCGCCCGCGGAACCCACCGCGGTCACCTCGGGTGTCGTCTCGCCGGAAGCCACCGCGCTCAGGGCGGTCGCCCCGGTCGTCGCGACGGAAGCCGCGATCGCGGTCGTCACGGCCGCGGAACCCACCGCGGTCGTCACGGCGATCATCGCGCCGGTCGTCACGCCGGTCGTCACGCCGGTCGTCACGGCGACCGTAGCCACCGCGGTCGTCGTCGCGGCGCGGGCCACGGGCGTCGCGGTCGTCGCGGCGGCCGTAACCGCCCCGCTCACCACGGTCGTTGTCACGGCGGTCGTTGTCGCGGCGCGGACCGCCGCGGAACGGGCGACGGTCACCGCTGCGGTCACCACTGTCCCGTCGCCGCTGGTCGCGCTCCGGTCGCTCGTCGGGAGAGTTGGTGGACATCGGGTGACTCCTGTCTTCGGTACCGCAAGTCATTCTAAAAACGAAAGGACCCCTGGTCCCAGCTGAACGCTGGTGACCAGGGGTCCTCAAAAATTGTTCGGCGGCGTCCTACTCTCCCACAGGGTCCCCCCTGCAGTACCATCGGCGCTGTGAGGCTTAGCTTCCGGGTTCGAAATGTAACCGGGCGTTTCCCTCACGCTATGACCACCGAAACCCTAATGGTTTCGAGCGAACAAGCACACTCTTCACTTGTTTGTTCAGCTCAAAGCCGGCAACCGTTCGTTGCCTCAGAACTGACACAGTGGACGCGAGCAACTGGGGACAAGCCCTCGGCCTATTAGTACCGGTCACCTCCACCAGTTACCTGGCTTCCAGATCCGGCCTATCAACCCAGTCGTCTACTGGGAGCCTTAC